>CAYWVF010000011.1:0-75238 GCA_964461815.1 uncultured Oscillospiraceae bacterium
GGATATCCTCATAGCTGTCACCCGTAGGCTCGACGTTATACCTGTTTTGCAGCGAAGACGGTGCTATCTCTGTAAGCTTCTTTATCAACTCACATGCAAGCTCCTGTATATCAAGAACATCATCCTTGATCGCACCTGTAAATGCCAGATGCAGTGCAGCCTGCTCATCGTCTATCTTTGGCCAAAGTATGCCCGGTGTGTCCAGAAGCTCTATGCCACCCTGAAGCGTGATCCACTGCTTTCCTCTTGTTACGCCCGGACGATCCTCTGTCTTTGCCGATTTTTTTCCGCTCAATCTGTTTATAAGTGAGGATTTACCAACGTTCGGTATTCCGACGATCATGAGTCGCAGCGTCCTCGTCTGTCCTTTTGCCGCACTTCTTGCGATTTTTTCTTTAAGCAATTCACGTACAGCATTTCCGAATGCCTTTGTACCTGTACCGCTCTTGCAGTCTGTCTCGATCACTATATAGCCCTGCGACGTAAAGTAGCTTTTCCATTTTGCCGTTGCTGACGGTTCAGCCTGATCGCATCTGTTGAGCACGATAAGCCTCGGCATATTCTCGGCAAGCACCGCTATATCCGGGTTTCTGCTGGATATAGGTATTCTTGCATCTACTACCTCACATACTGCGTCAACGAGCTTGAGCGAATCCTCCATCATCCTTCGAGTCTTCGTCATGTGACCGGGATACCAGTGTATTACCATTTTTATCTGTCCTTACTTTTTATTTAGCCGTGCTTCAATATCTCAAAGTCCCAAATAGGCCATATCCTCAACAGCGCACGTCCTACAATATATCTCTCATCTATCATGCCGAACACAGATACTCGGCTGTCGGTGCTTCCGTTACGATTATCACCGAGCACAAATACATGTCCCTCCGGAACGGTTACCGGGAATACCACGTCTCCACGCTCTGTAGTAGGTGTATAGGTGTAGCTCGTTTCCGATTCCACTCCGTCCACGTAGACCTTTCCCGCTTCAAAATCTATATCTACAGTCTGAAACTCCGTAGCGATAACACGCTTTACTATCGAATCCTTCATCGCCGTACGCTTTGTTATTACGACTATATCTCCTGCCTTCGGCTCATAGAACATATCGCTCACTATAAGATAGTCGCCGTCGTGAAGAGTAGGCAGCATGCTTGTGCCCGATACGCTTATCAGGCGAACAGCGAACGCAAACAGCAAAATTATTATGATCAGCGCACTTACAAGCGCTTCTCCCCATTCGAAAATATCACGCTTTACACTCGTGCCCTTTTCCTGCCGAGAGATCGCTTCCTGTTCTTTATTATCATCGCCCGGAAGAAGCTCATTATCATTATCTTTCATAAACAACTCCTATGATCGAAGCAAAATAGCAAAAAGGGAAGAACAACCTGTTCTCCCCTTTCCTTTGGCTTTTTGCCGCATTTCTTAGATATCCTGCTTGACCTTTGCAGCCTTACCAACTCTGCCACGCAGATAGTAGAGCTTAGCACGACGGACTTTACCGCGTCTTACAACTTCTATCTTAGCAATGTTGGGGGAATGGAGCGGGAAGGTCTTTTCTACGCCAACTCCGTAGGATATACGTCTTACGGTAATTGTTTCGCTGATTCCACCGTGCTTGCGAGCTATAAGAGTTCCTTCAAACACCTGAATTCTTTCGCGATTTCCTTCCTTTATTTTAGCGTGTACCTTAATGGTATCGCCTATGCCAATCTCAGGGATTTCCTTTAACTGGTTCTGGGTTATTGCTTTGATCAAATCCATTTTCTTTGTCTCCTCCCTTCCTCTCAGACATTCATGACCGATACGACACGAGAAAAACTCATATTATTACGGCAGAGGACTGTCCGTTTACACACCTTGGTATTGTACCACAGTTTCATTTAAAAATCAAGTGTTTTTTATATTTTTATATTTATTTTCGCTATTTTGCCAATAAAATATCAAATAACGCTCGCACTTTTTGTGCGAGCGTTATCCTTTTCGCATTATTGACTATGTCTGAGGGTTAATTAGACCGCTCTCTCGATTTTGTTGGAACGGAGGCACCTCGTACAGACATACACATGGCACGGTGAGCCGTTAACCATGGCCTTTACTCGCCTTACGTTGGGCTTGAAGGGTCTGTTTGTTCTCCTATGTGAGTGAGACATTGCGATACCAAAACTAACGCCCTTACCGCATACCTGGCATTTTGCCATTCTACCTGCACCTCCTTACTCTTTATGAGTGTTATTAACTATCCCTACTGAACAGCATTTAATATCATAGCACATTTTTCAATTAATTGCAAGCTTTTTTTCAGTATTTTCACATCTTTTTTTTATTCTGTATTTTTACAAAAAAACTCTTGTCAAAATAGAGGAAACACTGTATAATGTTATGGTAGATTATTATATAGACGGAGGTGTACAAGCTATATGCCGGATTTAACAAAACTCGCATCATTTCTTACCGCTACCACGACCGATGCAACAGGCGCTGAAGGTGCCAGCACGTTAGCTATGCTCATTCAGATGCTCCCATTTGTTATCATGATCGTAGTGTTCTATTTCCTTCTTATCCGTCCGCAGCGTAAGCGTGAAAAGGCTGAGAACGAAATGCGTAAAAATCTTGAGGTCGGTGACGAGGTTACAACACGTGGCGGTATCGTCGGCCGTGTTTCCAACATCAAGGATGACATCATCACAATAGAGACCGGTGCTAACAAGGTTAAAATCAGCGTTGAGCGTTGGTCTATTGCTTCTAAGGAAGAAAAAATTTCTGACTGATGTGCGAATTTATGTGCTTCCCCTTAAATATACTTGTAATAAGCAATATAATTAAGGGGGAGCAACATGAAACGTGAAACATCCCGACAGGAGCTCGGCGCCAAGGATAACTTTATATTCCTTATAATAAGTATAGCGGTCGGATTAGTCTCATCTCTTCTTTGTCTCTACGGTGCAGCCATGCTGATATCCGCAGGTACATTAAACGAAGAGCTTACACCACTTGCTGCAAGTCTTTGCTGTGCCATCGGAAGCTTTATCTCCGGAATACTTACCGGGAGAAGACTTCGCAGAAGGATCCTTATAGTAGGGCTTGGTACAGGTGCGGCTTTTCTGGTCACGCTTATCATATTAGGCGCAGTATTTTTCCCGGGTATCCTGCCTGTCGGTGGGTTTGTACCCGTCTGCATGTCCTGCTTTATAGGTGCGGTCATCGGAAGCATCGCATCTTCATTAATGTAATTATTAAACGAAAGGAATAAACTAAAATGAAGCATTTAAAAACACTTACAAGCACAGTACTTAAGAACAGCGCTGCAAAGGGCGGCTGCGGCGAATGCCAGACCTCCTGCCAGTCTGCGTGCAAAACCTCCTGCACAGTAGCAAACCAGAAATGCGAGCACGCTAAGAAGTAATGATACATCGTTTTACACGTAACGGTATTTACTTTATTATCGATACAAACAGCGGAGCCATCCATCTTCCAGACGAGATGGCTTACGCTGTGTCCGAATATATCGAGCCGCCGATGGTCGAGCACTGTCCGGAGGATATTATCGACAAAGTGCAACGCAGATTCGGCGAAAAATGCAATAGGGATGATATCATCGAGGCCTATGATGAGCTGTACACGCTTTATCAAGAGGGCTCTTTTTTCTCAAAGGATGATTACTTTTCTATCCCCACGCCTGTCACCACGCCTATAAAGGCTCTATGTCTTCATGTCTCGCATGACTGCAATCTCAGATGCTCCTACTGCTTTGCCTCTACCGGAGATTTCGGTACAGGCAGAAAGATAATGGACTTTGAGACTGCAAAGAAGGCTATTGATTTTGTTATCGCACGCTCTGCCGCACGCCGCAACATAGAGGTAGACTTCTTCGGCGGTGAGCCGTTAATGGCATTCGACGTCGTAAAAAAGACTGTCGAATATGCAAAAGTCGAGGGCGAAAAGCATAACAAAAATTTCCGCTTTACCATTACCACGAACGGTGTACTGTTGGACGACGAGATCATTGAATACGTCAACCGTGAAATGTCAAACGTAGTGCTTTCACTTGACGGACGAAAATGTGTCAACGACAACATCAGAAAAACAGTCAACGGTAAGGGAAGCTACGATCACATCGTACCTAAGTTCCAGAAGCTTGCCTCCACACGTGGAGATAAGGATTACTATGTACGAGGCACGTTTACGCACTTCAATACAGATTTCTCCGAGGATGCGCTTCACATGGCAGAGCTCGGATTCGATCAGATCTCGATAGAGCCTGTTGTAAGCTCACCCGAGCTGCCGTGGGCATTGAGCGAGGATGATATCCCCGTCATCATGGAGCAATATGAAAAGCTCTCCGACAAGCTGCTCGATCTTGACAGATCAGGCAAGCACGTCAACTTCTTCCACTTCATGGTAGATTTGGATCAGGGACCGTGCGTTTACAAGAGACTTCGCGGCTGCGGTGCAGGCAGTGAATACGTTGCCATCACGCCCGAGGGTGATATTTACCCATGTCACCAGTTCGTCGGTATGCCGGATTACAAGCTCGGTAATTTGTATGACAACTCATTCAATAGTGACCTTTCACGCAAATTCGGCAGTCTCAACGTTTATACACGTGAGGATTGCGCCGATTGCTGGGCTAAATTCTATTGCAGCGGCGGATGTAATGCATCTAATCTGCTGGTCAATGGTAGGATCGAAAAGCCGTATGCACTCGGCTGTGACCTTGAGCGTAAGCGTCTTGAGTGCGCTATTTATATGAAGGCTGTCAAGGCTCTGGAGGAATCCGAGGAATAGGATATGCAAAAGCCGTTCCCCTCTGCGCAATGCAAAGGCGGTACGGCTTTTACTTTACAGTATATTTTCCCACTTGAGCTTTTCGATATCAGTGAGCTTTGTCACCTGATCATGCAGTATCTCCGACGATACCAAGAAATCATCGTATTTACCGTATTTCAAATCTCCAACGCATTCGTTGAGCATGTCATACATCGAGTTTATCTGCGAATGTGTTGTAACGCTCGAAAAATACGGTACATTGCTCTTCCAAAGCTCATTCACCTCGTCCATGCTGCTTTCAGCCGCTTCTATATCATCATTCTTCACTGCTTCTATTGCAGCGTCTATATTTTTTGCTATTTCACCCGCATTTTTATCCATATAATGTATATTTATCATACATCCTGCGATTATAGCCGCAAAGCAGCCGATTGATGCAAGTAAATATTTCATTCTCTATCCCTCTTTCTCCGATGGATACCGCTTCTCACTGTCCTTCGGGATCAGCACTGTACTGTTTTTATCATCAATGACCATCAGAAAAACATCCTCCGCTTTCTTCATATTCTTTTCCTTCAGCTGCTTTTGAAGCCACTCCTCATTTTTTCCACATGCACGAAGATTTTGTCTCAGGAGTCTTCCGTGTGCAATGAGCGTAGTATAGCCCGAAGCCTCATCCGATGTATCTATTTTCATCTGTGCCGCCGTCACCGTCTGTGATTCCGGCTTAAGCAGCACGCTTATCTGACCGTTCGTCTCAAGGTAAGCACACGCTACATCCGATATATCAAACACATCCTTAAGTCGCAGCTCCTCTAATAGCTCCGCCACGCTTATGCGAAGTCTTGTCAGCTCTTTCTGGTTTATCACTCCGCCAAGTATCAGGATCGACGGCATACCGGATATCCATTGTCGTATTTTTATCGATCGTTCACATACAACAGACATCAGCATTTCGCAGCTGAGCAGCGTGATTATAGGTATAACGCCATATGCAAGCGGTATTCCCAGATCCTGCATAGGTATTGCAGCCAGCTCCGAAATGAGTATCATCACCACAAGCTCTGTCGGCTGGAGCTCTCCTATCTGACGCTTTCCCATTATACGCATACTTACAACAAGAACGACGTATAATATGATCGTTCTCAAAAAGGATGTTATCATATCATCACCCGTTTCCTTTCTTTTCTAGTTTTGCCTACTTGAAAAGATATATGCAAAAATTTTTTCGGGAATTTTTGATATTCCTCTTGACAAACGTCAAAGATTATATTATAATATGTAACGTTGATTTGAAAGATCAATATTGCGAAATTGTGTAATGGTAGCACTACTGACTCTGGATCAGTCTGTCTGGGTTCGAATCCTAGTTTCGCAGCCACAAAAACAGAAACCTTTTCGGTTTCTGTTTTTTTGTTTTACCCCTTAATGCATTGCAAAGATGTTTTCTCCATGATATAATGAAAATATGAGCACGAAACGAAAGGACTTTTATAATATGAGCGCTTTTAAAACGGCAAAATGGATATGGTACACAAGTGAAGCTGTCCCCGACTCATACGGCGATTTCAAAGACAGCTTTAATTACAGCGGAGAAAACGCCGTATGCAATATATCTGTCGACGGCGATTACGAGCTTTATATCAACGGTGAATTTGTTGCATCGAATCAATACGGTGATTTCGAGCATTATAAAATATACGATGCTATAGATATATCCGATTTCTTAAAGCACGGAGAAAATGAAATATACATACTCGTATGGCATCTCGGTATAAATTCATCGAGATACCGCTTCGCGCCTGCCGGTCTTCTGTATGAGATCCTTTTGGACGGAGTACCTGTAGCCGCAAGCAACACCGATACCGCAGCTCGCAAGAACCCTAATTACAGAAGCAACTACGGAAAAATGATCACAGGTCAGCTGGGTCAAAGCTTTTTATATGATGCCTCCGCTCCGGAAACGTGCTACGGCAGCAGCGTCATCGTTGAAAAGCACTGCAATATGTATGTGCGTCCGATAAAAAAGCTTGAGCTCAAGTCACCCTTGACTCCTTCATTTATAAAGCAGGAGGGTGATCGATATCTTTTCGATCTTGGACAGGAATCGGTTGGCTTCCCCTATTTTGAGATCGACTCAGGCAGTCTGCAAGGGATCACATTATCATGGGGTGAGCATATTGCAGACGGTTGGGTACGCAGAAAGGTAGGAGGCAGAGACTTTAGCTTCGAATACATTGCAAATGTCGGAGCGAACACGTTTATAAATCGTATGCTGAGACTCGGCTGTCGCTATATTGAGATACAGTCGGAAAAGCCTATCACGATAAAAAAGCTCAGCTTTATTCCTCAGGTATTCCCCGTAGAGGAAAAAAAGCTCGAGCTGTGTGATCCTATCGACAACGACATTTACCGTATATGCGTAAATTCGCTGAAGCTTTGTATGCTGGAGCACTATGTTGACACTCCCTGGCGTGAGCAGGCTTTTTACTCATTTGACTCAAGAAACCAAATGCTGTGCGGCTACAAGGCATTTGCAGACGGTAATCGTGACTACGCACGTGCAGCTCTGCTTCTTATGAGCAAGGACACACACGATGACGGACTTCTGTCCATTACCTACCCGAACGGAAATAATCTGGCTATACCGTCATTCTCCTTACATTATTTTGTATCGGTAAAGGAATATTTGGAAAATACAGATGACGTGGGCCTGGCAGCTGCGGTATTTGATAAGCTCAGCTCGCTTATCGATATCTTTATAAAGCAAATCAACTCCGACGGTATTCTTGAAAGCTTTTCCGATAAAAAACAATGGAATTTTTACGACTGGTCGCCTTATATGAGCAGCGAGATCGGAAAGGGCGAAGCAAAGCCGGATATTATGATAAATTGCCTTTTTATCATTGCAGCCGAAGCATTCAAATACATATGCAGAAGACTCGGAAAACCTTTTCCGTACCAAAGCATTGTTGATAATGTGAGAGTAAAAGCCGGTAAAGCATTTTATAACAGCCAAAGCGGTCTGTTCTTTGTATCAGAGCAGGACGAGGAATGTACCGAGCTTGCAAATGCACTTGCCGTGCTTTCAGGGCTTGCCGACAGAGAGCAAAGTGAATACATAGCCGAAAAGCTGGTAAGCGGTGAGCTGCTGGAATGCTCGCTCAGTAACAAGTGCTTTAAATACGACGCTCTGCTTTATGTAGATGAGAAATACAGATGCAATATAATCGATGAGATCAGAACAAGCTATGCTAAAATGCTCGAAAAAGGCAACGGCACCGTCTGGGAAGTGATCGACGGCGAAAGTGCATTCGATAATGCAGGCAGCCTGTGTCACGGATGGAGCGCTGTCCCAATTCTGTATTTAAAATAGCAACGTGCTTAACAGACGAATGGCAGCGTAAAATTTGTTTATATAGCTTAATGCCGTATATGTACCCGATTTTACGAAAAATCTGAGCAAAAATCACGATTTCGCGTAGTAAAATGCAACGGTCGTATCTATCGGCTGCTGTGCCGACAATTTAACGATTTCTTTATGCTCACGCTCATTTTCGTCTTTATTCACAATTTTTTGATTTTTATTCTTAAACATTTGTTAAATTAACAGTCACATATTTCTTGCAAAAACTCCGTTATACATGTATAATTGTATACAAGAATGCTTAAATACTTTAGGAGGTTTACTTATGAAAAAGAGACTCTTTGCCGTTCTTGCGGCAGCAATGGCGATCCTCATGTGCTTTGCGGCTTGCAGCGCACAGACAACAAAAATGACAATGGGTACAGGCGGTACAGCAGGTACATATTACGCATTCGGCGGTGTTCTCGGTCAGTACATCAAGAACAATGCAGGAATCGATGTAACAGTTGTTTCCACAGACGGTTCCAAGGCTAACATCCAGAGCATAGACTCCGGTGACTACCAGCTCGGTACAGTTCAGTCCGACGTTATGGCTTATGCTTGGAACGGTACAAATTCCTTTGCAGAAGACGGTGCTGTTAACACATTCCGTGTAGTAGGCGGTCTTTATGCAGAAGCAGTTCAGCTCATAACAATGGATCCCGAAATCAAGAGCGTTTCCGATCTCGCAGGCAAGAGCGTTTCTATCGGTGCTCCGGGTTCCGGTGTTTACTTTAACGCTATCGACGTTCTTTCCGCAGCAGGACTTACAGAAAACGATATCAACGCACAGTACCAGAGCTTTGCAGACAGCACAGAGGCTCTGAAGGACGGCAAGATCGATGCAGCATTCATCGTAGCAGGTGCTCCGACACCGGCTATCACAGAGCTTGCTACAACATCAAGTGCTTATCTCGTTCCTATCGATGGCGAGATCGCTGACACGATCATGGCAAATTGTCCGTACTATACAGTATACAGTATTCCTGCCGGTACATATCCGAACCAGAGTGAGGATGTTAAGACCGTTACAGTTAAGGCTACGCTCATTGTTTCCGCTGACGCAAGTGAAGATGCTGTATATAACCTTACAAAGGCTATATTCGACAACGCAAGTGCAATCGCCGCTGAAAATGCAAAGGGCAATGAGCTTTCCGTTGAAAATGCAACTTCCGGTATGACAGCTCCTTTCCACGCAGGTGCTGCTAAGTACTTTGCAGAAAAAGGTGTTACAGTAGAAACCAAGTAATCTGTACATAAAACCGAGGGCTGCGGTATTATTGACCACAGTCCTCTTTTATCTTATTTAGAATTAAGTGAAAGGAGTTTTCTCATGGCATTTTTCAAGAAGAAACCTGCTAAAGCCCCCGAAGCGGAAGTCGCCACGGATCTCGATTCTGTAATGAAAAAATACGACAGAGAATCCAACACCAGAATCTGGGAGGGAACACCAAAGCTTATCGTTACGATCCTTCTGGCGATGTTCTCATTATTCTGTATCTATGTTACGTTATTTACCACGTGGCTCGAGGAGATCAGACTCACCTCCTTCGTAGCTCTTATCGTTATGATGGGTTACATCGTATTCCCTGCAAAAAAGGGTGTACAGAAGGTCAACTTCATGCCGTGGTATGATGTTGTCCTCATGGTTCTCGGTATGTCCGCTTTTCTTTATTTTACAGCCAACGCTTATTCCATTATTCAGCAGGGCAGTAAATTTGAGACATATCAGATCATAATCGGTATCATAGGTATTATCTCTCTTGCAGAGGTTTGTCGCCGCAGTGTCGGTCTTCCGATACTTATCGTTGCAGGTGCGTTTATTGTATATGCACTTACAGTCGGTCTGGCTAACCCAACACTCGGTGGCAGAATAAATTACACTGTTCGTTCACTGTTTTATTCAAAGGAAGGTATCATCTCCACACCGATCAATACATGTTCGAAATTTATCGTTGTATTCATCATCTTCGGTGCATTCCTTGAGCGTACAGGTATCGCTGATTTCTTTATCCAGGCTTCAAACGCTGTTGTCGGACGTTTTTCCGGTGGTCCCGCAAAGGTTGCAGTCGTTGCAAGTGCGCTTGAGGGTATGGTATCCGGCTCATCGGTTGCAAATACTGTAGGTAGCGGCTCGATCACAATACCGCTTATGAAAAAGACTGGCTACAAGCCTGAGTTCGCCGGCGCTGCCGAAGCAGCTGCTTCTACCGGTGGTCAGATCATGCCTCCTATCATGGGTGCGGCAGCATTCCTTATGGCTGACTATATTCAGGTACCGTACAGTGATATTATCGTACGTGCTATTCTCCCGGCAATTCTTTACTTCGCAGGTATTTTTATTGCTGTTCATCTTGAAGCTAAGAAGCTTGGTCTTCGCGGTCTGACAAAGGATCAGCTCCCCAGAGTAAAGGACCTCATTAAGAAAACATATCTTCTTATTCCGCTTATTATTCTTATTTATCTCGTATCCTCAAATTCAAAAACAATACAGACAGCTGCTGCTATTGCTATCATTGCAGCTATAGTAGTAAGTCTTTTCAACAAAGAGCATCGTCTTAACTTCAAGGGCTTCATGGAAGCTCTTGCAGCCGGAGGTCAGGGTACTATTTCCGTTGCAGCAGCCTGTGGTATCGCCGGCATCATCAGCGGTACGATCACAATGACAGGTCTTGCAAACCTCCTCATCAACGGTATCGTAGCTATTGCAGGCAATCATGTCATAATCGCATTGTTCTTAACAATGATCTGCTGTATCGTCCTCGGTATGGGCGTTCCGACCACAGCTAACTACTGTATCATGGCAGCTACATGTGCTCCTATCCTTGTTCGTATGGGCGTTCCTCAGATCGCAGCTCACTTCTTTGTATTCTACTTTGGTATCGTTGCCGATCTGACTCCGCCGGTTGCGCTCGCTGCATATGCCGGAGCCGCTATTGCTCAGGCGAATCCGATGAAGACTGCTTTGAATTCCACGAAGCTTGCTATCGCAGCCTTTATCGTACCTTACGTATTTGCTATGAACCCTGTAATGCTCGGTATTGACGCTACAGGTCCTATGCAGATAATTATGATAGGTATTACGGCACTTATAGGTATATTCGGTATATCTGCTGCACTCGAGGGTTATATCCTCAAGCATGCAAATCCGATCCAGAGAATCCTCTCCGCTGTCGGTGGTCTTCTCCTGATCGACCCGAACACACTGACAGACGTTGTCGGTATTGCTTTAATAGCTCTCGTAGTTGTATGGCAGCTTATCGACGTAAAGCACGGTCACAAGAAAACAGCTTAAAAGAACGATCCCGGAAGGAATGATCCTTCCGGGATTTTTTTGCCACTGATACCTGACTGCGGCCATTTCCATATTGGAATTTAGCAGCAGCTATTGCAGCTGTCGCAGCCGCAGCTATTGCCACCGTTACCCCAGCCGAAAAGCCAGAATATAATAATTGCGATGATTATGATCGTCCAAATGCAGCTGTTATTGCCGCAGCTGTTTCCGCAGCCGCCGAAGCTAAGACCGTTACATGACATTTGAGTTACCTCCAAGTATTTTTTGTTCGGGCTTTCGCCTTACACTACATACTATTACGAAGCACTCGTTTTTGCTACATCTCTATGAAAAATATTTATAAAAAAATGCACCTCCAAAAGTGTCTGCCTCTTGGGGTGCATATCAAAATTACTTTATGAAACTATTTTTACAGCATTGCTTACCATATCGTACGTCACGCTTCCGGACAAAATAAGATTATCTATCAAGCAAAGCTTTGAATCCTTTAAATTTGCGTATAAAGCTCTGTATGAGCAATATGTCATCTGGTCCCTGTAGAACGGCTGAGACGTAGAATCTATCTCATTCTGAGTAAGAACACCGACCGCAACGCATTTGTCCGCAGCCTTATTCCACACAAAGTCGCCTGCCGCATCATCATAGCCCAATGCACGAAGCACAAACGTCAAATAATGTGCCTGTGTTACCTCAGAGCTTGAGCCGAAAAGCGTAGCCGATGTGCCTGTGGTATATCCCATGTTATACGCATATGCCACATATTTATCAGCCCATGCAGGCACATCCGTAAACGGGTGCGTTCCCGTATATGCCAATGCCTGATCTTCTTCACCGAGAAGTCTTATAAGCATCACTATAGCCTCTACACGTGTTGCGCTCCTGTCAAGCGAAAATCCGCTGTTTGAGCCTTTAAAAAGTCCCATTGCGTTAAGTGCCTGTGCATATTTTACATATTGCGGAGTATACTGCACATTTGTTGTGCCGCCTGTCGAATTTCCCGAGGTGGACGGTGCTTTGATTCCCGATGTCTCATTCAATATCACACCTATAACTCTGTGAGTATCGCTTACCGTCACCGTCGTATTATCTGCTGTTACCATAATACCGTAAGAGCCTTCATCTACCGCCATATAGCAGCTTCTTATACTGAGAGCAGCGCCGTGATACACAGCCTCGCCTCTTGTAGTATCGACTATTTCACCGCCATCAGGCGCATATGCAGCTGCACTACCGGATGAAATTACAAATTGTGTTCCCGGCGCACCGGTCACTATGCTCCCTTTCTTTAATGTATATTCCACAGGAGCACTGTTTCCTCTTACTGTTTTATCCGCAAGGTTCGTGTTTTTTAAATATATCGCAGCATATAGAGCGCTATCTCCATCCAGTCCGTTGAGCTTCTGCTCAAACAGTTCGTAGCTTTCACCCATGATCTCACTTATCATCTCATCTGTTTCGCTCAGTATATACGGCTGATATGTACTTGTAATATAGCTCAGTGTCACGACCGGATCTGCCTGTGTTCCGGCTGTTGCGATCGCTCCGGCTGTGAGTGTTATTACGAGTAAAACGATAAAAAACACTGTAATATTTCTTCGCATCTGGCTCTCCTTCGTAATAAAATGCAGTCTACTTTTTCACTCCCGGGATCCGACACCCAAGTGTCATAAGACTATCGGAAAAATGTACATTTTCGAGGACTACCTTATTTTCGTAATCCTTAAGACTGTCAAAGTATATATCAACATTGGTAAAATTCCAAAGACCTACAACACCTGTCCGCACAAGCTTTTCTGCTATGACTGAAGCAAAGCTGCCCGGACAGGTCAGTACTGCCAGCTCAGGCTTATGCTCCTCACAGAAGCTGTAGAGCTCGTCCATACTGCGAACCTCTACGCCGTTTATCTCTTTTCCTATCTTATTCTTATCAACATCAAACGCACACAGCAGTTTAAAGCCATTTGCTGAAAAATTAAAGTTATTTATAAGCGCAAGTCCAAGATTGCCCACACCTATAAGTACAGCAGTATAGCCGTTATTAAGATTCAATATGTCAGCAAGCTCGGCTCTGAGGCTTTCCGTATTATATCCGTAGCCCTGCTGTCCGAAGCCGCCAAAGCAGCTGAAATCCTGACGTACCTGCGATGCTGTAAGTCCCATAT
The DNA here is from genome assembly GCA_964461815.1 of uncultured Oscillospiraceae bacterium. Taxonomy (GTDB): domain Bacteria; phylum Bacillota; class Clostridia; order Oscillospirales; family QAMX01; genus JAAZBA01. The sequence goes on from CAYWVF010000011.1 coordinate 13,634, forward strand.
CCTCTGCCAGCACTCTGGACGATACTCTCTGTATCCCCTTTTTATAAAGCTCGTCCACGTATCTGTAATATTTCGGAATCCTGCGTATAACTGCACTAGAAATTTTTGGCATTTCAATTCCCTTCCATTACATACTATACTATTATTATAACCGTCTCGTTCGGTTTTGTCAATTATATTAGATAAAGATGATTGCAACTACACATTATTAACTTGATTTATCGGTGCAAATATGTCATAATATATATTAGAAGGAAGGTGTATGGCAATTAAAAAATTTATCTTCATTCCGGCAATCATCGTAATTCTCATGTCATTGCTCGGATGCTCTTCTATGCTTGAGCGTGAATTTGTTTTCACTTCAAAGCATATCGATCCGTCAGAGCAATCTCAGGATAATAAAATAAGCGAGGCAGCCTCGTATTCTCAGCTTCAGAGCATACTTTTGTCAACCATAGAAAAATGTGAGACTGAAAAAACCATACGGCTCGTCGATTACACCGGCAACGTAGAAAACGATGTCAAGCGTGTGCTGAAGGAGGTAACTCAGGATCCTCTCGGAGCTTACGCAGTAAGCAACATAGCATATCAGCAGTCAAAAATTTTGACATACTATGAGCTCAGCTTTACAGTAACATATCGCCGTACAAAGGCACAGATCGCAGGTATTACCAAGATATACAACGCTTCGGAGCTTGAAGAAAAGCTTGCACAGTCATTGTCACAGTTCCCGGATCAGCTTACATTTGAGATTTTCGACTACTCCGAGGATAAGTATGACTTTAATGAAATATTCAACAGAGTCTATTATTCCGATCCTATGATAGCCTACGGTCACAAAAGCCTTACGGCTACGCTTTATCCCGAAAACTACGGTTTAAGACGTATAGTAGAGCTGTCGATCGGCTATACGGAAACGGGAATAACGCTCCGCAGTAATGCCATAAAAACAAGATCCATAGCAGAAGAATATTCCGAAACTCTGCTCAGTACAGGTGATACAGGCAGACGCATACTTAATATTCACGATCTGATATGTGAGATCACCAATTATGACACTATCACTGCCGAATTATCGGAGCAAAGCGAATCGAAGCTTCCGAAAACCGATCCGTTCACAGCCTACGGAGTCTTTTACAACGGTGAAGCCGTTTCCGAGGGCTACGCACTCGCGTTCAAGCAACTTTGCGACAATACTCATATCGACTGCAAGGTCGTTCAGGGTAGGCTTCACGGCATTCCGCATATGTGGAATCTCGTTGAATTCGATGGTGTCTGGTACCATATCGATACAGCCAGCGATGATATTGACGACGGCTTCGGATACAGATTTTTTGCACTGAATGACGAAGCAATGAGCCAGACTCACAGCTGGGATACTTCGCTATACCCTGCCGCCAACGGAACAAGTTTACGTGATTACATTCCCAAGGATTCTCCAAACATTTCGGATTCAAGGCTTGACACCGTTATATATTTTAACGACCCTATCGACGATATCGATGATGATGAACGCACTGTAAGTGTAGACGGAACGCTGCCCGAGGATAATATTGCGATCGTCAGTCCGGATAGTAATGGCACCTCTGATGATAAAAAATCCGACAGCTTAAACAGTGCGTCACATGATAGCAACGTATCTCCCGAAGCATGATATACTAACAGCAGGTAATCAAAATGGACTTGATAGCGCACTATGATATGCTTATAGATGAGAATAACGATCCGTTCAGAGATCCATTGCCATTGCAAGAGCACATGAGCAAGTGGGACGGAAAAGCGTTTATTGATTCCATGTGTCTGAGCGAAAGAGAGAACGTTTTGGAGATCGGAGTAGGCACGGGACGACTTGCATCGAAGATCCTGCCTCAATGCCGACATTTTGTAGGCATTGATATTTCTCCTAAGACGATCGATCGTGCAAGAGAAAATCTCGCAGCATACAGTCACGTAAGCTTAATATGTGATGACTTTCTCAAACACAGCTTTGATACGACATTTGATATAGTATATTCATCACTGACTATGCTTCATTTTAAAGATAAGCAATCATTTATCGATAAAGTTGCTTCCCTATTGAAGGTCGGAGGAAAATTTGTTCTGTCCATCGATAAATCCCAAAGCAGCTACATCGACATGGGTACACGTAAAATACTTGTCTATCCTGATACGCCGATCAATACAGCAGCTTGTATTTCAGCTGCAAAGATGAAAATTATAAGCCAATTTGAAACGGAATTTGCACATGTTTTCGTATCGGTAAAGAACGACATATCCTGCTAAACAGGCATACTCCGTGCCGCCTATCGGTATAACAGTATTGCCGCATTGTGCCGAAATCAACGAAGCGGCACAAAACCGCATGGAGCTGATCGAGCCGCAACCAACACAGCAGTATGGTGTGACCGAGCAGCTGCAAACCGAATGGAATGGGTGCTGTAGATGAACGCTTGCAAGGCACATGCGGAAATTATCGTAAAGTTTGAACTGATTTATGATTGATACGGAGATCGCCCGGACGAAAATGTTCGGGCGGTCTTTTCCTAACAGTCGATTTCTTCATGATTTTCTGTATAATTTATTTGGAAAAAGTACGTGACAAATCGGAATTTGCTTAACAGAATGTAAACCAATATTAAAATAGCTGTGCAATGAAGCACAGCTATTTTTGGTGTTTGAAATTTAGTTTAAGTCTATTTCTTGAGGAACGATAAAGTATTCTGTATAATAGGTGTTTCGCAGGAAAGTATAGGACATTCCGGCTGCTTTAATGGCGTGTTCGGTAGCCAGATGAACATCCTCCATTCCAAGTTTCGCCTTGTGAGGATAAGCAAGTCCGGTATAAACAATTTGCCGGATCCCTGCTTTGCGTGCAGCATCAATAACAATTAAGTGATCTTGAATATGTTTGAAACTGTCCATATCAATTTCGGAAATAAACAGAAGCTTTTCTGCACCTTTGAAAACCTCCGGAGCAAAATTGCCGGACTGGTAATCTCCATAGCTCATTTCCAATCCGAGTTTTTTGAGAGGTGCAGCTTTTTCTTCGTTGCGGTAAATGGCAACAATATCGTTAGGATCAATCCCATGTTGTAAGAGGGATTCGATGACTTTTCCACCATAATTTCCGGTAGCCCCGACGATAGCAATTTTACTCATAATAAACTCCTTTAGTTTAACTTGTTGAGTATATTATAATAAGATAAAATAAACAAGTACGATATTTTTGTATCCTATGTTACTTTTAGGATACTGTAAGGAGGTTAGGTTATGGTATTGACCAAGGAAATTCTCAGCAATTGTCCAATTACAACGGCACAGAGGGTTCTTTCAAGCAAATGGAGTTTAGTAATCATATTTATATTAAAAGATCATCCGGTAAGATTTTATGAGCTGTTGAGAATATTTGATAGTATGAATCATACAACTCTTACAAAACAGCTGAGACAATTAGAGGAGTTTGGCGTTGTTCATCGAGAGGTATATCATCAAGTTCCACCGAGGGTTGAATATTCTTTGACTGAACTGGGACATAAATTAGAACCAACATTGGTTTGTTTATCTGAATGGGAGGCAGGAATATATTAGAGAACGGGGAAAAATGCAGGAGCAATATTGAATTGGTTTTGTGAAGTATTGGAATGATAAATTCCGATTTATAGGGCAGATAAGCAAGCGAAAATTCCTTTAGAAACTAAATGGCGCTTATTCTTATCTCTATCAAAAGTATGTGCATACAGTCAGCAAGTCGGCTGTGCGTAGCTTCATTCTCTGTCAGCAGAAAAAACTGCATGACTGAGAATGCCCGGTCACTTCGTTCCGTTAAGATAGCTACGTACCAATTGCGCCGCTATGCGGCTATCGATGCAGATACTTGTATCTACGGTGGACATTGCCGCGAGTCTCCGGTTTACGACAAGTTTTTCGTCATCTGCAAATTTGTATATAAATATGAAAATCCGACCTATGATAGTAACCATAGGTCGGATCAACTGTTTTACAGCTACACGGAAATTTCAACACCTTTTTTCTCTCAAATTTACCTTTTTGATTATTCCGATCACAAAGTCAATACCGAATGTTTTGAAAAGCAAACCTACGAAAGAGCTTATAAGCATTACACGACCTGACAGGAATCCACCCACAAGCACAATAGAAATATCCGTTATCAAGAGAGCTTTACCTATATTTATATTCGAATATTTTTTCACGATAAGTGCAATAATATCCGTGCCTCCGGAGCTTGAATCCACATAAAACATGATCCCACTTGCAAGTGCGATCACACATGCACCTGCAATAGCGGATAGATATATATTTGAAATAACGATCAGGTCACTGCCGAATACTTTTTCGAATACTCCGACAAATACTGTAGTCAACGTAGAACCAACAAAGGTTTTTATTGCCATATCGCTTCCCAAAACGAAAAAAGCTGCTATCAACAAGGATAAATTGATCACAATAGAAATGGTTCCGGGAGAAAACATCATATATTTACTGAGGATCACGGATATCCCACTTGTTCCTCCGAGTACGATCGAATGCGGAAATATGAAAAGAACAGTTGATGCTGCATATAAAATACTGCCTATGGCAATAAATAAGTAATTTATAAACTCTTTTTTCACAAGTAAACCCATCTAATATCTCTCTGTTTTTTGACCTATTTTCATGTGCTTTGTCATTCTCAGCTATGCTTTTTTACATAGTCCACTCTGAGCAGCATCTTTCCGTTCGGGAGCGGATACTCTCTTTTCAGAACCATGTCATAGCCTATATCAGACATCATACTGTCCATTACCTTATCATCCATCTGATGATGTACTTCATCCAATCGGTCGAACACATGGATATACGGTGAGTCTGATACAAAGGATTCGTCTGTATTTATCTGTATCACGCACGACACATATTTTGCATTTATCTTTAAGAGCGTATCGCAAAAGCTTTTATATCCGATATATTCCACCAGAAGATTTGCGATGACCAATTCGGAATGCGGCAGCTCTATATCCGAGCTTGTCAGATCAACGCATATCGGCTCGAAAATATCGGAAATAGACCTGAATCTTCGTTTGCACTCATCAAGGTAGCTCCGATTCAGGTCTACGCCATATATTCTGTCAAACGAGCTGCTCTCCACATGCTCTAAACCATTTCCACCTGCTACTCCGAGTATCATCGCAGTTCTTACGCTATGTTCGTAAAGCTGCTCTCTCATAATTGAGCTGAGTGTTTGAAGCTGATATACGCTTTCAAGCTTCATATGATTCTCATAATCTGATAGCTCTATCTCTTGCCACGGATTTTTCATACATTCACTATTCTTTTACGCTTCCGGCTAATATTCCTGCTACGAAATACTTTTGCATACTCAAAAAAACTACAAAAACTACGCTCGTCGTTATCAATGTAGCTGCCATAAGCTGATTCCAGAATATTTCGCCCTCATTTCTAAATGTAGTAAGTGCAAGCTGTACAGTTGTGATCCTGCCCGAGCCTGTGTTTGTCATAACAAGAGGCCATGTATACTCATTCCATGCTCCGATAAACTTCAATACTGCCAGTGAAGCCAGTACAGCCTTTGACAGTGGGAGAAATATCGTAACAAATGCTCTGAAGCGTCCGCAACCGTCCATTTTTGCGGCTTCATCAAGTTCACGAGGGAACATAATATAGAACTGTCGGCACATGAATACTCCGAATGAGCCTGCAAGGAACGGCAGCATAAGCCCTAAATATGTATCTACAAAGCCTGTACCGCCCTGTCCGAATATGTTGTTTCCGCCTACGAGCGGGAAATTTTTCACTAATACAAACAGAGGTACGAGTGTTACCTGGGGAGGTATCATCATGCCCACAAGTACCATTATAAAAAGTGTTCTTCTGAATGGGAATCGTATCCTGGCGAAGACATAGCCTGTCATCGCATTTATAAAAAGACTGACAACGGTAGCCGTTGTAGTTACGAATATGCTGTTTAATATATATCTCGGCCAATTGCCGTTAGACATTGCATCCGCATAATTTTGAAACTGCCACGACTTCGGGATGAGTATCAGCTCACCCGAGTATATTTCACTCATCGATTGCAGGCTGACTGACAGCATGACAAAAAACGGGAATGCTGTAATAAGTACTCCGATTATAAGAACGATATTACCTATCCATCGCCATATACGCTGCTTCATAGATCTTCAAGCTGCCTCCCGAGTTTCAGATTTATGACTGTCATAATCAGCACTATTATCAAAAGTATAACTGACATTGCAGAAGCATAACCCATCTTAAATTCACTGAACGCTTTCATATATATCTGATGAGTCATCGTAGTCGTAGAGTTGACAGGTCCGCCGTTAGTCATTATCCTGACCTGTTCAAAGGTTTTAAAGCATTCAACACTGAGTGTTGTTAACAAAAAGAATGTGATCGGTTTGATCGTCGGCAGTGTTATCGACCACGTCATACGAAAACCGCCTGCACCATCGATCATTGCAGCCTCGTAAAGCGATTTCGGCACACTTTGAAGTGCTGCAAGATATATCATCATAACATATCCGAGGTTTTTCCAAATGTTTACCACGATCAGACACCACAACGCCTGATTTTCATCATATAGCCACCACTGCTGAGCCACCCCGAAAACCTCTAATATTTTATTGAGTATTCCATTTGTAGGATCAAACATATACAGCCAGACCATCGATACAGCTACCATCGATGTAACGTACGGATATATCAATGCTGCACGGCAGGCATACATTATCTTCGACTGCCGATTTACAAGTATCGCCATTGTTAATCCGATCACCATCAGCGGAACTATCGAACAGGCTGCAAATACTATCGTATTTAATATCGAGCGCAGGAACACTTTATCCTGTGCAAGTCTTATGTAGTTTCGAAGCCCTATAAATTCTCTCTCCGAGAGATTATAGTTTGTAAATGAATCAAGAATGCTCTTGATCATCGGGTAAATAACGAACAAGAGGAAAAACAGCATGAACGGAATAAGCATAATATAAGCTGATATCGCATCTCGCTGTCCTAGCTTCAACCTTTTCATAGTGTTTTTCCTCCATCTATTTTATTTAGTCGGCAGATATCTCAAGCTCGATCTGCTGCTGTGCATATTGGAGAGCTTCCTCGGCACTCGACTTGGAATACAGTACCTGCTGCACCATATCATTTCTAAGTGTCTGGAATGCTGCTGCCCATGTTGTACGCGGCATACCGATACCTATCTCCACGCAGTGTGATCTCACTTCATTCATAGGATCAATCGCTACGAATGCATCTACCTGAGACATACGTGTTACCGGAACGGAAAGCTCCTCTGCACGCTTTAAAACCTCTTCCTTAGACAAAGCCGCTTCGATGAACTTAAATGCCTCATCCGGATTCTTGCAGTCACCTCCGATAAACAGCATGTTGCAGCCGCAGAAATTAGCCTCTGTACCGTTGTTCGGCGGTGTGGCAATAGCGACCTTGCCTGCATACTCCTCGTTCTGGAGCATCGGCGTGAGCGCAACATTGTTTATAACTGTCATAGCTGCATTGCCGTTGAGGAATGGGTTTACCTCGTTAGAGTTGTATGGAATATTTACATCGTCAAGGAAGCTTGTGAGGAACTCAAAAGCTTCTACCTTCTCAGGCGTATTGATCGTCGGATTTCCATCATCGTCATAATACAGTGAGCCGTTTCCAAAAGCAAAAATATCAAACTCTACGAAGTTACCTGACGTCATCGGGAATGCAAAGCCCGCAACCGTGATCTTGTCGCCATCCTTCTGCGTAAGCTTAAGAGCATAATCCTTCAGCTCATCCCATGTTTCAGGCGGAGAGTTTGGATCAAGTCCTGCCTGCTCGAAAAGATCTGTACGATAAGCAAATACAAACGGTGTTGTTGAGTACGCAAGTCCATAGATTCTATCATTATATGTACCGTTAGCAAGTACAGAAGGCATGATATCGTCCTTTCCTTCCCAATTGTTGAAGTACTCGGTAATATCCATATACTGACCTGCTTCGGCACGTGCAGCAACGGACATGATGCCATGACCTATAAGATCCTGACCGATACCTGCTGCGAATGCAGTATTCAGCTTTGTTTCCATAGCTTCACCGATGGCAGCCTCGTCATACTCTACTGTGATGCCGTCGTTAGCTTCATTGAACTTGTCGATAAGACCTTTCCAATAATTGCCCTCTGCCGCATCATTTCCTATTCTGATAAACTTCAGCGTTATACCATCTGTATCCGTGCTGTCCGAAGCTGTATTACTTCCCGACTGACTGTCTGTCGTATTTGCACTGCATCCTGCAAACATTACGATCAGCATCAGACATGCAAGAAGAATCGATATAAATTTTCTCATTTTTATGACCATGCTTTGCAACGCATATTTCCTTTCTTCGGAATTTGCGATAGCTTTCACAGCAGTGAAAACTACCGCAAAGCGGAGTTTGAAAGATTATTTCAAACCTCTTTTCCTTTAAAACCGTGTTTTACCAAACATATTTCGGATCGCCATGTATGTTCGGCAGAGGCTCTACACGAACGAGTGAGCCACCCTCTTCAAATGACTTGATAGCTGCGAATGTATACTCGAGAGTTGCAAGAGCGTCACGACCGGAGGCTCTTACATGCTCCGGAGGAACCTTGTTTGTCAGATCCTCAAGCCATGCATTGAGTCTTACTGGGAACGTAGCACTGAAGTCCTTAAGACCTGTATCAAGCACCTCTGTCGGGGCAGGAGAAGCCATCTTCTCATCACGAGCCTTTACCTCTTCGGCATCCCAGTAGTGGAGCTTTTCAACGCAGTTCTCGATAACGAATGTACCCTTTGTGCCTGCCATTTCAAATGACCACCAGCCACCGAGTCCGAATACAGCGTCACCGCGCTGGCTTATGATAACACCGGAGCTACCGTTTTCAAAACGTACATGCACGCTGTTGATAGAATACATAGGATCGTTTGCCATTGAACGAACGCCCGGCTTGTTCATGAAGCACTGTACATGTGTTATGTCACCACCGAAGTAGCGCATTACAGAGAACGGATGTGCAAGGAATGCTTTTACATGTGCATATGGCTTCTGCCATCTCGGTGAACCGATACCGCCATAAGAGCAATCGCCGCCGTTGAAGCCTACCTTGTGCAGGATATAGACTGTCTCGCCGATCTTATCATTCTTTATGTACTCCATAGCCTTGTCAGCTGTCTTTGTGAAGTAGTGGTTGAGGTTACAACCGAGGTAAAGGTTATGCTCGGCTGCATACTTGACCATCTCTCTTGCTTCCACTACATCATTGGAGATAGGCTTCTCAACAAGTACGTTAAAGCCTGCCTTCATCGCTTTCATTGCAGGGAGATAATGCCATGAACCGTTTTCATAGCCGGATGTCGTTACGTCTACGAAATCAAGGTCGGGATGTGCTGCGAGCATATCATCTAAGCAGTAATATGCTGTTACCTTATATTCCTCTGCTGCCTTATCAGCCTTTTCTGCGTTTATATCGCATACTGCAACAAGCTCTGCAAGCTCGTTTTCCATATAACATTTGGCATGTGTGTTGCCTATGCCACCCATACCTACTATACCAACTTTAAGTGCCATCAGTAATACCCCTTTCGATCATATAAGTTTTCGAAATTCTGTCGCCGACATACCCGTTATCTGCCTGAATTGACGTGAAAACAGCGATATATCGGAAAATCCAATTATTTTTGACACATCAGAGACTGACAATGTCTTATCTCTGAGCAATTCTGCCGCCTTTGCGATTCTGAAGCTTCGTGAATATTCTATAGGTGTTAAGCCTATGGACTGCTTGAATTGTCTTGTCAGGTGACTGGATGATAGACCAGATGCCTCTGCGATCTCATCCAGAAGTATATCTCTGCTGTAATTTGACTCGATAAACTCGATCGCAGTCATTATCTGTCTTATATTTGCGCCCTTGTCTTTATCGGTATGTGTATTTTTGCAATACGCTCTCGAATACGCCACAAATATTTCCGCTAACAGTGCTTTCAGCTTTATCTCATAGCCCTCTGCTCTGTTTTTTATCTCAAGCTTCAGCTTTTCAAGCAGCGAGATCATTTCAGCCTTTGTCGCCGTATCGCAGTGGACATTTTCAAACGGAGGTATCGGATCTGTCTCGTACAGACGCTTCATCCCGGGAAGTGATTCGAGGTCAGATTTCAGCTCCTCCATAAGATCCTTTAAAACGAGACAGTTATATATCTTCGTGTGATTCGCGTTTATATAGCTGTGCTCCTGTCCGGGAACTATAACAAAAACATCTCCCGATGTCAGCATAGATGTGACACCCTCGCAAAAATGCAGCGTATAGCCCTGCTCTACAAATACCAATTCATAGAATGCGTGTCCGTGAAGACCGCATTTACCCTGATGAGCGGCATTTTGCACGCTTATCATTGGACTGTTTTCAAAAAAGTAACTGTTATTATCAAAATAACCGCCTTTTTTGTCGTTTTTATTCATGAACTTCCTCTACTTTAACAGGTAAACCTGTCTTTAACGATTTGATAGCCGCATGAATAACTCTTGTTGCTTCAAGTCCGGCTCGTCCGCTGCCGTCGATATCCTCCGGTGCGACATCACGCTTGACCTCGTCTACAAATGAGTTTATTCTATCCTTAAATGTATCATAAAAGCTCTCAAAACCGCCGAATACCGGGTTCGTATAAACACGCTTCTCATAATTTCCGGCAGGATAAAGTGTAGCCTCACGCCACATATCTTCAAACACGAGTCTGCCGTTCGTACCGGCTACCTCACATCTCTCCATCGGATGTCCTCGTGCGATATCATAAGAGCTTGTAAGATGACCTACAGCACCGCATTTGAATTTCATGTTGATAGATGCCGTCGAGTATATGTTTCTTCCGGGAGCTGTCATTGCGAAGCAATGTACCTCTTCGATATCGCCTCCGAAATAGCGCATAATATCTACCGAATGCGGATTAAGTGCCTTAAGATGATAGTACGGTGTCTCAAATTCTCCGAATTTTCCTATCCAAAGCCCCATATTGATAAACAACAGAGAGCCTATCTGACCATCATTCTGCCATTTCTTAGCCGTTCTCGCTGCCGGAGTGAAGCGGTGGTTTAAATCGATAGCAAATCGAACACCCATTTTCTCAGCCAGAGCTACCATTTCCTCGCCCTTTTTCAGGTCATTGGAAATAGGCTTCTCGCAGAGCACAGATGCACCGGAGCGCAAAGCCTGCATACATGGCTCATAATGATCGCTTGAATACTCATATCCGCCGGTGGATATGCTTACAATGTCAGGCTTTATCTCATCGAGCATCTTCTGTGCGTCGAGATAATACGGTACGTCGTATTTCTGTCCGGCAGCCTGTGCCCTGTCGAGGAGCCTGTCACAAACCGCGGCAAGCTCCACGTCGGGGTTATTGAAATATGTTCTTGCGTGATTATGACCGATATGGCCCATGCCGATAACGCAAGCCTTTAACATTTTCTAAACCTTCTTTATTATAATTATTACTTTCTCTCCTGAAGTCTCTTTGCAGCTTCCGGATCGCCGATATGCATCGAATCATATGCCTGCTGACTTGTCTTGAACGGTCCGCATCCGAGTCCATGCCAGTCAAGGTTCGTGTACATCGGATTCTCATATCCTACCTCTGCTGTACGCTTTGCGATATGAGCTTCCATTCTTGCCTTAAGCATTGCAACTACATCGGGATTCTCGTCGGCTACGTTGTTGTTTTCGTCAGGATCCTTAATGAGATTGTAAAGCTCGATCTCCGGCTTGAAGTGGAAGTCAGGCTCAAGAGCTACAATGAGCTTCCATTCCGGTGTACGCCAGCCGTGCTTACGCTCCCATGTACACTCTGTAATATAATACTCTGTATCTCTGTCACGCCATTCGCCACGTGTCAAAGGCATCAGGCTGCGGCCGTCGAACTTGATATCTGTTTCGATACCCATGACCTCAAGGATAGTCGGCATAACGTCACGCAGTGAGCATATCTCAGCAAAGCGCTGACCGCCCTTGATCGTGCCGGGCATACGAAGTGCAAACGGAACGTTGAGTGTACACTCATAAAGGCCATGATGATCGAAATAGCAGTCGTGATCGTAAAGTGTTTCGCCGTGGTCAGATACAAATACAACAAGTGTATCCTCTTCAAGACCCATATCCTTAAGCTTTGTAAGCATTACCTGAATGCAAGCATCCATGTAAGCTACAGCGCCGTCGTAGTTGGCTATGATATAATCCTTATCTGTGCAGCCCGGTGCAAACCATGTGTAGAAATAATCCTTAAAGGGCTTAAAATTGTAGACCGGCTCGAGTGACTTATTGTTAGGATCGAATTCGTTCTTACCGTAGAACATCTTGTGGAACGGTTCCGGCGGAAGGTACGGTGAATGAGGATCCATGTGGCGCATGAACAGGAAGAACGGCTTATCCTCTGCTGCAAGACGCTCCAGCTCGGGCATAGCAACCTCGTTGAGCTTCTCAGCCTTCGGAGATCTGCCTGTTTCCCATGAGCCCCAGTTTTCAAACTGAACATATGTCTGGAATCCACGTGATGCGGGATTGCCGGAAAAGCCTACGCAGGATGTATTGTAGCCTTCTTTTTCAAGTACCTCTGCAAGTGTTGCAATGCCGGGAGCTATCTCACCCTTGTGGCGAAGAGCAACAACGTTTGTACCGAAGCAGTCCATACCTGTAAGCATAGATGAATAACCCGGTGTTGTCGGAATGTGTGGACTGAGGCAGTTTGCAAATACCAAACCGTCTTTAAGATATTTGTCAATGTTCGGAGTTGTATTTCTCTCATAGCCGTAAAGGCTCATATGGTCAGCTCTGAGGCTGTCTATACCAAAGAATAACAGATTAGGCTTCTTTTTCATAACTTTTTCTCCTTTTCTTTCTCTCAGACTCAGCGAGCGCCGAGCATCTTGAGGATAGCGTTCATATATCCGTAGCTTTCGGCTGCAACTGTTGTGGCCTCATTCATTGTAAGCTCAGGGCCTATTACCTCCAGACAAACAGGTCCGGAATATTTAGCATCTACCATTGCCTTGAAGTAGCCGTAAAGGTCTATGTCGCCTCTGCCGCATGCCTGCATAGCCGGTTCTCCGGGCGCCGGGCCTCTGCCCTTACAGTCTCTGATATGTACGTGGCGTACTCTCGATATAACTGCCGGAAGAGCTTCCTGCGGATTCTCGTTTGCTCTGTATATGTGGCTCGGATCCATGTCGATACCGAAGCTTGGACGTGTAATCTTTTCCATAGCAGCAAGTGTTGTCGGTGTATTGTATATAGCTGCATTTACGTGAGCCTTTGTACAAAGTGTAACACCGTATGTACCTGCCAGTGCAGACAGCTCATCAAGTGCTTCAATGCTTTCTTCGAGTGAGCCTTCAGCATCTGATACTCCGCCGGGGCCGATATTGATAACCGGGATACCGAGAGCAGCAGCAGCTTCAAATGCTTTTTCGAGTCTTTCCTTATCGCGGCTTGCGACCTCACAGGAAAGGAGCTCAAGTCCTGTTTCTTCCATAACAGCAAGTATTTCATCCTTCTGAGACTTCCAATCGTCCAGATAGAGATGCTCGCACATGTCCTTGATAGCGGATATCTCAAGTCCGTCGTAACCTGCCAGCTTTATAGCCTTTGCAGCCTCGGCAAAGGAATAAGCCTTGAACAATACTGAGTTTACACCTAATTTGATCATTTTCACTGCACCTTCCTTACATCATTTTTTGTGCTATTTTTTCGTATTCTTCTACTCTGTTCTTTATTTCAACGCAATTATCCTTGTTAACATACTCAAGGATAAAGGGCTTGCCCTCACAGTGCTCATGGTAAAGTGAGAGGAATGTTGACCACATTATATCTCCGTCGCCTACTACACGACCCTTTGCGTCATTTACCTTTCTGTCCTTACCGTGGAAATATGCTACATGCTCCGAGAGATAGTAGAACATATCTTCCTCGGAAGAATTTGCTATCAAATTTGCAGGATCGAGCAGTACCTTGAGACGATCTGAACCAAGCTGCTCTATAAGATCCGACATGCGCTTTGCACTCGGTACCACATCGATAACGCACGGCTCGAGAGCCACTGCTATATCGTACTTTTCGCAGTATGCAAGTATCTTTGCAAGTGAATCCTTAAGGCGGTCAAATCTCGACTCATAAAGATCGGCACGAACGCCTCTTGATGATGGATCAAAGCCGCATTCCGTTGATACATAAGGAATACCTGCCATTGCCGCATATTCAATATGACGATAAAAGCTTTCAAGATTTGCATTTCTCTTTTCATCGTCCTCTTCAAGGAGGTTCGTAAATACGCCAAGAGCAGTTACTTCGATACCGCTTGCTCTGTAGTTATTTACGATAGCCATAAACTCATCCTTGCCTACGCTTTCGATATCCGAGATGCCGTTATAATTCCATATCTTATGATCCGGACCATTCATGCACAGCTCCGTATGCGTAAAGCCGTTATTCTTCATAAACTCAGCTGCTTCATACTGTGTCATTTCCGGAAAGCTTCTTGATACAACTCCGATCTTCATAACCTTTTCCTTCCTTGTTGATACAGATTTGTTTTCTGATTCTAGTATAATATGAATTTCACTATTTTTCAACTGCTTTTTCGGTAAAAAACAAATCCAAGGTCAAATTTGCAAAACAAAGGGAATCTAAATCAAATTTCAACATTGATGCTTTTCGGTCATGTTAGTCTAATATAAAGCATGTATTTTGTGACATTTTACATATTGCTTTTTTATATTTTTAATGCTATAATACAAACAATATCGAAAAAAGGCTATGAAGGAAACGAGTAAGGATAAAAAAGTCTTTCAGAGAGCATTCGGTTGGTGCAAGGATGCAGACAGTTTATCACGAATACATTCCGGAGCTGCTTCCCGAACATGTTGCATTATTGCAAAGTAGGGATAGACGGGTATGCCCGATACAGCATTATGCGTGTGATTGCACGCAGATGAGGGATGCTTTGTAAAATGCGTCCGAACCAGAGGTGGTACCGCGAAGTATATTCGTCCTCTGTTCCCTGTTTTGGGAACAGAGGATTTTATTTTACTGAGCAAAAAAATTATTATCATATTTCGGAGGTAGGAAATGAAAATTTATGAAGAACTGATCGCTCGAGGATTGATCGCTCAGGTCACAAATGAAGAAGAGATCCGTGAAATGGTCAACAACGGTAAAGCTACATTCTATATTGGCTTCGACTGCACGGCTGACAGTCTTACAGCAGGTCACTTCATGGCTCTTACACTTATGAAGAGACTTCAAATGGCAGGAAATAAGCCTATTGCGCTCATTGGCGGCGGCACAACAATGATCGGTGATCCTTCCGGACGTACAGATATGCGTAAAATGCTTACAAAGGAAGATATCGACCACAATGCAGAGTGCTTCAAAAGACAGATGGAGCGTTTCATCGAATTCGGTGAGGGCAAAGCACTCATGGTAAACAATGCAGACTGGCTTCTGAACCTTAATTACGTTGACATGCTGCGTGAAGTAGGCGCATGCTTCTCCGTAAACAACATGCTCCGTGCCGAATGCTATAAGCAGCGCATGGAAAAGGGTCTTTCATTCCTTGAATTCAACTACATGATAATGCAGTCCTATGACTTCTACTATCTGTTCAAAAACTACAACTGTAACATGCAGTTCGGTGGTGACGATCAGTGGTCAAACATGCTCGGCGGTACAGAGCTTGTTCGTCGTAAGCTCGGTAAGGATGCTCATGCTATGACCATCACGCTCCTTACAGACTCTCAGGGCAAAAAGATGGGTAAAACAGCAGGCAACGCTGTATGGCTCGATCCGAATAAGACATCACCGTTCGAATTCTACCAGTACTGGCGCAACGTTGACGATGCCGATGTTATGAAATGCATCCGTATGCTCACCTTCATCCCCGTTGAGGAGATCGAAGAGATCGCAAAGTGGGACGACAGCCGCATCAACGAAAAGAAGGAGCTGCTTGCTCATCACCTCACAGCTCTCGTTCACGGTGAAGAAGAGGCTGACAAGGCTCGTGCTACAACACGTGCTCTGTTCTCCGGCGAGGGTGACGATGCTAACATGCCTACAACAGAGCTGACCGCAGAGCAGGTCGGTGACGGCATGAATATCGTTGATCTTATGATCGCATGTGAGCTTGTAAAGAGCAAGAGCGAAGCTCGCAGACTGATCGAACAGGGCGGTGTTGCAGTCGATGGTGAGAAGATCTCCGCTATGGATGCTGTGATCTCTGGCGCTCAGCTTTCAAACGGCGTCAAGATCAAGAAGGGCAAGAAGGTATTCCACAAAGCAATTATCAAATAAATCGTACTTCGTAAGCAAATATAGCTCCCCGATAAAAGACTGATATCCGTCTTTTATCGGGGAGCTTTTATATACCTGAAGCTTTGTTCCAACGGTCGAGAAACGTCATCTGTTCATCTGTATAGAATCGGTATTCTCTACCGCTCATAACAGTGACATCCGTTCCCGTTCAATCTATCCTTACGGCTCTGCCGACAGCGTTCATCGTATCGGTATAATATGTACCCAGTCTGCACTGCACACTGCGAAAAGCTGTGCGAGTCAAGCCTAAAAGTGTATCCATCTCTTTTGCCGCATTTTCGTAGCTGCTTTTCTGATGATGCACCAAAATATAGTCTACTTCCCTGATCCTTCCTGCTGCCTGTCTGCAAAAGCTGCGTACAGGGGCGGCAAGTGCAAATACCCAAATAGGTGAGCATATGCTTACATGCTCGTAAGCTGACAGCTCGACCGTGACCTTTTCGATCATCATATCCCATCTGTGCATTCCGTAGCGACCGCACCACCAGAAGCCCAACGTTCCCTCTGTTCGCTCGGCGGCTTTTATCTCATAGAGCTCAGCTCCTGTTCTGTTTGCTTCCTCATATGCCAGCTTTTTCGCATAACCCATACGTGAGAAAAATACAACCAATCGCTTTGTATCTGTACCGATATTTGGGTAATCCGCAGGATCCACTTTAAAAGCCTCCTGCTTTGAAAACACGAATGCTGCATATCCTGTTGATGCCTGACAGATACCGAATATAAAATATATCGTTGACATGAAGTTTAAAGGGAACATATAAAGCTGAATGCATATCCACAGCATAAGCGTTATACCGAAAATTCCACCCAGTATGATCCCCGAGCTTTTTCTGCACAGTATTAGCACTGCCGCCGTCAGATTAGTCAAGCCGTTTACTATAAGCAGCGCTATACCCGAAAAAGTGAAGCTTTGAAACAGTACATCGGCAAACGGAAGCACCTGGAAATACGGAAGCATCGCATCCATACCCAAAGCTTTGCCTGTAGGATCTATCAGCATACCCATTGCTCCGGCTACCGCACCCAGTCCGATAAACAACGTCCAAGAAAGCAAGACACATCGTGCTATTTTAAACCTTGATCTTATGTGCATTTTCTCATTCCTTGTTACTCATTTCATTTATATTTGCACTGCATACGTGTTATTATAAGCTTTCAAATATCCTACATCCCTTTGTCTTTATCCATCTCAGCAATACAATATCCGCACCGAGGAGCAGGAGGCATACCAATGATAAGTATGCGATCGTACTGACATGACCAAAGAGCAGCGCATATGGGATTGCCAAAACTATGATCGCTGCCCAGCCTCCAAACAGTGAGAGCATAACAGCTGCGCTTTGCTTGATCGGAACGAGCTCATTTGTCCAGTCCAGATTCGGCATTTTCAGGTTCAGCATCAAACCGACCGATGCCATAAATACAATAAATAAAAGAACAGCTATAGGTATCATGACCGTGAAAACAATCGTCGTTCTCACTACCCATTCAAAAGCGGCTATTATCAATATTGCGGGAACAGCTGTCAGCAATATGTGCAGCTTCATCTTTGCCATCAATATCTTATCCGTAGGTATCGGTGACGACTGCACGATCCACAGATTTCTGCCCTCCAGCGAAACAGACGGTGCTGTTATAACATTCATAGCCGCAAGCATACATACCGCTCCTACTACGATAAGCGGTAATATATCCTCAGATATCATAGTCAATATAGCTCTGATGTCCTCTGCTTTCCAGATCAGTGCTACGGCTGCAACAATCATCATAAGGATCCCCATACCGCTGTTTAACATGTAATTTGCACTTCCGGTAAAACGCTTAAGCTCCTTTTTCAGCAATGCGCTATCGACAGACTGTACCTTTACAGCCTTGTCCTTACGTACAGTCCTTGCCGAACCCTTATTCGCTGTCGCCAGTGTCAGGAACGTTCTCGACAATATCATATAAACTACGGCAAATATACCGGCTATAATTACCGTAAAGATAAGCATAGACAATGCATTTCCCTCAGCTGCACGTCCCATGTGGTACAGCGGATAAACTATGATCTTCATCCTGCTTCCAACATGTTGAGCATTTGCTATAAAGGATTCCAATATATAGTATGCTTTTCCGCAAATGTAGTAGTAAATTGCAAAGAATACCAGTGAAACAAGCACCGTAAGTATATTCTTGTGCTTCACCTTAGCTGCTACCACGGCAACTACCCATCCGAGAACAGCTGAAAGCACCAGGATCAATATCGACAATACGACAGGAATGAGCAATGCGTTTATCGTGCCGAGCACGGAAAACGGAGCGTATATAAGCCATACGATGATAGTCGGTATGACTACGATCAGCTCATACATCAAGCCCATAGCATACACGCCCGACAGCCTTGCGGATAATATGTAAGACGTCGGTATCGGCATGGAAAGCAGCAGATCGTTATCCTTTGCCCGATAAAGAGAGCTGTACGTGTTAAATACGCTTCCGAATACACCCAAAAAAATCGAAAGCAGTCCCATGATGCACCAGTACAGCCATCCCATATCCATCGAAAGCATCGGAGTACAAAGTGCGAATGCCAAATAGCCGAATATCGCTCCGAGGAACATAAAAAGCAGCAGGTACAATATCGCATAGCCTATCACGCCCTTAGAGGTACGTATTTTCCCCGACTTTTTATCCTTGTAAAGCCACGAGAACACCTCCATCAGCTGCTTTTTTACCAATATTTTCAGCATTTCTCTCCCTCCAGCTCCAGGAAGACCTTTTCCAGTGACGTATCGCCCTTTACTTCATCCATCGTACCCGATCTTATCAGCTTACCGCCTTTGATTATAGCTACCTTATCACAAAGCTTCTCTGCAACCTCTAGCACATGGGTGGAGAAAAATATCGCACTGCCATTGTTGCACATATCACGCATAATATCCTTAAGTAGATGTGATGCCTTTGGATCGAGTCCCACAAACGGTTCATCCATGATGATCAGCTTTGGCTGATGCACCAATGCGGAAATGATCGCAAGCTTTTGCTTCATACCGTGTGAATATGAGGATATTGGCTGTGCTATGTCCTCAGTCAGCTCGAACATATCTCCGTAGCGGTCGATCCGCTCCTTTCTGCTTGCAGAATCGACTCCGAAAATATCCGCTACAAAATTCAAATACTGTGCACCTGTCATAAATTCATAGAGATCCGGATTGTCTGGGATGTATGCGATCTTTCTTTTACAGTCTAATGGATCGGCTTTAATAGATATACCATCCACCATAATCTCTCCGCTGTCGTATTGTAAAATACCGCAGCAGGATTTAAGTGTCGTGGTTTTTCCCGCTCCGTTATGTCCTATAAAGCCGTATATCTCACCCGGCTCGATATGCAGTGACAGATCATCCACTGCTTTTTTATCCTTGTAGGTCTTTGTTAAATGTTCGATTCTCAGCATATTCTACACCCCTCTTTTCATTCTTATTATACTACTTTTACTGTGATTTCAATAGGTAAAAAATGCATAAAAATGTATTGATTTTTTCAGGTTGTGACAATAGTGTGTTAATTTTAAAGGCAGAACCTGAGATCCTGCCTTTATCGATATATTATTTGATTGCGGTTCCTCCTGCGAAGCCCTCATACTCGCTCAGGAAATCCTCTGCGACCTTTTCCATATATACTCCGAGCTTACCGTCATCACGGAAGCCGAAATTGATACTCAGTATTCCGAAATAAGTATCTATTATCTGCACCTTCATAAACAGCTGATAATCCGTGACCCATGCGGCAGATGCTGCACAGCCATACAGACGATCACCCTTCTGTGAGCCTACTATATCGGAATAACCCAGCTGTGGGAATTTTCCGAACTCATTGTAGCCCATACCGAACGCTATCTCCTTATCGCCCTGAGTATTGGTATAATAAAGTACACCTTTGTCACCCTCAAAGCAGAATCTCATCCTTGTTATACCCATCGGATTTTCGTCCATCTTATATGTGACGCCGTTTATTTTATCTCTCATGGCACAGGTCTTATTGCCCTTGACCGCAAAGAGCTTCAGTGTATCCGTGTACTTTTTCAGCGACTCATATGCAGCATCATCTGTCGGAAGCGGTTCATCACTCGCATTATTTGCAATCATGTCAAGGAATCCAAGCTCAATCACCGTATGTGAACCATTGATGCCCTGATTATCACCGTTATAAATGAGTATCATATCCTTATCGGGTACGCATAAAGCTATCTGATTTCCCATTCCGAGCATACAGAACGTATTATCATCACGGCAGCTCCAGAACTGATACCCGTAACCGAACTCGTCACGATGATTGCCTACAAATGTATCATTGTCTATCTGAGTAGATGTAGCGGCAGTCATGTACTCCTCATTCAATATCTGCTCTCCGTTCCATCTGCCCTTATTCATACAGAACATAGCCGTTCTCAGCAGATCCTCAGCCGTACAAATAAGTGCGGAGTCACCCCACGAATGTCCTCCGGGGCATTTAAGGCAGTACGCCTCCTTTGATACACCTATTTTATCAAACAATTTTTCTCTTAAATAATCGATAAAGTCTTTTCCTGTCAGTCGCTCGACAAGAGCTGCCATCACAAATGAACCTGTGCTGTCATAGTCGAAAACAGTTCCCGACGGACGTGATTCCGCTCTTTTATTTTCAAAATAAAATCTTACACGGTCATCTGTTCTTGCATCAAACCATCCCTCGTTACGCTTTGCCGTCGCCATCATCAGCATATGACGGATCGTCTGATTTATCATGTTTTCATCCGTCTGATTTTTTATCTCATCCGGGAAGTATTTGCTTATCGGATCATCAAGAGCTATAAGTCCGTCCTGCTCGAGAAAGCCTATTGCCAACGATACAAAGCTCTTTGTTACCGAGTACATCCTATGTAAAAAATCATGGCTGAACGGCTTCCAATATTTTTCAAAAATCACTTTTCCCTTACGCATGATCAAAATATCATGCGTTATAAAGCTTTTGCTCTCCAGATGTCGTATATATTTTTCTATATCGGAGGATCGCACACCTACCTGCTCCGGTCTTTCGTATTGCAATTTATCACTCATCATTTTTTCTCCTTTTATATTGTCAATAAAATATGATGCATTAATCCTGCCCCATAGCCTGCGTTATCGCACCTCGGATATACAAAATATATTTCGCCGTATCTAGCGGATTGACTCCTCTGTATTTCGTGGTCTTACCCAATTCTATTGGGCATTCGGTATAGCCTCCGAAGGATGCGCTCATAAAGCCTCTGCCGCCTGTCATTATTTTCAGCTCTGACGGATAGTCCAGAGACGTGGCTACAGGCAGTCTGCCCTCAGCTGTGAACATTCCCTTTTGTATCACCGGGCTGTCAAGCTCACCACGCATCGTTATAAAATCACCGATTATTCGTCCGGACATATCCTCCGGCACTGCTATGCGGACATTCAAAACAGGCTCCAGAAGCGTCGTTCCGATATTATTCAAGCCATCCATTATCCCCATTGGAGTCGCTACAATAAAATCAAGAGGATGAGTATGCACAGTATGATGATTTCCGTCTACCAGCGTTATAGCAATATCTGTGACTTCCCAACCGTACATGCCCTGCTTCAGTGCATCCGGGATCGCCTGTTTCACCTGATTCTGGTATCGGTAGAATATCATATCATCACGCACGTTAGAGGTAAAGGTGTATCCGCTGCCTCTGGGCAGTGGCTCCATATAAAACTTCATTACCGCCCAGCATGGCTTTGGCATAGTATAATCCACAAAGCCGTAGCCCGCTGTTGAGATTGTCTCCTTGTATATGACTGTCGGAGCATCAAACGTTACATCAAGATCATATCTGTCCTTTAACAGGCTCGTCAATATTTCAAGCTGTATTTTCCCCATTATATTGACGCAAAGCTCACGCTCCGTTGGCTCCCACTCCACTCCGAGCATAGGATCCTCATCTGACAGCTCACGAAGTGCAGCCGCAAGCTCTGTATATTTCGCCTTGTCCGGTGATATCGCTCTTACTCGCAGCAACGGAGCTGCGATCTCATACTTATTCAGCTTGTCCATCATCCTACCGATCACATCACCTGTACGTATTCCGTTCAATCCGTACAATACTGCGATATCACCTGCATCGACCATTCCCTTATCTGCGTTTTTCCCTGCCTCCGCACTTCGTATCTGTGATATCTTTCCCTCGTATTCACGGTTAGCAAGTGTGACACGATCACGGCTTTTAAGTGTGCCCGAAAACATACGTACATGTGCCGCTTTTCCCATTTTCTTATCATGCTCAAGCTTATATACGATGCCCGACAGCTCATTTTCCTCGAGTGTCGCAGGACATGGGAGATATTTCACTATTGCGTCAAGAAGAGCCTCTATGCCCTCACCCTTCAGTGCAGAGCCGCTTATCATCGGGTACGCTTTACAGTCTTTAACCAGCCGTTTTAACGCTTCCTCTATTTCACCCTCGTTCAGCTCCTCACCAAGCAGGAACTTCTCCTCGACATATTCGTCACGTTCGGCTGTAAACTCGTACAGATCGTCCTCGATACTGAAAATATCCTCGGACAGTCGTTCACGCATTTCACACAGCACCTGCTGCACATCAGCTCCCGAACGGTCGATCTTATTTATAAATACTATCGTCGGTATATTGAGATCATTCAGTGCCTTCCACAGTACCTCCGTCTGTGCCTGTACACCCTCTACCGCCGACACTACAAGCACAGCTCCATCCAGTGCAAGAAGCGCGCGCTCGACCTCCGAAACAAAATCTGCATGTCCCGGTGTATCAATGATATTTATTCTGACTTCATTATAGCTCAGTGACGCCATTGCCGACCTTACCGATATGCCTCTGCGGCGCTCTACATCAAGGCTGTCTGTTGATGCTGTGCCGCTGTCTACACTTCCGAGGCTGCGCTTTTCACCTGATATATAGAGCATACGCTCCGTCAAAGTCGTTTTTCCTGCGTCAACGTGGGCAAATATTCCGATATTTCTTATACTTTTCATTTTTCCAGTGAGTCGTAATACTCTGCTATGAGCAGGTCTACCATCATACCGTAGCTTTTTGTACCGCTTTCCTGACTTAGTGATTTTAAATATGTATCATTTATCTTCTCGCCTGCGTCCTGCATCACGCCCTCATACTTCTCTATATTTTCATTCAGCTGTATGAGGTCGATCCTGAGCTTGTCGCCTACCTGAGCCTGTATCTCATTTGCCGACGCTCTGTCTGCGCTGTACAATGCATTTATGCAATACCTGTATGCCATAAAATATGCCGAGTATTTCGCACGTCTGTCCGGATTTTCTCTACATGCAAGATACGCTATAAAATTCGCCTCATCCTCAGGTGCGATCCCCGATCTGTGCGCCATCTCATGTGCCATATGGAACATTATGCCCGGCGCCGGAGTGTCGGGATTTACTATTGCTTCGCCTGTAAACGGTATATATATTCCCGCGATTCCGAACCTTGCCATGAGCTTCCATGCATTGAGCGACTTTACCGGAGCGTATGAGCTTCCCAGAAATGCATATTGCTCGGAAATCTCCTTGATGCCCTCTACCGTGCGCTCTGCCATCGTTTCAAAGCTTCCGTATCTAGTATAACCGTTCTCATCTCTCGGAATATACTCCGAATACTCATTCGCCTTTTCAAGCATTTCCATCGTCACAGTCTTCAGCTCCTCAACAGAGCTCGGTCTTACATTCAACTCCATTTTCGATGACAGCGGTGTGCAGAAATAGTTCGAGCCGAACACTGCCATAAACAGAAATACACCGAATGATGTAAACACGGCTATATTTGATATTATCCTCACGATACGTGCTGCGACCGCACCGTTAGTAACCATCTTGAATATCGTCGCCGCCAAATAGATACCGAACACGGTCAGGATCACGATCACGAGCACCTCTGCGACCGTAAACGGTATATAGGAGCATGTACCTGACAAAAACAATGCTATTATCTTTGTCACCTCAGAGTAATTGTCTGCCAACTGAGAGTTTTTCATAAACATAACATATGTCAAAGCATAGGCTGCAATAAGTATTGCAGTCAATACGAATCTCACTATTGTTCCCGACAGTAAAAAGGTCGTTTCAGGACTCTTTCGCAATTTGTCTCACTCCAAATCGAATAAAGTAAATTTATGTAATTATTATATCATACAGTATACAGTTTTGCAAACTATTATGTGTTTTTAAATTTTGTTGCTGAGTTTTTCAAAACGGGAGAAAACGAGAGAAAACAGGAGAAAATCAAAGCTTTAAAAAAACAAATTAATTTTTTTGAAAAAGTACTTGACAAATGTCTCGGTTTGTGATATAAATATATAGCGTTGAGCCGTGTTTTGCGGCTTATTATCATGTTTTATTTTAAATTTTTCACATACACTATCGGAGGGAACAGAATGTCAACATTTATGGCAAAAAACGAGACAATGCAGCGTTCCTGGTATATCCTCGACGCAGCAGGCAAGCCTCTCGGAAGAACAGCTGCTACAGCAGCTCATCTGCTTCGCGGCAAGCACAAGGCTGAGTTCACACCCAATGCTGACTGTGGTGATTTCGTAATCATCATCAATACAGATAAGGCTATACTCACAGGCAAAAAGATGGAGCAGAAATATTATCGCACACATTCCGGCTACGTCGGAGGTCTCAAGGAGACAAAGTATCGCCTTCTTATGGAAACAAAGTCCGATTTTGCAATGAAGCTCGCAGTTCGCGGTATGCTTCCTTCAAATCACCTCGGAAGAACAGATCTCAAGAGACTCAAGGTATTCAAGGGCAGCGAGCATTGCCATGCTGCACAGAAGCCCGAAGCTTGGACATTAGGCTAATAGGAGGATTTTGAGAATGTATAAGAGTAAGAAATTATATTTCTACGGCACAGGCCGCAGAAAGAGCTCCGTTGCCAGAGTTAGAGTATATCCGAACGGAACAGGCAAGATCACGATCAACAACAGAGATATCGAAAATTACTTCGGTCTCGAAACATTGAAGCTCATCGTTCGTCAGCCGCTGGTCACAACAGATACAGTCGGTAAGTTTGACCTTGATGTTAAGGTTATGGGCGGCGGCTTTACAGGTCAGGCCGGTGCTATCCGTCACGGTCTTTCCAGAGCACTTCTTCAGGTAAACGAAGAGTACAGACCTCTTCTGAAGAAAGCTGGCTTCCTTACACGTGACCCGAGAATGAAGGAACGCAAAAAGTACGGTCTCAAAGCTGCACGTCGTGCTCCTCAGTTCAGCAAACGTTAACTTGTGTCTATACAAGACGTCAAAGCCTTGGAATCTGCTTGATTTCAAGGCTTTTCTTTTTTGCAGTCATAAAATCATTATTTCAAAAGAATTATTGCAATAAATCTTTACTTTTTCTTAATCGGTAATATGATATAATTGAAATTCAGTAAGCACTTCACGAATCACTCCGTATTTTTTCAAGAAAGGAATCAAAAAATGGAGAACAATAAGCATCGAAAAAACAGTCCGCTTCTTTGGCTGATATGGCTTTTGGAGGGTATCGTCGTCGGCTTCGGCGCTATATTGCCCGGAGTCAGCGGAGGCACACTTTGCGCTGCATTCGGAATGTATCGTCCGCTGATAGAAACCGTATCCGATTTAAAGGTCGGGCTTAAAAAGCACGGTTTGATGCTTCTGATCTTTCTTATCGGGGTCATAGTGGGCTTTGTCGGATTGTCAAGTGTTGCAGCTCTGTTTTTCGGAAAGAATACGATGCTTGTAACATGTCTGTTCATCGGCTTCATTGTAGGCACGTTCCCCGAGCTGTGGCATGATGCCGGAAAGGATGGCAGAAACCGTGCATCCTACATTGCGTTGGCAGTAGGCTTTGCGGCAATGCTCATCATCCTTTTTGCATTCAAGTCACATTTTTCCGTAACGATCGCACCCGGTATAGCTGCATATCTCCTCTGTGGCTTCTTATGGGGACTCGGCATCATAGTCCCGGGACTCAGCTCGTCATCACTGATGCTTTTCTTCGGATTATATCAGCCTATGCTCGAGGGCATAGCTAAGATCGATATGCTCGTCTTGCTTCCCATGTCCGTGGGTATCGTCGTGTGCGTACTTGTTCTGTCAAAGGCAGTCAATACCGCCTATAAAAAGTACTATTCTGCCGTATCGCACTGTGTGCTCGGTATCGTAGCTGCTACAGCTGTGATGATACTTCCGTCATACAACGGCTCTGTTGCAGATACCGTGCTGAACATCGTTTTGATCCTCATAGGTGCTGTGATATCATACACCTTAACACGCATTTGCGACAGGATAAAGGAAAAAACAGATATTTGACACATAGAAACGCCGTCCGACAAGATGTTCGGACGGCTTGTATTTCTGTCTCACATTTTACTCTTCATTTGCACATTATATTGACAAAAATAACGTTCTATGCTAAAATAGTACAAAATTATTACAATAATACAGGAACAGGTAAATATCATGTCTCTTTCAAACCCAAGTGTGCTCCGTGATATCATCGATCGCTACGGCTTTGAATTTACAAAGTCGCTCGGTCAGAATTTTCTCATAGATAATAATGTAGTCGAAAACCTCGTTATGCTCACCGGAGCAGACAAGGACACCTCTGTTCTTGAGGTCGGTCCCGGTATCGGTACTATGACCGTTCGTCTCGCTGAAATATGTGGTGAGCTTACCGCCGTTGAGATCGACAAATCACTCATTCCCATACTCTCCGAAACGTTGTCACCGTATCCAAACGCACGTATTATAAACGGTGATATTATGAAGACAGATATAAATGCGATCTGCGACTCTTTTACAAAGAAAAGGATCGTCGCATGTGCCAATCTTCCCTACTATATCACGACTCCCGTCATTGCTCTGCTTCTCGAATCCTGTAGATTTGACATGCTAAGCATAATGATACAAAAGGAGGTAGGTGACAGGCTTGCTTCTAAGCCGGGAAAAAGTGAATACGGAGCATTCACGGTATTTGTAAATACATATGCCGAGGTCGAGCTGGCATTCAAGATCCCGTCAAGCTGCTTCATGCCAAAGCCAAAGGTAGACTCGGTAGCATTGAAGCTCAATATGCGAAAGGATCCTCTCGTTCCTGCCGATAAGCGTGAGTTTTTCTTCAAGGTAGTAAAAGCCGCATTTGCACAGCGCAGAAAAACGCTTGTAAACTCCCTTGCAGCCTCCTTCGGTGACAAGATCCCCAAGTCCGATATTTCACAGATGATCGTCGAGTGCGGTTTTAACGAAAAAATACGCGGTGAGGTTCTTGATATACCGGAATTCTACGCTTTATCCGAAAAAATATTCGATTATCTTGAAAATAACACTTGACATACGGTATTAAATATGTTATTATATTCTAGGTAAAAGAAGATGCACTATAGTTGCATCTCACCCTCAGCTTCAGCAAAGGGGTTGACATAAATTTAGAATAAATGACCTTGATTGTTTGTCAGGTTATATTTTGTGTCAACGAAACGGCTGAAAATGCCGTTTTTATTTTATTTTGGAGGTGTTTTAGCATTAATAACGTCAAGCATCAAATTAACGAGGAAATTAGAGACAAGGAAGTCCGTTTAATAGGTGTAGATGGTTCCCAGATGGGTATAGTATCAGGAGCAACTGCTCTTCAGGAAGCTATGTCGCGCGGACTTGATCTCGTTAAAATCGCGCCGCAGGCCGAACCGCCTGTCTGCCGTATCATGGATTACGGTAAGTTCAAGTTTGAGCAGGCAAAGCGTGAGCGTGAAGCCAAAAAGAATCAGAAAACAGTCGATATCAAGGAATTGCAGCTTAGCGTCGGCATCGGCGCGCACGACTATAATTTCAAGCTTGGTCACGCGAAGCGGTTTCTGTCCGATGGAGACAAGGTAAAGGTTTCTATTCGCTTCCGTGGTCGTGAAATGGCTCATACCGCTCTCGGTCAAGAGCTTCTGTTGAAATTTGCCGATGAGTGCAGTGAATTTGCGATTATCGAAAAAGCCCCCAAACTGGAAGGCCGTCAGATGCTGCTGTTTTTAGCGCCAAGACCAGCCTCACCCGCACCTAAAAAGAATTAAAGGAGTTAATACTATGCCAAAGATCAAGACACACGGCGGCGCTGCTAAGCGTTTTACGTTGACAAAAACAGGTAAAGTAAAGCACATGCAGCAGAACAGACGTCATAAACTCACAACAAAGACAACAAAGCGCAAGAGAGGTCTCAGAACAAGCGCATACGCATCCCCCGCTGTAGCAGCAAACATCAAGAAAATGATACCGTACGCATAAGAAATTATTGCGCAATGTAATGGAGGATTATTAGAATGGCTAGAGTAAAAGGCGCAATGATGACGCGCAAGAGAAGAAAGAAGATATTAAAGCTTGCTAAGGGTTATTTCGGCTCTAAGTCCAAGCTCTTTAAAACTGCCAATCAGGCTGTCATGAAGTCCCTCAAGTACGCTTATGTAGGTCGTAGACTTAAGAAGCGTGATTTCAGACGCCTTTGGATCACAAGAATTTCCGCTCAGTGCAAGATGAATGGTATCAACTATTCTCGTTTTATGAACGGACTCAAGAAAGCCGGCATCACAATGAACAGAAAGATGCTCGCTGAGATCGCAGTAAGCGATAAGGCTGCTTTCGCTTCCCTCGTTGAGAAGGCAAAGGCTGCATTATAATGTCCTTTTTACAGCCCAAAAATTTTTTGGGCTGTTTTTATTATATTTTGGAGGCTTTTTATGTGTAATACGTACAATATTTCGTCCGTAGCAGCAACTGTAGCATCTATGCTCGATGTTAGTGCACCTGTGTACGCTTCTCCGGCTTACGCTCCGATCGCCAAAAAAAAGGTTGATCGTGTGCTCTTATATAATCCTGACGCAATCGCACTCTGGATATACGAAAAGTATTCCGACTTATTTGCACAAGCCGATGAACGCGCTCAGGTAAAAATTCATGCACGCTCTGTTATGCCCTCAGTTACACCTGTTTGCTTTGCTACCATGTACACCGGCGCTATGCCGTCTGTTCATGGTATTCAGAAATATGAGAAGCCTGTCATAAGCATTGAGACACTTTTCGATACACTTATCGAAGCAGGTAAAAAGCCTGCGATCATCTCCTACGGTGACAGCAGCATTTCAAAAATATTCCTCGGTCGTAATATGGATTACTACATTGCAGACAAAATGGACGGTATAAATGAGCTTGCATTAAAGCTAATGGCAGAGGATAAATATGATCTCATCACACTTTACAACGGCAATTATGACAGCATGATGCATAAAAATGGGCCCGAATCCGATATTTCACTGAACGCACTGCGCCATAACATCAGTACCTATGCTGCGCTTTATGAGCAGGCGAAGAAGGTATGGAGCGGCAAAAAATGGGCACTCGGCTTCTGCCCCGATCATGGCTGTCACCAGATAGACGAGGGCAGCGGCTCTCATGGTCTCGACATGGAAGAAGATATGAATGTCATCCATATGTGGAGCTTTGGCGAATGATCTATCATGCCATATAGTCTGATAGCTACTACACAAATTACATATCGGTGTTCGTAAAACAGTTGAGCCATCGTATGGTCATGACCATACGATGGCTCATTTATGCTCTTTAAGCTTTCTGATAATGAGTGACTTATCGATACCGAAATTTTACGGCTATGTTCACGCTAAGTGCTTTTTTATGTGACAAGCGATATGCTTCTTTGCTGTCATCGAGCAAGGACTATTTTATCGCTTTTATCGTATATGTCGCGCCCCAGCTGCCAAGCACCTCAACAGATGAAAAACCGGCTTCAAGCAGTGCTTCCGTTTCATGCTTCACAGTGAGCGGTGTATCATAATGATAAAAATCATCATCGGTAATACCCTGCTCTGCTTTCAAGGCGATCAAGCTTTGACGGTAAGACAATTCTTCATCGTCAGTCATTGAAAAATAATCCGTCAATATAAAATACCCATCAGCCTTCAGCGAAGTATGCAGCTTAGAGTACAGCGGTATTTTTTCACTCTTTGTAAAATGATGCAGGCTTTCAACCGATACAGCAGCATCAAAAGTGTTCTTCTCAAAGGGTACGTCAAAATACGATCCCAAAATCAATATGATGTCTTTATCCACAAATTTCTTTTTCAATGCAGACAACATCCCCTTCGACAGATCGACCCCCGTAACCTTTGCGGATGGATTTTGCAAATAGTACTCTTCAAGCTCCAATCCTGTACCGCAGCCCAGATCCAGTACACGACAGCTTTCCTCGGTAGGCAGGCACTTCGCAGTAAAGAGATAAAACTCGTTTGCCGACTCGATGTTTGTCCTCATATGTTTGTCATACATATCTAATCTGTTTTCAAAAAATTCGTCCATTTTTTCAAGCATAACATTGCCTCCTTGAAGCTTTCAGACAAATAAATTATATATAAAAATGTAAAAATTTCTAATGTCCAAGCAAAAGCCGCCCGAACGTTTTTATTCGGACGGTCTTTAATATTGATCTACACTATTTTGTCTGCCTACAACCGCAAGCAGTTCAGTCTAAATCAAAATAATCGTATATCTTCGAGTCTGTAATAAAGTATTCAGCATGTGAATAGCCTTTCAGCTTTACTGTTTTAAACTGTTCTCCGAGCTCGGCGCTCCTTACAGCGACCGTTCCGTCGCCTTCCTCAGTCTTTACAAAGCCGTTCTCATCGTATACATCATCTGTTGCCGTGCCGATACCAATTATGTTTATAACATTTTCAGCACCAAGCTTTTCAAGCTTTTTCGTTGCGCGGCTGTTGTTCAGATCCTCAAGAAATGTATTTTTTACATCACTGTAGCAATCATCGTATATCGGTTGCATGTCGTACACTGCTTTAAGATACTGATCTGCAAAAACGAGCTTTGTTTCAGCATCCGATTTGCCGTACTTGATATACGAAAGCAATGACAGTGCTAGATCGTACATGCTATTGCTGCCAAATTCAGCACCTGTTACCAATCCGTATGCCTTTGCCGAGCCTTGATACGGAGCACCCAGTGTCATGAGCTTATCTATATTTTCATAATTACTATCTGTCTGAATATAGTCTCTGGCTATCAATGCACCTTGACTATGAGCTACGATCGATACCTTATCCGAATCAGTCTTCTCAAGTACTTCTTCAACATATTTTGAAAACGTATCTACGCTTTCATCTATAGGATTTCTCAGCGATTCATAGCCGAAGATAAAGTAATCCTCATTATATTTCAGTCCGTTTTTCTCAAGCATTTTAAACAGCGGTACATACGTATCTATAAACGGTTCTACATAATACTCTACGCCGTCTGTTTCTGTCATGTAGTACTCGCCTACACCTGTTTTCGCTACCGCTACCTTTTCGAGAGCTGCCTCGACTATCGGTACCAACGCCGACATCAGTATCTGCATAAACGAATCGTCCATGCTCATGTCTGCTATATCCCCAAGCAATTCAAACTGATCCTGAGACAGTGTTCCAAATGTTCCGGGAATAACTATGATCGGGTAATCTGCCGTGATCTTATTGAGTATGATGCCGTCAAATTTTATTGTGACCGTTTCCGTCTCCTGATCCCAGCTAACATCCGCTCCCATATTCTCCGATATGAATCTTATGGGAACCATCGTTCTGCCGTTTTTAATGTACGGCGCAGTAAGCAGTGTCTTCTCCTCGCCGTTCACAGTTACAGCTTTGCTTCCGATCGTCAGCATTATCTCAAGATCATCAATTCGTATTCCGACACTTTGCGTTTTCTCATCCCAATCAACAACGCCGCCCATTTTCTCACTGACTATGCGTATAGGCACCATCGTTGTTCCGTTCAGTATCTCCGGCTGCTGATCGAATGCAAGCACCTCGTCATTAAATACGACCGTCACACCATTAGATACGGCTGTTACACCGGAAAATGACATTATTATCATCAACACGCTCAATGCAAGAGCAAGTTTTTTCTTCATCACTGTTCCTCCCTAACTGTATCGTCGCATATTATTATACAGTTAAAGTTTGCTGTTTTCAAGCGTTTCATGAATTATTAAGAATATCGTGCGAATTTTATTCCTTTTTAGATGTTTCCGACTATCGATATAGACATTTTATCTAAATCATAGTATTTTCTTGCCGTATCTCGCAGCGTATCACGATCCACCGCATCGTATCTGCCTATGACCTCATCCGGATCGGCTATCTCACCCATGAGAAGCTCCGATCTTGCCATATGATTCATTCTTGTCGCAGTGCTTTCAAGTCCCATCAGTATGGATGATCTGCACTGCTCCTTTGCGCGATTCAGCTCTTTTTCCGTCACACCGTCCTCTAACAGCTTATTCAGTACATCCTGCGTCAGCTTCAGAGCCTTCTCCTGTGACTGTGGATTGAGTGCCATGTATATACCGCACATTCCCGTATCGGCATGCGATGCGGTATATGTGTATACGCTGTAGCAGAGACCGTTTTCCTCACGTATCGTTCTGAATAGTCTCGATGACATTCCTCCGCCGAGTATATTATTGAAAAGCTGCATTGCGTATCTGTCACCGTCATCATATGAATATCCGGGGAAGCCTATACATATATGATTCTGCTCTATTCGTTTTTTCTTTGTCGTATTTACCTGCTGGTATTCGGCTTTTTTGGGCTTTACGGTCTTGTTTATCGGCAGCTGCGACAGGCGGTTCTTCAAATACTCTATCACATCATTTCCGAAATTACCCGAAATAGCTACGACTGTATTTCCGGCAGTATAGTACTTACTCATGTATTCTCTGAGCGTGTCTCCTGTCATTTTTTCAAGCGTAGTCTTTCTGCCGAGTATCGGCATCCCGAGAGGTGAGCCTTTGAACACTCCGGATATCAAGCGCTCCGACGCAAGCTCGTCCGGTGTGTCCTCGTACATATCTATCTCCTCGAAGATGACACCTCTTTCAAGCTCCATCTCACGCTCGTCAAACGTGGATTCAAACACAAGCTCGCACAAAAGCTTTGCCGATTCAAGCATATTAGTGTCAAGTGCTCGAAAATAGTAGCTCGTACATTCCTTTGTTGTAAATGCATTGAAGCCTCCGCCCAGCTCGTCCATACGTTCCGCAAGCTGTGCCGCCGTATGTGCATTCGTACCCTTAAACATCATATGCTCAATATAATGTGATATTCCGTTAATACGGCTGTTTTCATAGCGTGAACCGCATCCGAACCATATTCCCATCGTTGCCGAGCGTACATATGGAAGTCTCTCTGCGACTATTCTTACGCCATTCGGCAATCTTATCTTCTCTATATGCATAAAATCAATCCTTTTCAATACACAAAGTCATACAAGGCTGCCACCATTGGTGACAGCCTTGCTTTATGAAATATATTCAGTTCTGATCAAACCTTTTCGCTGTCAAGCACGTCTTTTCTGGACATATTGATCCTGCCCTTATCGTCGATCTCTATGATCTTTGCCCATGTCATATCACCGACATTGATAACATCTTCAACCTTACCGACTCTGCGATTTTCAAGCTTTGAAATATGGATCATGCCTTCCTTGCCCGGTGCGAATTCAACGAATGCGCCGAATGTCATGATTCTTGTACACTTACAGTAGAACACATCGCCCACCTTCGGGTCAAGAACGATAGATTCTATTATCTTTAATGCCTGACGGCATGCGTTGATATCTGTTGCAGCAATAAATACACTACCGTCATCCTCGATATCGATCTTTGTGCCTGTATCTGCTGTGATCTTCTGGATCACGCTGCCGCCCTTACCGATGACCTCACGGATCTTATCGGGATCGATGGATGTACGGAGCATTTTCGGTGCGTATGCGGACAGCTCGCTTCTCGGCTCTGCGATAGCCTTAAGCATTATCTCGTCAAGAATAGCAAGCCTTGCGATCCTTGTTCTCTCAAATGCGCTTTCGATGATCTCTCTTGTCAAGCCATCGATCTTAAGGTCCATCTGTATAGCTGTGATACCTGTCTTTGTACCTGCTACCTTAAAGTCCATATCGCCGAAGAAGTCTTCTATGCCCTGGATATCGGTAAATGTAAGCCAGCGGTCACCCTCTGTTACAAGTCCGCAGGAGATACCGGCTACAGGAGCCTTTATCGGTACACCTGCATCCATAAGCGCAAGTGTGGAACCGCATACAGAACCCTGAGATGTGGAACCGTTAGAGGAAAGAACCTCGGAAACAAGTCTGATGCTGTACGGGAACTCTTCTTCCGACGGGATAACAGGCTCAAGAGCACGCTCTGCGAGTGCGCCGTGACCTATCTCACGTCTGCCCGGGCTTCTTGACGGCTTTGCTTCGCCGACAGAATAGGACGGGAAGTTATAATGATGCATATATCTCTTAGATTCTTCTTCATATATCGTATCAAGAGGCTGTACATCTCCGGATGTACCGAGTGTAGCGATCGTGAGAACCTGTGTCTGTCCTCTTGTAAACATACCCGAACCATGTGCTCTCGGAAGAATACCTACCTCAGCAGCCAGCGGACGTACTTCGTCCATCTGTCTTCCGTCAACACGCTTCTGCTCATCAAGCAGCAGACGACGTACAACGTATTTTTCGAGCTTGTATACACAGTCGCCTACGAGGTCTATCGTATCCGGGAACTGCTCTGTAAAATGCTCTACGAGCTCATCTGTCAATGCATTTATTCTGTCGTCACGCACTGTCTTATCGTCTGTATCAACAGCTTCACGCATCTTGTCAAGTGCGTATTCCTTAATAGCCTCATACAGTGCATCGTCATGTGCAACTGCTGCGTACTCGAATTTTTCCTTACCTACCTCAGCGGCAATACCCTTGATAAATTCAACGATCTTCTTGTTCTCTTCGTGAGCATACATGATGGCATCAAGCATCTGAGCTTCCGGGATCTGATCTGCACCGGCTTCGATCATTGCGATCTTGGAATCCGTGCTTGCAACGGTCACGTGCATACGGCTCTTTTCACGCTCTGCCGATGTCGGGTTAATAACAAATTTATCATCAACAAGTCCTACTACACAGCCGGCAATAGGTCCGTTCCACGGAATATCGGAAATAGCGATAGCAACAGATGTACCGATCATAGCTGCGATCTCCGGCAGACAATCGGAATCTACGCTCATAACTGTAGCTGCAATAGCTACGTCATTTCTCATATCCTTCGGGAACAGCGGTCTTATAGGACGATCTATAAGTCTGGAAGCAAGTATAGCCTTCTCCGAGGGACGGCCTTCACGTCTGTTCCAACTTCCCGGGATGCGGCCTACAGCATAAAGACGCTCTTCAAAATCAACTGATAACGGGAAAAAGTCAATACCCTCACGCGGCTTTTCGGATGCTGTTGCAGTTACGAGAACAACAGTATCACCGTAGGATACCATACATGAACCGTTGGCAAGCTGTGCCTTTTTTCCTGTTTCGATCTTTAAACGTCTGCCTGCGAAGGTCGTTTCAAAGACCTTTTCATTTGGGAATTGCATGTGTTTCATTTGTATTTGACTCCTTTCAATATTTACCGGAGCCTCATCGTTTTAGCACTTGAATTCATGCTCAAATATCTTCAAGCACAAATTCAACTGCTAAACTACAACAAGGCACTCGGTTTAAATTACGCTGAACGGAGGGACAGGTATATCTTGGCGACACACCCGTTCCTCCGTACTTAGTTTGATTACTTTCTGATGTTGAGCTTTGCAATGATAGCACGGTAACGCTCGATGTCCTTCTTCTGTAAATAGTTAAGAAGGGCGCGGCGCTGACCAACCATCTTAAACAGACCACGACGGGAATGATTATCCTTCTTATGGATCTTAAGATGCTCTGTCAATGTTACGATACGCTCTGTAAGGATAGCGATCTGAACCTCAGGGGATCCTGTGTCTGTCTCATGAAGACGATTGTTTTCAATTACCTGTGTTTTCTGCTCTTTTAACAGCATTTGATTGTACCTCCATTTTTTGATTATATGCCGTATGCCGAGTAAAAGGAGATGGATATACGCCCATGGAGAACGCCTGAGCCAATTACCCAGCATCGGTATAATTGTTTCACACAGAACGATATTATATCATATAATTTTCGTTTTGTAAAGCCTTTTCTGAATTTATTTTGAGAATTTCAGGTCATTCTTTCGGATTTTTATTTTGAATTCTTATTCGAATCATCACGTTTCATGTTTTTACGCTTGAATGTAAATTTTGATTCCGTGCCGTTCAGCAGTCTTTTTATATTTTCCTTATGCAGATATATCACCTCTGCCGCCATAAGCACAGCTACGACCACGCAGATCGCAGACGGATGGAATATATACATCATGAGTGGGAAAAATGCCGTAGCGATTATCGAACCCAGTGACACGTATCTTGATATGACAACTATTACCAGGAATATCGCCATGAGTACTAAAAATATGCGTATATCGAATATTCCTATCGCCGATATTGCCGTGATAACTCCTTTTCCGCCTCTGAAGCCGAAATACAGAGGATAAACATGACCAACCACAACAAACATCATAGCTGCCAGTCTTCCGCTTTCTCCCGCTATCAAATTACCGACTATAGACGCCACGACACCCTTGAGTATATCTCCGATCATTACGGGTACCGCAAGCTTCGGGCCCATGACACGGTACGCATTCGTCGAGCCTGCATTTCCGCTTCCATGCTCACGCAGATCTATACCGAGTGCAAGCTTCGACACAATGATGCCGAAATTAAGACTTCCGAGCAGGTATGAAATCACAGCCGAAATCAATATCAAAAGCCAATTCACCTGAAAAACCTCGCTTTATTTCCTGTGAACGTCAGCAGCATCGCTGTCGCCCCTCTGCCTTACCGTCATTCTTATCGGTGTTCCGATAAATCCATACGCATCACGTATACGATTTTCAATATACCTCTTGTATGAGAAGTGGAACAGCTCTGCATCATTTACGAACAGTACAAAATGCGGAGGCTTGATCCCTGTCTGAGTAATATAGTAGACCTTGAGTCTCTTGCCCTTGTCGGACGGCGGCTGAAAACGCATGACCGCATCTCTGAGGATATCATTGAGTGTGCCGGTAGAGATACGCAATGCACTCTGCTCATTTGCCGATACGATCATCGGATAGAGCTTATCTACTCTTGCTCCGGTCAGTGCGGACATGAATGCGACCGGTGCATACTGCATATACGCAAGTCCTATCCTGACCTTCTCCTCGTATTCCTTCATGGTCTTCTCATTTTTCTCTATGAGATCCCACTTGTTTACTATTATTATAGCAGCCTTTCCCTTTTCATGTGCATAGCCCGCTACCTTTGTATCCTGCTCTGTCACGCCGTCCTTGGCGTCGATCATAATAAGGCATACGTCGCAGCGCTCTATTGCCTGAAGTGTGCGGAGCACGCTGTATTTTTCGATATCGTCATCGACCTTTGCTTTTCTTCGCAATCCTGCCGTGTCGATTATCATAAATTTACCGTATTCATTTTCGAAATATGAGTCTACCGCATCACGAGTAGTACCTGCTACATTGCTTACTATAACACGTTCTTCTCCGAGTATACGATTTACGAGCGAAGACTTGCCCGAATTCGGCTTGCCGATGACAGCTATCTTTATAACATCATCCTCTGCTTTGAGCTCATCATCCTCGGGGAAATACTCCATACATGCATCAAGCAGATCACCTGTGCCGTTTCCGTGGAATGCGGATATCGCCATGGGATCGCCCAAGCCCAGAGAATAAAATTCATAGAAGTCTGCCGGCGGCTCTCCCGGCTTATCACACTTGTTCACTGCTACTATCGTAGGCTTCTTCGACTTTTGCAGCATCACAGCCACATCATTGTCGGCAGCCGTAACGCCTGTCTTGATATCCGTTACAAGGATTATCACATCTGCGCTCTCAATAGCTGCATTCGCCTGAGCACGCATAAATTTCAGCATTTCATTGTCCGTGTGAGGCTCGATACCGCCTGTATCTACCACAAGAAACTCACGTCCGCGCCACGTCGTTTCACGGTAAAGTCTATCACGAGTAACGCCCGGCATATCATCGACTATGGAGAGACGTTCGCCTACCAGTCGATTAAACAGCATCGACTTACCGACATTCGGACGGCCAACTATTGCTACTATTGGTTTTGGCATTCTTTTTTCTCGCTTTCTTTTTTATGTCATTATATTGATCTCTAATAAAAGATAGTCCTTACAAAGCCTGCACCGTCTATATCAAGCGGCACTACCTTTACTTTAAGTGCTTCCTCAAGATCATGAAGCGTCACATCGTCAAGGAACATATCTCCGCTGTAACGAAGCATAACTGTCGGCACATACAATCGCTCACCCAGCTCCTCACCGCGGAGCTGCTCTATTATATCTCTTCCGACTACAAGACCTGCCACGTCGATAGTCTCACCGAAGAAGCGATTTTTTATAGCATGTACCTTATATTGCGACTTATCAATATAATTATCACATTTATTCAGTGCGAAGTCAAGCATCTTTTTCATAAAAGGCGCTGCACTTACTCCCGTAGCAATGGAAAATTTCTCGGGGATCTTCATCTTTTCGTTTTTTTCAAGCTCTTCCTTCAATTCGTGTTCAAAAAGAGCCATAAGCCCTACACCGTTTTCCAGCTGTGCAAATTCCTCGTAGTAATCGTAATCCGGTATCGGCAGATTTGCTCTCAGATACATTTCATCCGAGCAAAATGCAAGTCTGGTATACCACTTATCCATACACTTTTCAGCAAAGCGGTCTACTACTGAAATTATATTCCTCGCATCCTCTACCGATACGGGCTCAAGAGGATATAAGCCTTTTCTGTGACCTGTCACACCGACAGGAACTATCGACACGCTCGACACAGCCGGGAACAGCTCCGCCAGATCATCCAGTGTTTTCTCCAGCACCTTACCGTCATTTACGCCCGGACAAGCTACTATCTGACACTGCATACTTATTCTTGCTTCGCTGAATCTACGCATTATCTCCAGACACTTTCCGGCATTTTTATTGCGAAGCATCTTTTCTCGTACTATCGGGTCTGTAGCATGTACCGATACATTTATCGGAGATATCCTCATCTCGCAGATCCTGTCTATATCATGCTCGGACAGATTCGTGAGAGTAATGTAATTTCCCAAAAGAAACGACAGTCGCATGTCATCGTCCTTAACATACATCGACTTTCTCATGCCCTTCGGGAGCTGATCAATGAAGCAGAAGATACAATGATTGGAGCAGCTTCTCGTCTTATCCATGAGATAGCTTTCGAATTCGAGACCAATATCCTCGCCCTCATGCTTATGGAGCTTCAATACACGCTCTCCTCCGCACTCGTCCTCTACCGTCACATCCAGCTTCTTCTCATACGTATAGAATTTGTAGTCAAGCACGTCCTCTATATTATGACCGTTTATGCTTTTTATTGTATCGCCAAGCTGAAAGCCTGCACGCTCGGCAGGTGACTTGGCATCAATTTTTGTTATTTTCATAATTATTATCTTTCGTATAGATTTATGCTGCCGCCTATACAGACCGTCAGTCTTTTTTTTACAATTAAGGAAAAATGGGGAAGCGACAGCCTCCCCATCTCAAACAAGAATTATTTGTTTTCCTCAGCAACACTTACTACCAGTTTGCCATTGTAATATCCGCATGCCTTACACATTCTGTGCGGAAGAACTGCACGTCCGCAGTTGGAGCACTTTGCAAGACCCGGAATGTCAAGCTTCCAATGTGAGCTGCGTCTCTTATCTCTTCTTGTCTTCGAAACTCGTCTCTTTGGTACCGCCATGGGTGACACCTCCTCTATCTGTAAAACAAATTTTAACGTTAATCTGAAGTCACGTCCTTTAGTATCGACTTCAAGGCAGACAACCGCTCATCGACTTCCTCTTTTTTACAGCCGCAATCCGTCCTGTTCAAATCCGTACCGCATTTCGGACACAGACCGCGACAATTCTCGCTACATAAGTACGACATATCAACACTGAAAATAATCTGCTCTGTCAATATCTCGTCCACATCCAGCTCGAAGCCTTCTATAAGCAGAATATCGTCATTTTCTTCATCCTGCAGGTTGAAAGCCAACCTTTGGAAAATATCAAGCTTTTTTGGTAATGAAAGATCTTTCAGGCAGCGCGCACAGCGCGTTTGCAATACATAATCAACCGACGCATGCAGCTCGATCATACCGGCATGATTACGTACATCGCCCTTTACTAAAATCGGAGTCTTGAAGGGACGCTCATAGTAGAGCTCCAGCTCCGACAGGTCTAATTCGTATTCAAACGGAATACTCAACCCTACAACATCGGCAATACCCTTTATATCCAATTTCACAGTTTGAGTCTCTCACCTCACAAAGCGGTACAAAGTATATTATAACCCCTTATATATGATTTGTCAACAAAAAAAAGTATAAAATCATCATTTTTATATTTTCTCAAGTTTGGACATTGTATCAGATTTTCATTTTAGCTTTACAGAGGACGTATTCACTCATGCTTTTCCCTGTATCAAGGTTTTTTAGTCGTGTTTTCACATCATCGCTCGGACAGAGCCTTCACACGATCACACATTATATCCACATGCCTTGAGCACTACCTTATAAAGCTCAAGCTCGTAATCATAGGATATCGGATTTTCTTTTTCTCCCCGGATCATTTGTGCGAAATTCTCAAGCATCGGCGCATATCTGTCGACCGACACACTGATTTTTGTATCACCGTCTGAAAACCAGTCACCCGTTCCGTAAACTATACGCATCTGTGTTTTCTGTGTAGGTCTGCCGTAAAACTCATCAGCAGTATCCTCAAGCCATTCCAGCGGTCTAATCTCGATCGTGCCCTTGTCACCGCATATAACAAGCTGTCTGCGCATAAATCCACCCGGTTCGGCACCACTCGTTTTTGCATATGCCAGTCCGTTTTTATACTTGAATACTGCCATACCCATATCTTCACTGTCAATGCCCTCTGTGCCTACATTTATATTGTACGGTATTACCTCTTCCGGAATACCCATGATCTGTACGATCAGGTCGATCAAATGACAGCCGAGGAAGTACATCATGCCGCCCTTGTACTGACTAAGCCATTGACGCTTTTTAAATGCCTCTTCGCAGTCCATATGTGCCTCAACAGAGTATATCCTGCCGAGCTTTCCGCTTTTTACTATCTCCATAGCTTCATTGATATACGGATTAAAACGATACATGTAGCCTGTGCTGAACGTCAGCTTTTTCTCCTTCAGCACCGAAATAAGCTCTTCAAATTCCTCAAGGCTCTCGCCGCCCGGCTTATCCATATGTACATGAAGTCCACGCTTTGCAGCCTCAAGCGCATACTTCGACAGATTATGCTCACTTGTTTCGATCGTAACCGCATCAAGATCGGGATCCTGCCATATCTCATCTATTGTCAGCTTTTTTATTTTATTAAATGTCTTTGCATTATTATCCTCAGCCTCATGTATGCTTTCGGGATTGCAATAGCCTACAAGCTCAAATAAATCGCTGCGTACACGAAGTGTATCGGCTGTTAGAGCACCGTGGTCATGCTCGGTACCTATCTGCGCTATTCTTATTTTCTTCATAATAATCACCCCTTACTTTAATAATGACCAATCAAGCTGTACAACGGAGGAAAGTTTTTATCCGATGCCAAGCGTGAATAGACCTCCGCACATTCTGTCGTAAATGTGTCTCAAGTATCCTACTTGCAAGATCTATCCTCTTCAATGAGCACAATCTCATCACCGATCTGACATCTCCACAGCTGATAGTAGATACCATCGTCTTCACATATGCATCATGCTCTCGCAGTTCGCTGAGCTCTGTATCTAAAAGCTCTACCTTATTTACTTCCGTGAAGACTATCTGTTTTGTTAGTGTATAAATCATTTCTTTCTTGCGGAAATATTTATATAGTCATTATACGCTCTTGACTCACTTAAAGCAATGTGCTAAAGTATCAGAAAATAGCACTATTCTACTGTTAGGACCGATTTTTTTGAATGAGAAAGCATATGTAACAAAGCTTGACGTAAAAGACCGGATCGGCGGCACCATCATACCGCAGGATACATCAGCTTTTCCGAGCCGTATATCGGATATCTCATACGAGGCAAGGGCGAGCTGCTGTATAAAGGCAATACATATATTGCAAGCGAGGGTAATCTTATATATTTCGCAGCTGGCACTAAATACTACTCAGTATGGCACGGAGGCCCCGATATCTCCTTTTATTCCATAGGCTTTGATTTTTCAAGTCGCTCGGCTTTTCAAAATTATCGTTTTCAGATGATAAAAAATCATCCGCAGGAGCTTCTTGACAAAGTATATGATTCGTTCGAAGAAAAGCCGATGGAAGCTATGGGATATTTTTATATGCTTTTGTCCGATCTATACGGGAAGCTACAGATAACAGAGGAAAAAGCATGTCATACGTCTGTTGCCCCTGCTATTGAATATATTGAAAACAACTATTTTTCAGACATAGCTATAAGCAGATTATCCGAAATGTGTCATCTGAGTGAATCACGCTTTTATGCGTTATTTCGTGAAGCAACCAACATCAGTCC
Organism: uncultured Oscillospiraceae bacterium; assembly: GCA_964461815.1. GTDB lineage: Bacteria > Bacillota > Clostridia > Oscillospirales > QAMX01 > JAAZBA01. The sequence goes on from CAYWVF010000011.1 coordinate 56,637, forward strand.
CATAAACTTCAAGCATAATATAATGATACAGCATTCCATTGAGCTGCTTAGCAACACAAGCATGAGCATTGAAGAGATCAGTCGTGAGATCGGCTTCTCATCATCGAATTATTTCAGAAAAATATTTCAGAAGGTCACGAAAATAACGCCGAAGCAGGCACGTGTAAAAATCAAATAAGAGTGCAAGCTTATATCGGCTCCCTCCGGAAATGAAAAGCACCTGTAAACGAATCATCAGCCTTTTGTTACGTAATTTGGTTTTATGTAACGTTTTATCAACATTATCCGTGTAAGTAAATTTGATATCCCGAAAAAATTTGTTTTGATACGGCTTACAACAAGTTACATTTTATTCATTTTTGTTAAGAATCTTTATGGTATAATATATTCGTACCATACTCGATAAAATTTGCGAAAGGTAATGGTGTTCATGAAAAAAATCGATCAGACAGTTATGCGTGAGACTCTGTACATCTCTGTAATTACAATTATACTCAGCATTCTCATGCAATCTATCTTTCTTGTCGCCGGGCAGTGGAATTATACTGTGCTCCTGGGTAATCTTCTTGGGATCATAGCCGCTGTAGGCAATTTCTTTCTTATGGGACTTACGGTACAGACGGCACTCGGTAAAGAGGACAAGGCTGCAAGGAGTCATATGAAATTATCCCAAAGACTTCGTATGCTCATGCTTTTCGCTGCGGCGATCATCGGCTACCTTGTACCTGTATTCGATATTATAGCTGTTATAATACCCTTCATTTTCCCTCGTATCGCCGTTTCGCTACGACCGCTTTTTATGAAAAATGATGATAAGGAGTGAAAAGCTTGACTAAAACCAAACGTTTTAAAATGCTTGACGCATTTTACATAGCAATGATGATCATTCCTCTGCTTTTTGCGATCGTGCTTCAAGTTCTCACCGACCCGCCCTCCGAAGGTATCTCTATCGCCGGAGCAAAGATATTCTTCACGATCCCGATGCCCTTGCAGGAGCTACCGATAACCGAGTCTCAGATAAACTCGGCAGTGGTGTTGGTGATAATCTTCTTTTTCTGTCTTTATATGACTCACGGTCTCAGTGAGCACGCAGTATTAAAAAGGCAGCATCTCGCCGAGATCATAGTTGAAAAGGTGGACAGCCTTGTGATGGAAAATATGGGCGAATATTTTAAAGGCTACTCACCCTTTATAATCGCAATCCTTGCATTATCCGCTTTTTCGAGTCTGCTTTCGCTTTTCGGACTCTTTCCACCGACATCCGATCTCAATGTTGTCGGCGGTTGGGCTGTACTTGTGTTTATACTTATCACTCACTACAAGCTTAAATGCGGCCCTGCTTACTATTTCAAGGGCTTTCTGTCGCCGGTGGCAATTCTTGCACCTATCAACGTGATAAGCGAATTTGCAACGCCTGTATCTATGGCATTTCGTCATTACGGCAATGTTTTGTCAGGCTCAGTCGTATCCGTTCTCGTCGGTGCTGCGCTTGCTGGGCTTTCATCCACAGTGCTCGGTGCTCTGCCCGGTATTCTCGGAGAATTTCCGTTATTTCAGATCGGTATTCCGGCTGTACTTTCAGTATACTTCGACGTTTTCAGCGGATGCTTGCAGGCATTTATCTTTGCAATGCTCACCATGCTGAATGTCTCGGGCGCATTCCCTGCGGAGGATTATGAATTAAGAAAGCAGAAAAAGCTTTCTAAGAATAACAAATAATTTAGATTTTGGAGGAAAACAGAATGGAACTCGCAATTGGTATTATTTTAGGCTGCTGCGCTCTCGGCGCAGGCATCGCAATGATCGCAGGTATCGGCCCCGGTATCGGTGAAGGTGAAGCTGTTGCTAAGGCATGTGAAGCTATCGGAAGACAGCCGGAGAGCAAAAGTGCTGTCACAACAACGATGATCATGGGCTGTGCTATCGCAGAAACAACAGGTCTTTATGCTCTCGTTATCGCCATCCTGCTTATATTCGTTGCCCCCAACACTATGGTAAACGTCCTTGTTAATGCAATCAAAGCCCTTTAAGGTTTATGCATTAAATTACAAGGAGTAAGCAATATGCAGTCATTAGATATTATTTCCGTTAATCTTTGGCAGGTACTTATATCGCTTATAAATCTCACTCTGCTGTTTCTTATTATAAAGAAGTTTCTCTATAAACCGGTCAAGAAAATGCTTGAAGCACGGCAGAGCACAGTAGATGGCGTGTATCGTACCGCAGATGAAGCCAAAGAAAAAGCCTTATCAGATAAAAAGGCTTATGAAGAAAAGCTGCAAGGTGCAAAAGCAGAGGCAGACAGAGTTATCAAATCTGCCGTCGATACCGCAAGTGAGCGTGAAAAGGAGATACTGGCTCAGGCGAAGGAAAAGGCAGACGGCATAGTTCGTCAGGCGAAGTCCGATGCAGAGCTTGAGCATAAGAGATCCGAGGACAGCATTAAGAAAGAGATCGTCGAGGTCTCCTCAATGCTTACCGAAAAAATGCTCCGTCGTGAGGTATCGGCAGAGGATCACAAGCAGCTTATCGACTCTTTTATCGAAAGCATAGGTGATGACGATGATGCGGACAGATAAAGAGTACGCCGAGGCTCTGTTTATGCTTGCAGCGGAAGAAAATAAAACAGATGAATATTTCAACCAGCTCAACACCTTAAAGGAGCTTATTTCCGAGGAATATATCGAATTTCTCTCATCTCCTGCCGTTCCGCTCTGCGAAAGGCTACAGGCTATCGATGAAGCATTCGGCGACAGCCTGTCCGAATATATAGTTTCCTGTCTTAAGCTTCTTTGCGAGAACGGACGCATCCGCATTTTAAACGGCTTCATTGATGAATACAATAATCTGTCAATGGCTATGTCAAACAAAGTCTCTGCAAATATCTATTCTGCCATAGAATTAAGTGAAAGTCAGAAAAAGGCTGTCTGCGCTAAGCTTGAAAAGCTCGCCGGTAAAACCATTGAACCGTTTTACATTATTGATGAAGGACTGATCGGCGGCTTAAAGATCGAGCTCGAGGGCAAAACATATGACGGCAGCGTTCGGCATCATCTGAATGAAGTAAAGGATGTGATTATCGGATGAACAAACCTGAAGAGATCAGTAATATAATAAAAAATCAAATAAAAAACTACAACGCAAGAGTTGAAATGACCGAAACAGGCAAGGTCATACTTGTCGGCGACGGCATTGCACGTGTTTACGGTCTCAGAAATTGTATGGCAAACGAGCTTCTTGAATTTGAGGGCGGAAGCTTCGGCGTTGCTCAGAATCTCGAGGATGAAACTGTTTCCGTTGCTATTCTCTCAGACAAAAACGATATTCGCGAGGGTACAACAGTTCACAGAACAGGCAGAGTCGTATCTGTTCCTGTGGGAGAAAAGCTACTCGGGCGTGTTGTAAATGCTCTCGGTGAGCCTATCGACGGCAAAGGACCTATCGAGTACAGCGGAACTCGTCCTATCGAATCGGATGCTCCCGGTATAATAGAAAGAGAGAGCGTCAGTGTGCCACTGCAAACAGGCATCAAGGCTATTGACAGCATGATACCGATCGGTCGAGGTCAGCGTGAGCTTATAATCGGTGATCGTCAGACAGGTAAAACAGAGATCGCGATCGATACGATAATGAATCAGAAAAACACAGGCGTTATATGCATTTATGTCGCTATAGGTCAGAAAAGCACCTCCGTTGCTCAGCTTGCCGGTGAGCTTCTCCGTGCAAACGCTATGGAATACACTATCATAGTTTCCGCAGGTGCTTCCGAAAGCGCACCGCTGCAATATATCGCACCATACAGCGGCTGTGCTATGGCTGAATACTTCCGTGAGCAGGGCAAGGATGTATTGATCATTTATGACGATCTGAGCAAGCACGCCGTAGCATATCGTGCATTGTCACTGCTTATACGCCGTCCTCCGGGACGTGAAGCCTATCCGGGTGACGTCTTCTATCTCCATTCTCGTCTGCTTGAGCGTGCCGCCTGCGTATCAAAGGAATACGGTGGAGGTTCGATCACTGCACTGCCTATTATCGAGACACAGGCAGGCGACGTTTCGGCATATATACCTACAAATGTTATATCGATAACAGACGGTCAGATCTTCCTTGAGACGGAGCTTTTCCATTCGGGCATCATGCCGGCTATCAACCCCGGTATTTCCGTAAGCCGTGTCGGTGGTTCAGCTCAGCTCAAGGCAATGAAAAAGGTTTCCGGTGAGTTAAAGCTTCTCTACTCTCAGTATCGTGAGCTTCAATCCTTTGCTCAGTTCGGAAGTGACCTGGATGCAGATACCAAGGCTCGTCTGGCACTCGGCGAAAGGATCGTCGAGATTCTGAAGCAGGGCAAGAATACACCTGTTCGTGTAGGCTGCCAGGTAGCTATCGTTTATGCGGCTATCAAGGGCTATCTTGATAAGGTAGCTGTAGCTGATGTCCATGAATATGAGTCAAGGCTCTTTGCAAAGCTTGAAAACCAGTATGGAAAATGGCTTGGACGTATTGAAGCAGGTTCATGGGAGCAATCGGATGAGGACGAACTGAGATCTATACTGTCGGAAATGCAGGTGTAACAGCCTATGTCAGAAAATACTAAAGCGTTACGCAGTCGAATAAAAAGCGTTACATCGACATTGCAGCTTACTAAAGCTATGGGACTTGTCGCATCATCGAAAATGCGACGTGCGAACGATGCAATGCTTAAAGGACTTGACTATGCCGCAGCTCTCGATAAGGCTATAGAGCTTCTTACAGCAGACAGAGACTGTCTTAAAAGTCCGTATATGCTTGAACGTGACACCGCTCGTGCAAGGATCATAGTCATTGCAGGTGACAGAGGGCTTGCAGGCGGCTATAATGCCAATGTATTTAGACTTGCCGCCGACATTGCAGCCGAATACCCGGAGGCTGAATTTATTCCCATAGGTAAACGTGCATGTGAACGATACGGTAAGCCCATCATTTCATCAGAGCATTTTTCATTCGAGGATGCATCCGAGCTTGCAAGCACACTTTGCGTTGATTTCGCAGAGGGCAGATTTGATAAGCTTGGCATAATCTCCACTGAATATATATCCATCATGTCACAGGAGGCTAATATCAAATGGATATTGCCTTTAAAAAAGAGTGACAAGAAGAATACCACAGGCATAATATTCGAGCCGGATCAGCTCACGGTACTAAACAATGTAGCACATGAGTATGTATCGGGAATGATCACGGTGAGCGTTCGTGAGAGCTTCGCCTGTGAGGTTGCAGCAAGACGTATGGCTATGGATTCCGCAGGCAAGAATGCAAAGGAAATGATCGACAGTCTTCAGCTTGAGTATAACAGAGCGAGACAGGGAGCGATCACCCAGGAGATCACGGAAATTGTGGCAGGCAGCGGTAATTGATAAGAGGTGATACATTTGAGTAATTTACATATAGGAAAAGTAACTCAGGTCATGGGACCTGTCGTTGACGTTCGCTTTAACGAGGGTGAATTGCCGACGATCTATAATGCTCTGACGATCCCCATAGGTGACAGAGTTTTAACAGTTGAGGTCGCACAGCACATCGGTGATAATACCGCAAGATGTATTTCCATGGCGTCTACCGACGGACTCCAACGGGGAGTATCTGCAACGGATACCGGCTCGCCTATCAGTGTCCCGGTCGGCAGAGAGACGCTCGGTCGTATATTCAATGTATTGGGCGACGCAGTTGATAACGGAGAAGCTCCCAAAACGAGTGAGAGATGGAGCATACACCGCAGTGCGCCGGACTACGACGAATTGGCTACGAGTGCCGAGATATTCGAAACAGGTATCAAGGTCATTGACTTGATATGCCCCTACTCAAAGGGCGGTAAGATAGGTCTTTTCGGCGGTGCAGGCGTTGGTAAGACCGTCCTCATAATGGAGCTTATCAACAACATTGCGAAGCAGCACGGTGGTATATCGGTATTCACAGGTGTCGGTGAGCGTACACGTGAGGGTAACGATCTTTATAATGAAATGAAGCAATCGGGTGTGCTCAAGAATACAGCTCTCGTTTACGGACAGATGAATGAACCTCCCGGAGCACGTATGCGTGTAGGTCTTTCGGGACTTACAATGGCTGAGTATTTTCGTGATACCGAGGGTCAGGATGTTCTGCTGTTTATAGACAATATTTTCCGTTTCACCCAGGCAGGCAGTGAGGTCTCCGCTCTGCTTGGACGTATGCCGTCTGCCGTAGGCTACCAGCCTACGCTCGCTACGGAAATGGGTGCTCTTCAGGAGCGTATCACATCCACAAAGAACGGCTCTATCACATCTATCCAGGCAGTCTATGTTCCTGCGGATGACTTGACAGACCCGGCTCCGGCTACGACCTTTGCACATCTTGATGCAACGACGGTTCTTGCAAGAAATATCGCATCGATGGGTATATATCCTGCCGTAGATCCGCTTGAGTCCTCCAGCCGTATCCTCTCACCCGAGGTCGTAGGTAAAGAACACTACGAGGTAGCAAAAGAGGTACAGCGTATACTGCAAAGATACAACGAGCTTATGGATATCATCGCTATCATGGGTATGGATGAGCTCTCCGATGATGACAAGCTGCTCGTTCAGCGAGCCAGAAAGATCCAGAGATTCCTCTCTCAGCCCTTTGACGTATCGGAGAAATTCACAGGCTTTCCCGGCAAATATGTTCCTATTTCCGAGACGATCCGTGGTTTTAAAGAGATCATTGAGGGAAAACACGATGATCTTCCCGAATCAGCATTCCTTTTCGTCGGTACTATCGACGAAGCGGTCGAGAAAGCTAAGAAGGTTTGAACATGAAATCTTTTGATCTTACAGTTTCCTCACCTGACGGAAACAAATATGATGGAAAATGCGTTAAATTTGACGTGCGTGGCGTTGAGGGCGACCTTGCTGTAATGGCAGGTCATGTCGGCTTTGTAACATCCGTGGTAAAATGTACCTGTACCGTATGGGTCGATGAAGACACTAAGAAAACCGCATCTACCGACGGCGGGCTTCTTACTGTCAACTCCGATTCTGTGACATTTCTTTCAGGATCATTCAAATTTGACGAATAAAACAGCTATTTATATGCATAAAAGCGGTGAATTTTTACATTCACCGCTTTTTTATTGAACACTATTTTTCGGAGCGTCCTGTAATACATCGGAGCTTTAGCAGCTTCGAAATGCTCCTTGCATACTGATCTTAGTAAGTCTTAAGATAGAATATCCGCTGACCATGGCTAACTTCGACTACTCCGGCTTGTTTTCAAGCTTCAGAGGATAATCTCCAAGCTTATTCACCTTGAAGCCGTTCTTCTTATACTCATCATAGTCAAACGCTTCGAGCTCATCTATTGCAAGCTTATGGAACTCATAAAAATTATGCCACCACTCATAGCCGCTTCCGAGCTCTGCATTCAGATATGCATCTGCTATATCGCAGCCCATTTTCGGAGCTACATAAAATGCACCCATAGCCAAAACATTTACGCCATTGCCTGTGATCGCTCTCAATGCGGCAGGTACGCTCTCAACTACGCCCGCATGGACATGAGGGCATTTACTTGCAGCGATATGTATACCCATTCCCGTTCCGCAGAAAACGAGTGCTCTCTCAAATTCACCCTCTGATATCATCGAGCCTACACGGAGTCCGACTCTATGGAACATAAGATCTGTATCGTCGGGATCCGAGTCAGCCTTTACTCCTACATCGGTTATCTCCCATCCCTTTGCCTTGAGATAGTTTACTACCTCCTCTTTAAGTGGAAATCCGGCAAAATCAGCGCCTACCAGCAGCTGTTTATTCTTTACTGTCTTCATCATATTGACCGCCTTTCATAATCTTATCGATCCGGCTCGAATAACGCATATCATATCAAGTATAAATCTCAAGTTTTACTCATATACATTAACCAAAAGACCTTATGTGAGGGTGGTATAATGCGCTGGAACGTTGAGGAACGATGTGTTGAGCTTGGAAAATACATTCTTGAAAATAAAGCAACCGTTCGTGCGGCTGCTAAAAAATTCGGCATCAGTAAAAGCACTGTACATAAAGATGTAACTGTGCGTCTGATGGAATACGATCGTATTCTATGCTTACAGGTAAAAGAGATATTGAACGTAAACAAAAGTCAACGACATATTCGCGGAGGACTGGCAACTAAGGAGAAATATGCCATGCTATCTAAAAAGCATTAAAGCTCCGCGCAGCTACAACTGCGCAGAGCTTTTCTCTGCCTTTAGTTATTTTTCTCCGCAGCAATTTTCTTATTGTCTATTACCTTAACGATAAACAATGCCAGTGCAAGGCATGCCAATGCTACGAGGAGTGATATCAGCAGGTTCTGTACAAATCCCGCTACGAAATATGCTATGAAGCAGCATACCGTTACAAGCGTTGCATATGGGATCTGCGTGGAAACGTGGTTGATATGATTACACTGTGCACCTGTTGACGACATGATCGTTGTATCGGATATCGGAGAAATATGGTCTCCGTATACAGCACCTGCAAGTGTTGCGCTGATAAGTATTATCTGCAATGTATCGGAAATATTTCCGAGTCTTGTGCAGATACCGAGAACGATAGGAATAAGGATACCGAATGTACCCCAGGATGTACCCGTTGCAAACGCAAGTGCTCCTGCAATAGCAAATATAATAGCCGGAAGTATCTGTACCGGGATATTGCTTACCTCAACGAGATGTGCTACATAGCCGCCTGTGTTGAGATAATCCTGGCAAACGCCGGAAAGTGTCCATGCGAGTGTAAGGATGATTATTGCCGGAACCATAGACTGTATGCCCTCTGTAATGGATTCCATGAAATCCTTGAAGGACATGATCTTTCTCGGGATATAAAGAGCGAACGTTACTATAATAGCCGCAAAGCCGCCCCATACGAGAGATGTATTTGCATCTGTATTACCGAAGGCTTCGATGATATTAGCTGCTTCACCGCTGAAAAGTCCACCTGTGTAAAGCATTGCCATGATCGTAACAACAATAAGAGCTACTATCGGAATAACAAGGTCGTATACCTTACCGTTTGACTTTATGCCCTTTTCCTTGCTTTCCTCTTCCTTTGCTTCCGGAACACCGTTTGCCATAGCATAATCCTCATGCTTCTTCATTGAACCGAAATCAAATTTCGCAAAAGCAATGAAAAATACCATGAGCAGAGTAAGAATAGCATAGAAATTGTAGGGAATAGTCTTTATAAACGTACCGAAGCCATCAGCCATACCAGCTTCCTCTATGGTACTTCCGACGGATACTGCCCAGCTCGAGATCGGCGCTATGATACAAACCGGAGCTGCCGTAGCATCGATCAAATAAGACAGCTTTTCACGTGAAATACGGAACTTGTCCGTAACAGGACGCATAACAGAGCCTACTGTGAGGCAGTTAAAATAGTCATCAACAAAGATAAGTACGCCGAGTGCGCCTGTTGCTGCCATTGCACCCTGACGGCTCTTTATCTTCTTTGACGCCCATTCACCGTAAGCCTTAGAGCCTCCGGCTTTATTTACAAGCGTTACGAGAACGCCAAGCAGTGCCAGGAACAATATGATGAAAATATTTCCACCCAAATTGTCGCCCATGATAATAAACAGTGTCTCAACTGCGTTGATAATATGACCGCCCGAATAGATCAGTACTCCGGACAAAACACCGATAAGCAGTGACGAAATAACCTCTTTCGTCAAAAGCGCCAGCACTATTGCTATTATCGGCGGCAAGACAGACATCCATGAATAATCCATAAATCCACTCCTCTTTTACATTTATAACAGGAATTATATCACATTATTCATCAATACGCAACAAATTTTTCAGAATTTATTCTTACTCCAATTTATTTTGTCACATTTTCCATTTTTGCCGCTTGTTTTTTGTTTGTTTTAACACTTTCCGGACGCACATGGAAATGCATTCTTGATATGACACGCTTTTTATGATATAATCATAAAAACAAGTAAAATCGATCATAACAGGAGCGGAGCTATCGTGAATATAATCTCTTCCATATCAGGATTTTTAAGGAAACAAAACGAGACCTCACGTCCGTTCTGTTCGGCAGTCGTAGCTGCCGGAGGGCATTCGTCACGCATGGGAAATATAGATAAGCTTATGTGTGAGATCGGAGGCATACCTGTTATCGCACATACACTGCTCCGACTCAATGCGTGCTCTCATATAGATGAAATAGTCATCTCTACACAGCCCGATTCGATCGTTCGCATTGCGGATATCGGTAAGCTTTACAATATAACAAAGCTTACAAAGGTGATATCGGGTGGTGAAACAAGGCTGCACTCCGTCTACAACGGCATAGCGGAGGTTTCGGATGACGCTGAGCTCATAGCCATACATGACGGTGCAAGACCACTTATCACAAATAAGCTGCTCATCGATGCTATCGAAATGGGACACCTTTTTTCTGCTGCTGTGCCATGCGTACCTGTTAAGGATACGATAAAAGCAGTGCGAAACAGTGAGATCACAGGCACACCTGACAGAAGCACTCTGTACATTGCTCAGACTCCGCAGGTCTTTCAAGCCGATCTCATAAAGAGTGCGCTGAAAAAGGCAATAGACGAAAAACTCGCTGTCACAGACGACTCGTCCGCCGTGGAAGCGCTCGGCTTTAAGGTTCATATCTCGCACGGCGACTACAGAAATATTAAGATAACCACACCTGAAGACCTCGCTATAGCAGAGGCTTTGCTGAATACGGAGGACTTTAATGTTTAGAATTGGTCACGGATACGACGTACACAGATTGGTCGAGGGTAGAAAGCTCATACTCGGCGGAGTTGATATAGCATATGAAAAGGGACTTCTTGGGCACAGTGATGCGGATGTGTTGATCCATGCAGTCATAGATGCGCTGCTCGGTGCTGCCGCACTCGGTGATATAGGGAAGCTGTTTCCCGATAACGATGACAGCTTTAAGGATATTTCGAGTATGCTGCTGCTTTCACATGTTCGAAAAGTACTCGATGAGCATAGGTACATAATATGCAACATAGACTCGACCGTCATTGCACAGCGACCGAAGCTTGCATCGTTTATAGATGATATGAGGAAAAACATCTCCGATGTTCTCGGTATCTGTAAGGATCAGGTAAGCGTCAAAGCCACTACGGAAGAAAAGCTCGGCTTTACCGGCGACGGCAGCGGTATTTCAGCACATGCCGTAGCGCTTATCGAAAGTAAATAAAAGCATTAAAAGCATAACCTTATAAGGCTCATACGCCTCAATGGTTATGCTTTTATTTTTCATCAGTCTCGATCCTGTCTCAACCAGAACATTTTCGTATCACCGCACTTACAGTCAGATATGGGTAATTCTGCCATAGGAATATATTACATTGATCTTACCGCATGTCAAACAACTCGCGGTTGGAGCGATCTCATCGTCTCGGGCATGAATTATCTATCGTTTTATACCGATCTCACACTCGGTGATACGAGTCAATAATTTATCAGGGCAGCAGAGCGACCTGAAGCTTTACCGGGTTGTGATCCGAATTGGCAAAAGCCAGCTCGACCGTTTCCACCTGCTCTACCTGTACATTGGGAGATACGATAAAGCCGTCGATCACATACATCTGGCTGTCTTCGCTCAGTGGTCGATCCAACAGACGGCAGGAGGCACTGTCTCCGTCGAATACATACCTGAAGCCCTCAGGAAGCGAGCTTTCCTCCAGAGTGCCCGGTGTCCACACATCACCTGTCACAGGATATGTATCAAATGTACCGGGAAAAGCCTGATTAAAGTCGCCGCCTGCGATCACATAATTACCCTTTTCATACTCATCCTGTAGTATCTCCATCATTAGCTTTGTCTGTGCGATCTTTCCCTCACCGTCGTCATAAGCCTCCAGGTGCAGATTCACCAGAACTACCTCTTTACTGCTCCCCTCTACCGCCAGTCGTGTGACCAGCAGACAGCGCTTCAAATTGGCGATGCTGACAGGCCAGGAGAATGGGCATGGCAGGGCTACCCTCTCAAAGGTATCATTCACATAGTGATCGGTAAATGTCGCAATTCCGCTTTCTATCTTACCTATGGGCGGCAAAGGTATAGGTACAAAGTCACATTTATAGTTATACGCCAGTGCGAAGCTCCCCTGACATGTTTCCGAGATAGCTTCCAACTCATTGACATAGCCTGTACGAGCAGAGCTCACGTCAACCTCCTGCAATAGCCATGCGTCCGCAGACTGTGAGGAGATAAAGTCTTTAACAGCCGACAGATTCCGCTCTACACCTTCTGCCGTGGGATTTACCTTGCTGCCGCCATCCATAAAGAAGTCTGACTCTGCATCCAAGCCCGCATATCCAATGTTCCAGCTGTAGATCGTCATCTTTTCATCTATCAAAGCACTGTTTTCATTACTGATATACAGCTGATCCGCAGTCTGTCGATCCTTCGGGCGATACTCAGTCACCGTCAAATAAGCTAACAGTATCGCAAAGGACAATAATACGACCGCCGCGATCCCCAAGGGTATTTTTAACCACAGCCTTTTTTTCATATTTAAACCTCCGATTTTCTCTATTTTTAGTTGATTATAGCACAATATCTTCTATTTTGCAACAGCTGATCGTATTATTTACGAGGAAGTCATAAAAAGATGACGCAGTCGAAGCGAGTATGCTCTGTATTGACCGTGATCGGCAAATATACTATAATAAATCAAGACAATTCTGCTACGGAAGCCTTTAGAGCATGAGAATATCGTTTTTTTAAAAAGGTATTGACTCTCACGTTCCGTCATAGTGTATACTCTCCATGTGAGGTGATAAAATTGAAAATGCAAATTAAAGAATTTGCCGAGCTGACAGGTGTAAGTGTACGCACATTGCATTATTACGATGAGATAGGCTTACTTATTCCTGCTCACATCGATCAGCTTACAGGCTATCGTTATTATGATGAAGCTTCGCTTCTTCGTATGCAGGATATCCTTTTTTACCGTGAGCTTGATTTTTCCTTAAAGAATATCGATAAGCATGGCGATGGCACAGCAGAGTTTATCCGCAAAGCAGTGGAAGCTTATTGCAGCAGATAGATTTCGACGGTTTCAAAAGCTTAACAAACGAAACAGCCCATACTGATCTTCAGTATGGGCTGTTTCGTTATTTTGTGACAGCTCAGTGAGCACTATCACATATAGCCGCAATTTGGGAGCAAAATTTCCCTATATTTTTATACCTTCCAACCGACCGCCAGTTCTCTCTATTCCACGAACCGACGATAGATGCCGCCTTGCTGCATCAGCTGCTCGTGAGTACCGCTCCTAACGATCTTACCATTGTCTATCACCCACCAATACATTTTTCACCGAGCCCGATGGCATGTCAAGCACTGTGCCAAGCGGCACACGTGAGAGCTTTCCGCAGACACGCTTTCGGATATTTCCGAGCAAGCTTAGAGATGTCAACAGATATAGACGGCATTGCTTTTCTGACAGCACTCTCTGCCTCATCCAAAAAGAAACCTATAGTGATCCCGTGATAATGAGAAACAGGAAAATCCACATGACCGCTGTGATGAACACGTCTGTCAACACGCATGTCTCCGGCTTCGATATAATAACGCTTGTCCTACTCCGTGCGATGCTCAATACGTCCCTCACGGCAATGATCCACGCAGAATATCCGTGCGCTGCTGGCAAAACGGCTATAGCAATGTGCCATGTGAAAATCGTTGTACATCAGATATACGCCGCCGAAGACTCGATATATCGTCATGAGTCCGTCGCCGCTTTCATCTCTCATACGCAGTACCTTGCAATCCTCTGTTTCTATCATTTCCTCCAGATCTTCACCCATATCTGCTTTGTGAAACATCTTCCATGAGTCATACACATTTTCCGCACATACACCCTCTTTAAAAACAAGTTAGAGTAGGCTAACTTGTTTGGATTAAGTAAAGCCCCTTTTCACGGCTTTCATACTAATTATATCGATCCTGCTGTTTATTTTCTAATCCGATCCGCTTTTTCAGCTCCATTTAGCGAAAAAATTCCGGCGATATAGTCAAAAGCCTTATCCTAATTCAACAAAAGCACTCTTACAGCAAATGAGTACCCATCGATTTCCCGATGAGTACTCATGATCTTCACTCCCCTTTGGAGAGATTTTCAAAGTGTTACAGACAGATCACGCAAGTGCTTTACCGAGTGCTTTGCAGGCGGCAATTGCATCATCGTCCGGTGCTTCGTTGCAGATCACAAAGTCGCACGCCATGACTGCACCGTCTGAAATGCAGCTTTCCTCCCAATTACGCATCCACTCGCCGTCACCCCAGCCGTATGAACCGAACAATGCGATCTTCTTACCTGAAAGCTTCGCTTCACACCCCTCAAACATCGGAGCAAACTCGTCTTCCTCCAGTACCTCCGCCCCCATAGCAGGACAGCCGAAGGCCACTGCGTCATAAGAATCCATCATATCGGCTTCAAATTCAGCCGAAGTCATGACAGATACTTCTGCACCGATCTCTTTTATACCCTCTGCAACCGCATTTGCCATTGCTTCTGTATTGCCTGTACCGCTCCAATAAACTACTGCTATCTTACTCATTATCGTATACCAACCCTTCTTTTTTATATATCAACAGGCCACAGTGAGCCGTTCGATAGACTTTCCTTTTGCATACTGCTCACAGTACACAGTAGTGCATTTTTTGAATTTCGCAAAGGTTTTCTGTGCTGCCTCTGCATCACCGTACACCTTCCAACAGCCTACGCATTTACATCCGGTAGCTTTATTCTCAATAAAACCGCATACATCCTCCGGAGGATAACCGAGAAACAGTCCTATCTCGTGAGGAAACTCATCGTACTTTGCCAGACGTTGTATCAGTTGAACGATGCAGCGTTCCGGAGTTTCCATGGAATATCCGCAGCTATGCAGGATATCACATGCTGTCACATCATTAAGGTCGTTCTTAAGTCGTGACGGACGATAAAGATAGATCAATGCCTTTCCGTCATGATAGCGAAGCGGAAGAACACGTACTCCTTTGCCTAAAAGTGCCTTATTCCATAGCCTTACAGCGTTTCTCATCTCATCCGCACTGTCATACGGGTACACAAACATATTGCCTGTCTTCATTCCGGCAAGAGTCGGTGAACAGTGCCTTACAAGCATTTCTTCCGACAACGTACTTCCTCCTTTGCGTTTAGGTTAGCTTTAGCTAACTCGTATTTGTATCAATGAGGTGGATCACTCACCTCGCACTGTTATTATAGCAAAAAAGGAAAGCCTTTTTCCGCTCCTAAAGGACAGAAAAAGGCTCTGTTTGGATAGTATTTGATTTTTGATGCATTTCGCTGCGATACTGTGCAGGATTTACTCCCTTTACGGCACGAAAAGCTGCTGCAAATTTACTCCCGTTGTCATATCCATGCTCCATAGCGATCTCAAGGATAGTCTTGTCTGTATGCTCCAGCATGTAGGCTGCCGATTCCATTTTGATCGTCCTCACATAAGCTCCGACCGGAACGCCGTAGACATTTTTGAACGTATTTTTGATGTACGCCACGGAAATATGAAACATAGTCGAGAGCTGTTCCAGAGTGATGCGATCATCCATATGCTCATACAAATATTTTGCGATCTTTTCCGCAAGCAAGACCTGTGTTCTTGAATGCAGCCGTCCTTGAAGCTCATCCTTATCGATGTTCAACTGGCTCAAAAACAGCAGCAGCTCGAGCGTTTTTATCTTACAATAGCCCTTTCGGATGTGCTCGGATACAGAATATATTTCCGAAAAGATATGTACGATCGATCGATTTGCTCTTGTGATATAACCGAGAGCTCCGCTGCAAAATCTATCTGCCAACACTCTCGGCTGCACCTTTACATCCTCCAGAAAGCAGGAAAGACAATGTGGAGTTTTACTAAGATCAATACGGATCGTCAGTCCGTGATAATGTCTGAGTGGAAAGCTCACAACAGGTGATACTGTATTTTCCATTACGATCATTAAATCACCTGAGGATAAAAATACAAATTCATTGTTCAGGTTGAACTCAGAGCGGCCCTCACGACAATATGTGATCTCAAGAATATCGTCGGTCTTTTTCTCCATCTCACGCACGATCTGCTGACAGTGTGCATCGACAAATGTAAATTCTATGCCCGGAAATACAGGATAAGCGGTCGTCATATATCGTCCTTCATCTGTAATGACTTGCTTCGGTGTGAGCGTAGGAGCATGGCAATTTTCATCCATTTGCAGCTTCCTTTCTTAAACTATAATAGACTGACGATCCCTGCCGACAGCACCGCTACTGCCGCAAACATTGGTATCCCACGCAGGAAAGAGCCAATATGCTTGCTTGCATCCAGATAATATTGTCTCTCCGGCAGGAATGAAAAGCGGATACGTTTTGTGTTGCGCCACCACAGCAGATCAATGACCACCAGATCAAACAGCCCCAGTCCTTCGCCAAACACAAGAAAGAACAAAAGCGCTGTTCTTAAGTGATTCAGCATAAGTAAATTTTTCAGCATCAGCCCGAAAACAGAAAAGATCGCGGTAAAGAGGATCAGATTTCCCAGTAGGATTGACAGTATGGATTTCTTCTGCGGTGCAGCTTTCCCCAACACGGGATGCTCACGAACCATCCGCTGAACATCATCCGGATAGGAACGCAGACCGATAAGGTTTTTCCTGTCCGTGCCTGTGCCGAGAAAACAGCAGAACCAATACAGAAGATAGAACACAATGACTACAATAATTCTTACAAGCATTTTTTATTCTTCTTTCTTTCCATAGCAATACTGATAAATGCCGATACTACACCTAAAACAAATAAAATACCGCTAAATACATATAAAAGTTTGGACTGCACATTCAAAGAGCTCGTCGCAGCAAAGCCCATGTTTGCCGCAACAACATCAGATAATCCGCAGTTCAAAATGTTGCCGATCAGCACGATAGCTGCCGCAATGATCAACGCAGTACTCAAATTTGAGATCGATCTCATAGATAATTCTCCTTAACCGTTTATTTTCTTGTAGCCGCAATCGCAGTAAGCATCGCCGTTTGCAAGGGTACATTCACGTACAAAATGCGATGCACCGCCGGCTTCGCTCATGGCAAAGTCTAAGGCACACATGGCAGGAACAAGATCAAATAGGCCCATATCTTGCATCAGGGTGCAGATTCCGCACTTTGTAAATCGTGCTTCATAGCCACTGCCGTCAGGATAGGGCAGATAATCCATATTCCATGAATACGGGTTGCGGTCAGCAGCCCGAAAAGCGGCGGTTTTTCTCATGCCGTCCATATCCTGCTGCGTGAATTTCTTCTTTCCGCTCATACGGCAAAACCATTTCATGGCACCTGTCATCATAGAATTGCAGTAGTAAACGGTAAGCGTTTCAACGCTAGGGCGTTCTGGCATATTCAGCACCACTGCCGCCAGCATGGCACAACCGACGATGTTCATTTGGAAACGGTCGCCTCTTTCAAACTCCGGTAGATCCCCAATTATGTTTTTGTATTTTTCCCTTGCTTTTGCCATGGTAAACTTGGCATCCGTTTTAGATATGCCGAAAACAGCGGTCAGATTTTTTTCAAACGACCTGCAAAAGAGCTGCCACATAACAGATGGCATTCCCATATATTTCATACTGATTCCTCCTCACCAAATCCAAAGCATAAGCCCACTGCTGATAAATCCTGCCAAAAGCGCAAACGGCAACACCGGCAAGCAAACCTTAACATGAAACCATTTTTGATGATATTCCTTTTCCATGTGTTCCGTTCCAGGAAGCCGAACACGCTTGATATTGGCAAACAGCACCCAATCCAGAAAGAAGGTGTCCCACGCAAACACGCAGAGCATATAAACCCAAGTCAGCCCCACGCCCTGCCAAAAGGTTTTTGCACCTGCCAGATGCAGCATCCATGCGAACAAGAGCAGGAACACGATCACTGCTATCAGTTTTTTGGCGAGCATCAGCTTGCTCAGCTTCTCTTTTGCGGCTTCCTTGTGCTGAGAACGATAATATTCTTCCTGAATTTTCGGTGGATAGTCGCTGATAAAGGTCCGTGGACTGATCAAAAGCATACCAAACACCAGCACGGTAAAGCCAAGGAGCATGACGGCAATTTCCGTGAAAATGATGAATAGATTCATTTATGTGTCCCTCTCAAATACCGACCGCATTCCTGTTCCAGTGCTTGCCATGTGGGATACGCTGCGCCGGTATTCTCAAAAAACTTCTTAATATCACGGTTCAGCGCATTCATCTCGTCTACTGCGTTCATGGCGTGGTCGGAGGCACAAATTTTACCAAGGCTCGTGGCGCACATGAGCTTAAAAAAGCGCAGGCAGATCTTGCGGTATGCGGCGCTCTCAAAATCTTTGTCCTCTTTCGGCAGAATTTCGTGTCCTGCATTCCGAATGGCACGGTAGCCCTCAATGTTGGCATCGATCAGCCGATTTAAGTAATCGGTGTTCCCATTGAGCTTTTTCAGGTCGCCGTCGGTCTTGTAGCAGGCAAAGGCCGCCGGAAGCACAAATGCCGCATGGCAGAGAAGGTAGTCCCCCATGTTCGGCTC
>CAYWVF010000012.1:0-72207 GCA_964461815.1 uncultured Oscillospiraceae bacterium
GGGTACGGCAGATGAACGCTTGCAAGGCACAGGCAGAAGCTATCGTGAAGTTTGAGCTGATTTATGATTGATACCGAGAACGCCCGGACGAAAAAAGTTCGGGCGTTTCTTGTGCAAATGGTAGAATTTTTCACACTTTTCTGATATTCTTTATTCAGCAAAAGAACGAGAAAAATTGTAGTTTGTGGAGATGCCCTTATGGAATGGTTTAATGCATTTGGTTTGGCGTTCATAGTTGTTATTATGATTCCCAACATCATTTTTGCAGTTAGATGTAAGGATGGTTTTGTGAACAGGTGGAACAACAAAGCAATCGAGATTATTGAACAAATCGGAAGATTTGGTTGCTTTGGTTTTATGATTTTCAATGTTCCAGGAACTTGGTTTGGCTGGTGGTCTAATGAAGCATTTGCAATATATCTCATCATTGATTCTCTGTTAATTGCCCTTTATTGTGCCATATGGATTATTTGCTGGAAGAAAAACAGCGTTTTTAGAGCATTAGCACTCTCCATAATCCCATCAGTAATTTTCCTATTTAGCGGAGTTATGAGTAGGTCAATATTACTGACTATTACATCAATACTATTTGCGCCATCTCATATTTTAATTTCCTATAAGAATTCCAAATAAGTTTGTCAAATGATAATTTGTCAGGCTGTTGAAAACCCTTTAGGAACTAAAGGGCGCACTTCTATACTCTCCTATCGGGAGTATCGTGCGTCCTGCGGAGCTTCATTCTCCGTCAGCAGAAGAAAACTGCATGACCGAGAATGTTGCGTCACTTCGTTCCGTCAAGGTGGCTACACCCCCTTGCGCCGCTAAAGCGGCTATCCCCTGTGGACTTGCCGTCCGCAAACGGTTTTGACAAACCGTTCGCCGCCAGCAAGTTTGTATATAGATATGAAAATCCGACCTGTGATTGTAATCATAGGTCGGATTAACTGTTTTATAGCCACCAAGCAATCCTTCATTGGAAGCTTTTTTATCGTCATAATTCTTATTGTTTCAGTAGGTTCTTTCAACAGTGGTCTCTATCCTCTGCTGCGTATTTTACCGACTTATCGCATACAAAAAGCTCCGAATATAAATTCGGAGCTTTTTTGTAACTTAATACTTAAACTTCTTTTTCTTAGCTCTAGCCGCTTCGGATTTCTTACGGCGTTTTACGCTGGGGCTCTCGTAGTGCTCTCTCTTGCGGAGCTCGGAAAGCACGCCCGCTTTAGCACAAGAACGTTTGAACCTCTTCAGAGCACTGTCTAAAGATTCGTTTTCTTTTAT
This sequence comes from uncultured Oscillospiraceae bacterium, assembly GCA_964461815.1. GTDB lineage: Bacteria > Bacillota > Clostridia > Oscillospirales > QAMX01 > JAAZBA01. The sequence continues at coordinate 1,282 of CAYWVF010000012.1, forward strand.
GCGGACTTCCGACATTGTTTTCCCTCCCCCCGCGGTTTTGATTCTCACGTAAAATCATGCTTCTTAATTGAAAATTACGTGTCGCACTATTCGTGCATTTATTATTATACCTAAAAAACGCTAATATGTCAATACCTTTTTGCAATTTTTTCAGTATTACTTATTTTGCTACGATATTGATGATCTTATTCTTAACGACGATCTTCTTTACAATATTCTTTCCCTCTACGGCACTTACAACACGTTCATCTGCCAATGCAGTATCAATAGCTGTATCATTGTCGCAGTCTAACGGTAATGCAACTGTAGCCTTCAGCTTTCCGTTGACCTGTACAGGAACCTCTACAGTGTTTTCCTTTGTCTTAGCCTCATCATATGTCAGCCATGCTTCCTGTGCAAGCAGCTTGCCGTCATGGGCAAATCCAAGTGTCTCCCACAGCTCTTCTGTCATATGCGGTGCAAACGGGTTCAGCATAACCACAAGCGCTTTAAACTCTGCACGGTTGCAGCCCTTCTCGTAGAATTCATTGACAAGTGCCATCATTGCAGCTATAGCTGTGTTGAACTTCATGCTTTCGATATCATCTGTTACCTTCTTAATAGTCTTATGGACAGATATCTCATTAGCCTCCGAATACTCATCTCCATCGCGGAGATTTTCAGACAGTGCCCATACTCTATCAAGAAAACGACGGCAGCCCTTAATAGCCGATGTTGACCACGGAGCTGACTTTTCGAAGTCACCGATAAACATCTCGTAAAGTCTCAGTGTATCTGTACCATATTCGGCGATAACATCATCAGGATTGATTACATTTCCACGTGACTTGGACATCTTCTCACCGTTCTCACCCATGATCATACCATGGCTCGTACGCTTTGCGTAAGGCTCATCGTACGGTACAAGACCGAGATCATAGAGGAATTTATGCCAGAATCTTGAATACAGCAGATGCAGCGTTGCATGCTCCATACCGCCATTATACCAGTCAACCTGTCCCCAATAATTGATCGCTTCCTGAGATGCAAATTCCTTATCATTATGCGGATCCATATATCTGAGATAATACCAGGAAGAACCTGCCCAGTTAGGCATTGTATCTGTTTCACGCTCTGCATCGCCGCCGCAGATCGGGCACTTAACTTCTACCCAATCACGTACCTTTGCAAGTGGGCTTTCGCCATTATCTGTCGGCTCATAGGACTCTACTTCCGGCAGCTTCAACGGCAAATCGCTGTGCTTATGCGGACCATAGCCGGTCGTCTGGGATATGATGATCGGTATCGGCTCTCGCCACGAACGCTGACGTGAAAATACCCAGTCACGAAGCTTAAAGTTGACCTTAGGACGACCTATTTGCTTTTCTTCGAGCCACTTTGTAATAGCCTTTTTAGCATCTTCTACTTCAAGTCCTGTGAGGAATCCGGAGTTTACCATGATTCCGGTAGCAACGTCTGTGAAAGCTTCTTTTTCTACATCTCCGCCACCAACAACCTCAATGATAGGCAGATTGAATACCTTAGCAAATTCCCAGTCTCTTGTATCATGTCCCGGAACTGCCATAATAGCACCTGTACCATATGTCATAAGCACATAGTCGGAGATAAAAATCGGGATTTCCGTATTATTTACAGGATTTATTGCCTTAACGCCCTTTATCTCAACACCGGTCTTTTCCTTTTGAAGCTCTGCACGTTCAAAATCGGATTTACGCTTAGCAGCCTCCTGATAAGCTCTGATATCGTCCATATTTTCAACTTTATCAGCCCACTGCTCTATCAGAGGATGCTCAGGAGATATGACCATATATGTTACGCCAAACAGCGTATCGGGACGCGTTGTATATACTGTCAGTTTATCGCCTGTTGTTGTGGAGAAATCGACCTCTGCACCTGTTGAACGACCGATCCAGTTGCGATTGGCGACCTTAACGCGCTCAATAAAATCGACCTCATCAAGTCCGTCAAGAAGACGCTGTGCATATTCTGTGATCTTAAGTATCCACTGACTCTTTTCTTTTCTGATAACAGTTCCGCCACAGCGTTCACAAGCACCGTCTACGACCTCTTCATTAGCAAGAACGATCTTACAGGAAGTGCACCAGTTGACTGCCATCTTTTTCTTATATGCTAAGCCTTTTTCAAACATCTTGAGGAATATCCACTGTGTCCACTTATAATAATTCGGATCTGTTGAGTCTATTTCTCTTGACCAGTCAAAAGAAAATCCCATTGCCTTACACTGTTCTGTGAATCTTTTGATATTATTCTTTGTAACAAGAGCCGGCTGTGTCTTTGTCTTTATTGCGTAATTTTCCGTCGGCAGACCGAATGCATCCCAGCCTATCGGGAACAAAACATTATAGCCCTGCATACGACGCTTACGAGCTACGATATCAAGAGCTGTGTATGGTCTAGGATGACCAATGTGGAGTCCCTGTCCGGAAGGGTACGGGAATTCGATAAGTGCATAATACTTTGGCTTCGCACTGTTGTTTTCGGCATGGAACACTCCGGTTTCTTCCCATTTGTCCTGCCACTTTTTTTCATTTACTTTGTAATCGTACTTCATATTTACTACCCTCTTATTTAATTCCAAAGTCTTTCAAGTGAATAAAATTTACGTGATTCCTTATGGAATATATTTACTGTCATAAATCCATAGTCAACTAATATCCACGATGCTGAGCTATAACCTTCTATATGGTGTGGTCTGATATTGTATTTTGTTTCCATATAATGCTCGACTTCTTCCGATAATGCCTTTATATGAGTCGATGATGTTCCGGTACAAACAACAAAATAATCAGCGAGTGATGTCATGGCTTTTACATGCAGCACTTCTATCTCTATCGCTTTCTTTTCCGACAAAAGGTCTGCGACTTCTTTGACGTATTTTTCTACTTCAAGCTCTGTAATTTCTTTTCTCTCGTCCATTATCGTGCTTCCTTTCATGTATGCACTTAATTTGGTATGTTCACTTCTTTTACTGGAGTTACGTAAGGATTATACACTTCATTTACAAGTGCGATTATCTCCTCTTCATTGCCTACATAATCTGCACCCTTTGCATTTCCCGGCAGCATATCTGTACGTATATTTTCGCCGTCTAACGTTATAAGCTTTGTCCCAAGCCAAATGATCTCACTGAACTCAAGATCAGTTTCCACATTTTCCGAAAGTATAGTTGCCAGCTCGGGAATTTTTAACAGCGTGGATGGCTTAAACATTGACTTTGCTACAGCTGAAAACATCTTTTGCTGTGCTTTTATTCTACCCAGATCCGCATCAGCGTAACCGCTTCTGAATCGCATATATTTCAATGCGTTTTCTCCGTCAAGCGTTTGCAGGCCTGCTTTTATGTCTATCACAAGATCCTGATCCGGATCTCTGTATGTCATATCCTGTTCAACGTCTATCTCTACTCCGCCGATCGCATCAATCAACTGCTCAAATGCATCATAGTTTATCACCACGTACTTATCCGGAATAAAGCCTATGGTATTGGATATCTCCTTTTGCATCTGCTCTATACCTTTATTATGTGCTGCATTGATCTTATGATATTTGCCGTTATCCATATAGGATCGTGTATCTCTCGGAATAGACAATACTGATAATGTATTTTTCTTTGTGTCAAGTGCCACTACCAATATCGTATCTGTTCTTGTTCCGTCCTTATCAGTTCCTGCAACGATCGCCGTAAAGAAATCATCCTTATGATCCTTAGTATCTATCAACGGACTTTCTCCCTCGATCTTGCCGTTTATCACCGTAGACGTACCGTTTCCTTGACCGCTGTCTCGATCTTTGAATATTATGCCTCTAAGCTCATTTCCAAACAACGCCGTTACTATCACGCCTACTATCGTAAGTCCGATAATAACACCGCAAACTGTCATAAAAATGCCGCATCCTGTTGGCTTGCGTTCCTTTTCGTAAGGATATGCAGCATCGGATCTTTCGTAATCGCTGTTTCTGCTCATGTGGTCCCTTTCCGATATACTCTTCGCCTATTCAACTACATCAATCGTTCCACCGGATACAGTATCATCACCTGTGCTCGGTGTGCTGCTGCCTGTTGATGATTGACCGCTATCGGACGACGAGCCTGCGCCCGGCTGTGACATTCCTGCAAGCCATTCCGGAACCTGCGTATTGGTATTATCCACTTCTATACTGCCTGTTGTGTCGGAATCGCCTGAGCTTCCGGTCGATGAAGACGTTCCGGAGGACGTAGGCGTGCTTGTCGATGATGAGCTGCTTGATGAAGACTTCTTCTGGTATCCACTGGCATGAATAACGTTTGTTATATCATCCACATACGGATTAAATTTTTCATTTACAAGCTTAATTGTATCATTTTTATAAGGTACAACGTATGAAAGACCGTCGCTTAATGTTGTACCGTAGCTCGGAAGGGTATCCGTATATAGATCATCGATATCCATCGTGATATAATTAGTACCTATCCATATCATCTCACCGAGAGTAAGATCGGTCTCAACATTTTCAAGCACTACATTCACAAGATCCGGAAGCTTTAACAAAGTAGACGGTGTAGCAAGCTTCTTGGCTACTGCCTTGTATACTTTCTGCTGTGCCTCTATTCTACCGTAATCCTGATTTGCATAGCCTTTTCTGTATCGCATATATTCAAGGCATGTCTCTCCGTCAAGAGTCTGTAGTCCAGCCTTGATGTCTATCAGGAGATCCTGATCGGGATCTCTGTAGTACATTCTTTTCGGAACATCTATCTCTACTCCATCTATCGCATCGATCAGATTTGTAAACGCATCAAAGTCTACGATAATATGTCTGTTTACCTCGTAGCCGAGCAGATTTTTCAGTTCTTTTATCGTGCGTTCTATTCCGCCTGCACTGTATTCGCTGTTTATTTTTCTGTATTTTTTCGACGTTGAGCTTGATGTTATCGTATCACGTGGTACATTCAGCAGACTGGCGCTCTTGGTATTCGTATCAAATGTCGCAACAATTATCGTGTCTGTAAGTAAGCCGCTCTTGTCTGTACCTACTACTAAGACCGTAAAAAAGCCGTCCTTCTGCTTTGCATCATCTACGTTTATCTCATCTGCCATTTCCAGAATGAGATCCTCCTCTGTAAGCTCCTTATCCTTATCGTCGGTCTCATCTTTATCTGTATTTCCGATCTCTTTTTCATCATCCTTCGTCTTGTCTGACTTTATTACAGACGATCCTTCACTCACATTTCCCTGATTTTTATTGTCCTTTGACGGCGGTTTTACAAAAAATATGAAATAAATTGCTATAATGATCGCTAGTACAGCAACTACGCCGAGCGCTATCAGAGCTGCCGTCGGTCTTTTCGATTTTCCTGTCTTTTTGCTTTCGATCTTAGGCTTATCTAATTTTTTATCGAATTTTTTCTTCATATTAACAGCCAAATTCCTTTCTCGCACGTATCATGCATCCAGCATATGTTTATACAACCAATTTCTGGCCATCAACGTATCTGTATGTATAATTTTCTTATTTCTAATCAAATACATGATACTTCTGTCCAACGCAAGCCTCATTGCTTCGTCCAAATCATGCTCCGCCATATCTCGTATTTCTTCAACGCCATCAAAGCATCTTGTCGGTTCAATACAATCGGATATATATATTATTTTTTCCAAAATCGTCATATCAGCTCTGCCTGTCGTATGATACCTTATCGCATCACGTACGGCTTCATTTACCATATATACATCGGCTGCAACAGCGGCACCCGTAACAGCATGGAGCAGCTCTTTCTCACACAGTTCGGCATTACTAATTATTATATCGTATTTTTCGCATAATTTCAACTGTTCTGCATTATTTTTTTCCTTTGTTATATCATGGAGCAATGCAGCAAGACGAACGCTATACTCATCTGCATTATATATCCTTGCAAGCTTTGCAGCTGTCTCTTCACAGCCGAATACATGCTTTGCACGCTTTTCACTGAAGCTATTCTTTATTTCTCTTCGCAGCTCGGAAAGCTCAAACCTTTTTCCCATATAAACCTTTCCCGATTATATACTCAAAAACGCTTTTCGGCAAATAATGTTCTGCCGTTTTGATATCACCATGTATCAACATATTTCTAAGCTCTGTAGACGATATCTCCAACGCTTTTGTTTCAATAAGCTCTACATGTGCGTTCAATTTTTTTCTCAATGCATCCGCAGCTTCGTTCAATAGCACGCTATCACCATCTGTACGTCCGACTACGGCAAGCGACATATACCGTAATATCTCCTCCGGTCTGTACCACGATGCAAATGTTGTCAGCATATCCGTTCCTATTATCAACCACAGCTTATATTCCGGGTAAAGCTCGGATAATTTTCTCGCCGTGACCGCTGTATAGCTTGGCTCCTGCCTTTTAAGCTCAATATCACTCACTTCAAACAGCTTATTATCCGATATCGCAAGCTTTGTCATCTCCAGTCGCACATCGGGACTTGGCGTTCCTTGTGGGAGTATCTTATGAGGCGGTATTTTAGACGGTATAAACAACACCTTGTCAAGCTTTAATGCACTCGCAGCAGCTTCCGCTGCATGGATATGTCCTATATGAGGCGGATTGAATGTTCCGCCCATCATTGCCAGCTGCTTCATATTACTTCGGAAGCTCTATGCGCTTCTCTTTCGGTATGCTTTTGCTCTCACGATACAGCACGAATCTTGTACCGATCACCTGCACTGTATCACAGCCTGTTGCCTCGCTTAATTCTGCCGCAGCCTCCGCCGGAGAATACAGAGAATTTTCAAGTACTCTTAGCTTTATCAGCTCACGAGCCTTAAGTGCATCGTCAACCTGCTTTATCAAATTTTCACCTATATCCGATTTTCCTATTTGCAATATTGTATCTATTCCATTTGCCTTTGATCTTAAAAAGGCACGTTGTTTACTGTTAAGCATATCATATCTCTCCTTTTTCCCTTAAATCCGCAAGTTTTTCTCCAAGCTTTACAAGCGCCGTTCCTCTGTGTGATATTTTATTTTTTTCTTCCGAAGAAAGCTCCGAAAACGTCTTGCCAAGTCTCGGAACATAAAATACCGGATCATATCCGAACCCGTCGCAGCCGCAGCGCTCATGTGTTATAAAGCCTTCACATTCACCTCTGACTGTAAACTCTCTGTTCTCATCGATTACACATGCAATGCTTGACACAAACTTGCAGCCTCTTTTTTCATCCGGAACATCCTTCAGATTATTGAGAAGCTTGTCCAGATTTTCATCATCTGTAGCATTTTCTCCGGCATATCTGGCAGAATACACGCCCGGTGCATTGCCAAGTGCATATACCTCAAGTCCCGAATCATCCGCTATAGTCGGCATTTTCGTAGCCTCATAAACGGCTCTCGCCTTTATGAGCGAATTTTCCTCATAAGTCGTTCCATCCTCAACTATCGACATCGACAGACCTGCTTCACTCATCGAAACGACATCTATACCAAGTCCGCTCAATATGGTTCTCAATTCCGACAGTTTCTTCTTATTATTCGTTGCGATTATCCATTTCATTTTATTCCAAGTACCTCTTTTTGCACGTCTATCACGCTGTATATTGCAGGTGTTGTGACCTTGAGCACATTTGCAAACTCGTCGCTTGTATACGGTCTGCCCTCGCCTGTACCCTGTACTTCAACAAATCTTCCACTTGATGTCATTATTATGTTAAAATCAGCTACAGCCGTACAATCCTCCTCATAGCACATATCCACTACAGGCTGATCACGTCCGTCCAACCTGATGATCCCTGTGCTGAGTGCGGCAACATTTTCAATTATCGGTGATTTCTTCAGGTAGTTATCACTGACCATACGCTCAAAAGCCAGATACATAGCAACGAAGCCACCTGTTATAGATGCACATCGTGTTCCGCCATCGCCCTGGATAACATCACAGTCCACTGTGACTACATTTTCTCCGAATGCCGAAAGATCTACCACGGCACGAAGCGAACGACCTATCAAGCGCTGTATCTCCGCACTTCTTCCGGCAAGCTTAAGCTTGGATATGTCACGTGAATTTCTTTCTCTGTTAGCTCTGGGAAGCATGGAGTATTCAGCCGTGATCCAGCCTTTTCCTGTTCCCTTTATGTGTCTCGGGACAGTATCCTCTACAGACGCAGTACAAATAACCTTTGTGTCGCCCTGTTCTATAAGCACACTTCCCTCAGCATATTTCGTATAATCCGTAATGATCTTTAGCGGACGCAGCTCATTATATCGTCTTCCGTCTATTCTCATAATCTTATCTCCTTATTCAAACAGTGCATCAACAAAGCTTTCCGCATCAAACGGAAGAAGATCGTTTATACCCTCGCCTACGCATACAAACTTCACCGGTACAGACAACTCCGATGTTATAGCCATTACTATGCCGCCCTTAGCCGTACTGTCCAGCTTAGTAAGCGCTATTCCTGTTATATCCGTTGTTTCCTTGAATGTTTTCGCCTGATTCATTGCATTCTGACCTGTTGTGGCATCAAGCACAAGTATCTTCTCACAATCTGCACCCGGAAGCTCACGATCTATTACCTTGGATATCTTTGCAAGCTCGTTCATAAGGTTCTGTTTGTTATGAAGTCTTCCTGCCGTATCACAGATCACAACATCCGCACCTCTTGATTTAGCCGCACGCAGAGCATCAAATACCACCGACGCCGGATCGCTTCCCTCTGCCTGTCTTACGATTTCAACTCCCGCCCTATCAGCCCATATTTCAAGCTGATCGGCAGCAGCTGCCCTGAATGTATCTCCTGCTGCAAGAATAACTCGCTTTCCTTCGTTTTTCAGAAGCTTTGCAAGCTTTCCTATAGTAGTCGTTTTTCCTACTCCGTTAACACCTATAACAAGTATGACCGAAGGCTTTGTATCGAGCTTCATTCCCATCAGCGTACCGCTTTTATCCGGGGCGTTCTCCGTCATCATTTCACGAAGTATTCTCTTAAGTGCGGTCTTCACCTCATCTGCCTCTTTAAGATTTCCCGCTTTCACCTCATCACGAAGCTTATCGACCACTTTCAGAGATGTATCTACGCCCAGATCGGCTGTTATCAATGCTTCTTCAAGCTCCTCTAGCAGCTCCTCGTCTACTTTTCTGAAGCTTTTCAACACCTGATCTACCTTATCGGTAAATAGGCTCTTTGTTTTTTCAATGCCTTGCTTGATCTTATCAAAAAATCCCATACCTGTTGTCCTGCTCTTTCTTAGTATTTATAATCCGAGTTCACGAACCGCATCATTTATATTCAGTGCTAAAAGCCTTGATACTCCCTGTGTAGGCATCGCTACACCATAAAGGACATCTGCCTCCTCCATCGTTCCTCGTCTGTGTGTTATAACGATATACTGTGTCGAATCACACAGCTTTCTGAGATACTTCGCATATCTTACAACATTTACATCGTCAAGTGCAGCTTCGATCTCATCGAGAACGCAAAACGGAGCCGGTCTTACCTTCATTATTGCAAAGTACAATGCTATAGCTACAAAGGCTTTTTCTCCTCCCGACAAAAGTGATATGACCTTTAGTGATTTTCCCGGAGGTGATACCTTTATCTCTATACCGCTTGTCAGTACATCTGTCGGATCTGAAAGCTCTATCCTGGCTGTTCCGCCTCCGAATATTTCCGTAAACGTTTCTGCGAATGCTTTGTTTATCTCATTGAATTTCTCGCTGAACTGTGTACGCATTTGCGTTGTAAGCTCAACTATGACATTTTGAAGCGATATCTTCGCACTTTCAATATCACTGCGCTGTGATGACATAAACTCATATCTGCCCGAAAGACGCTCATATTCCTCAGACGCACCCGGATATATCGTCCCCAATGCACGTATTTTTTTCTTAAGCTCGTCTATTCTCTTTCGTATATCCTCATCGGCCGATCTGCCGGTGTCATCTGTCTGCGATGCAAATTCAGCTGCTGTAGACGGTGTAAGCTCATAGTTATCCCAGAGCTTCGCACATAATGACTCTTCCTCCTGCTCGGTAGACTTCGCCACGGATTCCAATCTCACCTTCTCACGTTCAAGATTGATTATCCTGTTATTCTTCTCGGACAGAAGCTTATCTACTCCGACTCTATCCTGCTCAAGCTTAGACTTTTCATCAATTATCAAATCCAGTCTGTCGCTTATTTTTTGCAGCTCTACAGCGTTTTCCGATTTCCGATCGTTGAGCTCTTTGATCTCAGTCTCTGCACTCTCATTCAGTCCTACATTATCACTGCGCTGCTTGTCTCTCGACAGTATATCATCCTTTAATGAGCCTACTCTTATCTCAAGCTCAAGCATTGAGGCTCTGGCAGTCTCCGCTTCAAGTCTGACCTTCGTAAGATCCTGATTGCTCGCATCTATTTTGGAATCAAGCAATGCTGTCTGTGTATTCAAAAGCTGCTTTTCAGCTTCGATACCCTTCATTTTTACACTCAACTCCGAAAGCTGTGCTTCATTTTCTGCCTTTTCCGACTCTTTTTCTGCCCTCAACGCCCTGAGTTCATTAAGCCTGTCCTCTAACGCCTTTTTCTGACTCTGAGGATCATTTTGCTCTGACATGTACTCACTGTACAAGCTCTTTTGCTGTGCAAGCATAGCTGACACCTTAGTGTACTGAGTCTCATGCTCATGCAGCTCATTCTGAGCCGATTCCATACTGTAACGAGTCTCTTCTACTTCTCTTTTAAGTGTTCCGAGATTATTCTTTACAGCTTCAAGCTCGCTATCAAGCTTTGTCTTTCGAAGCTCCAGTCTTTTTAGCTCATTTTTTCGTGTCAGTATGCCTGCGGATGGGCTACGGCTACCGCCTGTCATCGAACCTCCGGCATTTATCATCTGACCGTCAAGAGTTACTATTCTGAATCGATTGCTGTATTTTTTAGTAACTCTTATTGCATTGTCCATATTATCTATGACGACTGTGCGTCCCAATAAATTTCGGCAGATATCGAGATATTTTTTATCACAGCTCAAAAGCTCCGAAAGTATTCCTACAAATCCGATCTGATCCTCCAGACCCTGCTCATTTAATCTCATGGGGCGTATAGATGTTATCGGCAAGAATGTAGCTCTTCCTCCGTCTCGCCTTTTTAACAGCTCGATAGCACGCTTTGCACACTGCTCGTCCTCTGTTACGATATTCTGCATTGAAGCACCCAATGCGGTTTCGGCAGCTACTACATAATCATCGGGTACGCTGATAAGTGACGATATCGGGCCGTTGATACCTCGAAGCTCATCATGCTCACCGGCTCTCATTATCATCTTTACAGCTCTACCGAAGCCCTCGTACTCTTTTTCAAGCTCTGATAGAAGCTTTATCCTGTTGGAAATATCTGCGATCTCGATCGTAATCTTGTTAAAGCTGTCTGCCGCTCTGTCATATAAACTGCGCTTATTATCATACCTCAGCTTATATCCGTTGCAAACATTTTTAGCACTTGATATCTCCTCGGCTGTATTAACGACCTGTTGCTCTGTATCTTTGATACGCTCAAGAAGAAGTCTGGAACGTTCCTCACGCTCATCGCTCATTGCTTCAAGCTCACTCATACGTTCGGATATCTCGTTCTCACTTGTCATAGCGCTGTTGATCCTGATCGATATATCCGACAGTCTTGCTCTGAGCGACAGATCATTTGCACGCTCAGTATCCAGCTTCTCGTCACAGCTGCGAAGCTTTTCACTCAGCTCGTTTCTTTCCTTACGGCTGCCTTCGAGAAGTGACGACAGCTGCAAGCTCTTCTCATTACATACACGGACGGTATCTTTTCGCTCCGCTATCTGTACAGCTATTTCCTCGATCCTGCTGTTATACGTCCTTATCTCTGAGTCCAATCGTTCGTTGTCACGCAAGTTACGATCAATAAAAGATTTTTTCAGCATGATCTCAGTTTCTATACGTGAAATTATATCCTTAAGCTCAGCCTGTTTTACTTTTTCCGCTTCTAATCTGCGTTCAATGTCTGCCTGTGTCTCAATGAATCCATCAGATCTCGCATACACCTCGGCAAGCTCAGCCTGTGCCGCATTCAAATCGCCCTCGCAAATGGCAAGATTTTTCTTAGCCTCTGCCATAGACTCCTCTACAGACTTCAGCAATCTCAGCCAAAGGTCAACCTCAAGCGTTTTCAGCTCACCGCTGAATTCTATAAATGTCCTCTCCTTCTCAGCTTGCACTCGCATCGGCTCAAGCTGAGATTCGAGCTCTGCTATTATGTCGTTAATTCTTACAAGATTTTCTTCCGACGAGGCCAGCTTCTTTTCTGCTTCCTCTTTTCGATATCTGTACTTTGTAATCCCGGCCGCCTCATCGAACACCTCACGTCGTTCATCACTCTTAACAGACAAAATCTCGTCTATCTTGCCCTGTCCTATCATTGAGTAACCGTCGCGTCCAAGTCCTGTATCCATGAACAGCTCATGAATATCCTTGAGTCTCACCGACTTTTTGTTTATATAAAACTCACTCTCACCGGAACGATAAAATCTTCGTGTTACAGTTACCTCCGAATAATCCGTTTTCAACGCATGATCCGAATTATCTATAGTAAGCGATACCTCCGCATATCCGACAGGCTGGCGCTTTGTTGAGCCTGCGAATATTACATCCTCCATCTTGTTTCCACGAAGTGTCTTCGTAGACTGCTCGCCCATTACCCATCTGATTGCATCGGAAATATTTGATTTTCCCGAACCGTTCGGTCCTACTATCGCAGTGATACCTCTATCAAATGTAACATGTATCTTATCCGGAAACGATTTAAAACCTTGTATATCTATCGATTTTAGAAACAATTACTCCACTCCCGGGTTCTATATTATTTACTCTTACTTCGTACGGATCTAAGCTTTCATCCGCTATGCACTTGAGCTTTACTCTGAATTTGTCCTCAAGATACAAAATATTCTCTTTTTTTATTCCTATCATCGGAGAAACGCCCTTTGGAAATACGTGTATCTCGGCATTTTTCGCACCGTTTGATCTATATAGTGCGGATTCTGCCAATCTGCGGTATACGTATCCTCTTGCCATCTCTCCAAGTGCCGGATGATATGCACCTGCCACAGCACCTCCGTCGGAAAGCTCATCCGTAGGATTCAAGCCTATTCTAATGACAGGAATATTGCTTTTTATATACTCCTCAAGCATCAGCGAGGCACGATATGCACCCTCCCGAGGCGTGAGCGGTATATAAACCTTTTCTTTCCACATATCATACAATGCAGTGTCACGGATCACGACCACAGGATATATTCTGATGCCGTCAGGCTTCAACGCTGCCGTTTCCTTCGCAGTATATATCGTCTGCTCATCACTGTCGCCCGGCAGACCTGTCATGACCTGCACAATGACTTCAAAGTTTCTTGACTTTAAAAGCCGTACTGCATCACGTGCATCCTGCACCGTATGACCTCTGCCTGCACGCTCAAGTATGTCATCCGACATAGACTGCACACCAAGCTCTACAGTCGAAACATTGTATTTTTTCAGTCTGGTCGCAACACGCTCATCAATACAGTCCGGTCTCGTAGATACTCTAATGCCGGAAAGTATGCCTTTTTTTACATATTCATAGCCTGTTTCGAGGAGGCTGATCTGGCGTTCCTCCTCTATTGCCGTAAAGCTTCCGCCATAATATGCAAGCTGCGCTCCCGTACCGACCTTTTCCACGGCGTCCTCTATGGTTCTTACCACATCCTCCGGATCAGGTGACTTGTCCACAGCGATCCTTCTCTGATTACAGAATACGCAGTCATGCGGACAGCCTTCATGCGGAACAAATACAGGTATGATCCTCATTATACTTCCTCTCCCATAAGCTCCAACGCACTTTTCGCGGCAAGCTGCTCAGCTTCCTTTTTCGACCGTCCTTCACCTGTGCCTACCGAATTACTGTTTATGAACACCTCTACGATAAAGCGTCTGTCGTGATCCGGTCCTTTTTCTCCTGTAAGCTTATATGTCAGTACCTCTTCTTTATTCTTCTGTACGATCTCCTGAAGTATAGTCTTATAATCCCTGAAAGCATGACCCTTCACAGCGATCTCGACCGCAGGCTTTATAAATGACAGTACGAAATTTCTTGCAGGCTCTATACCACCGTCGATATATACTGCACCTATTATCGCTTCCACCGCATCGGAAAGAATAGACGGACGCTCATTTCCCTTGTTCATCGCTTCACCACGCCCGAGCTTTATAAATTTCGAAAGCTCCAGTCTTTTTGCGACTTCAAAGAGCGACTGCTCACAAACTACCGACGCACGAAGCCTTGTAAGCTCACCCTCCGGAATATGTTTATATAAGCTGAATATATAGTCGGCTGTCACAAAGCCGAGAACACTGTCACCTAAAAACTCAAGTCGTTCATTTGATGTAACAGACTTATCTCTCGATTCATTTGCGTACGAGCTGTGCGTCATTGCACACATAAGAGTACGCTTATTGTGAAATGTATATCCAATTATTTCTTCAAGCTTTTTCATAACGTTCAATATCAGTCCACTCTTTGCTTAATAAAATCAAGCATATCGCCTACTGTTTCAAACTGTGAAACATCTTCATTCTCAAGTGATTCAAGGTCGAACTCTTCTTCTATTGCCATAAGGAGCTCTACAATATCAAGATCATCTGCCATGAGATCCTCGGGGAATGACAAATTGAGATTTATCTCCGACTCCTCAATTGCAAACTGATCTGCAATAAGTCTCTTTAGAATTTCAAATTCCATATTTATTCTCCTTTCTCATCCTGCTTTATGCTGCCAAGCTTTTTCTCAATGCTTTCGATCGCTCCGCCCTCGGCAAATTTGATTGCTCTGCAAATTGCCGAATAAAACGCTCTAGCATCGCTTGATCCATGAGCTTTGAATACAGGCTTCCTGATTCCCATTATCGGAGAACCACCGACTTCCTTATAATCCATCATCGATTTCAATTCATTGATCTTAGGCTTGACGATAAGTCCCGCTATCTTTGATATCGGTGATGCCATAAACATGCCTTTCAGCTCTGTTGAAAAGAACTTCGCAGTACCCTCAATAGTTTTAAGTATCATATTTCCGGTAAAACCATCGCATATAAGGACATCTGCTTTTCCGGAGAACATGTCTCTGGCTTCGATATTTCCTATAAAGTTGATCTCACCCTGCTCTGCTGCATTCTTCAACAGTTTATATGCTTCACGATAAACCTCAGTGCCTTTTTTCTCTTCCGTACCGTTATTCAGCAGTGCGACCCTCGGGGCTTTTCTTCCATGTGAGCACTCCATGTACGCACTTCCCATCAGTGCAAACTGATACAGATATTCAGCCGTACATTCGACATTTGCTCCGCAGTCTATAAGCAACGCTCCGCCGAATCTGCTGGGGATTATTGGGGCAAGTGCTCCTCGGCGAACACCTCTGATCCTTCCTACTATAGCAGTAGCTCCCGTGAGCAGTGCTCCGGTATTTCCACTCGATACAAGTGCATCTCCCATTCCCTGCTTCAATGCAGTAAGTGCTTTGACCATGGATGATTCCTTTTTGGCTCTTATCACCGTCGTCGGGTCATCCTCCATTTCGACTACATCAGCTGCATCAAGTATGGTTATCGATTTTTTTGAGATGTTTTCCTTTTCAAAAATGCCGTTGAGCTCTGCTTCGTTTCCTACAAGCAGTATTTCCACATTTTCCTTTTCGACTGCCATAGCAGCACCACGCACTGCCTCTATAGCTCCGTTATCTCCACCGAATGCATCAAGTATTATTTTCATAAAATCTTCCTCAATTCATCTACAAATGTAAGTGATCTCTCCGCAAGCGCGGCATATCTTTCGGATTTTTTCTTTATTCTTACATCCAACGGCTCGATCAGTCCATATGTAACATTCATTGGCTGGAAATCCGACACGCTTCCGCCACTCACGTATTCCACAAGCGCTCCGATCGCAGTCTTTCTTGTGAAGTTTATCGGATCGAGTCCGCGAAGCTTTCTTCCTTTATTTATTCCTGCAAGCATTCCCGACGATGCTGACTCTACATATCCCTCGACACCTGTCATTTGTCCGGCAAAGCTTATACGCGGCTCACTCAGGAGCTCATAGGACGAGCCGAGTGTATGCGGAGAATTGATAAATGTGTTCCTATGCATAACTCCATAACGTACAAACTCTGCATTTTTCAGTGCAGGTATCATAGAGAAAACTCTCTTCTGCTCCGGGAATTTGAGATGTGTCTGGAATCCCACTATGTTATACAGCGTACCTTCTGCATTGTCACGTCTGAGCTGTACTACTGCATACGCAAGCTTTCCCGTCTCCGGATCGGGCAGACCTATCGGCTTCATCGGTCCGTATGCCAATGTTTCATGTCCTCTCGCCGCCATTACCTCCACAGGCATACAGCCCTCAAACACCTTGGAGTTTTCAAACTCGTGAAGGTGTACCGCTTCTGCGTTTACGAGCTCGTGTACAAAGGCATCGTATTCATCCTTATCCATCGGGCAGTTCAAATAATCTACTCCGCTACCCTTGCCATAGCGTGATGCAAAAAACGCTTTACTCATATCTACACTTTCGAGTGTAACTATAGGTGCGGATGCATCAAAAAAGCTTAGATATTTTTTTCCGACCAGCTTCTCTATCTGAGCTGAGATCGCATCGGATGACAACGGTCCCGTAGCTATTATGACCTCACCGTCAGGTATATCTGTGATCTCCTCACGCACAAGAGTTATATTATCACATGCTTCTATCTTTTTTGTAACGAGAGCTGAGAATCCTTCTCTGTCTACTGCAAGTGCGCCGCCTGCATCAACGCATGTAGCGTCCGCACATTCCATTATTAACGAGCCGAGTCTTCGCATTTCTTCTTTGAGCAATCCGACAGCATTCGTAAGCTGATTAGATCGAAGTGAATTTGAGCATACAAGCTCTGCAAGTGTCGTTTTCTCATGCGCCGGGCTGAATTTTGTCGGCTTCATCTCATACAAAGTGACCTCTATGCCCTGTCTTGCCAGCTGCCACGCAGCCTCACACCCTGCAAGCCCACCGCCTATAACGCTGCATCTCATTCTTCCGATTCCTTCTCTTTTTTAGACTTTTTTTCCACCTTAGCTTCAACCATTTCAAAATCGCAGCTCTCATTCAAGCATTTTGTGCTCTTTTCGCCTCTGAATGCGTGTTTAAACAGCTTTTTTCCGCATTTCGGGCATATTTCATTACTAGGAGTATCCCATGACATGAACTTGCACTCTGCCCAATTTTCACAGGAGTAGTATACTCTGCCTTTTTTGGAAAAACGCTTTGTCATTCGTCCACCGCATTTCGGGCATTCTCCCTCAACCACGTCGATTATCTGCTTTATATTCTTGCAGTCCGGATATCCGCTGCATCCCAGGAATTTACCGTACTTACTGTACTTATAGACCATCGGCTTTCCGCATTTTTCACAGACCTCACCGCTGTCCTCGTACTCTATCTTAAGTCGTGTTTCTTTGAGATCAGCTTCAGCCTGCTTTAGCTCGACAGAGAAATCCTTATAGAAGTCCTTGATTATATCCTTCCATTCTTTCTTTCCCGATTCGATATCATCAAGCTTTGCTTCCATACCTGCTGTAAACTTCACATCGACAATATCACTGAATTTTGCTGTCATAAGGTCTGTAACGACCTCGGCAAGCGGTGTCGGCTTAAGTGCCTTACCCTCTTTTTCCACATAATCACGCTGCACGACTGTTGATATCGTAGGAGCATACGTAGAAGGTCTGCCGATCCCCAAATCCTCCATCGTTTTTATCATGGATGCCTCATTGTATCTTGGCGGCGGCTGAGTGAAATGCTGTGCCGGATCAACGGAGCTCAGCTTTACCTCTTCACCCTCTGCAAGCTCAGGCACCTTGACGTTAACGCTGTTTTCGTCATCTTCATCCACGGTTTCCTCATATAATGCCGTAAATCCGGGAAATCTCATCGTACTTCCAGAAACCTTGAAGATATGTCTTCCTGCATTTATCTCCATGCTCACCGTATCATATACTGCATTTGCCATTTGACATGCCACAAAGCGTTCCCAAATCAGCTTATAAAGCCTATACTGGTCACGTCCGAGGCTGTCTTTTAGCATATCCGGAGTAAGATTCACATCGGTCGGTCGGATCGCTTCATGAGCATCCTGGGCATTTTTCTTTGTTTTAAATACTCGCAGAGCTTTCGGGCAATACTCCGGCTCAAAATTGGTTTTAATATATTCACGCACGGAAGCTACAGCTTCGTCCGATAGTCTGAGTGAGTCAGTACGCATATAGGTTATAAGACCTACTGAGCCATTGCCATTGATATCGATACCCTCATACAGCTCCTGAGCTACCTTCATTGTACGCTTTGACTGCATTCCAAGCTTTTTAGACGCTTCCTGCTGCATACTTGATGTGATAAACGGTGCAGACGGCTGACGCTGCTTCTTGCTTTTCTTTATCTTGCCGACGATAAAGCTTGCATTTTCTATTTCTTCCTTGATCTTCATCGTCTGATCTTCACTTTTCAGCTCTACCTTGCCCGTCTCATCACCGAAATATTTACCCTTGAAGGTCTTACGTTCTCCGACCTTTCTCAGATTAACATCAAGGCTCCAGTATTCCTGCGGTACAAATGCTTTGATCTCACGCTCACGTTCAACTATCAAACGTGTAACTACAGATTGAACACGACCTGCACTAAGTCCTCTGCGGATCTTTTTCCAAAGGAACGGTGACAGCTTATAACCTACGATCCTGTCTAATACACGTCTTGCCTGCTGTGCATCCACAAGATCCATATCTATATGTCTCGGATTATTTATTCCGTCTATTACCGCTTTTTTCGTTATCTCATTAAATGTAACTCTGTTCGCTGTTTTATCATCCATTTCAAGAAGCTGACAGAGATGCCACGATATCGCTTCACCCTCACGATCAGGGTCAGTTGCAAGATAAACCGCATCGCTCTTAGCCGCTGCATCACGCAGCTTTTCTATAAGCTCTGCCTTTCCCTCTATAGGTATATATTCCGGATCGAACGTTTTTCTGAGATCGATCCCCAGTTTTTTAGCAGGAAGATCTCTTAAATGACCCATTGATGCTTTCACATCATATCCCGATCCCAAATATTTCATTATCGTCTTCGCCTTCGCCGGCGATTCTACTATTACTAGCTTAGACATGTATCCTCCACTATTTTATATAATAAGCTCATAATATTTTCCGGGCTTCTGTATGATTTTACCATTCAGTTCCATCATTGTCAGCATTGAGAGCAGCTCGGAAGTATCGAGTCCCGTCTTTTCTGCGATCAGATCAAACTGTGATGCTCCGCTCAATATTGCCTCCGCAATGATCTTTTCTTCTCCGCTGAATTCATTTATACGATCTTTATACAGATCCTTATTTTCTTTTCTGACTTCACGTCTTTCGGACTGTTTTTTCTCTTTTATCTCACTCTTCACCGAAGTCTCACGTCTATCCGGCGTGTTTCGTCTCAACTGCAATATTCTCTCGTAGCTTTTATCGATCTTTACAGGTACAAGACCGAAATCATATATAATATCATCTGCCTCTGTTATCATAGTTGCGCCGTCCTTTATCAGCGCAAGTGATCCTGCATACTCTTTATCGCCCGGTCTTCCCGGTACAACGTATACGTCTCTACCCTGCTCCATCGCATACGTAGCTGTTATTATAGAGCCGCTCTTTTCAGGTGCCGCAGTAACAAGCACACCTGATGATATTCCGGCAATAATTCTGTTTCTCTGAGGAAATGTCCACGGTAGCGGTGGTGTTCCGGGTGTATTTTCACTGATAACACATCCGTTTTCGATGATTGCATCCATAAGCTTTGCATTACTTTTCGGATAGCATATGTCTACACCACTTCCGAATACAGCTATTGTTTTACATCCGGCATCGAGCGCTCCGCAGGCTGCCGCTGAATCCACACCTGCTGCCATTCCGGAAACTATTGTAAATCCCGCTTTTGCAAGCATATATGACAGCTTATGTGTCAACTCAAGAGAATTCGGTGCGGCTTTTCTCGTACCTACTATTCCAAACGGTACATCTGCTGTCAGGCAGTTTACATTACCACGTGCATACAGTATTACAGGAGGGCTATCTATACTTCGAAGCCTCTTTGGATATACATCATCCGTAAAAGATATGACGCTTATCTTCTTCTTTTCGCATTCCGCTTCAACCTTTTCTGCCAAAGCCAGGCTTCTGTCCTGCTTTATGCTGTTCAGCTCATCTTTTGTCAGCTCAACGCACTTCAACAGTTCAGTCTCCTGTGCATCATAAACACCACGTGCCCCATCAAAGCGCATACATAATTGCCAAAGCTTATCACGCCTGATGCTTCTCATACTCAGCCATATCCAATGCTTAAGCGCCATATGCTCACACATCCTCTTTATTTCAACATTTACTCATTTCCCACATTACTATCGATGATGCCACAGCTGCATTTAGAGACTCAGCCTTTCCCTTCATCGGAATTATCAAACAACCATTGCTTGCAGCTAATGCTTCCTTTGAAATGCCATTGCCCTCATTGCCGATCATAACAGCGCAGTTTAAAAGATCTTTATTTCTTATATCCTCTGCCGTTTCAGACAACGCAGTAGCATAGACCTTTATATTCATGCTCTGCATCTCATCGAAAAAGGTACTCAGATCCGACTGTCTTACGTCAACACGAAATAATGATCCCATTGACGATCTCACCGTTTTAGGATTATATATATCACACGTTGAGCCGATAAGCCAAACGATGTCTATTCCGAATGCGTCTGCGCTCCTTATTACAGTCCCGACATTTCCGGGATCCTGCACAGACTCGAGTGCAATGATCTTTTTCGGCTGCATCCTTTCTTCGGCTCTCTTCGGCATTTTACATACAAACATTACCCCCTCGGGGCTTTTCAGCGTAGCTGCGTACTCAAATGTATCACTGTCGGCACAATATATTTCACAGTTCATACCGTTAAGTGTATTTTCGAATTCATCGGAATACTGTTTCCATGCGGATCTCTCCCATAAGACTGCGTCTATCTCCACATGTGAACGTATCGCTTCTCGCAAAAGCTTTACGCTCTCTCCTACGTATTTTTTCTCGCTGTATCTGAGTTCCCTCTCTCTGGCAAGCTCTCGTAAATACCGCAGCTTTTTGTTTTTTCTTGAATCTATTACTATCATATCATCTCGACACTGTTTCTCAATTTATATCCTGCTTAGAGTCTTATTATACCACCGACTCTGTGGATATAATTCCGATATATTATTATATTTACCGAAGTCCCTCATACTCATATGTTAAAATAAATATTCATTCGCTTTAAATCGGTTCTTTTTCTCATCATTTAAGCCTAAAAAAACGAGAAAATGTCAATTGTTTTAAACACAGCATTAAGGTCTGAAGCTCTTGTTTCAGACCTTAATCTTTAATTGCTCAATTTTCCTTATTGTTCAGATCATCTACCAATGCTTTTCCCAGTGCGGTCGCATACTCGTATCTGTTGGCAATACCTTCCTTTTCAATGTTATCATCAGAGCAATCCTTCATTACGAAATAGAAATCTCCACGCTCGATGAGACTGTCAAGACCCTCAAAAAGGAACGTATCATTTATAGGTATTCTGTATTTATTGCCATCATATTCCACGCCGAACTTACTCAATTCGGCTACGGCTTCATTTGCTTTCATATATCGATATCCGTAATCATCGACAATATAGAACGTTACATCGTCGTCTATCATAAATGTTACGACCTGATCGTATGCTGCAAGCTGATACTCGTCTTGCGGCTCCTCCGCAAGATTCAAATACGTAGATGTTACATGAACTCTGCCATCTCCGTCCGCATCCGAAGCATATACTTCTGCTTTCGCTTTTATAGCTTCGCTTTCATCAGTAGTTATAACCGTATCGGATATCATTATAACACGCATATCGCTTTGTACATTCGTTACAACATCAACTATAAACCATATTGTAAGCATAAGTATAAAACCGATCACAAGTACAGGCACTTTATAATAGTACCAGTAATTTGCAAACCATTTTACTAACGGATTTGACGATTTCGTGTAATCCGGCTTTCCATCATCTCTGAGCGGTAACTTTTCTTTTGCCAATGATATCTCTCCTTGTAAATAAAACCAATTTCAATACTTTTACGGCGATTCTATACTGCTGTCAGGTCTAACATATTTTTCAGATGAACTCCTGTTATCACGCTTTCAAGAGCTCAGGTATCACGATATCCTCGATATTTATAGGTATCCTTTGATATCTATAAATATCGAGGTTTCTATAGCTATTTTCAGTCTAAAGACTTCATTGTGGGGAACAAAAGCACATCTCTGATAGACTGTGCATCTGTGAGGAACATTACCAGTCTGTCGATACCAATGCCTATACCGCCTGTCGGGGGCATACCATATTCAAGAGCCGTAAGGAAGTCCTCATCTGTATGGCTGGCTTCTTCATCACCCTGTGCAAACAGTTCTTCCTGAGCCGCAAAGCGCTCTCTCTGATCGATCGGATCGTTAAGCTCCGAATATGCATTTGCAAACTCTCTTTGTGTAATGAACAGCTCAAATCTCTCCGTAAGATCAGGTCTGCCCGGCTTCTTCTTTGTCAAAGGAGATATCTCTATAGGATGATCGATAACGAATGTAGGCTGGTCAAGATGGCATTCTACGAATTCTTCAAAGAACATGCTCAAAAGGTCACCCTTCTTATGTCTTGCTTCAAACTCTATGCCCTTTTCCTTTGCAAGAGCCTTAGCCTCTTCAAATGTTATCGCATCAAAGTCGATACCTGTATACTTCTTAACAGCATCTGTCATTGAAATACGTTCAAACGGCTTTTCAAGATCGATCACTACCTCACCGTATTTAACAGTTGTCGTGCCGAGCACCTTTTTTGCAACTGTACGGATAAGATTTTCGGTAAGATCCATCATTCCGTTGTAATCTGTATATGCCTGATAAAGCTCCATGAGTGTAAATTCCGGATTATGCTTGATATCACAGCCTTCGTTTCTGAAAACTCTGCCTATCTCGTATACTCTTTCCATTCCACCTACAATAAGGCGCTTAAGGTAAAGCTCAAGCGAGATACGAAGCTTCAGATCCTCATCAAGTGTATTATGATGTGTAACGAACGGACGAGCTGCCGCACCGCCTGCATTATGAACAAGGATCGGCGTTTCGACCTCAACGAAGTCCTCTCCGTCAAGATAATTTCTGATCTCCTTGATGATCTGGGAACGCTTCATAAATGTATCCATAACCTCAGGGTTTACGATGAGGTCAAGATAACGCTGACGATAACGCATATCCGTATTGGTAAGTCCATGGTACTTCTCAGGTAAAGGAAGAAGTGATTTTGTCAAGAGTCTAAGCTCTTTAGCATGTACGGATATTTCACCGCGTCGTGTTTTAAATACGAAGCCCTTTACCTCGATAATATCACCGATATCCCATTTTTTGAACTCAGCAAACGATTCCTCGCCTACGTCATCCTTCTTAACATAGACCTGTATCCTGCCTTTGCGGTCATATACATCGATAAAGTTTGCCTTACCCATGTCACGCCAAGTCTTTATTCTGCCGCAAATACAAACATCCTGATTCTCAAGCTCATCAAAGCGTGCTACAACATCAGAAGAATGTATATTCTGATCCGCCGTTGTTATAACAAACGGATCACGTCCGTCCTTTTGAAGAGCATCAAGCTTATCTCTTCTTATTTGAAGTATTTCACTTAGCTCTTGAACGTTATTTTCAATATTATTATCCATCTCGGTTAGTATCCTTTCAATAAAATTACTCTAAAATATCAACAAGCAAATACTTAAAAGTGCCACCGGGTGCATTTACAACTACCTCTTCGCCCTTTCTCTTTCCCATAAGAGCTTTTCCTATCGGAGACTCGTCGCTGATACTACCGTGAAGAGGATCTGCTTCCTGTGTACCTACAACTCTGTATATCTCCTCGGTATCGTCCTCAAGATCGCGTACTTTTACCTTTACACCGATGTCTACTATATCTGTATTTACGATATCTTCATTAATTACAACATAATTTGACAGTATTTCATTGAGCTCATCAAGACGTCCCTCAAGCTTACCCTGTTCAAGTCTGGCTTCATCATATTCGCTATTCTCAGACAAGTCACCGTGAGATCTCGCTTCCTTTATTCTGTCAAGGACTTCCTTCTTTTTAACTGTTCCCAAATACTCTCTTTCGGCTTCTAATTCTGCTACTCTCGCCGCAGTAAGTTTGTACTGCTTCGTCATATCTGTATTTCCTCCCACTTCTAATACATCTTATATAAATAATTATTATATATGACCATACCGCTTATGTCAATAAAGAAAATTGACATTTTTTATGATATTTATTGATTTATTTCCTCTCTTATTACCTCAATTGCCTTAACGAGCTGTGGATCCTCGTCTCTTGCCAGAGTTCTCAGGTTTCTGAGCTGATCTATCGTAAGCTCCACATCGTAATCCGGCACAACGCCCTCATTCTTAAGGCTTCTTCCACTGGGCAGATAGTATTCATTCACCGACAAGCCTATAGCCGAGCCATCGGATAACGTATACATGTTCTGTGCATAGCCTTTTCCGACAGTCTGTCTTCCGATGAGCTTTACATTTTCGGTCTCTTGAAGCACTGCCGCAAAAAATTCCGCTGCGCTGTACGAGTACTCATGTACTATCACGGTAACAGGAATATCAAGCTTCTCCGCATCCGAATTCAGAGTTTCTACCTTACCGTCTCTGTCTCGTGTTTCGATTATAACACCCTCACCCATCAGCTTATCAAGCATATCAGCCATTACATGCATATAGCCGCCGGTATTCATTCTGACATCAAATATTATTCCCTTTGCACCCGCAGCCTTCAATTCATCAAGAGCCAATGCGAACGAGTCCTGTACACCCTCACTGAAATGCTTTATCATTATATATCCTATTTCGTCATCGAGCATCTCATACGTAAGCTCTGTATCGTGTACTACACCTCGTGTCACTGTCACATCTACAGGCTCTTCGCTCCCGTATTTATACACTGTGAGCACAACATCTGTTCCGCTTTCGCCCTTTACTCTGTTTACTGCGCCTTCGAATCCAAGCTCAAGCACATCTACTCCGTCTACTGCTATAACAATATCTCCGTAACGCAGACCCGCTTTCATTGCAGGTGAGTCTGCGAACACCTCAATCACCTGTATATATCCACTGGCATTCGTAGCACAATTTGCGCCTATTCCGGCGTATTCCAGATTCTCCTGCTCGTTCATGTAGTCAACTTCCTCTTTCGAGTAATAATATGACCATCCATCTGGCAGTGATGACATCATAGCGTTTGCAATAGCATCGGCTGAATCCTCAGCATCGTAATCCATAATATAATAATTGTCGATATAGCTGTTTATTTCCGTAAGCTTGGCGAAAACAGCTTCCTTTTCATTTAAGGTAGTAAGTCTTTTATCAAATTGATGCCATACGGAAATATACGATACAACATATGTTGCCGCAGCTACAAGTACGATCAAAGCTGCAATAAGTCCTGCTTGTTTTTTCTTCATACAAAAATATACCCTCCGTCTTTTTCACATTGACCCTCAAAAGCCTAAAATATACGGCTATCCTGAGCGAAAATAATGAATATTTCCGCTCAGGATGATTTTAATCCAAATACCACTATAAAATCAATATATAATTGGTAAATTTTTATTGATAAACCTATTTACGGACTGACATAGCTCAACGGATTTACATAATTGCCATTCTTCAACACACTCAGATGAAGATGATTGCCTGTAGACTGACCTGTTGAACCGACATATCCTATCACCGTATCTGTCGTTACCTGCTGATTTTCCTTAACTGCGATCGAGGAAAAATGTGCATAAAGCGTCTGATATCCGTTTCCGTGTGAAACGATCACTCTGTTTCCGAACACTTTATTATAGCCTACACTGACAACTGTACCGGAGGCTGCCGCATACACCTTTGTTCCCTTCGGTGCCGGAATATCGATTCCGGAATGCTGTGAATAAACGCCCGTTATCGGATGATCTCTCATAACAAAGTATGACGAAATAGACGAATATCCCGGTATGGGCCATTTCATGCTTCCACCGCTGTAGGAACCGGATGAGCTTGATGAGCTTGAAGAATTCGATGCTGCCGCAAGCTTTGCCGCCTCAGCCTTCTTTCTTGCTTCCTCTGCCTTTCTCTTGCGTTCCTCTTCCTCGGCCTTTGCTATAGCTGCTACGATCTTGGATATCTCCTTTTCGAATTCAGCTTCCGCTTCCTTTACCGTTGCAATATCTGCCTGTGTATACTCTTCCTGCGCTTCTATCTCAGCGATGAGCTTTTCAAGCTCCTCAGTCTGAGCAGTAAGCTCCTGTTCAAGAAGCTCATATTCGGATTTGATTTCTTCCTGCTCTGTCTTGTCAAGCTCCAGACCTGTTTTCAGGTCGCTTATGTATTCTCGCGTATCCGCAAGATTTTTCATCAGCTTCTTATCATGCTCCGCAATAGCCGCAGATGCTTCAAGCTTTGCATAGACCTCTGTAAGACTTCCGGATGATAATATAAGCTCTAACGTGCTCACACTGTCATTTTCATACATAGCTCGCACTCTTGTTTTAAACGTCTCATACTGAAGCTCTTCATCAGCTATTGCAGCTTCAAGCTCGAGATTCTTCTCATCGATCTGCGTATTGAGCTCTTCGATTATCGCAGATGCTATGTCGATCTGCTCCAATGTAGCATTGATCTGCATCTCTGTCGTAGTCTTCTGATCTATCAACGATGACTTTTCTTCACCAAGCTGCTTAAGCTCCGCCTCAAGAGATTTTCTCTCATCCGTTACGGCAGACAGCTCCTTTCTCAGCTCTGCAAGCTTCGTCTTATTACTGGCATTTGCAGCGAACAGATTGGCAACTACTCCTATGAATACACTCAGAACCATGAGTATAGCCAATAGACCCGCAACAAATTTTACCGCATGCTTTGACATTAAAAAATGGCGCCTCCCTAAAACACGAACTCCTTAGACCCTAAGGAATTTTCTGATACTTACAATACTTCCCGTAACACCGATAACGAACGCTGTCACCATGTAGGTTATAAGATATTCAAACATGTACAGCTTGAAATCTACGAGCTCTATTATCGGGAGTGTCGATACACTGCTTTGAGACAAATACCAACATATCAGGCATTGCAGTCCATAAGCTACTATTGCTGCGATCTGACTGAGCAGTATACTTTCTATCACAAACGGCGTGCGTATAAACGCATCAGTTGCGCCGATCATTTTCATTATTCCTATTTCTTCTCTTCTGTCAAACGTTGCAAGCTTGATCGTATTTGAAATAAGGAAAATAGATACCATACCAAGCAGCACTACGAATCCTATAGATACTGCCTGTAGTACATTTTTTACATTCAAAAGTACGTCTACCGAATCCTTTGACGATCTTACCGATGCTATTCCACGCAGTGATTCTATTGCAGAAAGCGTTTCGTCATAATCGTCTATATCCATTACCCATACTCTGAAGCTGTGCCGCAGTGGATTATCATACTCAAGTCCGTCAAGAAGATATGCTTCATCTCCGAACTCCTCTCTCATTTCCTGCAGGCCGCGTTCCTTATCGATAAAGTCTACACCGCTGACATTCGCTACATTTCTGATCTTTGTTTCAAGCTCCGCAACAGCTTCATCCGACAATGTCTCGTCAACATATGCTCTGATATCACTCAGATCTCCCAACGATACTATTGTCTGATTCAGGCAAAGCACCAGATATGCTACAGAACCTGTAAGTATAAGGCATGTTATTATTACGCTTACCGATGCAAAGCTCATAAAGCCATGCGACCATACACCGCTTATACCTTCTTTTAAAAAATACGAAATATTATATCTCTTCATATCTATAGTACCCACCTGTTCTGTCGCTGACAATTAACCCACCGTCGATAGCCACAACGCGCTTATCAAACTGATCGACAAGCTCCCTCTCATGCGTAACTACGAGCACCGTCGTGCCCAGCGCATGTATTCTCTCAAGCAGCATCATTATCTCAAGTGATCTGTCCGGGTCAAGATTACCCGTAGGCTCGTCTGCAATAATGATCCTGGGGTTATTTACCAGTGCTCTTGCGATGGCTACTCTCTGCTGCTCACCGCCGGACAGCTCGTTCGGCTTTCTTCTCGCCTTGTGTGCTATTCCGACCAGATCCAGCACATAGTTTACTCTCTCTTTTATCGCCTTTTGCGATGCGCCTACAATACGCATCGCAAAAGCCACGTTTTCATACACTGTTTTTCTCTCTATAAGTCTGAAATCCTGGAACACTACACCCAGTGTACGTCTCATATATGGGACTTCGGACTGCTTCATCTTTTTTGTATCATACTCATTTACAACAACCTTGCCGGACGTAGGACGAAGCTCTCCTGTGAGCAGCTTTACGATCGTTGATTTGCCTGAGCCGGATGGCCCGACAAGGAATACAAATTCTCCGTCATCGATCTCAAGATCGACTCCTCGGAGCGCTCTTGTACCGGTACTGTATGCCTGGTACACATCAGTCAGCCGAATCATTTCTTAGGTCTCTCCTTAAAGTTCAACGCCGTTGTCACACCTTAATGTCACGTGAATTCAAATACTTTCTGACCATCAGTGCAACCTTGAATATAATAGCATGGTCGAACTCACGAAGGTCTAATCCTGTGATCTTCTTGATCTTTTCAAGTCTATACACGAGCGTATTTCTGTGTACAAACAGCTTTCTTGAGGTCTCGGATACATTCAAGTTGTTTTCAAAGAACTTCTGTATCGTAAAGAGTGTCTCCTGATCGAGCGCATTTATTGAGCCCTTACGGAATACCTCAGACAGGAACATTTCACACAGTGTTGTCGGGAGCTGATAAATGAGTCTGCCGACGCCAAGATTTTCAAAGCTCATTATGCTCTTCTCTGTCTCAAATACCTGACCTACCTCAATTGCAAGCTTTGCTTCCTTAAATGATGTAACTATATCCTTCAATGCGGTTGCTACTGTACCGATACCGATAGTTGTCTTTATAAGCAGCTCTGTGTTGAGCGTATCCTCAATATTCTTTGCGATCTTCATAAGATCCTTGAGGTCAACATTCGGCTTTACTTCCTTAACAAGTACAATATCCGTCTCGCTGATATTTATAACGAAATCACGCTGCTTGTCCGGGAACAGGCTGCTTACGATATCGATAGCAGCTGTATCGACTTTATCCGCATGCTTGATAAGGAATACTACTCTCGGCACATCCGCACCGAAGTGAAGCTCCTTGGACTTAATATAGATATCTCCCGGCAGGATGTTGTCAAGAATAATATTCTTTATAAATGTAGCCTTATCATTCTTTTCATCGTAAAGTGTGCGAACACTTGACAGTGCGATAACAGCCATGCTGCATATCGTTTTTGCAGTCTGGTCGTCGCCCTCTACAAATACCGCATATTCGAATCTTGCGGATTTTGCCGATATCGTCTGATATATATACCCTCCGTGATTTACAAAATCATTTGTAAATCCCATTTCCACTGCTGCTTCTTCTCTTTCGCTGCCGATGAGGGTAAGCTCCGTACATGCGATGACAGTACCTGTTGAATCAAGAACACCGATTATCCTATCCGTAACATCCTTCATCTGAAGGATAATTCCCTGAAAAAGCCTTCCTGTCACTAATAATACACCTCTTATCTAAAAATTTGTAACCCTATTGTATTTTCTCATATACTATATTGTAAACGATTTTTTCCTATTTTTCAATATATTTTTCTGTTTTTAACTATTTTTTTCGTTTCGGATATCTTTATTGTGTGAAATGTGCTTTTTTTGATTTTTTCAGCTAATTTTTTAGTAGTTTTTGACGTATTTCTGTTTTTTGATCACAATGTTCACTTAAATTTTACAAATATTTATCGTACTTTTAGTCATACTAAAAAATCTTTGTAGTCATTGACATTATAAGTTAGACAAGTTATAATAAACTGAGGTGATCTTAATGCTTACAACATCCAATTCAAGTGTAATGAATCTCGAAAACGCTCTGCGCGGAATGAGAAATCCGATGAGCAGCTGGAACAAATCAGACAGCCATTATGAGGACGGCTTATATGTACTTGGTCCTGAGGATCTCAGGCTTGCAAAGCAGCTCTGTTCGTCCGGACGTGACCACAGAAAATTTATCCGCCAGATAATGGTATGTGTTGATATAGAAGCTCCCATTTACTGGTGGAAGGAATTTGATACATACAAGGTCGGCACGGTGGCGAACTCCACTTCGACTATGCACAAGATACACAGTCGTCCGTTCGCGCCAGATCAGTTCAGCTTTGATAATCTTACACCAAGATCCGAAAAGTTTTCTCTTGAGCTTATTACTTATCTTGAAGAGCTCAGGGTCGAATATAATAAGACAAAGGACAAAGCTATATGGCTTGATATCATAAAGCTTCTTCCGTCGAGCTACAATCAGCTCCGAACAGTTACTCTCAACTACGAAGTACTAAATAACATTTATCACGCCAGAAAGAACCACAAGCTCGCCGAATGGCATACATTCTGTGATTATATCCGTTCTTTGCCATACTCTTCCGAAATGATCACACTGGAGTAATACGAAAATATGTTCTGTGCTTTAAGCTTCAATTCTATATATAAGGAGAAAATATCATGTTTACGATCAACAAGTGTGCTTCCCACTCTGCTATCGATTTTGCCGGTGAAGAGCTAAAAAAGTATCTTCGCATGATGATGCCCGAATGCGGCGACATAAAGATAAGCTATGCTCCCGATGCAAAAGATGGATTCAGACTCGGTCTTATGCAGGATTTTGGTTTTGACATATCAGACGCAGAGGATCCGGAGCTTGATGATATTTTATATATTGACTGTGATACAAACGGTGGTATTATTGCAGGTGATAATCCTCGTTCCGTGCTACTTGCTGTGTATGAATATCTCAGACAAAACGGTTGCCGCTGGCTCATGCCCGGTGTTGACGGCGAGTATATCCCCATGAAGGATATCGTTCCAGTAAAGTATCGCTTTAAGCCATCATGCCGCTACAGAGGACAGTGCAATGAGGGTGCTGAATTTCAAGGTGATATGCTCGAAACTATAGATTTCACACCAAAGGTCGGCATGAATGTATATATGATCGAGTTTAAGATCCCTGTCGGCTACTACAGATTCTACTACAATCATTCAAAAAACGAAGAAAATCGTAAACCCGAGCCGGTTTCCAATAGCACTATCCTCCAATGGAAGCGTCAGTGCGAGGCTGAAATAGCAAAACGAGGTCTTCAATTCCATGATATAGGTCATGGCTTCACTATGGATCCCTTCGGTGTTGACAGCTCCTGGAGAGGCAGTGATAACATCGACTATGATTCTCTGCTTACCGATGAGCAACGTTCTGTTATTGCCGAGATCAACGGTGAGCGTAAGCTGTTCAACGGCACTCCCAACTGGACAAACTTCTGCATGTCAAACGCTGCTGCAAGAAAAAAGGTTGCGGAATATATTGCAAACTATGCCGAAAATCATTCTAACATCGATTATCTCCATGTATGGCTCGCTGACGGTACAAACAATCATTGCGAATGTGCGGAATGTCAAAAGAAGACCCCGTCCGATTTCTACATGATGCTCATGAATGATATCGATGAAGCTTTGACTGCCAAGGATCTTAATACACGCATCGTATTTATTGTCTACGTTGATACAAAATGGGCTCCTCTTGAGGAAACCATCAAGAATCCCGAAAGATTCACCATGCTGTTTGCTCCTATCCACAGAAGCTACGCTTACTCAATGCCTAAAAAGGATACCGAGTTCAAAACAAGACCATACGTAAGGAATAAAAACATATTCCCGAAGGATCTGGCTGAAAGCTTCGCCTACTACAACGAATGGAGAAAATCATGGAAAGGTGCTGCCATGTCATATGAGTACCACTTCTGGCGTCATCAATGCTGTGATATTTCAGGTCTTGAAACTGCAAAGCGTGTACACGATGATGTTAGGCTCTATAAAGAGCATGATGTAAACGGAGTTATTGAGGATGGCTCTCAGAGATCATTCTTCCCCAACGGCTTTGCATTCTATACCTATGCACGAACACTTTTTGATACGAGTCTCTCCTATGATGAGCTGTTGGAGGATTATTTCCATACTGCCTATGGTGATGATTGGAAGCTGTTTGTCGATTATCTCAGAAAGCTCTATAATGCGCTTCCGTTCAACATCTTCTCAAGAGATGAAGCAGAGCATAATGAGCATGTTTATTACTCACCCGAATGGGCTGAAAAGATCGGCAAAATAAGAGATATAACAGCCGAAGGCCGAAAGCTGATCGATGCCCACTACAACTCGGAGATCCGCCTGCAAACCGTTTCTGTACGTCTTCTTGAAAAGCATGCTGAGTTCTGTGATCTTGTCAGTGATTTTATGGTTGCAAAGTGTCTCGGAAAAGACAAGCTTGCATTTGAGCTCTATGATAAAGCACGCATCGCATTTGGTAAATACGAGGTTGAGATTGAGAAATACTATGACCACTTTCTCTATTTCAATGAGTATGATCGTGCAATGCATGCAAAAGCATATATTCCTACCGGCATTGGTTTTGATCTTTAATATTAAAGCAGGTAAGCTATCGGTATCTTATCACCGATAGCTTACCTTTTTTATTCAACGTTAGAATCACATCGGTTCACTTTGGAACGTTTCTAACAGCGTTGACTTTCTCTTTATTATAGAATCGATCCTCAACCGCTCCGAAATATTCAAATACCGGCTATTTTACCATAGTGATCCACGAGTTTAAGCAGTAAAAAAGCCATTCCGAATAAAGTTCGGAATGGCTTTTATTAAACATTTTAAAGCAATCAGTTTGTGATCGTCTTCTCTGTGTCCTTATCGAACAGGTGAATTCTAGCTGCATCAACAGCGATCTTGATCTTGTCGCCGCCACGAGCTGTGCTACGCGGGGAAACACGAGCTGTGAAGTTGCTGCCCTGGAATATAAGATACAGATATGTCTCAGAACCCATCATTTCAACAACGTCAACGTCAGCTTCGATTATAGAATCCTTAAACTGAGCAAGATACATATCCTCGTCATGGAGGCACTCAGGACGGATACCCATGATAACTTCCTTGCCTGCATAAGCAAGAACTTCAGGCTTTCTACCCTTCTCATCCGGCAGCTTGATCTTAGCTTCGCCGAGCTGGAGGTATGTTGAACCGTTCTCATCAAGAACTGTAGCATTAACTATGTTCATCTGCGGAGAACCAATAAATGTAGCAACGAAGAGGTTGCACGGATTTTCGTAAAGTACCTGAGGAGCATCAACCTGCTGGATGAAGCCGTCCTTCATAACTACGATACGGCTACCCATTGTCATAGCCTCGATCTGGTCATGTGTAACGTAGATAAATGTTGTAGCGAGTTTCTGATGGAGCTTTGTGAGCTCTGTTCTCATCTGAGCACGGAGCTTAGCATCAAGGTTTGAAAGAGGCTCATCGAGAAGGAATACCTTCGGGCTACGAACGATAGCACGACCGAGAGCAACACGCTGACGCTGACCACCGGAAAGAGCCTTCGGCTTACGATCAAGAAGATGGGAGATGTCGAGGATCTTAGCAGCTTCGTCAACTCTCTTCTTAATTTCTGCCTTCGGTGTCTTGCGGAGCTTAAGACCGAATGCCATGTTTTCATATACTGTCATATGCGGATAAAGAGCATAGTTCTGGAAAACCATTGCGATATCTCTATCCTTAGGAGCTACGTCATTAACGAGCTTGTTATCTATGTAGAGCTCACCTTCAGAAATCTCTTCAAGACCTGCAACCATACGAAGTGTTGTGGACTTACCGCATCCGGAAGGACCTACGAGAATAATAAATTCCTTATCTTCGATATCGAGATTGAAATCGGAAACAGCTGTAACGCCGCCAGCATATCTCTTGTAAATGCCTTTTAATGTTACGCTAGACATACTTTAATTTACCTCCAACTTTATTTCTTGTGTTCTTATTATAACAGATTTCAAACAAATAGTATAGTGGTTTATTTAACAAAGTCTCAACTTTTTGTTTGTACAAACTGTCTAACTATGCAAAATATCACGGTTTTTCGGTGATTTGAGTTAACCATTCACTTTCTCGTTCGTTTAAGCGCCGTATTTGACCTTCTTTGAGATTTTTATCAAGCTCAATCATGCCAATTCGCAATCTTTTCAAGTAAACGACCTCTCCCCCTGCGGCTGCTATCATGCGTTTTACCTGATGGAACTTTCCCTCGTGTACTGTGACCAAAGCTTCCCCGTCTCCCGTAAATTCTATTTCCGCAGGCAGACATTTCTCGCCCTGATCGATCTCTATACCCTCTCTGAAACGCTTTTCCGTATCATCATCCAGCCGTCCGCTGTATCGTATATAGTACAGCTTGTCCACATGACGCTTAGGTGATATTATCGCATGTGCGGCAGCACCGTCATTCGTCAACAGCAGCAGTCCCTCACTGTCACGGTCAAGCCTTCCTGCGGGAAAAAGCCCGATACGCTTTAAGCGTTCGGGCAGAAGCTCCATAACCGTCATCTGTCTATTATCCTCCGTTGCGGATAAATATCCGGCAGGCTTATTCATCATTATATACTCATACTCTCTGTACTCTATCTGCTCACCGCAAAAGCATATCGAGCACAGCTCGGGATCTATTTTCTCCTCCGGGCTTTTGCATATCTTTCCGTCTATTGTGACCTTTCCCGAACGGATAGCACTTCCGATCTCTTTTCTTGATCCGAAGCCCAGATTTGACAATATTTTATCAAGTCTCTGCTTCAAAATATCCTCCCTTGCGAGGTTATGACGCAAAGCCGTGCATAAAGCCTCCGTACTTTGCAGAGCATACGTCTCCGCCTATTATCTTATTTTTGTATATGAGAAGATTCGCATATACTTTGCTTTCTCCCGACGGATGATTCGATATAAGATATGTATATCTCTTTACATCCTTACCTCTGTACTTTGAAAGATCAAGTCCCTGACTTTTCTGGAGCTCGTTGTACTTCTCATATACCTTGTCGAACTTCTCCGGTATCGTAACATCCTCGATCTCTACAGCGTCATGATCTATCTCCCATCCGAATGCAGTGAGAAAAGCTATTCTGTCATCGTTATTTTTTATGTTTTTAAACGACACCTCTACACTGCCGATCTTCGCCGCCTCGGTATCAGTCTCGCTTCCACCCGATACTGCGATCATGATCACTCCTGTGATCACAACGAGCAGCGCTATTATCGCAGCGGCAATTTTCCCCTTTGTAAGCTTCGTTGTCATGATAAACATATTATCCTCCATTCTCCCGATCTCAAATCAGGTCTACATAAATCATTCTAATTGATTTTATGTATTAAGAGTCTAATATAGAACCATGCACGCAGACTTACTCTCTTCTTAAGGTGCGTACGCCATCGATATGCAAATATCTAACAGCCATCGGATCATACGTATACAACGGTCTATTATCGGCGTTATTTGAATGAGACGCAACACGTATATTATCATACGATGGGATATCACCTGTAGAAACTATAATCACCGAATGATGAAAATCATTCTTTGTAAGTATAAGCTGGCATATATCTCCCGGCATGACCTCCTTAGCGGACACCTCTCTGCCGAACGGTCCCACACCGCTGTTGCCTATAAGGAAATTATACAGATATATAACTCCTGTCCATGATGCCGTTCGGTTGTTCGTATCAATATAATACCATCCGTACACAGGTGTATAATTCATTATTCCCGAACCGGCATATATACACTGTGAGACAAAATTTGTACAGTCTCCGCCTATACCCGTAAAATTAAAATACTCCGGATTTCTACCGTATGCCCATTCATGTGCGTACTCTACAGCCTTTTCTCTGTTATAGTCAAATTCAATATATCCTTCCGGCATATCATATCTCATCCCTTTCACGGATTCCTATATAACATAATATGCGGTATTATAGAATTTGACAATCAATCCGTTATTACGGTCCTTCCGTCCAACGCCTTTTGCAATGTTATCTCATCGGCATATTCAAGTCTGCCGCCCACCGGAATACCGTAGGCAAGCCTTGATATTTTTACACCGAAGGGCTTCAAAAGTCTTGAAATATACATAGCCGTTGCCTCACCCTCTGTATCCGGGTTCGTTGCCAATATTATTTCACTCACGCCGCCCTGAGCTGCACGGCTCACCAGCTCCTTTATACACAGATCATCCGGGCCAACATAATTAAGCGGTGAAATAACGCCATGAAGAACATGATATACTCCGTTGTATTCACGGCTACGCTCAAATGCCGCTACATCCTTCGGATCGCTTACCACACATATGACAGAATGATCTCTCGTGCTGTCAGAGCATATCGAGCATTTTTCGTGCTCTGCAAGATTACAGCACACTCTGCATTTCGACACAAGCCTTTTTGCATCCATTATCGCCTCGGCAAACGCTTCCGCACGCTCTGTCGGCGCAGATATCATATAAAATGCCAGTCTCTGAGCAGTTTTATGACCTATTCCCGGCAGCGATTCGAATTGCTCTATCAAGCGCTCCACAGGAGCTGCAAATGATGCCATTTTAGAACATTCCCGGCATTGCGCCGCCTGTGAGTCTGTTCATCTGTGCTTCATAATCCTGTGCTGCTGCCTGAAGTGCTGTATTCGCTGCGATCATTATCATATCTGCGAGCATTTCAACATCATTTTCTTCGCCGAGAACATCAGGCTCTATATCAATTCCTGTTATTTCCTTTTTACCCGTTACCTTTACCTTGACAGCACCGCCGCCTGCTGTTGCTTCGTATTCCTTAGCCTCAAGCTCATTCTTTATACGCTCCATCTCAGCCTGCATCTTCTGTGCCTGCTTTAACATCGCATTCATATTCATTCCGCCCATACCCATTGGTATTCTTCCCTTTGCCATAGTTCTAAACTCCTTATATCAATTTATTTTCTCCCATCCGTCAAGCGGCAAACGCTGCATAGCACCAAACAGCCGTTCCCTCAAGCCTGGATTCGATTTATCAAGCATTTTTATAAGATCCTTCATTTCCTGACGCTTTGTATTCCCGTTTGCCGGGCATGGATTCGTAACAACCGGCAACGGATAGTTATTTGCAAGAGATCTGATAAGTCTCTCCGATGTATAAAGCATCGGTCTGATAAGATACAGCTTCTTTCTGTCAAGATATGTCACAGGTCGAAAGCAGGATATTCTCCCCTCGTAGAACTGTGACAGCAGCAGCGTTTCGACCGCATCATCGTGATGATGACCTAACGCTACCTTTCCGCAGCCAAGCTCTATCGCAGCATCATGTAACGCTCCACGCCTCATTTTCGCACACAGCGAACACGGATTTTCCTCTTTTCGTATATCGAATATTATTTCCTTCATCTGTGTCTTTATTACGGTATGTCGAACGTCAAGCTCTTCACATAGCTTCGTGACAGGAGAAAAATCCACTCCTTCAAAGCCCATGTCAAGTGTTACTGCTTCCAACTCGAATTTCTTCGGGTAAAATCTTCTCAGACTCGACAGTGCCACAAGCGTAGCCAATGAATCCTTACCGCCCGATACGCCGACAGCTATTCTGTCACCGTCGGATATCATATCGTAATCCTCGACACAGCGTCGAGTAAATGACAGTACCTTTTGAAGCATATATTTCCTTTCCTTATTTATGATCAGTATTTACTGACATTTTACCACATCGCATAGATAAATTCAAGTCAAAATAATATCACATGTTTTTAAGATACTTTTTATTTGACTTATGTACAAAATATTGTATAATATAATAGGTAGTTTATAAACTAAATTTACTATATATAGATTTATAATAATACGGAGGTATTTTTTTGGATTCATCAGCAAACAAATTTGACATTGCCGTCATAGGCGGTGGTGCATCCGGACTTATGGCAGCTCTCTCGGCTGCTATGTATTTAAAATCAAATGGTCAAACTGCACGGATAGCTATACTTGAAGCGTGCGATAAGGTTGGAAAAAAACTGCTTGCTACAGGTAACGGACGATGCAATTTCACAAATCGTAATATAGATGCCTCTACAGACGACAAGGTTCGTGACCTAACGCTCAAACGATTCCACAGCGTAGAAAATATAAAGGGTCAACCGGGTGAGCTTGCAGTCTCAGTTATCTCACAGTTCGGATATCGTGATACCATAAGCTTTTTTGAATCACTCGGCCTTGTTACGGTATCTGATGATGCCGGAAGGCTTTATCCATATTCACAGCTGTCATCCAGCGTACTTGATCTGCTCAGACTGGAGCTTGAAGCGCATCGTGTGCATGAATTGTGCTACTATCCGATAGACAAGCTCGAGTACAAGGACGGGATGTGGCTGATGCACTCGGGAGATATGCTCACCTGTGCAAAGAAGGTAATTCTCGCCACAGGAGGTATGGCGTCTCCGTCATGGAATAATGGTACATCGGGATATGCATTACTCAAAAAGCTCGGTCTGAAAATGACCGCTACCTACCCTGCTCTCACTCAGATAAAATGTGACTCGAAAAGCATGGCTGCGCTCAAAGGTATACGTCACGCATCCAAGGTGGCGATCATTGCAGACGGCAGGATAGTAAAAACAGAACGTGGTGAGCTTCAATTTTCCGATTCAGCCCTTTCGGGCATATGTATTTTTGAATTATCTCGCCTTGTCAGTGAATTTTTCACCTGCGGTACAGTTGATGGGAAAAAGGTCTCATCTATAGAGGTGTCGGTCGATCTCATGCCTTCATTATCGGTATCTCAGCTCGAGCGTGAACTGCTAAGACGTATTTCGGCGCACGGCTCAATGCCTATAGAAAAGCTTTTCACAGGTATTCTTCACAAGAACCTCGGTCAAGCTGTAATAAAAAGCGTGTACGAGGGCTCTCTCAACCGTCCATGTGAAGCTTTAGACGAAAAAATCGCAGAAAAGCTCGCATATTCAGCGAAAAATCTTCGATTCAAGCCATCAAAGGTTTCGCCGTGGCAATCCGCTCAGGTAACTGCCGGAGGCTTGTCCGCATCCGAGCTCGATCCTGTTTCATTAGAAACACGTCTTAAGGGCTTATTTGTTTCAGGTGAGCTCATTGACATAGACGGTGACTGCGGCGGCTATAATCTCCAATGGGCTTGGAGCTCAGGCTATATCGCAGGTAACTCGGCAGCCAGGTCACTGACTGATGATAGCTACGATAATGTGATAGTAGACATCAATACAGAAAGCGAGAAGAAAGCAAAAAAAGAAAAGAAAGCTTCCGGATCGAGTGCACAAGCCGCAAAGCATTCCAATAAAAAGCACACTGCAAAAAGCACATCATCTCATAAAAAGCACACTCCCGAAAAGAAGAAGGAAGCAACTAAAAAGGCTGTCAAGGAAGAGAAAGCACATGTTCCCGTTGCTCCGCCAAAGGCAAAGCCCATTCCCATCAGTACGATCAAGACAGCTACATCGGAGCGAAGAAAATCCTCTCGCCGAAATGGAGTAAAATAGATCTATGAGATACATTTTAAGTGATCTGCGTCTTCCCTTGGGATTTTCGTTTGCTCAAATGCTGACGCTCACAGCGAAGGCACTAAGTCTGAAAGTCTCTGCCATTCGCGACCTAAAGCTCGTAAGGAAGAGTGTAGATGCAAGGAACAAATCGGATATACATTTCATATGCACTGTTGAATTTGCGACTGACAAAGCTTTGAAGCTTGATCCTAAGCTAAGATCAAAGCTTCACGAGAAAAATGATATTCCCTATACCTTTACATCAAGTCGTAAATTTGACAGGCGTCCTGTAGTCGTTGGCAGTGGCCCTGCCGGACTGTTTGCCGCACTCACTCTCGCAAAGGCAGGAGCAGAGCCTATTCTGCTCGAGCGTGGAAAAAAGGTTTCGGAACGTACTGCCGACGTGGAAAGAGCATGGACTCACGGTATCTTGGATCCAGAATCCAACGTGCAATTTGGTGAGGGCGGTGCCGGTACTTTTTCCGACGGTAAGCTGAACACAGGGACACGTGATATGCGGCAGAGATATATTCTCGAAGCATTTGTGAGCTTCGGCGCTCCTGCGGATATTTTGATAAACGCAAAGCCCCATATCGGCACAGATATGCTTCGTACAGTAGTTGTAAATATGCGTCAAGAGATAGAACGTCTTGGCGGCGAGGTCAGATTTTCTTCCAAATTTGAACGTTTTTCATTGAAAAACAATGCCATAGATACTATTATTGTCAGGTGTAATGATTCGACATACGAGATCCCGACAGACGATGTGATACTTGCACTCGGTCACAGCGCACGTGATACATTTGAATACCTGAACAATGCAGGTGTCACGATGACAAGGAAGGATTTCTCCGTCGGTGTTCGTATCGAGCACCGACGTGAATATATGGACAAGCTGCTCTACGGAGACTTCGCAGGTCACCCCGCTTTGAACGCAGCCGATTACAAGCTAAACGTATTTCTTCCGGACGGACGAGGAGTATATACCTTTTGCATGTGTCCCGGAGGAAGTGTTGTC
This sequence comes from uncultured Oscillospiraceae bacterium, assembly GCA_964461815.1. Lineage (GTDB taxonomy): Bacteria > Bacillota > Clostridia > Oscillospirales > QAMX01 > JAAZBA01. The sequence continues at coordinate 41,999 of CAYWVF010000012.1, forward strand.
ATGGCTTCGAGTGGGGAAGGAATGGTCGTGACGAACGGCATGAGCAATTTCGCACGTAATGATGAAAATTCAAACAGTGCATTGCTCGTGAATGTTGGTGAACAGGACTTTCTTCCAAACGAAGGTATTCTCGCAGGTATGGAGTATCAAAGAGCGTTAGAACGAGCAGCATTTGAATTTTCAAAAAGCTACAAAGCACCTGTTAATAAAGTCGGTGATTTTCTTGCATGCCGTGAAACGGTGAATTTCGGAGATGTTATACCATCCTTCAAGCCCGGCACTGTCATGTGCTCACTTGACGAGGTGTTGCCGAAGCGTATCTCATCTGCACTCCGTGAAGCTCTGCCTATGCTGGATCAAAAGCTGCACGGATTTGCATATAACGACGCTGTTTTGACCGGTGTTGAAACAAGAAGCTCCTCCCCTGTACGCATCGTGCGTAATGAGCACTACGAATCTGTGTCTCACCATGGACTTTATCCATGTGGCGAAGGTGCAGGATATGCCGGAGGTATAATGTCAGCAGCTGCCGACGGTATTCGTTGTGCCGAGGCGGTCATATTGAAAGGAGTTACAAATGACAAATAACAATAAGAAATATGCGACTATTGCAGTTATTATCGGCATCGTCATGGTTCTGCTTGCAGTGATCTCCATCATGGTATTCAACAATAAAACAAAGGAGCTGAGATATGATATATATCTCAGCCCTTCAACTCAGCGTGATAATTTATACTTTGACGGTGTTACGACCGAATGTGCCAGCATGAACGCTATTGCCGATCATCTGGAAAAACTATTTCCGCAGGATTATTCGATTCGCAGGAATGATCCGAACGACACACTTGAAGCTGCTATAAACGACTCCAACAGTGTTGACCCCGAGATACATATCGCCATCCATTCAAACGCATCGGGATTAGACGGTGGCGGTGTCAGAGGCTGTGAAATATGGATCCCTAAAGGTGATAATAATAGCAAGAAGCTTGCCAAATCGGTCTATAAATATCTTGAAGCTTTAACGCCTACAGATGACAGGGGTATCAAGGAGACCTCATCTCTGGCGGAAATGAATTATGTAAATGCGACAAGAATACTCATTGAAGTAGATTTTCACGACGATCCCAATGGCTGTGAATGGATAAAAAGCAATCAGGCATCAATCGCAGAGGCAATATTTAATGGCATTCGTGATTACTACGGAGACTAATCTATCAATCTTGCTATCTCTGCAAGCTCCATGCCTCGTTCACTGATAAAGCTTCTCATCTCCTTATCGTGACACAGCACCCTTGTCATAAGCTTTACTCTGTGTCTGAAGGACGGATCGATACATTCACTGTCTTCTTTGGCAAGTGGACATATACGCAATGCTCTGATATCAAATACAGCGTCTGCTTTTACAGCTCCCGTTCTGCTCCATGTACGCACGATCGGGAACAGCGGAAATATCCGACACGAAAGCGGTCGCTGTTTTCTTATACAGCTACCGCCGCATACGACTATATCTGCACTGCCGTCAGGGTATTTGAATGCTGTATCTTTCAGGAGCTCCTTTTCTCCCGGGAACAGCCACATTCCATCTTCATCACTGCCCTTGCAGCATGCGCCCTCACACAATGCTCCGCAGTCAGTATGAAGCGGCGTTGTATCCTCAAGCAATCTGTATGCCTTGCGAAGAGTTGTTTTTAACATATCACGAAACCTCCGTACATCAAATAAAAAAGTACTTGATAATTATATCATATTGTGATATAATAGTAAAGCATCTATTGGAGGCGGCCTTTGACAGGGCTGCACTAGCCGGGGAGTTAGCGGTGCCCTGTACCTGCAATCCGCTATAGCAGGGGTTATAGACGCATACGAGGGAATACGATGTGCTGCTTACAGGAACACGAAAGCGGCGATGAGGATCCGGTCTCGCGCAACATAGCGCCGTGAACCATGTCAGGCGGGGAACCGAGCAGCATTAAGCGGAGAGTCTGTGTGTGCCGTGAGGGTGCCGGTTCCGAGCAGGCTGCGTGTATACCGGGCATATTGTATTTTCGACATGCGTTGTGCTGTCCTGTCAAGGGTCGCCTTGCTTATTTTCATACGAATGGAGCTTGCTATATGAGTTTATATCAGGCATTATATCGCAAATATCGTCCGCAGCGCTTTGAGGATGTCTACGGTCAGGAACATATCACCTCAACGCTTGTAAATCAGCTTGTACACGATCAGGTCATGCATGCTTATATGTTCACCGGAACAAGAGGAACAGGTAAAACCACATGTGCAAAGCTTCTTGCCAGAGCTGTCAACTGCGAGCATCCTGTCAACGGAAGCCCCTGCAATGAGTGTCGTTCGTGCAGGAGCATAATCGAGGCGCACTCTATGGATGTCACGGAGCTTGACGCCGCATCGAATACAGGTGTTGATAATATACGTTCCATTCTCGACGAAACAGCCTATCCTCCATCCGAGTTGAAAAAGCGTGTTTATATTATAGATGAGGTCCACATGCTGTCTATCGGTGCTTTTAACGCATTGCTCAAAACATTGGAGGAGCCGCCGGAGTACGTGCTTTTTATCCTTGCCACGACAGAGATACAAAAAGTACCTGCAACTATACTCTCACGTTGTCAACGTTTTGATTTTAGGAGAGTCGATGTACAGACACTTTCCGCAAATCTTCAAAAAATAATCGATGCCGAGGGCATTTCCATCACACCGGAGGCTGTCGGTCTTATCGCAAGGCTCGGTGACGGCTCAGTTCGTGATTCGCTGTCTATTTTAGAGCGCTGCGTTTCCGAAGCCGGTGAAAAGACGATCGAACTTGCAGATATCGAACGGTATTTCGGTATCGCCGATTTTATGAGTGTATATAACCTGTCAAAAAGCATTGCTTCATACGACACAGCGGAGGCTTTGAGAGTTTTGGATTCCGTTTACAGCTCAGGACGTGATATGCGCTCACTTGTATCAAATATACTGTCGCTTTTACGTGATACTCTTATATATAAGACTGCCGGAGAAGCATCTGCAACGCTTCTCTCCCCATCGACAGATATAAGCTCCGTTCAAACACTTTCGTCAATGCTTGATCGTGAACGAATAATACTCATCATTGACAAATTCAGATCGGTTTTGTCTGAGCTTGGACGTACTGTGACTCCGAGACTGTCGATCGAGCTTGCTATCATAGAATTATGTAATCCGTCCAGCATAACAGCTACAGGTGCAGCTGTACCCGATGCCCTTATCGCCAGACTCAATGCACTTGAATCGGCTGTAGCCTCAGGCTCAGCACCGATCGTGAAAAGAGATGCTCCGCAAAAAAAGGTCGAGCCAATACCGGCTACCGCAGAGCACCCTGTTCATGCGCCGTTGCCTAAGGACGGTCTTTCTACCGCTCAGCTAAAGGATCTCACCGCTCGTCTTTCGGGGAAAATTCCACGTATTGCCGAGGTATATATAATCTCATCCGGATATGAGATCGACGGAAATAATCTCACAATATCTACCGAGGGAGATTTCGAACGTGAAATACTAAACGGCAGCGATGTCAAATCCGCCATCGCCGCCGCACTTAATGAAATGCTTGGTATTAAATTTAATATCTCCGTTAAAGCAGGTGACTCTGCCGATTCCTTCAGCGGATTTGACAGTATCATATCAAACGCTAAGGACAGTGGCATTGATGTAAAATAAAATCACCATCGCCCGGAATCATCTATTACGACGCTCCCATTTTGGAGCGTCTTTTTTACATTGATTATCCTCTGATTCTCCGACCCTCTGAATTTCAAATCCAGATTTCGTCGTGATTTGATAAACGGGCCGTCAACGATAACATCGGCAAGCTCAATGAGGCTGTTTACAGTCTCATTATTCATCGTCAAAAGCTTTTCAAATTCATATCCCGTATATATTGCCAGCTCCAGACCTCTGCTTTTTATCAACCTTGCCAGCTCGACAAGTCCCTCAGCCTGACAAAACGGTTCTCCGCCCGTAAACGTCACTCCCCTGACGAGAGGATTAGAACATATTTTTTCAAAAACAGCCGCAATATCCATCTCATATCCGCCATCAAAGTCCCACGACTGTGGATTGTGACAGCCCTCACAGTGATGCGGACAACCCTGTGTGAATACAGCTACTCTGATACCGGGACCGTCAACGATAGAATCGCCGACGAGCCCCGCAAGTCTTAATTTTCCCATTTTTTACATAGAGTGCTTAACTCTGTCTCTTTCTTCGGCACGTTTTGCATCGTTGAAAGAATCAAGTGTTCCTACAAGATAGCCTGTAATTCGTCTGATCCTCTCAAAGCCTACTCCGCCCTCATTCTCATGACGTCCGCACTTCGGGCATTCCTCACCGATTATACCATTGTAACCGCAGATCGGATCTCTGTCTACAGGATGGTTTATAGAGCCATAGCCCACTCCAAGCTCCTTCATTGCACGTACAACGGATTCGAAAGCCTCTACGTTATTTGCAGTATCACCGTCAAGCTCTACATATGTGATATGTCCGGCATTTGTCAATGCATGATACGGTGCTTCTATCTTGATCTTATCATATACTGAGATGTTATAATACACCGGGATATGGAAGCTGTTTGTATAGTATTCTCTGTCCGTAACGCCTGGAATTATTCCGTACTTTTTCTTATCTATCTTTACAAAGCGTCCGGAAAGTCCTTCAGCAGGTGTTGCAAGCAGTGTGAAATTCATTCTTGTTTCCTGTGACTTTCTGTCAAGAAAATCTCTCATAAAGCTGATGATCTCTATACCGAGTACACGTGATTCCTCACTCTCGCCATGATGCTTGCCTGTAAGCGCTACGAGAGTCTCCGCGAGTCCGATAAAGCCGACTGACAGTGTTCCGTGCTTGAGTACCTCTCCTACCGTATCTCCGATATTAAGCTTTTCGGAGTCTATCCATACTCCCTGTCCCATGAGGAAGCGATAATTACGCACCTTTTTTGCTGCCTGGATCTTATAGCGGTCAAGAAGCTGCTTACAGCAAAGCTCCATCTTACGTTCCAGCTCTTCAAAGAACCAATCAAGGTTTTTATTAGCCTTTATAGCGATTCTCGGAAGATTTACCGTAGTAAAGCTGAGATTTCCACGTCCGAAGGTGATCTCTCTTGTCGGATCATATACATTGCCTATAACTCTCGTGCGGCATCCCATATATGCTACCTCTGTTTCGGGATGACCGGGCTTATAATATTTGTAGTTGAACGGTGCATCAATGAATGAGAAGTTGGGGAACAGTCTCTTTGCACTTACTTTACATGCGAGCTTGAACAGATCGTAGTTCGGGTCGCCCTCGTTATAGTTGATGCCCTCTTTGACCTTAAATATCTGAATAGGATATATCGGTGTCTCGCCGTTTCCGAGTCCTGCTTCTGTTGCAAGCAGCAGGTTACGAACTACCATTCGTCCCTCAGAGCTTATATCTGTACCATAGTTAAGAGATGAGAACGGTACCTGTGCACCTGCACGGCTGTGCATTGTATTGAGATTATGTATCAGCGCTTCCATCGCCTGATATGTTGCACGGTCTACTTCCTTTGCTGTATAGGACTTTGCAAATGTACGTATCTTCTGATATACCTCTTCGTCCAGCTTGAACAGCTCCGCTTCAAGTGCATCGTAGGCTTCGTTTCCGTCGAGCATCGGATACTCGCCTTTTTCCTCCCAGATATTCTTTATCGCACTGTATACTTCATCTGAATCCATTTCATACTCAGGTGCAAGAATGCTCATCGCCTTTGCAAAATTGCGAGCATACAGCTTACGATATGTCTTACGAACGCCGACTGTCATTGCAAAATCAAAATTAGGTATAGACTGTCCGCCATGCTGGTCGTTCTGATTTGCCTGAATAGTGATACATGCAAGTGCCGCATAGCTCTGAATATCATTCGGCTCACGAAGATAGCCATGACCGGTTGAAAATCCACCCTTGAACAGCTTGAGCAGATCGATCTGGCAGCAGGTCGTAGTCAGAGCATAAAAATCAAAATCATGGATATGGATGTCACCCTCACTGTGAGCCTTAGCCTGCTCTGTCGTGAGAAGAGATTTAAGATAATAATCCTTTGCACCCTCTGTGCCGTATTTAAGCATCACGCCCATAGGATTATCGCCATCTATATTCGCATTATCACGCTTCATATCGCTGTCTGTAGCATCTGAAAATGTAAGCTCGTCATATATTTTCATAAGACGTGTATTCAGCTCTCTTGTGCGTGTTCTCTCTGCACGGTACAGGATGTACTTTCTTGCTACGAAAGCATAGCCTGATTCCATAAGCACGTTTTCAACCATATCCTGTATATCCTCGACGCCCGGAGCTTCATTTCCGAACTTTGCAAGGAGCTTATCCTCTACATCCTTTGCAAGCTTGTCACATACAGCACGGTCATATCTTCCGCACGCCTGCATAGCTTTATCTATGGCAACTGCGATTTTTTCGATACTGTAATCAACCTTTCGACCGTCTCTTTTAATAATACTGTTAAACATTTGTACCAATCCTCCGTCTTGAGGCCGACTGTATCCACTCAAAAAACAGGCTGTTTTGCTTCAGTCAACCACACTATATGTTGTTAATGACATAAGTTTACCACACTACATATAGTTTGTCAACACATAATTACTACTATTTTTTATTATTTACTATTTTGGTATAAATTGACGAATATCAATGTGCCCCGTGTAGCGTTCTAACCAAATGAGTAATAGCGGTCTATATTTTGAAATTTAAAAAAATATAAATTAGGGGTTGACAAACGGTGTAAAGTGTAGTATAATAATCAGCGTTGTCGAGTGAATTAAGTTATTGAAAAGCTTGACAGACAATAATGTGGCGGCATAGCTCAGCTGGCTAGAGCATACGGTTCATACCCGTACGGTCGTGGGTTCAAGTCCAACTGCCGCTACCATTTTTTGGCCCGTTGGTCAAGCGGTTAAGACACCGCCCTTTCACGGCGGTAACACGAGTTCGATTCTCGTACGGGTCACCAATTAAAACTCTACTGATAAGTAGAGTTTTAATTCTTTTTCATATCTGTTAGTTTTCGGAGATGTAGCTCAGCTGGTCAGAGCGTACGGTTCACATCCGTAAGGTCGTGGGTTCGAGCCCCTCCATCTCCACCATAAAGAAGCACCTTTTGTCTGCCGTACAAAAGGTGCTTCTTTTCAACTAAATCCGCCCTTGCGGACGGAATAAATCCACTTACAGTGGATGAAATCACTTTGTGATGAAATCAAACTTCGTTGGAAGAAGGACGGATTTAATTTCATCTGCGAAGCGGATTTCATCCGAGTGAGGCGAGGGTTTCATTGAGAAGTGATTGGTATACTCTTCAATTTTCTTTGTTTTGTCTACGCACTGTTATATAGCTCTTTCGCAGCTCATGGCATCGGTTTTTGACACTTCTCAACCGATACCATGTTTTTGATATAGTGCGACTACCCGATCATCATTTACAGATAGATACTTACAACGATTGTAAGTATTATTTATCGCATTTTTGTGCTATCATTTAATTACAAATGATAGGAGGTATTCATATGAAGCCCATTTTGAATATTGAGAATTTAACGAAGGTCTACGGGAACGTACCGAACCAAACGAAAGCATTAAATGGTATCACCTTTCAGGTAATGCAGGGAGAGTTTCTCGGCATTATGGGCAGTAGTGGTTCCGGCAAGTCCACACTGCTCAACTGCATTGCAACTGTGATCCGACCTACAGGAGGCAGCATCCTGGTAGAAAACGATGATCTTATATCTCTCAACGGAAAAGCCCTCGCAGAGTATCGTGGCAAGAAGATCGGATATCTGTTTCAGAACTTCGAGCTGCTTGATAATCTGACAGGACGTGAAAATATACTGCTTCCCGCTTTCCTGCACAATGTATCTGAAAAAGAGGGCTGTCGAAGGCTCGAGCAACTAGCAGAATATCTTGAGATCACAGATGTTATTGACAAATCGCCTCAAAAGATGTCCGGCGGTCAAAGGCAGCGCGTTGCGCTGGCACGAGCATTGATCCTAAACCCCAAAATGGTACTTGCTGACGAGCCCACCGGGGCACTTGATTCCAAAAACGCACGTAATATAATGAAAAAGCTATCCGATCTAAATCACGACGATCACACAACTATTCTTATGGTCACACACGATTCCAATGCCGCAAGCTTTTGCAAGCGCATCCTTTTCATCCAGGACGGTGTGATATTTCACGAGCTTCGTCGAGGTGATGAAAATCAACAGGCATTTTACGAGCGCATTCTGAAGGTAATAGCTCAGCTGGGAGGTGGCAGCTCCAATGTTCTCTAATCTGATTTTTCGTAATAGCCGACGCAGCAGAAAGGAAAACAGCCTGTTTTTCAGCTCCCTTGTAATTTCCGTTATCGCCTTTTATATGATACTGTCTATATCCACTCAAGATGTTATGATATTTCTGAAGAAAATGGAGAGTAATGCAGTAGATAAGCTATTGCTGATGATACCAATATTTTTTGCCGCAACGCTTTTCATTCTGTTCTTTTTGATCTATTTTGCATGTAAATATCAGTTTGAGCAAAGACGTCACGAATTTGGTGTCTATCTTATGCTCGGAATGCGTAGAAGAAAGCTGTTCGGTATGCTTCTGGCAGAGGATCTTCTGACAGATATCCTGGCGTTGCTTATCGGATTGCCTGTCGGCATAGGACTTTCTGAAATCGTCAGTCTTGTCACCGCAAAGCTTGTAGGTATGGGTATCATAGGTCACCGTTTTTCCATATCTTACTTTGCTGTCATATGGACACTTATAGGCTTCCTCGGTATCAATCTTATGGCACTTTTAATCCTGAGCGGACGGATCAGTCGTCAGGAGATCGGTGCATTGTTATCCAAGCCAAACGTCCATTCAAAAAAGCAAATGTCCCCTGTCATCTACGGTCTGTCTGCCGTATGTGGAAGTGTGATGCTCATATCAGCCTATGTCATGGCTATCAGCGGACTCTCATGGACAAATATAATCATGATGGCATTGACTCTTTTTCTTGGTCTATTCGGCACTATGCTGCTTTTCTACGGAATGCGTACATTAATCGCTATGATCGTCAAAAAAGGCAAAAAAGACCGACAGCTTCACGTATTTACATTCCGTCAAATACAGGAGAACGTCATTAATCAATCATGCTCTATGGCTATCAGCTCTCTTATGATCCTTGCGGCACTATGCTGCTTTGGTGCAGGTGTGGGAATCGCATTATCAAATGATCGATCTGCCGATCACGCTATAGACTACACCTTTATAGATAGAACGACCGAAGATCCGACACAGGTTTTATCCAATATACAAAGCGAATTGAACGAGGCGGGATTGATCGACCGATTTTCGGAGCTTTTTGAGATGAGAGTCGGGAATATTTACACTACTGGGGATTACAGCAGTGCATTCAACATGAACGCTGTTATCGACTTGCTTCATGAGCTGCCGCAATCGGAAACTCGTGATGTACTTTTGAACAATTTCAGCTATGTGACATATCCTTATTTGATCTGTTTGTCCGACTACAATCACTTATTGGAGCTATCTGGTAAGCCATGTCTGAAATTAAGAGATAACGAAGCGGCGATTTACATGGACGCCGACTTTACAAATAACAACCAAACCGCAATGATAAATGATATACTCACAAAGGAGCCGGAAACCAAGCTTGTCGGCGACCCCATTCATCTTGTCGGAGAGGTACAGTCTTCAAATCTTATTACAGATCGTTCAATTTCTCTATCCTTTGCGCTGATCCTTTCAGACGATGTATTTCTTCGTTATACTCATGAAACGTACTTTACATATATAAACGCCGTACTAAACAAGCAGCTCACAGAAGAAAACGGAATGATCATCGCCTACTCCGAGCTGAATGAAAAGCTGGATAATATCGATATCGAGTACGAAAGCTATCTTCAAAATATGGGGCGGCAGCTGTTCTACACCGTAGCTGCAAGCTGTATCACTCTCTATCTTGCAGCTATCTTCATGGTCGTTGCAAATACTATCATAGGTGTTCAGTTCCTTATGAATCAGCAGAGCTCAGAACGCAGATATCGGACGCTTATCCGTCTCGGAGCTACTCACGATGTGCTCAGTCGCTCTGTCAAAAAACAGGTCGCATGGTTTATGGGGCTTCCCGTATTTGTTGCAGCTGTCAGCAGCATGTTTGGTGTCAGAGCACTGTTTACTGGAATACTCTCAGCCGGGTCTCGCGGAATGATATCTGAAATGCTGTTTATATCTGCCGCTATAATTTTGCTACTTTGTGTGATAGAATATATTTATACGAGAGTGGTCATGCGTTCCGGTGATAGATATCTTCTGACATTGATGCAGCCACAGAGAGAAGAATAACGAGGAGGCTTTGCCTTGAAAAAAATTGCAGTTGTAGAGGATGAGTTCTATATGCGAGATGAGCTGTGCGACATGCTTCAAAAGCACGGATATCTCGTTGAAGCGATCACTGAGTTTGAAAATGCTTCTCAGCGTCTGTCATCCGACTGTCCCGACCTTGTGATCCTCGATCTGAATCTTCCGAACACCAGCGGATTTCAAATTTGCCGAGAGCTCAAGGCTAAGACATCTATCCCCATATTAGTGCTGACCTCCAGAGATCAGGTAAAGGATGAGCTTCAAGCGTTTCGACTCGGTGCAGATGAATATTTAACTAAGCCATACAGGGAGGAACGTCTTCTTGCCAGAGTCTCCAACATTCTCAAAAGATACGAGGGGCGTTCCAACCTCATAGAGGGCTCGGATTTCCTGCTGGATCAGCAGACCTACACTCTCTATATTCATAACACCTCCGTTGTACTTCCGAAAAATCAGGGCAAACTGCTTGTTGCACTTCTATCCGGCAATGATGCGCCTATCACGGCAGAGCAGCTTTGCATGTCGCTATGGGGAACCGCAGAATACATAGACGAAAATGCATTGCAGGTCAACCTGACAAGGCTGAAAAAAACGATGTCGAGACTTAATATGAAGCAGCGGATCGTTGCGGTTCGTGGGATCGGCTATCGATTGGAAGAGGAGGAATCTCAATGAAGCACCTTTTTCGAATAATGGAACGATACTATCCTTGGCTTATACTTCTGCTCGGAGTTGATTGCTTTTGTGCGGTAGTTCTCTGGATCTCCGATATTCGTGCATTTCAAAGCTTGATCCTGTTGATCGTCTTTGTAAGTATCATTCTGTTTTCGGCGATCCTTTTCGTACTGAATAAGCAAACTCGGACACGTCGGGAGCTGTTTCGTGATCTTCTTAGTGATCCCACTATATGCAATGAAGAACGACTTCTAAATGCTGTCAGTCTTGATGAAAAAGAGTCCATACAGCTTCTTACCGCAGTACTTCGAGAGTATAAAACTGCGTGTGATAATATGACAGATGTACTACACGACTACGAAGAATATGTAGAAGGCTGGGCACACGAGGCTAAAGCACCACTATCGTTGCTCACTATGCTGCTTGATAACAGAAGCAATGAGATACCACCTACTCTGCTTGCAAAGTTGGATTACATTCGCAGTGCGCTGCAAGAGGATGTCACTCAGATGCTGTACTATGCGAGACTCAAAAGCAGTACAAAGGATTATAAATTTGAGGATGTAAGCTTGAACGACTGTTTCTCTGAAGTCATCGAGGACTACGCACCCCTTCTGGAGGAAAAGCAATTTATAATTATAAACAAACTTCGATCCGAAGCAGTATACGCAGATCGCAGGGGGCTTAAATTCATGCTTGGGCAGATCGTAAGCAATTCCATTAAATACAGTACCGACGACCCTGTACTCACTATATCCGTAATGCATTCGGATGCCGAGGATATTCTCTCCATCGAGGATAACGGTATAGGTGTAAAAGAATACGATCTGCCGTATATTTTTCAAAAGGGCTTTACAGGTGATCCTGCCGACAGTCGAAAAAAAGCTACCGGCATCGGGCTTTATCTGACAAAAAAAATGGCAGATGATCTGAATCTGCGTTTGGAAGCTTCTTCACAGTATGGAAGCGGCTTTAAGATGACAATATACTTTCCAAAATAAAAGATCCCGTCAGTCTTTATATCAAGACCTGACGGGATTTTTTTACTGCTCTACAGCATTTTTTGCTCTGGATATTGCACGCAGTCTCTGTGCATGATCAAGCTCACGCTTTCTTATTCTAAGCGTCTTCGGTGTTACCTCAAGCAGCTCATCGTCATTAATATATTCAAGGCACTGCTCAAGGCTCATATCTCTCGGCGGTGTCAGGCGAAGTGCTTCATCGCTTCCGGCTGCACGCATATTCGTAATATGCTTACGTTTGCACACATTGACCGTTATATCATCACCCTTGGGAGATGATCCGACTACCATACCTGCGTAAACAGGTACGCCTGCCCCAATGAATAAAGCACCGCGCTCCTGTGCCTGATAAAGACCGTATGTTACCGCCTCGCCTGTCTCATACGCAACGAGCGAGCCTACGTTTCTCTTCGGTATATCGCCCTTCCATGGCTCATAATCACGGAAAACAGAGTTTAATATACCCTCACCCTTTGTATCCGTCATAAATTCATTTCTGTAACCGAACAGACCTCTGGATGGAATAATGAAATCAAGTATCATGCGCTCTCCGACAGGGTTCATCTGCTGAAGCTCTGCCTTACGCACGCCCATCTTCTCCATTACCGAACCTACACACTCAGCAGGAACATCGATCTTCAAGTCCTCCATAGGCTCGTATTTCTTTCCGTTCATTTCCTTAACAAGTACCTTAGGCGTACTTACCTGGAACTCATATCCCTCACGTCTCATCGTCTCAATGAGGATAGACAGATGCATTTCGCCTCGTCCAAGTACTCTAAATGCGTCTGTAGATTCCGTTTCCTCAACATGGAGACTTACATCCTTAAGAAGCTCTCTGAACAGTCTGTCACGAAGCTGACGTGATGTAACGAATTTACCCTCTTTACCGGCAAACGGACTGTCATTTACGCAGAACGTCATCTCTACAGTCGGCTCAGATATTTTTACAAATGCTATCGGTTCTACTCTTGATGTAGCACATACTGTATTTCCTATAGTAATATCCTCAATACCTGAGAACATTACGATATCGCCTGCCATCGCAGACTGGACCGGAACTCTTTTGAGTCCCTCGAACTGATATATAGCTGTGATCTTCGATTTTCCGGATACATCAGGTCTATGATAATCGCACAGTGCGACCTCCTGTCCTACCGTCAGCTTACCACGTTCGATTTTTCCTACGCCGATACGTCCCACATATTCATTGTAATCTATAGATGATACGAGCACCTGCATCTCGCTCTCAGCATCGACCTCAGGTGCAGGGATATAATCAACGATCGTATCAAAAAGAGGCTTCAGATCTGTACCCTGCTCATCCGGTGTGAGTGAAGCTGTACCGTCTCTTCCCGAGCAATACACGATCGGACTGTCAAGCTGTTCACTTGTTGCATCGAGCTCCAAAAGCAGCTCAAGAACTTCATCGCCGATCTCATTCGTTCTTGCATCGGGTCTATCGACCTTATTTACAACGATAATAACTCTATGACCCTGCTCAAGTGCTTTCTGCAAAACGAAGCGTGTCTGCGGCATAGGTCCTTCAAATGCATCCACCAACAGCAGTACGCCATCAACCATTTTGAGTACACGCTCTACCTCGCCGCCGAAATCGGCATGTCCGGGAGTGTCAACTATGTTTATCTTTATTCCGTTATAGCTTGCAGAGGTATTTTTTGCAAGTATCGTTATGCCACGCTCACGTTCAAGATCATTCGAGTCCATTACTCTATCCTGTACGTTCTGATTTTCTCTGAGCGAGCCTCCCTGACGGAGCATCTGGTCTACCAGCGTTGTCTTACCGTGGTCAACGTGCGCTATGATAGCAATATTACGAAGTTCTGATCTGGTCAAAATATTTCCTCCAAAAAATGGTTTTCCTATCCATATAAAAAAGTACATAGCATGTACAACGGATAATATTTTAACAGCATTTTTTCAAAAAATCAAGCTTAATTATGACTAATTAATTGTACCGTCAGGAATAAATGCTTGATAATATTATCATTTTTTCGTTTTCGTTCCCTTCAACACGAAAAAATCACCGTATTATCATTGCTCTCATGCGTTTTTTCGGTTTACAAATATCGACACAGATGATATAATATAGGTGTATCTGTTTTTCAAAACTACTTACGGGAGTTAAAGAAAATGAGAGTAAAAAAAGCTGTTATTCCGGCAGCAGGTCTTGGTACCAGAATGCTGCCCGCTACAAAATCGATACCTAAGGAAATGCTTCCTCTCGGAGATAAGCCATCGATACAGTATATAGTTGAGGAAGCTGTTGCAGCCGGTATTGAGGATATACTTATAATCACAAATCGCATGAAGTCTGCCATGGAGGATTACTTCGACTATCACCCTGAGCTTGAAAACCGTCTTCGTGCATCAGGTCATGATGCAGATGCTGAAATAATACGTAAGACTGCCGATCTCGCAAATGTTACATATCTCAGACAAAAGCAAACGCTCGGTCTCGGTCATGCGATCTGGTGTGCCAGAAGATTTGTCGGCAATGAGCCTTTTGCCGTGCTTCTCGGTGATGATATAATGCAGTCGAAAACGCCTGTTACAAAGCAGCTCGTCGATGCATATAATGAGTACGATTGCAGCACAGTCGGTGTAAAGGAGGTCTCACTTGAGGCTATAGGAAAATATTGCTCACTTAAAGTTAAGCCTCTGCGTGACAACATTTTCAGTGTTTCGGATATAATAGAGAAGCCGAGGATCGAGCAGGTGTTTTCAAATTATGCTATTCTCGGAAGATACGTGCTGACAGCCGATATCTTTGACATCCTCGAGAACCAGAAGCCAGGCTACGGCGGTGAGATACAGCTCACGGATGCACTTGCAGTTCAGGCTAGGACAAGCAATATGGTAGCCGTTGACTTCGAAGGACGCCGCTTTGACACAGGAAATATCACAGGCTATCTCGAAGCCGTACTCGAGCTGTCTCTTCAAAATCCGAAAAGTGCCGAGTGGCTCAGGCACTATATCATAGAGAGAGGAAAAACACTTTGATAAAGATAAAAAAAGTGTTGAAATATTAACAAATATAGTATATAATAAATAGATGTATGCAAAACAATAAAATTGATTATATTTTTGGAGGTAAATAACAATGCAGGTAACTAAAGAAACAATCATCGGCGATCTTCTCGATATCGATGTAAACGTAGCTCCTTTCTTTTTCGCTATAGGTATGCACTGCCTTGGCTGCCCGGCTTCCAGAGGCGAATCCATTGAGCAGGCTTGCGCCGTACACGGTACAGACGCTGACGAGCTGGTAGCTAAGCTCAACGAGTATCTGGCATCTAAGGAATAATATCCGTTAAATGAAATTCAAACGCATGTATGAGCTCGGCCCCAGACTTTCGACTGTTGCCGAGCTTATTCCATATGGGAGCAGAATCGCCGATATCGGTACTGACCATGCATATTTACCTATCTGGTTAGCGGTAAACGGTATCATATCAAAAGCAATAGCAGCCGATATCAATCCCCTGCCTTTAGAAAACGCTAAAGAAAATATAATCAAATATGAGATGGAAGATATTATAGAGCTGAAGCTTTGCAACGGCCTGTCGGGAATACCGCTCGACGACATAGATATCGTTATTATCGCCGGTATGGGTGGCGAGACGATAGCCGATATTCTGTCCGATATTCCTGTCTGCGATACAAAATTTATTCTTCAGCCTATGTCCAACGCTTCAAGGCTCAGAGCAAGACTGTACCGCATGGGATTTCGCATAAGCCGCGAAATGCTTGCATACGAGAGCGGCAGGATATACACTGTCATGGAAGTCCTCTTCGGTGCCGATAGTGCCGACCTGATCGATCCGCTCTACGAGCGTGTCAGTCGTGCACTGATAGATTGTAAATCTGAATACAAGAACGAATATTTATCCAAAATTATACGTTCCGTTGAAAAAGAAGCGAGATCCGGCAACAACGTAACGGAGCTTACTCAGCTTGCGGAAAAACTTAGAAAACTGGTGAAATAATGACAAAAGTAAAAGACATACTGTCGATCCTCGAAAGCTTCGCACCTGTAGAAGATGCAGAGGGCTGGGATAATGTAGGGCTCATAGTAGGTAATGCAGATTCTGAGGTAAAGAAAATACTTGTAACGCTTGACATTTCCGTTGCCTCCGTTCGTGAAGCAATAGCTGCAAAGGCAGATTTGATAGTTTCACATCATCCTGTAATATTCAAGCCGCTTTATAACGTGAAAACAGGAAGTAACACAGGCGATATCGTTCAGATGCTAATAAAAAATAATATCTCGGCAATATGCATGCATACGAATCTTGATGTTGCAGCCGGAGGTGTTAACGATGCGTTGGCAGAAGCAATCGGACTTCGTCACATAGGCATCGTACCCAAGAGTGCCGGTCTCCTCCGCTACGGTTATCTCGATGCTCCCATGAGCTCTAAAGATTTCGTTAAACATGTATCCGATACCTTGGGTACTCCAGCGATAAGGTTTACCGATGTAGATAACGAGATCAGCCTTGTAGCAGTCGGCGGCGGTGCCTGCGGTGATTATATGATGAGTGCCGTTGAATTCGGGTGTGATGCGTTTGTTTCCTCCGATCTTAAATATAACACTCTGCTCGATGCCGACTATTTGGGCATATGTGCTGTAGATGCAGGTCATTTTAATACCGAGCACCCTGTTTGTCATGTGCTTGAAAAAATAATATCCGAAAAATTCGACAACATTTTGATACAACAAAGTAAATTCGTACCCAACATCAAAGGATTATAACATTATGGCATTTGATACTATTTTTATACACTCTGTAATATCAGAGATGAATGCGCTTTTGGATGGTGCAAGGCTTGATAAGATCGCTCAGCCCGAACGTGATGAGCTTATATTGTCATTTCATGGCAAGCAAGGCTCGAAAAAACTTCTGCTTTCCGCTTCATCGAATGCACCGAGGCTTCACTTTACATCTGCGCCACGTGAGAATCCTCAAAGTCCACCTATGTTTTGTATGCTTATGCGTAAGCATTTTCAAGGCTCGAAGCTCGTTCGCATAACTCAGCCTCAGGAGGACAGAATAGCATCCTTTGAATTTGACTGTACCGACGAGCTTGGCGAACCGTCAAGAAAAAGGATCGTAGCGGAGCTTATGGGACGTTACTCTAACATAATTTTAGTTGACGGTGAAAACCGCATAATCGACTGTCTGAAGCGTGTTGATGCCGAGATGTCTCCGACCAGGCAGATACTTCCCGGACTTTTTTACCGTGAACCGTCTCCTATGAAAAAGCTCAGGCTCGGAGAATGCACAGAAGAGATAATAGCAGACAAAATACTCAATGAGCCTGCGGATACCACATTGGACAAATGGCTTCTTGACAGATTTTCATGGCTGTCACCGATGATGTGTCGTGAGGTCTCCTACCGTGTTACAGGCAATATATCCGAAAGGTTCATGGAGCTTGGTCCGTCTATACGGCTCAAGCTTGAGCGTGAGATCTGCGCTATAATGAACGATATAAAGAGCGGTAAGGTTGCTCCATACATGATACTTGAACGCAAAGCAGAGGCAAACGGACGTGAATCGCTTGTTCCCGTGGACTTCTGCTACACTGCGATCCGACAGTATGAGGGTGTTCGTGAGGTGCGCTTATGCGACAGCTTCTGTGGTCTGCTTGATGAATTTTATTCTAAGAGAGAAGCTGAGCAGCATATACGTCAGCGTTCGCAAAGCATCGTCAAGGCTGTTGAATCATCACGATCAAAGCTTGTAAAAAAGGTAGCAGCTCAAAAAGAAGAACTCCTAACCGCGAAAAAACGTGATCATTTTAAGCGTGAGGGTGATCTGATCACCGCAAATCTCCATATGCTTCAAGGACGTCCTGCCGAAGCTGTTTTGACCGATTTTTATGCCGAGCCCGATGAAAACGGCAACTATCCAACATATACAGTAAAATTTGACGTCAGATACTCACCTCATCATAATGCTCAGATAGCCTACAAGAAGTATGCAAGAGCAAAAAACGCCGAAAAGATGCTGCTTGAGCTGATATCCAACGGTGAACGGGAAATCGATTATCTATCAAGCGTGCTTGATGAGCTGTCAAGAGTATCATCTCCGTCAGAGCTTAACGAGATACGTGAAGAATTGTTCCACAACGGCTATGCATCACAAAAGTGGGCAAAAAATCAATCTTCAAAGCAGAAAAAGAAGTCCGAGCGACCTATACCCCCGCTTGAATACACTTCGAGCTCAGGCTATACTATCTATGCCGGAAGAAATAACCGCCAGAATGAGGAGCTCACCTTCAAAATAGCATCAAAAAGTGACTACTGGGTACACGTACAGCGAAGCCATGGATCACATGTTATAATAAAATGTGAAGGCACCGAGCCCGATGCACAGACGCTTGAGGAAGCATGTATGATCGCAGCATACAATTCCTCCGCACGCAAGGGTGACAAAATAAGTGTCGACTACACAAAGGCTCGCTTCGTATCACGTCAGCCCGGAGGTAAGACCGGCATGGTCTTTTACACAGACTACTCGACAGCTGTCGTATTCCCCGATGAATCTGTTGTAAATAACCTTCTGCACAAATGACGATTATTTCCTTGACATCGTAATTCAAATGCGATAGAATAATGTTGCAATTCATTATATGTATTTTTTGCTATGGTCAGTAACATAAGCACATAGATATGATAAAAAATTACAAAAGGAGTCAAAGCTTATGAAAGATAAGGTAAAGATAGGTTTTCTCGGTCTCGGCGGCCGCGGCTGTGGCGTGTTAAAGCTTATACTTGAGATGGACGACGTTGATGTCCTTGCGGTTTGTGATCTTTATGAGGATAGAGTTCAGGAAGGTCTCAACATAATAAAAGAAAAGCGCAATTTTGAAGCAACCGGTTACACAGACTACAGAGAGCTTCTCAAGCGTGATGATATCGAAGCTGTTATCATCGCTACATCATGGCAGACTCATGCAAAGATCGCTGCTGCTGCAATGCGCGCAGGAAAGTACACTGCATTTGAAGTTGGCGGCGCATCCTCTATTGAGGAATGCTGGGAGCTTGTACGTGCTTACGAGGAAACAGGCACATGGTGCATGATGCTCGAAAACTGCTGCTACGGAGAGCTTGAGCTTGCACTTCTCAATATGATAAAGCAGGGCATATTCGGTACTCTTACACACATGCAGGGTGCTTACGGTCATGACCTCAGAAGCGAAGTCGTTACAGGTCTTGAAACCAGACATTACCGTTTCCGTAATTTCCAGCATAGAAACGGTGAGCTTTATCCTACACATGAGCTTGGTCCTATCTGCAATATGTTGAATATAAACCGCGGCAACAGACTCATGACACTTACATCCATGTCTACAAAGAGCCTCGGTCTTCATGAATGGGCAATAAAGCATAGAGGTAATGACTCCGAATACGCAAAGATGGACTGGAACCAGGGTGACGTTACTACAACAATGATAAAATGTGCTCACGGAGAAACAATTCTTCTTAAGCACGACTGTTCACTCCCACGTGGATACTCCAGAGAGCTGCATGTGCAGGGTACTCTCGGTATCGCTGTAGAGCTTGCCGATAAAATCGTTATCGAGGATCGTTCCCCGAGTGGCGGTTGGGCTGAATACGAGTGGGAATCACTTCAGAAATATGTGGATGAATATGAGCATCCGCTTTGGAAGTGGTTCAAAAATGCAGGTGTCAAGGGTGGTCACGGCGGTATGGACTACCTTGTACAGCGTGCATTCATCGAAAGTGTAAAGGAAAACAAGCTTCCTCCTATAGATGTATACGATGCAGCAACATGGATGAGCATTACATGCCTCAGCGAGCAGTCCATTTCAATGGGCAGTATTCCTGTTGCCATCCCGGATTTTACAAACGGTATGTGGCTTGATCGCAAACCCGATCCGAAGTGCCGCTACTCACTTGACGCTGTCCATAACGATTTATTTTGATTGGAGGAACAAAAAATGTCTGAACGTGTAAGAATAGCTTTTGTCGGATACAACTACAGAGGTCAGGGTATGCTGCCGCTGCTGGCAGGTATGGATGACGTTGATGTAGTTGCGGTATGTGATAAGGTTGCCGCTAATTGTGACGCTGCTGCCGCTGTCATTACGGGAGCAGGTAAAGCAGAGCCTGCTAAATATACGGACTATCACGATATTCTCAAGAGAGACGATATACAGGGACTTCTTCTCTGCACTGCATGGTTGGATCATATCAATGTTGCAGTCGATTGTATGAATGCAGGCAAATATGTCGCATTTGAAGTCGGTGGAGCTTGCTCTGTAGAGGATTGCTGGAAGCTTGTACGTACATATGAGAAAACAGGCGTACCATGCATGATGCTCGAAAACTGCTGCTACGGCAGAAATGAGCTTGCACTTCTCAACATGATAAAGCAAGGCGTATTCGGCGAGGTCGTTCACATGCAGGGTGCTTACGGTCATGACCTGAGTCACGGTCTTATAGCAAGGATCCAGGAAAAGCATTACCGTACATTCCATTATTATCATAGAAATTGTGAGAACTACCCCACTCACGAGCTTGGTCCTATCTGTAATATGCTGAATATAAACCGTGGCAATAGACTTCTGACGCTTACAGCTACAGCTTGTAAGTCCCGTGGTCTCAATGCTCGTGCAGCAAAAATGTTCGGTGAGGACAGTGAACCTGCAAAGCGTCACTGGAATCAGGGCGACGTCATAACCACTGTTATTAAGACTGCTCACGGTGAGACAATTACATTAAACCTTGATACGACACTTCCTCGTCCATATTCACGTGAGCTCTGTGTACAGGGTACAGAGGGTATTTACATGGAGGATGGTAACAGGATCTACATCGAAGGCGTAAGTCCTGTCGAGCATGCATGGGAATGCTTCGATGAATATCGTACAAAGTATGAGCATCCGCTGTGGCAATGGTATAAAAATGAAGGTATTCAAGGCGGTCACGACGGTATGGATTACCTCGTTCAGCGTGCGTTTATCGAGAGCATCAAGTACAACAGAAATACTCCTATTGATGCATACGATGCAGCAGCATGGATGAGCATCGCCGCACTCAGTGAGGATTCGATCGCACTCGGAAGTATGCCTGTTGCGATCCCGGACTTTACGAACGGCTTATGGTTAGACCGTGTCCCCGATCCCAAGTGTCGCTACTCTCTCGACGCTGTACATAACGATTTATTCTGATAATTTAAGCTTCAAGATGTTTTAAACCAACATCTTGAAGCTTGTTTTTTATCGATCAAGTTGTAAAGGCTTAAAAAGATGTCATCGAAGTGATTCGCAAAGCTATAAGCTCTTTTATGCGTTTGCCGACAATTTCAAAGAATTTATAAAAAGGGCTTGACAAATCATGAAATATGATGTATACTAATAAAGCTTTAATTCCGGGTGTAGCTCAGTTTGGTAGAGTACTTGAATGGGGTTCAAGGGGCCGTGGGTTCAAGTCCCGCTACTCGGACCATGTCATCGCAAGCTTTGTATCGCTTGCGATGACTTTTTTGTTCTCTATCAAGAAGTCATCTCGCACTCACGCTTCTGTTTCTCTCCAAATCGGATCTTCCGTGCCGGGCTTCGATCCGGTGAATGGCAACCGTGAAACTCAGATCCTTAAAAAGCATTCACTTTCTTTATGTAAAAACTTCTGCGTAGTTTTTTAGAACTGTCCGATATCTATAGTCTCTTTCAAGTGCAAATTCAATATGACAGTGCTGCAATACAAAAGCACAGCAATTCGAAATATTTCTTATGCTATCTGATTTACTTAATCGATCTACTTGATTTTTTCACTGATTTTATTGCAGAAAAGGATTGCAGATATCGCAAAACAGTGATATAATGAATTTGATATTTTTAAATTTGGAGAGGATAAACCATGTTTTTCGTTTCATTTTTAGTACTATGCGGTACGGCACTGATATTTTACCTTATTGGTGCACATGCACAAAACTTCAAAAAGCCTATAAATTTTCTTCCCTTTAAATATGTACATGCATCACAAATTGTCGACGTGAAGCAGTATAACAAAGAGGTTGGAAATATATTCAAGATGTATTCACTATGGTTTTTGGTAGCATGAATAGCGAGTATATTTAGTCTCTTAGTTGCTTTTATCATTCTTTTTTTGTGCCTCATTGTCGGAACAGTTATTTCTATTTGTATATACAAAAGAATATATAACGATTACCATATCCAATAATCTCGTTATAACGACCTTACTGTTTCCTCGTTTTTCGAATCGATTATCCACAGGAGTTTTGTTCCTCAGGTATTAATTTTAGATATCGCAATTAAAGTAAAAACATGATTTGATAAAAAAACTAACAATATACGGAGATCATTCTATGAATTATATATGGGAAACACTTCAATGCTCTACTCTTCCTATAGTAATCTACGGAATGGGCAATGGTGCGGACAAGTTGCTTTTGCTTTGTGAGCAATTCAATATACCTGTATTGGATATTTTTGCAAGTGACGAATTTGTCCGTGGGCATACATTTCACGGGTACCTGGTACAAAAATACAGTGATTTATGCAAAAAATACGATGACTTTATAATTCTTCTTGCTTTTGCGGCATTTGAGGACGAATTGATCGCAAAAATCACTGACTATGCATACAGGCATCCGCTCTATGCACCGGATCTTCCCCTCTTCGGCGGTGAAATTCTGACTCCCGATTGGGTCCATGATAATAAAAATGATTTAAGCTATGCTTACAATATTCTTGCCGATGAGCAGTCAAAAAAAGTATTTGAAACTGTCCTGAAATACAAGCTCAGTGGTGACGTATTGGAGCTGCGATCATGTGAAACAAGCAGAGATGAGATATTCTCCTCTATTTTACATTTCGGCACATCCGAAGTTTTTCTTGATCTGGGTGCTTACAATGGAGATACGGCAAAGGAATTTGCAGCTCAGACAAAAAACTCCTACAAGCAAATAATTGCCGTTGAGCCTGACAAGAAGAATTTCAGCAAGCTTTTGCAAACCGCATCACAGCTTCATGATATGAGATGTGAAAATATCGGTATATGGGATCACTGTGGGAGTTTGAGCTTTTCCGGTGGCGGTGGACGTGCAGGCTGTATCACTCCGGATGAAGCGATCGACGTGGAAACATCGAAAAAATACAATATATCTGTCAATACAATTGATAATATTGTCGGTGATTCGGATATTACATACATAAAAATGGATGTCGAGGGTGCTGAGCATGAAGCACTTGACGGAGGGAAAAATACTATTAAGCGCTGTCATCCGAAGCTTGCCGTCAGTGCATATCACAAAACACATGACTTTCTCAAGCTGATACTCAAAATACACAGTATCGACTCATCCTACAAATTATACCTCAGACATCATCCCTACATTCCCGCATGGGAAACAAATATTTATGCAGTAGCAGACAGATAAGGTCAACATACCTTTATGCTGTCTGTAGTTAAGGCAATTATGATTTACGATAGAGGCTTAAAATGAAAAAGATTGGTTTGATATGCGGAATTAGCTGGGAGAGCACAGCTATATATTATCAAATCATAAACGGAATCATTAAGCAGAAGCTTGGCGGCTTTCATTCTGCAAAAGCACTTCTTTACAGCGTAGATTTTGCCGAAGTGGAAGAATGTCTGACAAGTGGAAACTGGGCTAAAAATATTGAGCTCATATCAGCTGCGGCACGTGATCTTGAAAAAGCATGTGCAGATTACATTATCATCTGTACAAATACACTGCCACATTACATCACGTCGAAGATCAGCTAAAGATGTTTAAAGGAACATATGCAATATCAGCATCGACAAAAAATTCTGCTGCCTTGACGACAATCACCTGAAGCTTAATTATACTAAAGGTTTTCCCCGGTGGATGCTGTGGTTATTTTCTCGTATACAGGCAATAAAAATACCCCATGAAATAAGCTTAATTATTTCATGGGGTATCGTACTATTTTCTGTCTTACTTAACTGTAACTGATGAAACGTGTGTCTGAACACCCTCGTACCAATACAGGAAGCCTTCGATATCAACTGTATCGCCGATATTCAAGCCCTGTACAGCCTTATATACGTCTGTGTCTGCACCGCATACGCCGTTAGCATCGCAGTCCCAGTACTCAACTACAAATGTGTATGTATTGCCATTAACGGAAGCATTAAAGTACAGATCGGAATCAGTACCCTCTGCGCCGGAACCGTCCCAAGCATAAAGGAATGCTGCTTCATTACCGTTAGCATCTGTTGAGGGTTCGATCGTCATGCCCTTAAATGCGGCCTTCATATTCTGCTTTTCTATAAGCTCATCTGTGCCGAGAAGATCTGTAACATCCTGTACTTCTGCTACATATTTGCCGTCGAGGATCTCATATGTTGCATCAATTATCTCGACCTCGCCTGCCCACTCAGTCTTATAGCCTGTGACCTTGAGCTTTGTACCCTCTACGATCTTAGCAAAATCTTCTTCGGAGCAAGGCATATTATAGAGAAAATATGCACCGTCTGTATCCTGTACATAGAATGTTGCTGCACCGTCATACCAGCTCTGCTTTGCCTGAACGTATGCTTCAATCGTAACCTCGCTCTCAAGAGCTGCTTCTGCATATTCAGCATATGTCATAACGCCTTCTGACTTCTTGGAAGGATCATCTTTAGCTGTGTTCTCTGTGCATCCGACAAGTGCAAATACCATTGTCAATGCAAGCACTAATGCCAATAACTTTTTCATTTTCTGTTTCTCCTTTTTATGTTTCTTAGAATCACAGTACATATTATACTCTAAACCCTACATAAGTCAATATACAAAACGTCAATAACTCACCGTCGTTTATTCTAATTTTTTCGCTTTTTTGATGCATCGTAAAAAAGACTTATGACCATCACAGCCCATGCTGCTATCAATGCCAGAAGCAGGATCTTTGATGCCAGTGGTAATCTTCCAAAGCTTGCTTTTACCGGTGTTGCCGTGCCGCTCTGATCCAGACGATAAAGCGAATTTACACTGTAAAACAGCTTTGTCATATACGACTCGTTTATCGCTTCATTTCTTCTCGTCGATTTTACGACAGATTCGATCATCTGACCCGCAGCCTCTCTGAGCGAAGCCGAGCCTCTGAATACAGGCGTTACGAATGTATTATCGACATTATTCATCAAAAGCTTTGACGCTTTGATCTTTACATCATAGTAAAAGCTGTTATCCTCACCCATTCTCGATATATAGTTAATGTATTCCTCTGATTCCTGTGCTTTCGATGTGACAGGGACATAGCCCTCTGTCTGTGCATAAGATATCTGAACATCATTTGTCAAAAGATACTGTGCAAACAGCCATGAAGCCATGACCTCTTGACTGTCGCTCTTATTAAACACGCATAACGACGGACCTTGTGATATCATTTTAGGATTTTCCGTATCAAACTGTGGTATCGTCATGACCGCTGTTTCAAATTCTACCAGATTCTCCTCACTAATATCAGACAGCGGTGCATCTGTTCCCATCCATGTAGCACCTGCTGTGGAATCTACAGCAAAAATACACTGTCCGGCATTAAGGAAGTTCGCAGGATAGCTCGATATTTTAAATGTCGAGAACGCACCTGTTTTTGCATGATCCGATACAGTATACAGGAACTTCTTTGTTGTATCATTAAAGAGCAATATGTCACCTTCGGGCGTAGAATAGTTTGCATCCTGCTGCTTTAACGCCTGTATCATCATATTATCCGTAGATTTATAGATGAATGGGATCATTACTTTTTGACCGTTCACAAGATAATTTCCCTCATCGTCCTGTGCCATTGCAGCCTCGGAGACCTCCCACACAAAGTCCCATGTCAATGTTTCGGGCAGCTCAAAGCCCAGAGCCTCTACGTATGTTTTGTTCACATAGCATGCTTCTGTCGAGCGCATAAACGGCATAGCATAATATTTGCCGTTTATCAAGCATTCGTCCAGGAATTTAGGGATTATTTCATCCTTAGTCGGTGCATCAAAGCGCAGCTTACTTCCTCCAAGTCCGTATTCTTCATCCTCAAACAGTTCTTCGAGCGGGACAACTGTATTCACGCCTGCCAAATATGTTGAAATATGATCCGGATATGTGATACACACATTTGGAGTCGTATTGGTGGAAAGATTTGTAATTACATCATTAAATATTTTCGAATAATCGGTATAGAGTCGAAGGCTTATTCTTATATTGGGATAAAGCCTTTCAAAATTCAAAATCGCTCTTTCATATATGTCGGCCTGTGTCTTATTAGTATCATTCTTCGCCCAGAATGTGATCCTGTATTCTCTGGATGTATCAAATTCCTCGGGTATCTCAAATTCCGGCAGACTCTTTGAACCGTGACAGCCTGATAACATGAGAATTATCGTGCAAACTGTAAGTAAAACGGATAAATATTTTCTGATCATCCCTTTGTTCCTCCTCTCGCAACGCCCTCCATGATCTTATTACGGAATATCAAAAACAATACAATCAATGGCACTGATATTACAACTACAGCTGCCATCATCGCAGGGATATTTTCGCGTCCGAAGCCGTTTTCACGTATCTCCTGTATACCATTCGATACAAGGAAATAGGCTTCATCATCTGTAATAAGGCGAGGCCATACATATGAGTTCCAGCATTCAATGACCTTGAGTATAGTTATCGTAACTATTGTCGGCTTGCAGATCGGTATCATTACCTTTAACAAATATTTTAAGTCCGACGTACCGTCCACCTTCGCCGCATAGTAAAGCCCGTCAGGGATTTGTGCGAAATTTTCCTTCAAGAGGTATATGTAAAATACCGATGTGATCGAAGGCAATATCAAGCCGAGAAAGGTATTACGCAGATTCAAATTCGTGATCGTCACAAAGTTTGTAATTATTACAAGCTCATTTGGTATCATCATCAACGCCAGATAAAGCGTAAAGATGATATTCTTACCTTTAAAGTCGAGTCTCGCAAATGCAAATGCCGCCGGAATAATAACTATAAGCATTATTGCCGTTGTTGCTATCGTAAAGATGAGTGTGTTTAGAAAGTAATCGGCAAGATTTACCGATGTAAACGCATCGATATAATTTTGTAAGGTTGGAGAAAGTGTAATGAATTTAGGTATATATTCCGAGTTATATGTTGAATAGCTCTTAACAGACGTCAGGAGCATCCAATAAAACGGGAATAGTACAATAATAGCCCATATCGACAAAAGTACGTATATTACGGTATTTGTTACTCTTTTTCGAGTTCTTGCATTTTTCTCTATTTTTTCGAAATCCATATTTTCAGCCCTGCTTTGCTATGCAAAGCATATATCCTTTCTTCGAAATTTGCGGTATCTTCACACAATTGAAAATGATCGAACATTTCATTGCAAAAAGTCGCAAAAACGAAGTTTGAAAAAATTTTCAAACTTTATATCTATGTTCAATGATGCACGTGCTTTTTGCTGATACGTAAATTAATGCACGTGATAGTCAGAACGATAACAAAAAGTATTATCGCAGCTGCCGATGCATATGACGGATATCCACCGCTGTCACCATACAGCATATCGTAAATATATCCGACGATGGTATTCATCTCCGCTGCATTCAGGTTTGTACCAAACAGTGCAACTGCATCGCTATATGCTTTGAATGCACCTATAAAGCCTGTAATGACAAGATAAAAAATCATCGGTGAGATCATAGGCAGTGTGATCTTTCTGAAAATTCTGAATTTTGATGTGCCGTCTACCTTTGCCGCATTATAATAATCCTGATTTACAGATGCAAGAGCACTTGTCAAGATAAGAATTTTAAACGGCATAACGATCCAGATCGTATAAAAGCACAGCACAAACATCTTCGCCCAATACGGTCCTCCAATAAAATCTACTGAACTTCCGCCGAACCAATTTATAACAAGATTTACAAGTCCGTCAGAATACGGAGTTTTCTTGAACAGTATCATAAATACCAAACCTACCGCCAGAGTATTGGTAACGTATGGCAGGAAGTATATTGTCTGATACATATTTCGAAGGGGCTTTATCGAGCTGAGTCCTATCGATATAAGCAACGCAAGCCCTGTTGAGATCGGCACTGTAATAATTACCATTATAAAGGTATTCTTCAGTGCTTGCAGGAAATACGGGTCACGTAAAACGTAGGAATAATTATAGATACCGATATCGAAATATACCTGAGAAGCGGAATTAAAGCCTTCCTCAAACGAATATATAAATACATCGATAAGTGGGTATACCATAAATACACCGAGAAATATCAATGACGGGAGTAGATACAGCCACGCCTTTGCATTTTTATTATCCATATCAATAATCCACTTTGCCTTTGCAAAGCGACCTCCTTCAATCGGATCTGCGTACTGTCTTCATCACAGATCCCATGTTCGTATTAATGAGAAATGTCGTGACGTAAAGATCAAACAATATCAAACAAAATACGTTCTTCCGTATCCTTTGAGAATACAAAAACCTTGTTTGCTTTCAAATCAAACCTTACTGTCTTTGATGAAAGATCGACTTTGTTTTCGGCACTGATAATCGAGCGTATTGTCGGAGCGCAGCAATTTTTATGTGTTGATACGATGCTCACATCACGCCCCATGACCTCAAGTCTGTTTAAAGCACATGAAAGTCTGCCGTCATCCTTCATTACGAAGCCTTCCGGACGTATTCCTATGTATACCTCTTGGTCGGACATATTTTTGCAGTCAAGCACGTCCTCATCTCCGATAAACAGCTTCCCATCCTTGACACTGCCCTCAAATATATTGATCGGTGGTGTGCCCAGGAATTTTGCTACAAACATATTTACCGGCTCATCATATACTACCTGCGGCTGATCGATCTGCTGAACCACGCCATCCTTCATAACGACTATTATATCGGATATGCTCATTGCCTCATCCTGATCGTGAGTTACGAATACCGTAGTTATGCCTGTCTCCTTTTGTATACGCTTTATTTCTTCTCTTGTTTGAAGTCTCAGTCTTGCATCAAGATTTGACAACGGCTCATCCAAAAGCAGCACCTTCGGCATCTTTACAAGCGCACGTGCTATCGCAACACGCTGCTGCTGACCACCCGACAGCTCGCTCGGTTTTCTGTCCATGAGTTCATCGATCTGGACAAGCTTCGCTATATCACATGCTCTTTTTTCCATTTCCGCTTTTGTAAGCTTATCCTTGCCCTTGAGATTTTCAAGCGGAAACATTATATTTTGCTTTACCGTCAGATGAGGATAAAGCGCATAATTCTGAAAAACAAGTCCTACTCCCCTATTTTCCGGTGGGAGCTTCGTTACATCGTCATCACCAAAGAATATTTTTCCACTTGTAGGCTTTAAAAGTCCGCAGATAAGATTAAGTGTTGTACTCTTACCACATCCCGATGGACCCAATAATCCGACAAGCTTTCCGTCAGGTATCTCAAAGCTGAAATCATTAACGGCTATAACATCATCATGCAATTTTTTATTTCTGTTCGGGAATTTTTTTGTAAGCTCTTGTAATACAACTTTCATACTGCATCATTCCTTTATATATCATACATTTTCCACACGCTCATGCGTAAATTATAACATATATGATATAAATTATCAAGACGCCACTCCTTCAATAGATAACAAATAATCACACTTTTTTTACAATTTATTTTATATTTTCTATTCTTTCTGTCATTGTAAGTACCTCACTTTAATTTTTGTATATATCTTTTCTTCGGTAAGTAAGTTATTAACCTAAGTATTGTTTCTTGCTATAAAGCCGCAGTCTTTAATGCGAAAAAGTCGCACACTACGGTTCTGTGATGAATTTATGCACATAAATGCGTGCGGGTCTGCCTTTGCCTTGTTGCAGACGGCTGATAAGTCCGTACCGTTCCAATTCCTTTAGCATCTTTGTGGCTTTATCGTGTCCGCAGGAAAATGTTTCGCATATATCTTTGAGTGTGCAATATACGAACACATCGCCGTAGCGGTCGGTAAATCCTTCTTTGTTCTTGGCAGACAAGCTCATTCGGTCAAGCAGTATTCCGTAAAGCAAT
>CAYWVF010000013.1:0-68379 GCA_964461815.1 uncultured Oscillospiraceae bacterium
TTGACGGCAAGCTGTGTGTCATGACCGGTAAGTGCAAGCCTGTTTCCAAACAGATCGAGACAAATCCAAAGGTGGAGGTTTGCGCCTGCATCGATGGCGAGTGGGTTCGGATCGCAGGAAAGCTGATGGAGGATGACAGAAGCGAAACACGGCAGACTATGCTGGATGCATATCCTTTTATGAAGAAAACCTATGCTGCTGATGATGGCAATATGCAGGTGCTGTATTTTAAGGATGCCACTGCTACCTTTGAGGGCTTTTCCGGCAACAAAAGAACAGTAAGTTTCTAAGGAGGAAATACTATGATCAATCTGAATCGCCTTGGACTTGGCACTATGGGAATGTCCATCGTGCGTAATCCCGAAAATTCCGTAAAGACCATTCACGCCGCACTGGATGCAGGCATTACCCTGTTCAACACCGGTGAATTTTACAACAGCAGTGAAAGCGAGCTGATCGTGGGACAGGCATTGAAAGGTGTAAACCATGACAATTACTTCCTGTCCGTCAAGTTCGGCGTACTGCCTTCACCTGAGGGCGGCATCTATGGTTTGGATGTAAAACCCCATAATGTAAAAGGCCATCTGACATACTCTCTGCGCCGTCTGGGTCTTGACTACATTGACCTGTACCAGCCTGCCAGGCAGGATACTACTATTCCGGTAGAGGAACTGGTAGGCGCAATCGCTGATCAGGTAAAGGCCGGCTATGTGAAGCACATCGGTCTTTCCATGGTAGATGCCGAAACTTTGCGCCGTGCATGCGCTGTGCACCCAATCCACACAGTGGAAATGGAGTATTCGCTTCTGAACCGCAGTATTGAAAAGGAACTGATTGCAGCTGCCAAAGAGCTGGGGGTAAAGGTTCTTGCCTTCGGCACAGTAGGTCACGGCCTGCTGAACGACAATTTCCTGAATGCGCCTGTGGATTCCAGAATGGGACGTGGTCTGCTGGCTCCGGAGCATCGGGAACAAAATCTTGCCATGGTTCGTAAGGTCAAGGAGATAGCCGACGAAAAGGGTGCGACACTTTCGCAGTTGGCTTTGGCTTGGAGTCTTTCCAAGTACGATCATGTCCAGAGCTTGATTGGAACCACCAATCCTGCTCATCTGCAGGAATCTATCGATGCACTGAAGATTGAACTGTCTGCCGAGGATATTGTTCGGATCGAAACTGCTCTGGATGCAGACAAAATCGGAGGCAAAGGTATGCGTAACTTCGTATTTACCGATGGAGTTATGTCTTTGGCTTAATTGAGGAGGAAATCTTGATGAACGAACCTTTGATTTTTTACCCTAAGCATCCATCTTCTATGAAAACTCATAAGATCGAAACCCAGCCTATGCCCATCCTGCCCCAAAAAGCTCCCTTTGATGTGCGTTCTCTGTCTGAAATGTTCAGTGCAGATCTGCATGGTGCATTGGCTATATATGAAGATAAACGTTTCGAAGTCACCGGCGTTGCCGTCAAGGTTGGTCCGGATGTGCATAACAAGCCCTCTATTGAGATTTCCGATTGTGTAGGCGGGCAGACCTATGCTTTGACGATTTTTCCCACCGATGACCATTACCGCAAAGTGTCTGTTGGTGACAAGGTAACTGTCCGAGCTAATTATCTGGTCTTTAGCAATTTGTTTGGAGTGGTAATGAAGCACAGCGAGCTTGTCAATGTGGAGAAGTCCGATGATTAAACTGAAATACTCACTTTTTGACGGCGAAAAGGTATGGAAAGGTGCGGCTGTCACAATTGAAAATGGTATCGTCACTTCCATTCAAGAATGTGATCCTGCGGAGTGCGGTGAGGGCTTTCTTATGCCGGGTTTGATCGATGCCCATACGCATATGGGAACCACCGCCCATGTGGAGGCTATGCTGAAAAACGGAATCACTGCCACCTGCGATGTCAGCGCATCTGCCGATCTGATAGGATCCTCAAGACAGCTTGAGATAGTCGGTTCCGCAGGAATGGCTATGGGTGTGATAATGAATCCGAAAAGCTATGTGGAGAAAACAGTGGCAAACGGTGCAAGATACATTAAGGTTCTGCTGTTTAACCCTCTTTCCATCGGCAGATCAGCACTTCGAGGTATCGTGAAAGCCGCTCATGCAAAAGGTTTGAAAGTTGCTGTTCATGCCACTGAGGTTGCCACGGTGCGCCAAGCAGTGGATGCAGGTGCAGATATTCTGCTCCATGTGCCTATGAAGGAAGTATTTCCGAAAGAACTGGCGAAAATCATCGCAGAGAAGAGAATAGCAGTGGCACCTACTCTTGTGATGATGGAAACCTTTGCTCACAGCGGACGTGGCGGATATGAAACTACGGACTATCAAAATGCCGAGAATGCCGTGAGACTGTTGCACGATTGCGGCGTGTCTATTCTGGCAGCCACCGATGCCAATACCGGTAATTTCGCTCCCGGTGTTGGTTATGGAGATACCTTGCATTACGAAATGAAGCTGCTGGTAAAAGCCGGCATGACCCCGATCGAAGCGCTTACGGCTGCAACCGGTAAAAACGCAGAAGTGTTTGGCATAAAGGCGGGAAGGATCGCACTCGGTCAGCCTGCCACGATGTTGCTTGTGGATGGCAGACCCGACAGAGAAATTACTGATATTGCAAGGATAAAGCAAGTTTGGGTGAAAGGAGAAATGATACAATGAAAATAATTACATTGGAAGAACATATTCCTCTAAAAACGCTAACTCATGCACTTGCAAAATATCCTTCTGAAGATGCAGTCCGTACCGGCTGTGCCGGTTCACCGAAGCTGCCCTATTTCCCGGATATGAAGCTGTATGGAGATGTTGAAACGCGCCTTGCAGACATGGATAAGTATGGTATCACTACGCAGATATTGTCCGCACCGGTTTGCTCCGGGCTTTTGCCGGAGAAAGAAGCGGCATCTGTTGTAAGAGAGGCCAACAATGAGTTGGCGCAAACTGTGAAGATGCATCCCGACCGTTTCGGTGCATTTGCTGTACTGCCGTGGTCAGCTCCGGAAGCTGCCGCAGGAGAACTTGAAAGAGCTGTAAATAAGCTTGGCTTTCAGGGAGCAATTTTGGCAGGCAGGCCCACCGGAAAAGAGAAATTTTTGGATGATAAGCAATTTACTCCTGTCTTGGAGGCCACAGAAGCATTAGCAGTCCCGATCTATATCCATCCTGCAGCGCCCATGACGACCGTGCAGAAATGCTATTATGATGGCTTGGGCGACCGGCTTAGTGCACGTCTTTCTCTTTATGGTTGGGGCTGGCATCACGAAGCCGGCATTCAAGTACTGCGTATGATCCTGTCCGGTGTATTTGAGAAATTTCCAAAGCTGCAACTCGTAGTCGGTCATTGGGGTGAGATGGTGCCGTTCTTTTTGTCTCGTCTGGATCAAGCGTTACCACAAACGGTTACGAAACTGAATCGCTCCATCACAGACACTTTCCGTCAGAATGTATATGTTACCCCCAGCGGTATTTTCGATTACCCTCAACTGAAATTTTGTATGGAAGTGCTAGGCGTAGACCGTATCATCCACAGCGTAGACTTTCCCTTTATTTCCAATCAAGATGCTAAATCGTTCATCCAAAATGCACCCATCGGTGACGAGGATAAAGAAAAGATCGCTCATTGCAATGCGGAAAACCTTTTCAAAATGAAAAGATAAAAAAAGTGGCTTATTCAGCGCAAATCTCTATTTTCGTTCCACCTTTGAATCGGAATACTATTCTGTTGTCAACGTGTACTGCTGCTTCAAACAGCGTGAACCATAGCCTTTCGTTACGGATATCAGGGACGAGGAACTTTTTGCGAGAAAATGCAACGTGAAATCCGACACGGTTATCAAAAGTGTGTTTAAATGCATGCTTTTTACGTTTTAGAACATCTTAAAAAGGTTACAAAATAAATAAAAAACAAGGCTAAATATGAGTTTAACCTTGTTTTTATTATGGTTTTTATTAATTTTTTCTGGTGGAGGCGAGGGGAGTTGAACCCCTGTCCGAAAACGTATCCACATGGACTTCTCCGGGCGCAGTTTATCTTTTTCCCGAATATTACTTCGAGGCTTCCCTTGTCATGACGCCGACAAACAGGCTGCATGCTTCGGTAGCTTCATTATGCGTGACATGTGCAAAGCTTAGCATGTTCACGTTCACTACTCCCCGATCTAAGCGGGTTTTTTGACACCCGACCCCGGTCCGTAGTCCCTCCGGGATGGACGGCTGCGTTTAATTACGCAGCAAGAGCTGTTGCTCTGTAATTTGTGTTGTTAGTTAATTTATAATTGCAGGTGTTTATAGCGCCCCGCCCCGCTGCCCGCTATCCATACTTCAGCATCCCCGTCGAAACCGGTACGCCCCCATATGGCATTCTTTATTCTACATTAAAAAGCCGCCTTTGTCAAGACGGCTTTTTAATACAATACAATTTTTTATCGACAGGCTGCGATTTATTTTTTGTTCATAAACCAATCCCAGCCCGGGAATTCGGGATGCTCACGGTTTTCACTGTATTCATCCCAAGTGACGTTTGTTTTCCAGTATCTGCTTGTGATCTTTTCAAATGATGTCCAGATCTCCTCTGTTTCGTAGTAATTCGGAGCTGTCGGACGTACCTCGGGCTCAACATAGGCATCATAAAGAGCCTTTGCCTTTGCAGCCAGTCTATCTGTCAGATATTCCATTGCCTTGTTGCCGAGCTCCATCAGAGCGTCTGCTCTGGAAGCGTCATTTACAAAGCTCTTAGGAGAATTATATCCGACTCTGTTGCTGCCGTTTCCGCCGCCGATCTCGGGATAACGCATCTCCTTGCCGAGCAGATGAATAGGCGCATGCTTCGGATTTGCAGCATATGTTAATGCTGTCTCCATGTCACCTCCATGATCGAAAGATATTCCGGGGAACAGCTCTTTCTCAAACAGCTCAAAGTAGCAGAAGTACTCAGCCTGTATAGGACTGCCTGTCTTACGCTTATAGTAGTCTATCATTAGATTTATATCGTGATTGGTACCCTGCACTGCGTGACCGGATACAAGCAGTACAGCCTTGAAGCCGCGAGCGTCGAATGCACGCAGATGATACAATATGTTGTGGAAAAACATGTATGCCGGGATCGATGCACAGATATAATCGCCCATACCGCAGCCACGAAGTGACCAGTTGAACTCGGGCTCTTCATCAACATGCCATGCGAAATACGGAGCGACTATGCCGCCGTTTCTTTCCGCAGCCTGTGTGCATATCTTAGATACAGGAAACCAGTCGTCTCCCATGTTGCTGTACGAACCATGGCATTCCGCAAGACCATACGGCATGTAGCATATGGGACATTCCGCACGGCGATCGATAAATTCTTCAGGTGATAATTCGAGCCAATTTACGCTTGCCATATTAGTACCTCCGATAAATATATTAAAATTATTCCGTTACATGTACATATAATGTGCCTGAAATTTCGGGGAAAAGCTTTACTTTGATCTCGTAAGAGCCGAATGCTTTGATAGGCTCGTCTACTACGATCTTCTTATGATCTATCTCTACCTTGTGCTGCTCCTTAAGCTTTTCTGCGATCTCCTTAGAGGTTATCGCACCGAACAGCTTACCGTTAGCGCCTGCCTTCGCCGTGATCTTTACAGGCATACCTGCGAGCTTCCTGCCAAGCTCCTCGGCGGCATTCTTTTCAATAGCGAGACGGCGCTTTTCAGCCTCGTCACGGATCTTTATGGAATTGATAGCATCCTGTGTTGCTTCTACTGCCAGCTTTCTGGGGAGAAGAAAGTTTCTTGCATATCCGTCTGATACGTTTATAAGCTCACCCTTTTTACCCTGACCCTTTACATCCTGCTGAAGGATAACTTTCATTTTATCTATCTCCTTTTACGATTATAGTTAATGTATGTGTATTATAGCTATTCATCCGATATATCCGAGCTTTCAAGCCTTTTGATGGCAGCACTTATCTCATCGGGACGGTAGCCTCGTCTGTACAGCATCGCACGGGCACGTCTGAGATCGTCGAAATCACGATTGCCATGGAGGTATGTTTCGAGAACACGCATGATCTTTCTCTCGTCTACCTCGTAGTCACGCATGGCATATTCGATAGCGTCCGACTTTACTCCCTTGGCCTTCAGGTACTCTCTGACCTTATATACTCCGCTGCCCTTTGCCGACATTCGCTGAGCTACTGCCGAGGCGTATTCGAAATCGTCCAGATAATGCTTTTTGATGCATTCGGACAATGCATAGGCGGCAGCCTCTTCATTAAAGCCGTATTCGGTCAGCTTTACGAATAGCTCATTTTCACACCTTGAGCCTCGTGCGAGGATAGCAACTGCCTTTTGAAATGCGGCAGTCTCGTTCGTTGGATCTATATTCTTATTCCTCGTCATCGAAGAGGTCTCCACCGTCATCGTCGGTTGTCATATCGGACGGCTTATATGAGGTGCGTATCTTCTCTTCCAGCTCGTCAGCCTTATCCGGATTGTCTGCAAGGAATAGTATAGCCTTGTCACGTCCCTGACCCATACGCTCATCACCGAGTGAGAACCATGAGCCGCTCTTCTTGACGAAGCCGAGAGATTCTCCCATGTCCACAAGCTCTCCGAGTCTTGATATGCCCTTGCCGTACATGATGTCAAACTGGCAGGTCTTAAATGGGGGAGCAACCTTATTTTTAACTACCTTTACAAGCACGTGGTTACCTACGTTTGTATCGGCATCCTTTACATAGCTGATCCTGCGAACATCGAGTCTTACGCTGGCATAGAATCTCAGCGCACGTCCGCCTGTGGTGGTTTCCGATGGACCGTATGACATACCGCCGATCTTTTCACGAAGCTGATTTATAAATATTACTGTACAATTTGTCTTGCCTATAGCACCTGCGAGCTTTCTGAGCGCCTGAGACATGAGCCTTGCGTGAAGTCCGACGTTAGCATCGCCCATTTCACCCTCGATCTCGGTTCTGGGAACGAGCGCCGCAACGGAGTCAACGACGATAAGATCTACCGCCGCACTGCGAACGAGTGCCTCTGTGATCTCAAGACCCTGCTCACCGCTGTCGGGCTGAGAAACGAGAAGAGAATCTATATCTACTCCGAGCGCACGTGCATAGACCGGATCAAGTGCATGTTCGGCATCGATAAACGCAGCGATACCGCCCCTTTTCTGCACCTGAGCTGCAATATGAAGTGCTACGGTCGTCTTACCGGAGGATTCCGGACCGAATATCTCAACGATCCTTCCCTTTGGTATGCCTCCGATACCGAGTGCGATATCAAGACCTATCGAGCCTGTGGGAATGAATTCGACCTGCATGTTGGCATTGTCTCCGAGACGCATTATAGCACCCTTGCCGTAGTCCTTTTCTATTTTGGCAAGCGTTTCGTTAAGTGCTTTGTCACGATCCTCTGCCACTTTATATACTATCTGCTGATTCTTTTTTGATTCTTTAGCCATATCTGTACACTTCCTTATGTTATTACCATTTGTCGGAGCCTTCCTCTTCGGGAATGACATTTTTGAGTGCTTCTATTGCTACCTCTATCATACAATCGTCAGGTTCGATGGTGGTGAATTTTTGAAATGCCAAACCGGGAGCACGCAATATCTTTGTAAATGTATTATCGTGACGTCCTACGGCACGGTTGAATTCATAGCTTATGCCTACGACAATGGGGAGCAGGAGCAGACGCAGAAGCATACGTATCAGAGGGTTTGACCATGTCACGAATGCAAATACGAGTATACTGACTATCATAACGACGAACAGGAAGCTCGTGCCGCAGCGAGGATGCTCCTTAGGAAATTTCCTCACGTTTTCTACCGTGAGCGGCAGTGCATTTTCGTAGCAGTATATGGTCTTATGCTCTGCGCCGTGGAACATATACGTTCTTTTGATGTCCTTCATTCGTGATGTGCCTGCGATAAATATAAAAAATATTATCAAGCGTATGAGACCCTCGAAAAGACTTCTCCATACGCCCGTTATCGCATCATCGAAAAGTCCTGCGATGAGCGTGGGCAGGAGTATGAATAAGGCTACGGGGAGAGCGATGCCAAGCACGAGAGAGATCGTCATCGCAATTTCGTCAGCCTTTTTTCTGCCGAGCTTCCTTTCAAGAAATCCCGGCTTATAATCCTCCTCCGGCATATCGTCGAATGCGATATCTGCCGAATACATGAGCGCACTTACGCCATCCTTCATGGAATAAAAGAAATTGATCGGGCCGCGAATGAATGGCAGCTTAAATATTTTGTATTTTTGCGATATCATCTTGATCGGCTCTGTCTTTACGACAAATGAACCGTCGGATTTGCGAACGACTATACTCTGCTTTTCCGGTCCGCGCATCATGATGCCCTCAAGCAGTGCCTGTCCGCCGATAGACGTTCTGAAGCAAGCTTTTTTATCCATTTGTAAGACCTCTTGAATTATTGAAACTGTATTTATAGTATCACGAAAAATAATACTTGTCAAATCATGACAGCAGGATATACGGCTTATTCCTCACTGCCGGCAAGCTTTGCTGCCTGATCGGCGGCTATCAAAGCATCAATCACCTCGTCAAGATCACCTGAGATGATAGCATCGAGCTTGTGCAGCGTTAAGCCTATACGATGATCCGTCACACGACCCTGAGGGTAATTGTAGGTGCGAATACGTTCGCTTCGGTCACCTGAGCCGACCTGACTGCGCCTGTTTTGAGCGATCTGTGAGTTCTGCTCCTCACGCTTTGCTTCGAGAAGCCTGGAGCGGAGCACCTTCATGGCCTTATCCTTATTCTTATACTGACTGCGCTCATCCTGACACTCTACAACTACGCCCGTAGGCAGATGAGTGATACGGATAGCGGATTCCGTCTTGTTTACGTGCTGACCGCCTGCACCGCCGGAACGGTATGTGTCTATCTGAAGATCATTCGGGTTGATCTCGATATCTACCTCGTCTGCCTCCGGAAGAACGGCAACGGATGCGGCAGAGGTGTGGATCCTGCCTCCTGCCTCAGTCTCCGGAACACGCTGTACACGGTGGATGCCGCTTTCAAATTTGAGTCTGGAGTACGCTCCGGCACCGTCAACGGAGAAGCTTATCTCCTTTATGCCGCCGATCTCAGTCTCATTGAGGCTTATGACCTCTGTCTTCCAGCGCTTACGCTCTGCATACATCGAATACATACGGTACAGTACAGCCGCAAACAGTGCAGCCTCTTCACCGCCCACGCCGCCGCGTATCTCAACTATTACGTTTTTGTCGTCATCCGGATCCTTAGGAATGAGAAGCACACGCAGCTCGTGCTCTAGACGTGCTATCTCCTTTCGCGCTTCGTTAGCTTCCTCCTGTACGAGCTCACGAAAATCAGCATCGAGCTTGCCTGACAGAAGCTCCTCGGATTCCTTTAGCGTATCCTCGGCAGCGACGTATGCACGGTATGCTTCAACTATAGGTGCAAGCTCCTTTTGCTCCTTCATCAGCTTTGACATTGTAGGGGGATCGCTGAATATATCTTCCCTTGTGAGTTCCTCTTCGATCTTTCTGTAACGTTCGTCTATTTGTTTTACTTTTTCAAGCATATAAGTTGGTTTGCTCCTTTATCGTGATGAATTATTTGTAAAATTAAATGCCAAGCCACATTGCGATGACTGCAAAGTACTCTCTGATATACATTGATATAGCCATTGAAGCGTTCGGAGACGGTGCTGCGACACAGTAGACATCGTCGATACCCTCACGTGCGAAAAGAGTCTTTATCCTGTACAGGTGGAAACCGTTGGAAATAGCTGTGACAGTGTACTCTCCGCCGCGTTCGTCCATGATCTGCTTGGAATACTTTACATTTTCCTCGGTATCTGTGGAGCTTTCCTCCGGGAGAA
Organism: uncultured Oscillospiraceae bacterium; assembly: GCA_964461815.1. Classification (GTDB taxonomy): domain Bacteria; phylum Bacillota; class Clostridia; order Oscillospirales; family QAMX01; genus JAAZBA01. Next base: position 9,864 of record CAYWVF010000013.1, read on the forward strand.
AGTGTGAGGTCAGTATGATGTATCTTGCAGATATATATTTCTTCATGGCTTCGGCCTCGGTGACCGATTCACCCTCGCCCATGCCGCCGGAAAGAATAGCGTATACAGACGGATTATCCTGAAGATATTCGCCGGCTGCATCCATTCTGCTCCTGAGTGAGAGTGACGGACGCTCGCCGTAAACTCTTGCTCCGAATACTACAGCGTAATCGGTAATTCCATCCTCGGCAGTGTGAGGTGCATCCATAGTATCTGTCTGACCGTTGACTGCGATAATTGCAGTTACGGCTGCAAATGATATAACGAAAACGAGAAGCAGGATAAATATAACCTTGCATATGAGCTTTATGAGCTTGTTACGGGAGGCGAAAATGAAGAGCAGTCCGTATATCAGACATCCGACGGCTGCACATGTGATGAAGGTGATACCGAAATCGAAGGAAAAGATTTGATTATACATAAAAAGGGCGAGTACAGCCAGTAATGCCGAAATTATAAACAATACGATCGACTGAACAGGCAGGTTCAGCTTTCCTTTTTTGTTGCTATTGTGGTTCATCGTCTTAAATGATACTCCTTTGTAGTAAAAATATATTTATACATCATCTATTATACAGTAGTTATGCGCTTTTGGCAAGAAATTTTTGCTCAATGCGGAAACATTAAAAATTTTAATGTTGTATTTTATCCAAGCATTTGATATAATGGATATATTAAGTAAAAAGAAAGGCAATATCGGCATGAAAAGCAATGGATTTTCAAGATTAATTGAGCCAAAATTCCGGATGGTATTTGTGGTGCTGGCAGTGTTTGCCCTCCTGAGCTTCACGTCCGGACAGTATTGGCTTGGTGCGATCGAGGTCGTCACTGTTACGATCACATATATTCTCCATATACGTATGCAGAAAAGAAGAAAACGCGAGATAATAAAGTATATGGAAGCGGTGACAGTAAAATTTGATGCTACGTCGGAAAACGTTCTGTCGGATTTCCCATTACCTGCGGCTGTCGTAAATCTTGACAGTGAAGAGGTTATTTGGTGCAACTCACACTTCACGGGAGTAAGGGGTGACCAGACACAGTGGTTCGGCTTCAAGATAGGAAGCCTTATAGAGGATTTCTCTCTCGATTGGCTGAGAGAGAAAAACAGCGAGGGTGTTATAACAAGTATAGGAGATCAGATATACAGAGTTTGCGGCTCGATCATACCTCCGTCAAGCAGCAATAATTATGAAACACTGGCGACACTGTTCTTCATCGACATCACGGAGCAGGAAGCGTTGGCTCAGGAGCTTGAGCTGACAAAGCCCGTATTGGCGATCATTCAGTTAGATAATTACGATGAGCTGGTAAAAAGCACGACGTCTCACGACCAGTTTTTGCTCATGGCAAGCATCGATGCGAAAATAAACGAGTGGAAGGATACCGCATCGGGAATATTCTTTAAAAATGACAGAGATAAGTATATATACATTTTCGAGGAACGATATCTCAACGCATTCGTTTCCAGTAAGTTCGATATACTCGAGTCTGTAAAGGCGATAAAAAGCCCGGGAAATATTCCTCCGACTATAAGCATCGGTATCGGTCACGGCGGCAGCACATATTTTGACTGCGTGACCAACGCAAGACTTGCACTCGATATGGCATTGTCACGAGGCGGAGATCAGGTCGTTATAAAGAACGATCAGTCCTACGAATTCTTCGGCGGCATGAGCCGAGAGGTAGAGAAGAGAACAAAGGTAAAATCGAGAGTAATGGCTCATGCGATAGAGGATCTTATAAATACATCCTCAAGAGTACTTGTTATGGGACATCGCTTCTCGGATATGGATTCCATAGGTGCATCGGTAGGAGTCGCATGTGCGTGCCGAAAGCTCGGTAAGCCATGTAAGATAGTGTTTGATACGAATGCCTCATCTGCGAGAATATTGTATGATAAGCTCATGGAATCGCAGGAGTATGCGGATGCGTTCATAACACGTGATGAAGCGATGGAGATCGTAAATAATGATACGCTCCTTGTGGTAGTGGACACGAACAGACCGGATTACGTGGAGGTACCCGAGCTGTTGGCTATGGTCGGAAAGATAGTCGTTATAGATCACCACAGACGTGCGGCAGACTATATAGAAAACTCATCTCTGAACCTGCACGAGCCGTATGCATCCTCCGCATGTGAGCTGCTGACGGAGATATTACAGTATCTTGTAGCACCGAATGATATCCTGCGTGTCGAAGCAGAGTGTATGCTTGCAGGTATAACGCTTGATACGAAGAACTTCACCATGAAAACGGGAGTGCGTACATTTGAAGCTGCCGCATATGTCAGACGTGCCGGAGCCGATACGATAGAGGTAAAGAGGCTATTCCAGAATGACATGGGCAGCTACCTTGCAAGGTGCGATATAATACGCACAGCAGTGAGATACAGAAATAACATAACGATAGCGTATTCGGCAGATAACGTAGATCGTCCGGTAGCGGCACAGGCTGCGGATGAGCTTTTGAATATCGCAGGAATACAGGCGTCATTTGTGATTTATCGCAATAATAACACGACTCATATTTCAGGCCGATCGCTCGGACAGATAAATGTTCAGGTGATCCTCGAGCGCCTCGGCGGAGGAGGAAGCTTGACAGGTGCGGGAGCACAGATGGGCGACGTTCCGACGTCGGATGTGGCTGAAAAGCTCAAGGCATCGATAGATGCTTATTATAGTATGATATGACGGAAATAATTGCTTGAATTGTATATGGCAATATGCTATAATTCTAGTGACATTTGTTAAGAAGGAAGGTATTGAAAATAATGGCTGATTATTCTGTAACAGACCTCCATATGGATCTGTGTATAAACGCTCCGAGACTTTTAAAATTCGATCCTGACAAGGATATTGAAGCACAGCGCAAGGCAATGGGAGAAAAATTCCGTGAGCTTCTCGGTATCCCCGAGGTGCAGACGGAGGCAAAGCCTATCGTTGAATTTATAGATAAATCAAACCCGAATTACGATGAGATATACTTCAAATTTGAGACAGAGCCGAAATTCTTTGTACCTGCACATCTTCTCCTGCCTAAGGGCATGATAGGAAGCGGCAATAAATTGAAGACGGTAATCTGTTTGCAGGGCCATTCCACAGGTATGCATATCTCTATCGGCATTGCAAAGTTCCCGGGCGATGAAGAAACTATCGCAGGTGATCGTGACTTTGCTATCCAGGCTGTAAGAGAGGGCTATGCAGCTATCGCTATGGAGCAGAGATGCTTCGGTGAGCTTGAGGGAAATATCAAGACAGACGGAGGCAGATGTCATCATCCGTCAATGCAGGCTCTTCTGCTCGGAAGAACGACGATCGGCGAAAGAGCATTCGACGTAGGTCAGCTTATCACAGCGTGTAAGGAATTTCCCGAGATCGATACAGATAATATCGCTATTATGGGTAACTCCGGCGGCGGTACAGCTACATATTATACGACATGCGTAGAGCCGAGAATAGCAGCAGCTATGCCGTCGTGCGCTTTCTGCACGATCAAGGATTCCATCTTTGCTATGCATCACTGCCAGTGCAATTACATACCGGGCTACCTTAAGTACTTTGAAATGCAGGATCTCGCACTCCTTATCGCTCCGCGTCCTCTCGTTATCGTTTGCGGACGTGAGGATCCGATCTTCCCGCTCCACGGTGTAAAGGCAGGCTATGAAGAGGTCAAGGCTATATATGATAAGCTCGGCGCATCCGAAAACCTCACACTGGTTATCGGTGACGGCGGTCACAGATTCTATGCACCGCAGGGCTGGGCAGAGCTTAAGAAGCGTTTTTAATTAAGATGAATAAGGTCGTATTGGGATTATCGGGCGGCGTGGACAGCGCCGCCGCTGCCCTATTGCTGAGAGAAAAGGGCTTTGAGATTCACGGAGTGTTCCTCGATATAGGTCTGGGCGGTGCGGAGGATGCACGAGATGCCGCAAAAACGCTCGGAATAAGCTTTGAAGCAGTTAATATCAAAGAAAAAATAGAAAAGCACGTGTGCAAGCCGTTCGTGGATTCATATTTGGACGGAAAAACACCTAATCCGTGCGTAGTGTGCAACCCAACGGTGAAATTCCGTGAATTATTTGCGATAGCGGATAAAATAGGCGCACAATATGTTGCAACAGGTCATTATGCAAGGACGGAAAACGGCAGACTTCTCCGACCGAAAGCAAGATCGAGAAACGATCAGACCTATATGCTGTGCAGACTCCCACGTAAGCTTCTGCCGAGAATAATTTTCCCACTTGGCGAGGTGGAAAATAAGGATGAGGTGCGCTGCCTTGCGGCAAAAGCGGGACTTAAGGCTGCATCAAAGCCGGACAGCATGGAGATATGCTTTATACCCGAGGGAGATCACGCCGCTTACATCGAAAGCCGTGGAGAAAATATGCCGGAGGGTAATTTCATAGACGAGGACGGCAATATCCTCGGACGTCATAAGGGAATACATCATTATACTATCGGAATGAGACGAGGCTTGGGTATCTCGTTCGGAGAGCGCATGTTCGTATCGAAGATAGACAGAGAGCACAACACTGTAACACTGTCAAAGGGCAGCGGAGTATATAAGAGCACAGTACGTGCGGAATGCCCGAATCTGCTGATAGACGAACAGCCGCAGATAGGAAAGGAATACAGCGTTAGAGTACGTCACAGCGCAACCTTTTCACAGGCTGTGCTTGCAAAATACGATGACAGCTGCTTTGAGCTCGAGTTCATCGAGCCGGTCAGAGCACCTGCTCCGGGTCAGTCGGCAGTACTGTACAACGGTGATATGGTCGTCTGCTCGGGATTTATTGTATAGAAGCTGAAAGAGGGTCATATATTGATCGGTCATATCATCCTTATATTATCGATCCTTGTGATCATGTGCATCGCAGGAGCATACGTATCATTTTATATTGCATTCTCAAGAAGCTATGAGAATAAGAAAAAGAAAACAAATTCATGGAGCAACTATGCCGACAGGATAGAAGAGGGTGGAAAGTGGATAATGCAGCAAAAGATGGAAGAGGTCTGCATCACAAGCAAGGACGGACTAAAGCTTGTAGGGCATTATCTGCCGAGCAACGGCTCGAAGAAGCTCGTAATAATGCTTCATGGCTACAGAAGCCAAAGCTTTACCGACTTCAGCTGTGCGGCAGAATACTTCCATTCGCTGAACCTCAACATGCTGTTCGTTACTCAGCGTGCTCACGGTGAGAGCGAGGGCAAATATATTTGCTACGGCTCAAAGGAACGCTATGATTGCCTTGAATGGGCAAGCTATGCGTATGATCGCTTCGGCTCGGATATGGAGATATATCTTGACGGTATGTCTATGGGTGCGGCGACAGTTCTGATGGCAGCTGACCTCCCGCTCCCGAATACGGTAAGAGGGATAATCGCCGACTGCGGATATACACGTCCATGGGATATTATAGGACTCACGATGCAAAGAATGCATGTGCCAAAATACCCACTGCTCTACCTGATGGAGCTCATATGCAGGATAAAGGGCTTCAGTATGCTGGATTGCTCTGCCATGAGGTCACTTGAGAATACAAGCATCCCGGTGCTGTTCGTACACGGTGATGCAGATGATTTCGTACCGGTGGAGATGACATACGAAAACTACAAAGCGTGTGCGTCAAAAAAGCAGATGGTGATAGTAAAGGGTGCTACTCACGGAGTAAGCTTCCTTGTCGATGAAGCTGCATGTAAAAAAGCACTGGAGAGCTTTATATTTGACCGAGCATAAGCATCACAGCGTTTTCCGATAATAAAATATGTCAATACAGTATAGCTGACGTGCAAAAGTGAAAAACAGATCAATAAAACCGTACATGTGTGTACGGTTTTATTTTATATAAAATGGTTGACAATAGTAAACCAATGTGCTACAATAGGTTTACAGTTGTAGTACGAAAGAGGGGAAAGCTATGGACAGTGTGTCGTTGAATGCAAGTGAATGAAAGATCATGGAGTTTATTTGGAGTAATTCACCGTGTACGCTAATGCAAATAGTACACAGGATGAGAGAAACTGTCGGATGGTCGAAAAGCACGGTGACGACGATGCTCGGCAGAATGGAGCACAAGGGTGCCGTGTATTATAAAGAGGGAGTCAAGGCTCGAGAGTACTATCCTGCGGTAACACGTGAGGCAGCTGCGATGGAGGAAACAAGGTCGTTATTGAGCCGTGTGTACCGCGGAAGTGTCGGAATGATGATGAATATGCTTGTTGAGGAAAATTCCTTGACGAGAGAGGATATCGACGAGCTGTATGAGATATTGAAGAAAGCCGAGGAGAAAAATGACTGAGTTTATCATAACGTCGTCGCTGATGATATTGCTTATCACAGCGGTAAGGTACATATTTAAGGGGAAGATATCCTTAAGACTGCAATACGGATTGTGGCTCATAGTGGCAATACGACTGCTGATACCGTTCCAGATATCGTCAAGTGCGATCAGCGTACTGAACATGCTACCGGAAAATAAGGAGAGCACATATTCGGAGGATGTGATCGTACCTGAAAATATTCAGCTACAGGATATACCTGAGTATGTCGAGGTGAGCTATACCTACATGTATGACGATCATACTGTAAAGGTGACAGATCGTGGTGCGATAATAAAGACAATATGGCTTACAGGTGCAGCTGCATTCATGACATGCGTGATAATTTCAAATGTCAGCTTTTCGCTTCGACTGAGAAAGGACAGAAAGCAAATAAGGTCAGATGAAAAGCTCAGTATTTTTACTACGAATGAGGTGTCATCTGCATGCTTGTACGGCATAGTAAAGCCGTCGGTGTATATGCCCGAAAGGTATGAGGGAAAGGAAGCAGAGTATATTATTACACATGAGCTGACTCACTATAGTCATGGTGATCATATCTGGTCGGTCGTGCGTATGCTTTGTCTTTGCTTACATTGGTATAATCCTCTGGTCTGGTTGGCAGCAGTACTGTCAAAACGTGACTGTGAGCTTGCATGTGATGAGAGCACACTTATAAAGCTGGGTGAATCGGAGCGCATAGATTACGGCAAGCTGCTTGTAAAAGCCACAGTCGGCAGCATCACCGCAAAGGAGCTGCTGTGCTGCACTACGACCATGACAATGGGAAAGAAAGGGCTGCGTGAGCGTGTGTCGCTGATAGCAAAAAAGCCGAGGATGCTTGCGGTGACACTGATAATGGTGATAATTATCGTAGCAGCTGCGGTATCATGTACATTCACGGGAGCAGATGAGACGGATAAAAATAATGATACAGCCATATCGGATACGAAGGCGATGTACGAAAAGGAGAAAGCGATAAGGGATGCGATATTATCGCATGACGAGCCGCGTCATGCGGTCGGAGAATTTTTTACCGAGGCTCACAAGATCCTGCATGAAAGCAGCACCGAGGACAGTATTACGATTTATCTTCAGGTGCGGTATCAGACATACAACTATGTAGACGGTGTAATGAAAAAGAATGGCGGCAGCTCGTACCCTGCGGCGATAACATTTGATATCTACAGCAATGAGGTGACAGAATACTGGGAGCCGATGGACGGAGAGAAGTATTATGAGAGTATAAAGGAGAAATTCCCATCGAAGCTGATAGCATTGGTAGATAACGATGATATAGTTGACGAGCTGAAGAAAGAATGCGATCGTGATGCCGAAGAGTATCTGAAAACGAGGCCAAGCGAAGAGGAGCTGCTGAACAAAGTTGTAGAAAACGGAGGGAGAAAAGATGATCCTCTCAGCTCACAGCTTGATCCGTATGATATGCTGCTTTCACGTGAGGATGCCACGCTCAGATACATCTATCGGGAATGCTACAAGGGTGGGCAGACGGATGAGAAATCAAAGTATATGATGAGTCTGCTTTCCCGAATACTTGACAGTGAAGCTATAAAGTTGGAGACGTCAACCTTACAGGAGTATTTTGATGCGCTTGTGGAGCATGCAGAACGTGTGCTTGAGCAGAACGGAGCGGAGGAGCTTGAAAAGAATTATCCGAAAATATATCTTCTGCTGAAGCTGGGCGGTAAAACAGAATAGTGATGCAAAGGCTTTCGAGGTGTCGGGGAACGATCCGATATCTTCGAAAGCTTTTTGATATATGGACTTTATGTTCTTGATTGATGCAAAAAAATATGATATACTCTATTTATACGCATATAGCATAGAAAGGATAGTTTATTACATGAATCAAAAAGAGATCGGTGAGATCAGACGCCGATTCAACCCGTCAAAATCAAATATCGGGCGAATTTACGGCTGCTTTGTTAACAATAATAAGGAAATAGTATCATATATAGACTCTGCACTTAGTCTTTTGCCGGAAACGGAGAGTGAAAAGTTTCTGAGCCTGCTCAAAAAGGTGCTTTCGGGCACTCAGGGTAAAAATCTGATCGACATATGCTTTAGTAACGAGCAGGTCACGGATAGTGAGGAGCATAAGCTGCTTATGGCTATGAGAGATACCGCTCTCAAGGACAGCGAGCTTATGAACAGGTTTTATCAGAAGATCATAGAGCGTATAGATACGGAGAGCGGCTACCTGATCCTTACGGCATTCGATAAGTATGACGTGATACATAAGGGCGTTGACGGTGAAAACGATGCCGATGCATCGGACGAGGTGTTCTCATACATCATATGCAGCATCTGCCCGGTAAAGAAAACGTCTCCGGAGCTTAGCTACTGTGTTGATGAGAATGCATTCCACAGCCGTGACGAGGCACTCATAGTGTCAGCTCCCGAGCTGGGATTTATGTTCCCTGCCTTTGATGACAGAGCTGCAAATATATACAATGCACTGTATTATTCACGCAGCGCAGACGATATACATCAGGATTTCATCGATGCCGTGTTCCACACAGAGCCTCCTATGTCAGCTTCCGAGCAGCGAGATCTGTTCACCGATGCCTTTACAGATGCACTCAGCGAGGATATGAGCTTTGATATAGTGCAGACGGTGCATGAGCAGGTGTATGAGCTGCTGGAGCAGCATAAGGACAGCAGGGAAGCGGAGCCACCTGAGATAACCTCAAAGGAAATAGGGCGAATGCTTGAGAAAAACGGCGTTTCCGAAAAGACAGTCAGTGATTTTACCGCAAAATGCGATGAGCATTTCGGTACGGGAGCGGTGCTGAATCCGAATAATATAATCGACAGCAGACGTTTTGAGGTGGTAACACCTGATGTGAAGATAACAGTAAATCCCGAAAAGAGCTATCTTGTGGAAACACGCATAATAGACGGTCATAAATATGTGATGATAAATGCCGACAACGGCATTGAGGTCAACGGAATAAATATAGACGTCAAATAAACAAACGAAAGGAGAGCGGCTTTTGAATATACTTATACGTAACGGACGTATCATAGATGTGGCAGGCGGACTTGATATGGTCGGTGACATGTATATTTCCGACGGTATAATTGCGGATATCGGACTGAGCCTTCACCCGGATCAGATACCCGATGAGGTGATAGATGCCTCGGGGAAGCTTGTGCTGCCCGGACTTGTCGATATCCATGTCCATCTTCGTGATCCGGGCTTGACATATAAAGAGGATATCGGCTCGGGTACACTTGCAGCAGCCTACGGAGGCTTTACTACGGTTGCCGCTATGCCGAATACGATACCTGTCGCAGACAGCCCCGAGACGATAAAATATGTAGCAGAGACAGAAGCCTACGCTCATGTCATACCTGTTGCTGCTATAACGGTAGGACAGAACGGACAGGAGCTATGCGACTTCGATGCTCTGTATGCAGCAGGAGCAGGTGCATTTTCCGATGATGGTAAGGACGTGAGAAATTCACGATTCATGCGAACGGCACTGCTGAAAGCAAATCAGCTCGGTGTACCGCTGCTTGCTCATTGTGAGGACAGCGACCTTGCAAACGGCGGAGCTGTAAATGAGGGCGAAGTCTCATATAAGCTCGGCGTGCCGGGTATCCCCGACGAATCCGAGGCACTTGCGGTAGCGAGAAATATCACTCTTGCGGAGATACTTGATGCTAAGGTACACATCTGCCACGTCAGCACGGCAAGCTCAGTTGAGATCATACGTGCCGCAAAGATACGAGGTGTAAAGGTGACAGCGGAAACAGGGCCGCATTACTTCTCACTTACAGATGAGACGGTGCTGACTCATGGTGCAAATGCAAAGATGAACCCTCCGCTCGGTGATCAAAATGATGTGAATGCTGTGATTGAGGGCTTAAAGGACGGTACGATAGATGTTATCGCAACAGATCATGCACCTCACAGTGCAGAGGAAAAGTCACGTGGACTTGTCAAAGCTCCAAGTGGGATCGTAGGTCTGGAGACCTCGCTTGCAATGTCACTGACATACCTATACCATGCAGGACATATGCCGCTAAAGGACGTATTGTATAAGCTTACTGCCGCTCCTGCAAGCATCATGGGTATAGATGCGGGAACTCTGAGACTGGGAGCTGCGGCTGATATATGCATTGCAGATCCCGATGAGGAATGGACAGTCGATACCGCAAAATTCAAATCGAAAAACCATAACTGTCCGTATGACGGCATGAAGCTGCGCGGACGTGTAAAATATACAATTTGTGGAGGTAAGATCACATGTCAATCGCAAAACTGATCGCTAAAATAGATGCAATGGACAATGCCAGCGTTGCAGGACTCGATGCACGTATAGAATACGTGCCGGAGCATGTACGTGCCAAGTACGATAACGCAGGTGATGCTATCCTGGAGTTCAATAAGACACTTATTGATGCACTGTGTGATATAGTGCCTGCGGTCAAGCCTCAGTCGGCATATTATGAGCTGTTAGGTACATACGGTGCGGTGATCTTACAGAAGACGATCGCTTATGCACATGAAAAGGGGATGTATGTTATCCTTGATGCAAAACGAGGCGACATAGGAGCAACGGCAGATGCATATGCCGAGGCTTATCTTACACCGGATGGCGACTATAATGTAGATTCGATCACGGTAAATCCCTATTTGGGCAGCGACGGTGTTTTACCTTTCATAAAGCAGAGTGCAGCACATGACCGAAGCATGATAGCACTTGTAAAAACATCGAACAAATCCTCGGGTGAGCTTCAGGATCAGGTGCTTGCAGACGGAAGAAAGGTCTATGAGCTGATGGCTGATATGGTCAGACAGTGGGGTGAAGAAGTGCCAACCGATTGCGGCTACAATAACGTGGGCGCTGTAGTGGGTGCAACATATCCCGAGGAGCTGACGATCCTGCGTAAGAGAATGAAGAACACATTCTTCCTCGTTCCCGGCTACGGCGCACAGGGTGGAGGCGCAGAGGGCCTTCGCGGCGGCTTTGATAAGGACGGCAGGGGAGCTATCGTAAATTCCTCACGTGCGATCATGTGTGCATGGAAAAAGGTAGACAACGGAGAAACATACGGAGAGGCCGCAAGAGCAGAGGCTATACGTATGAGAGATGATATAAATCGTGTAAGAGTATAAACGAAAGGGAAATTACTGTGAAGATAATATCCATCACTAAAATTACTGATGCCGCATATCGCATGGTCATAAATGCACCCGATATCACAGCGGCGGCAAAGCCTGGACAGTTTGTACATATCAAGTGCGGAGAGGGAAATATGCTTCGCCGCCCCATATCCATTTGCAGCGTGGACGGAGACGAGCTCACCATAATATTCGAGGTGCGAGGCAAGGGTACAGACTGGCTTGCAGGACGAAGTGCAGGAGAAGATTTAGATGTCCTCGGCCCTCTTGGTAACGGCTTTGACGTCTCACGTGAGGGAAAGGTGCTGCTTGCCGGAGGTGGTATAGGCGTACCTCCGATGCTGTACACGGCAAAGCAGCTTAAGGAATGCGATACAGTACTTGGGTTTCGCACAGCAGCTATGGTAATGCTTGAGGATGAGTTCAAAAAGCACTGCGGAGAGGTAGTTGTCTCAACGGATGACGGTTCATACGGCTTCAACGGCTATGCTGTTATGGCGGCAGAGGAGCTGATGAAGAAAAACAAATATACGGCTGTATATGTATGCGGCCCTAAGATAATGCTGAAAACGTTTGCGGAGCTGGCAGAAAGATATGACGTTGACTGCATGATCTCGATGGAGGAGCGCATGGGCTGCGGCTTCGGTACATGTCTCGTATGCTCCTGTAAGGTCAAGGCTAAGACAGAGGACGGCTTTACATATAAAAGGGTATGTGCGGACGGCCCTGTATTTGATGCAAAGGAAGTGATATTCGATGACTGATATGAGAGTAAGCATATGCGGCGTTGAGTTCAAAAATCCTATCATAACCGCATCTGGAACGTTTGGCTTCGGTCATGAATTTGAACCGTATTACGATATATCCGCACTGGGTGGAGTGTCCGTAAAGGGACTCACATTGAAGCCGAGAGCAGGAAATAAGCCTCCGCGTGTAGCGGAAACTCCCATGGGAATGCTAAACAGCGTAGGACTCCAAAATCCGGGAGTGGATGCATTCATCTCCGATGAGCTGCCGTACCTGAAGAAATTCGATACAGTCATCATTGCGAATATGTCGGGAAATACCCCCGGCGAGTATGGCGAAATGGCTGGGAAGCTTTCAAAAACGGATATTGATATGCTGGAGGTCAACGTTTCATGCCCGAATGTCAAAGCCGGTGGACTTGCATTCGGCACATCATGTGAATCGGTAGCAGAGGTAGTTAAGGCTGTTAAGTCAAAGTCGGGAAATAAGCCCGTGATCGTAAAGCTCTCTCCGAATGTTACCGATATAGTATCGATAGCCAAGGCTGCGGAAGCGGCAGGTGCAGATTCGCTGTCGCTTATAAATACATTGCTCGGTATGAGAATAGATGTAAAGACACGAAAGCCGATACTGGGAAATATTATGGGAGGTATGTCAGGCCCGGCAGTATTCCCTGTAGCGGTGCGTATGGTATATCAGGTGTCGAGAGCTGTAGGTATACCAATTATCGGTATGGGTGGAGTCATGACAGGCGAGGATGCTGCCGAAATGATGCTTGCAGGCGCATCGGCAGTAGCCGTAGGCACAGCTTCGATAGCAGACCCATATGCATGTAAGCGCATAGTAGGTGAGCTGGCAGAATACGCTGAAAGGAACGGCATAGGCTCAATAACAGAGCTTACAGGAGCTGTGAAAGTATAAAATGACCAAATTCTGTTTTATCCGCCATGTTATGTCGGAGGGCAATCTTTATAAATTCTGGCAGGGACAGTGTGATACACTTGTACTGCCAAAGGGCGAGGAACAGCTTGCAAGGCTTCGTGAGCTGTCACCCGAGTTCCGATTCAATAAGATATATTCCAGCGATCTCTACCGTGCAAGATGTACGGCTGAAGCTGTCTCGTATGCAAACAACATCCCCATCGAGTATGACAGACGATTACGTGAGATAAACCTCGGTGAGATGGAAACGATGCCGTGGGCAAATTCACGCTGTGATATGCCGGAAACATTCAATATGTTCAAAACGGACTACATAAATTTCAAAGCTCCGGGTGGAGAATCAAACATGGACGTTTGCAGACGTGTCAAGGAGCTGATCGACACCGTAGCGAGAAAGCATGAGAACGAGAACATAGCCATCGTAAGCCATGGTGGAGCAATAAAGGCATATCTTATCAACTACGCTGTAAACTTCGATACGATACCTCCGCTGTCCTCAAATGCAGCTATGACCTATGCAGTCTATGAGGATGGCAAGGTCACAATTACCGATATAGACGATCGTGCGTGTACAGGTCTATCTGACCCGAATGCGAAAAACGGAGTCGATCTTTACTTTAAAAATGTTGACTATAGCAGAGACTATCGTGAGATATACGAGTGCGGCTCGGATTCATGGTATGCTATCTACGGAAATCTCAATGAATATGACCCGGAGAATTTCCTGCGTAACGTTAAGGGCATAATAGAGGCAGATCACGAGAGCGGCTTTATAGTCTACGACGGTAATACGGCAGCCGGAATGCTGCTGCTTGATACACGTCAGCGTGACGAACAGGGAGTAGGTCATATAGCACTGGTGTATTTAAAGCCGGATTATAGACATAAGGGCATAGGAGCGCAGCTTATCGGAAAAGCGATAATGTTTTACCGTGAGAAAGGAAAGGACACACTGAGACTGAATGTTGCAAGATGCAATAAAACGGCACAGACGTTTTATAAAAAGCATGGCTTTGAGTTCACACAGAAATCAAGGTACACGCTGTCACGTACACTTGTGATGAAAAAGAATATCAAGGTGCCAAAGCTTATATAATAAATTCAGGGGATGACCGTGCAGGCCATCCCCTGAAGCTTTATATTATACTTTCCTTCCACGCCAGTCTATAATATCGGCGGTCTCACGAAAGCAGGGATTTTTCAAAAAATCATCCTTATAGCTTCCGCACATCATTGGGTGACGTGACGCATATATCCTGCCGCTTGTGATCAGAGAAGCATAGCGCTTTGCATCATTGCCCCACAGAAACCAGCATATGCCGCTTCTGTGATCGGATATATATCTTATCAATGCGTCGGCTACAGGCTGCCACAGAGCCTTATGTGATAAAGGAGCACCGCAGCGGCATGTGAGATATGTGTTTAGAAACAAAACACCCTGTGCTTCAAGATCGTCAAACAATTCATTCGGCGGCAATATGGAAAAATCACCTGATTTTATCTTGTCTCTGATCTGAGTGTACGTAGAGGGAGCGTTATATACGGCATATATCGCTCTGAGAATATTTCGTAGAGAGGTCTGTCTGATAGGCTCAGTCCATGACTTCATGCTTGCTACCTCAAAGGAGCGGCCCGTGGCAGCTCCAGGCTGAGGATACGGATCCTGTCCAAGTATAACGACTTTGACATTTTCGAGGTCGCATCCTGCAAAACGGAGCACCTTGGAGCATTCGGGCGTATACTCATCTCCCGATGACGAAACAGTGTCAAAGATACTGTCAATCAGATCGAGATTACTATCGAAAAAGCTGTTCCATGAGCTGTGAACGGCTTTTTTGTCATAAAACGACACTTTTTTGAACTCACTCACTTTTTATGTTGATTATACAAATTGTAATATACAAAATAAGGCAAAACAGGTTATCCACAGATTATACCTGCTTTTTTTATGACGAAAAACCGTGGTTCCACAATGTTATGTGGTTAAATCACAGAGTTTTCCACAATATCCACAGGTTTTTCCACAGCATCACGGGAAAACTGTTGTGTATTT
Source organism: uncultured Oscillospiraceae bacterium (assembly GCA_964461815.1). Classification (GTDB taxonomy): domain Bacteria; phylum Bacillota; class Clostridia; order Oscillospirales; family QAMX01; genus JAAZBA01. The sequence continues at coordinate 25,120 of CAYWVF010000013.1, forward strand.
CCCCGTGTGCAACACATCAGTACGCTCAGGCTTCACTTCTGCGCTTATCGAGAGACCTGTATTGCACAGCCTCCGCAATATGAACGACCTCTATCGTTTCAGAGCCTGCAATGTCTGCGATCGTTCGTGAAACTCTGAGTATTCTGTCATGAGAACGTGCTGTCAGCCCCATCTTTGTAAAGGCAGAGCGCATAAAATCCTCAGCACCCTTGCCGAGCGGACACAGCTTGCTCATCATTGACGGAGGAATATATGCGTTACAGCTTATACCGTCAAGAGCTTCAAAGCGCTTTATCTGACGTGCTCTCGCTTCATTGACTCTTGCACGTATCGTCTCCGAGCTTTCGGCAGGCTTGCGTCGGCTGAGATCATCGTATTTTACACTCGGTACGTCGATGTGAAGATCAATCCTGTCGGCAAGAGGGCCGGAGATCTTCGACTGATACTGCTCAACGGCTCTGTCCGAGCATGTGCATCTGCCTGACGGATGACCGTACCAGCCGCATCTGCATGGATTCATCGCACATACAAGCATGAATCTCGAGGGAAATGTGACAGTACCAGATACTCTTGTGACGGTGACACTGCCGTTTTCAAGCGGCTGACGCAGCACCTCAAGCGAGTCGGATGAAAATTCGGGAAACTCATCGAGGAATAGTACACCATTGTGTGCAAGAGATATTTCACCCGGACGAGGTATTCTTCCGCCGCCGGACAGACCTGTTGACGATACCGTATGGTGCGGAGCTCTGAACGGACGAGTGAATATCATGGGGTTTGATTTCGAAGTCATACCTGCGATCGAGTATATTTTTGTAGTTTCAAGTGATTCCGCCTTTGTCATCGACGGAAGTATTGACGGCAGTCTTGACGCAAGCATACTTTTACCGGACCCGGGAGGACCGATGAGCAGTATATTGTGACCTCCGGCAGCAGCGACCTCCAAAGCACGCTTTGCCGATTCCTGTCCCATTACGTCAGCATAATCCAAAAGCTTTGTATGCTGCTCCTGAGGCTGCCACTCAGGTACAGGCTTGATCTCCGATCTGCCCGTAAGATGGTCGAGCAGCTCGTGGAGAGAATTGAGAGGATAAACATCTATATTAGGCGCAAGCGACGCCTCGTTTGCATTTTCCGATGGGCAGAACAGCTTCCTTATCCCAAGCTCGGGAGCTGCCATAGCCATAGGCAGTACACCTGCGGCAGGACGAAGCTCACCATATAGCGACAGCTCACCTATAAATGCAGCGTCACCGGGAAGCGTAGGCAGATCGCCGTGCTTTTGAAGTATACTCAATAGGATAGGTAGGTCATATACCGCACTTTCCTTTCGTGTATTCGCAGGAGCAAGATTTACCGTGATCCTGTTGGAGGGGAATGCAAAGCCGCAGTTTTTTATGGCAGAGCGTACACGCTCACGTGCCTCACGTACTATAGTACCGGGCAGACCAACCACATCAAATGACGGAAGACCGCCGTTAAGGTCGCATTCCACTGTTATTTCATATCCGTTTATACCATCTAAGCCTATAGAGCGAACATATTCTGCCAAAGCCATTCAGCTCCTTCTTATCTTATTGTACGTTTTATCGCATCATGCCATCCGGCAATGAGATCTTCACGGTGATCATCGGTCATGCTCGGACTAAACTCACGCTCAAGCTGCCACAGCTTCGTGATCTCATCTGTATCCCTCCAGTAGCCGACCGCAAGTCCCGCAAGATATGCAGCACCGAGCGCTGTAGTCTCAACACATTTGGGTCGATGCACGGGAAGCTTTATGATATCGGACTGGAATTGCATGAGGAAATTATTTGCCGATGCACCGCCGTCTACCTTGAGAGATCTGAGCTGTATATTCGAATCCTTATGCATCGCTTCCAGCACATCAAGAGTCTGATACGCAAGCGATTCAAGAGTAGCTCTGATGATGTGATATTTATTTGCACCTCTCGTCAGTCCTGTGATCGTGCCGCGTGCGTATTGATCCCAGTACGGAGCACCAAGCCCGACGAACGCAGGCACTACGTACACACCGTTCGTATCGCTGACCTTTGATGCCATATATTCACTGTCGGGCGCACTGTCGATAAGCTTCATCTCGTCACGCAGCCACTGGATCGCAGCACCTGCAACGAAGATCGAACCCTCAAGTGCGTAGTTTACCTTGCCGTTAAGTCCCCATGCGATGGTGGCAAGAAGTCCCGAATCTGAATCAACGGGCTTGTCACCTGTATTCATCAGCATAAAGCAGCCTGTACCGTATGTATTCTTGACCATGCCCGGCTCAAAGCAGCCCTGACCGAACAACGCAGCCTGTTGATCTCCGGCAGCACCCGATACTGCAATAGGTCCGCCGAGGATTGTGCTGTCGGATTCGCCGTAAACGCAGGATGACGGCTTTGGCTCGGGAAGCATCGAACGGGGAATGTTCAGCTCATGAAGTATATCATCATCCCAGTCGAGAGTGTGGATGTTAAAGAGCATAGTTCTTGCGGCATTGGAATAATCGGTCACATGAGCCTTACCGTGAGTAAGCTTCCAGATAAGGAATGTATCGACAGTGCCGAAAAGCAGCTCTCCACGCTCAGCTCTTGCTCTTGCACCCGGAACGTTGTCAAGTATCCACTTGACCTTTGTACCGCTGAAATATGCATCCGGCATAAGTCCGGTCTTAGCACGTATCATCTCACCCAGACCACGCTCCTTCAGCTCATCACACATCTCAGCTGTACGTCTGCACTGCCATACTATAGCAGGGCAGATAGGCTCCGAGGTGTTCTTATCCCATACGATAGTAGTCTCACGCTGATTTGTGATACCTATTGCAGCAATATCCCTGTACGTAGCGTTGATCTTCAGCATTGCCTCCTGTGCCACACCGAGCTGAGTTGACCATATTTCCATAGCATCATGCTCCACCCAACCGGGCTTCGGATAATACTGCCGAAACTCCTTTTGAGCAGTGCTCACACGGTTTCCCTGTCTGTCAAATATTATGCATCGGGAGCTTGTTGTTCCCTGATCGAATGACATTACATATTTACCCATATCACTGTACCTCCATGCAAAGCTAAAATTCACGGTTTTCTCTGAGGTATGCGGCAGCAGCCTCTGCTAATAGTGCAGCACCTCTGTCAAGCACACTTTCTTCTATCTCAAATTTCGGATTGTGATTTTTATATGCATTTTCTGCGGGCTTTGTAGATAAAAGCCAGAATGCACCAGGTGCATCGTTGAGGAATACGCATACGTCCTCACTCACCATAGTCGGATTTTTCATAATAGTTACTGCATTCTCACCATAGAGCCTTGCGGCGATAGATGAAATGAAGTCGGCGGCATTATCATTATTGAATGTGGCAATATCGTTTGTAACTATATCCATCCTGCATTCAGCACGATGAGCCCTTGCGACCATAGACGACACCTCACCTATGCGCTTTAGCAGGAATTGCCTGAACTCCTCGGAGTATGTCCTCATCGTAGCCTGCATCGTGACCTCAGGCGGAATGACATTATATGACGAGCCGCCGTGTATCGAGCAGATGGAGAATACAGTATTGTCAAAGGGTGAGACCTCACGACTTATGACAGACTGGATAGATGTGATGATATCTGCGGCAGTCACTATAGGGTCAATGCTGTTTTGCGGCTCAGCACCGTGACTGCCTTTGCCTGTAACGGTAAATTTAATCATATTCTGTGCCGACATCATCGCACCGCCTCTGATACATACAGTCCCGGCAGGTGCATCATACAGGCAGCCTACATGCTGACCAAAGGTGGCATCGGCTTTAGGCTCGTTCAACGCACCCTCAGCTGCCATGGTCGAAGCGCCGATATTCAGCTCCTCACCGGGCTGGAATATGAGCTTGACCTTACCGCAAAGCTCGTCCCTGCTTTCACATAGCATACGTGCGGCGGTCAAAAGCATAGCGGTATGTGCATCATGTCCGCAGGCGTGCATACAGCCTGTATCACACGCATAGGGAGCACCTGTTTCCTCGACTACAGGCAAAGCATCCATATCGGCACGCAGTGCAACGATCTTGCCCGGCTTACCGCTGTCAATCACAGCTATGATACCGTCACTGTTTTTATATCTTTTGTAGGTAAGTCCTAAGCTCTCAAGCTCTTTTATAACATATTCGGCTGTTTTAGGCAGAAACAGACCTACCTCGGCTATTCTGTGCAGCTCCCTACGGCGGTTTATGGTCTCATTGAGAAGTTCAGCGGCTCTTTCTTTGTAATTCATAAAAAACTCCGTATTTTTGAACAGAACTGTATCATAGTCAAATGATACAGTTCTGAAAATTTATATAATCGTGTATAAAGCAACAGATAATATCGCGCGACCCATTGATCTGTGCAGAAAATGCACGAGACAGACTGCATCGTATGTATTATTTCGCTTTTTTGATAAGAAATTGCTCCATTGCCTCATACTTACCCTTGAGAGAGCATATGAGCGCACTTATAGTATATACAAGAGCAGAGGCTGCCGCACATAGCTCGTCTCCCATCGTATCGATAAGCCCCGTATCCATCGTCCCGTCAGGCAGAAGAGTGTGCTTTTGCATACCGTAATCGAACAGCGTGTCTATCGTATATTCGAAAAACTCCCACAGCGTACCACATGCCATGGCAAAGGTCAGCATCAGCAGTGCAAGTATATACGGATTCCAGTCGCGAATGCTTTTTCCCTTGACTGCACAGTCGATAAACGACAGCGAAAGTATCGCAAGGAAAGCACCTGACGACGTGTGGAGAACAATATCCCATATCGGTATCAGATCGTAGAAATTCAGACAGCTGCCGAGAAAATTCGCAAGGAATATAAACAGCACGAAAAATGCTTCGAGTCGTATAGGTATTCTTATTTTTGCAAGCTTTTGCAGCACCGGAGCAACAAAGGTGAGCGCAAAGCCGGCAAGAGAATCGGTCAATAGCTTCATATCACCGATCACCACGGAATACACGATTACTACAGCAAAGCATATGCGTAATACCCATGGGAAATACTTTAGAAATTTGTCGATCATTCGTATAATCCTCCTTAGCAAAAAGGAGTATATCATATATTTTCAATTTTATCAAGCAGAGATGTAATTAATTAAGCTTTAATTCATTTTTTTTGACCGAAAGATCATCTGCTATATGGAATTATACCATATTGTCATATATTTGTAAATAAATACCGCGGTAATTTGCGTAAAAAATATCATCACCGCAGCCTTCGAAAGGATAAGCAGATGCTTTATATCGAAAAAAGTGCCGTGCGACCTGTTTGTACGTTCGCACGGCACGACCGAGTATTATCGATACAGCTTACTTATCATTCATTTTCTTGACAGATGCTTCTATCAGCATGTTCTTCTCACTGTCGCTTATGTCAAGCTCCTTTAGAAGCTCGAAAACATACTCGAATTTTTCACTCCCGGACTCGGGGATACCCTTGAATACCTGCTCCGCTGCATTGACTGCAACGTCTACCCATGCGGCAGCATTGCTCCATGACGCTTCGGATACCCTTGAACGCACATACCTTGAAGCGATACTCAGTGCAAATGACACGAGTATAAGTGCAAAGCTTAATATGATCTCATAAATGTCCATCTGCTTCACCTCACTTTCCCTGTAGCGATTACCTTTTCCTTTTGCGAGACTCTCCTTTTGAACTCTGTCCAGAGCGATGGTCTGTCAAGCATCGTTGCCGGACAATGCTTGCCCCACGAATCGTAGTGACGAACAACGTGCTCTGCGGTGATTCCTGTAATACTCATGATATACCTCGTCAGCTCCGCAGCCTTTGCAAATGCACAATCATAATCACCGTCGGAGTTGACACATATCTCTATCCCGATGGAGTTTGAGTTGTATATGGGATTTTTGTATCTCCCTGCCTTACCGCCTACGTGCCACATACGTTGGCATTTGCCGGGCTCAAACTCACCGAGCTGTATGATCTTGCTGTCATCGACTACGAAATGTGCGCTTGAACGTGCATTTTTATTCGATGACCAGTAGCGGTAATGTGCATCGGCGTTTGCACCCTTTGCACGGTTCGCAGTCTCATGGATCACGATATATTTCGGCTTTATCACGACCCCCTTAGTATAGTTTATATTTATAAGCCTTTTTTCTATCTTCATAGCTTTAAAAGGATCGTCGCAATAGACGAGATCACTGCACTGATGACAGCTGTTGCGATATAGTTGAGCCGCTTTGCGGGAGCACCTGCCAAAGCTCTTATAGATACGAGCATATCACCGATATCCTCCTTTATGTACATTATATCCTTTTTTATCAGCTCCACCGAGGTGGTGATCTCACGTATAGCTCTGTCCATCTCGTTTTCATCGTTCATGAGAGAGCCTATGCTGTTTTCCATTTCCTCCACCTTCATTTTCAGTATATCCACCGTATGTCACCCTCTTTCAGTCCTGTATCGGATCCTCAGCCTGCATAACGCAAGCACCGATTCCGCAGACTTACATGACAGCCTTACCGAAAAGGTCTTTACACCATGCCGCATTGGATCACGCTCTACTACCTTAAGATATTCGTCACTTGCAGCCGATGCTATCATCTTCGACTCGTTGACCTTTACGCACCGATCACGCTCTGTAAAAAAGTATTCCGCATCCATAGCACACTGTGTTCCGGGAGGGAGAGTGTACCACAGCTTTTCTACAGCCTTGAGCTTATTTTCCTTGCCGAGCAGCATCTCCGAGCTGTGCCAGTATGCGTCGATCGGATCTCCGAAGTCGTCGGCTGTATCCTCAAAGGAAATTACCCGGGGAGATTCGGATGATACCGAGTACAGCTTACCGCTATCGGAGAAGAAAGCGTTTGCCTTGATACCGTCAAAAATATACCATGACAGCTTGCGCTCTGAGTTGACCGAGCCACCCGAATAGGAGTACGGACTGTCGGCATAATCCCACAGGAATACATAGCCTCCGGCACAAAGCCAGTATCTGCCGTCAAAATCGACGGAGCACACACTGTTTCCGATAAGCTTCGAACGTAAAAGCTTGTCTACATTACGCGAAATAGGCTGTACATTCTTCTCGTTTTCCCTTGCCGTAGATAGGAGAATATACACACCTCCGTATGTATTCGCAAAAACGAGACGGTTCTGTATCGTCTGAACGGAATCGTATATGTCGCAGCCTATGACAGGACTTACACAGCGAGCCTCGAATGATATACCGTCACTGTCGTAGCTGTAGCTCAGGATATGAGTCTCATGCTTTTTGAACAACGTCAGGATATCGTACTGACGACCGAAGCATATCAGCTCATCACCGTTGCCTACAGGCTTCTCAAAGCTGTAGGGCAGGTATGACGGATCGTATGAAGCAGAGTATCTGTACTTGTTTGTTCCGTTGCCGCAGAAAAATACTCTTGAATCGCCACCGTAGGCTATAGCTCTGGTGTATGTGATCTTGTCCTTCAGCTCAGGCAGTCCGAATTCCGTGTTGGCAGTTCGCCTTAATTTTACTCGTATGTAGCCGACCGCAGAGGGTGGGTACGATGTGAGATTTATGGCGAAGTAGTTGTTGGAAAAGTCGGATATTGAATACATGTTACTGCCGGGAAGATACTCTGTACCATTGATGAAAACGCTTATGATCAACTTCGAAGCCGGACACAGCAGCTTTGGTACAAGAGTTCTCTTGTAGCTGTTGTAGGAATCATACAGAAGATATACATACGAAGAAAGCATGTTGTTTTCCTCGTAAGGCGTTCTGATCTGCTCGGTTGGATCATACCCCAAGGTAATATGATATACGGTCGGAATATAGCCCTCCACATGCGAGGCTGTATTACCGTTTATGCATATATAATCTATGCCATTGAGAAAATATACGCTGTAGCCGTAGCGGAAGAACGAGCCCTTAGGCGCTTTGTCTTCACCGTCGGGTATCGTAAGCTCTATCAGCTTTACGTACGTACCGTCAGATGGAGTATACTTGTACAGCCGAGACGCACATTGAAGAAAAATATGCCCGAAATTGTCATCGATAACGCATTCGATACCGTCTGTATCGGAAATGCCGTCTCCAGACAGCTTTGTAACCTCACTTTGCCCAAATCTTGTCCTCAGAGCACCATCCTTGAACCATACGTTACGCATATCCTGTGATTGATCGTGCTCTATTTCCGACGGCAGATCTTCAAGATTTACACCTCCGTTGAATACAGCATCGGAATCCTCGATACAAAACTCGGCTATGTCCTCAAGACTTGATCTGAACTTGCCGCTTTTTCTCTTGAACTGCATTTTACACCACCTTTATGCGAAAAAGCTGTTCTTTACGGCAGTGTATCGCTCGCCGTACGGAAGATTTTCAAGCTTCTGATAATACAGCTCCATAAGCCTGTCCGATATGGCAATATCCATAGTGAGAGCTGCACATGCGGCAGCAAAAAACGGTATCGGAGCACATGCGTACTCGGGCAGAGAAAGCTCTGTAGACTTGTCCGTATCGCTGTCGATGGGCGTGACCTCCGCAAAACCGACAGTATTTCTCATATGGTCGGAGATCTCTCGCTGAGCAGTGTCTATCGCAGATATCATCCTGTGAAAGAGATCGATATATCTCGGATCGTCATTTGCGATAACAGAGCCGCCTTCGGAATATATACCTATGAGTGTCAATGCTTTTGTGATACATTCGTTTATTGTCATAAATACCTCCTTAAAGTGTTCCGGAGACGTAAAGTCTCCGGATACTGTTTTTTATTATGATGGGTCGGAGAAAATGATCGGACGTGCATCTGTCCAGCCCACTCCGAAATCGACGTAAGGTACGATCCTTGCAATGAGAGGATTGTCGAGCGTAGTCTTGATGATCGTCGGACGTGAGATATATACTATCTTAGCGCATTCACGGAGCAAGGAAGCATCGGCAACAGCCCACTGCTTTGCACCGAAGCCTGCATTGCCTCCGCCTATGACCATGTATCTCATGCCCCATACAGGGTTTGCGGCATATGTAGCTCCGTCAGGATTCTGCTCCGGCATGATCTTTGCCTGAGGCCCGCAGATCTCACGTGCTTTACCCTCAAGCTCAGGCGATACGAGGAGAACGCCGTTAGAGAAAAAGTCTGTCAGAAAGGGAAGCCCATCGGGAGTCGTAAAACGGTTAGCCATAGTATTCGCCTTTGTTATGGCACTGACGGACAGCTCATCGTTTATGAGATTGGAATATGTTCCGGCTTCGTTATCGGCAACGGATACGCCGGCATCATCATATACACATGCGACAGGGTGATCCGTTGCAGCCCAGGACTTACCGTCACCGCCTATGACATTGCTGTCAAAGGCACTGCCGAACATGCGAAGGACTCCCATGTATACGCTCATTGCAGCGGAGTGTGCAGCTCTGCGGCCTGCGGATTTAGCCTCACCTGATTTATCGATACGTGCGTATTTGTAATCGATATCGATAGAGCCTGCCTTTTCCTGAGGCGTGATGATCGTCACAAAGCCGCGTCGCTGATCTATATTGGAGAGCATACCACGATAGTCGGGCAGCTCACCGTAGCCGCCTACGCCCTCAGTCCTGTAGTCAACGCTTTTTGAATCGACCTCGCTGACGATCCTGTTGATATGCGACATGCGGTTGCGATACTCATATTCGAAAACTCTGTCTATAAGCGGATAAAGATCGTTCTTCCAAGAATTGTTGATATTTGTTACTGCCATAATTTAACATCCTTTCTTTACTTAGTTACGTTTATTTGCATATTCGTGGAGCAACGGAGCAAGATGTATTTCATCTCTGCCCATATCATAGCCCGAGACACGGAGTGCTATGGATGCACTGTGATCCGTAAGTACAAGTCTGTCGGCATCGGTGTCGAGTGCTCCACCGATAAAGCCGTCGGGCAGGAATACGTAGAATCTATCGTTTTGGCTTACCGAGCCTGTGATCGTCATACTCTTTGACGATGCGGTGTAGGCTGTGACGTCGAACATAGCACCGTCGGAAATGCGCTTGAGCTTCGCTCCGACAAATGCATCGTTGTCAAAGGATGCTGCAATGGAAGCATCGCTTACACTGTTGACAGCGGTAGAGTCGGCTTTGATGATCGGCGCAGTACAGGCATAAACAGCCGACGGACTGCACGCAACACGGACATATTCACCGTCGGAGCGTTTGTTTACCGTATCAGGTGCTCCTGAATGGTATTCCAGACAAACTCCGACTACGGCACCTGTCTGCACGGTATCTGCTTTGACGGCTTTCCCACCGTCAAGCTTCAGAAGCTGACCGACCTTTAGCACTGTGGACGGCGCAACTCTCACATCTACGGCCTTTGAACTATCGTTTATGTAGTCACCTAAAATTCTCATATGTTTTCCTCCTTAATTTATCTCTTGATGGCATTGCTGTACTCTCTTGGAGAGAAGCTGTACTCAGGGCTTTCTCTGTTCCATTCGGCTAACAGCTCAAGCTGTGCTGCACTCAGCCCGAAGTTTGACGGTTTTCTGTAGCTGTTGCCAGAGGTTATCCTGTCGAGCTTTGCCCTGTACCTTTTCTCCGCTCTTTTGTACATGAAGTCCTCGAATTTTTTGTAATCCTCATAAAGCCTCGGATAATCGTCACCTTTATCCTTTGTAAAGGCTAAAAAGCCTTCATCCTCTGCCAATGCTTCGATATCTAGCTCGGGATACTCATCCTGAAGCACGGCAAGCTTATCAAGAAGCTCTGTTGCTTCAAAAAGCTCATTTTCCTCGTTCTCCGAAAGAAGAACGGTCTTCTGCTCGTTATTGATCTTTTCCTGATCCATCATTTTCATCCTTTCCTTTACTTTCGATAAAATATTCATCGAGATAATTGTTTATTTCCTTAAATTCAGGCAATGTCAGCAACTTTGCAAGACTTTTTACGAACATAAAATTCTCTTTCGTGATATTATGCCCCATAATAGTGTTGATCGCCGACATCATAAACGCCTTTGACTTTGTGAGTGCATCTGCCGCAATGATGTTTGCATCGATCATGGGTATGTACGTTTTACCGTCAGCATCATGTGCCATTACAGCCTCGGGCTCGTATACGAATACTTCACGCTCATTTCTCCCTGCACCGATCATTATGACCTTTTTCTCATCGTAAAACTCGAGTGCAGTCATATCTATCAGAGAATACAGTCTCCTGTAAGCATTGAGCCTTTCAGTCTTTTTAGGCGCACGTCTTATCTCGGCACGTTCGATCAGCTGTGCAAGTCCCGTGGACGACATGATCTTTGACGGCTCCTTACCCATATCAACATCATAATTTCCGACAGTCTCCTGGATCATGTCACGCAGCACCTCGACAGATGCAAATCTGTTTTCGGGGTTACCGATACCGCCGAGCCGCATGACCTTGCCTATAGCACCGGGCTTCAGTCTCCACAGGGCACCGGGTCTTTGCTCAGGCTCCTCGCTGAATGCATCCTGCTCGGCAAGGATTATATCTGAGCCGTAGAATGCACTGCTGAGCTGAGTGATCGACAGCTCACGATCTATGGCATCTACCAGAGTCAGTATAGACTCAAGCTCACTGACGCCCCATATCGAGTCGGGCTGTGCGCTCCTGCGCTGAATGACAAAGGGAAACATCTTGTTTTGCTCTGCGGTGATCCTCCAGTATTTGCTTATGTGAAGCAGCTCATATCTGCCGCACACAAGACTCATGCATATATCACCATCATCGTCACGATACCAGTGCTCCATCAGAATAACACTGTCACTGCTGTCATCCATCGGGTCAAGCCCCTCTGATGCAGCCTGTACAGGGTCGATGCTCCGCCTTGAAAGTATACGGCCAAATTCTCTTATGAATCTGCGCCTGTGCATTGCGGAGGTATAGGTGATATACTCGCATTCATCCAGTCGTGAAGCACTCGGATCCGGATAAATGTCACGTGCATCGACAGGTGATATGCGTACCTCATCTCCGTCCCAGTATACCTTCCATGCTGCGGTCCCGGTGATGATACATCGCCTTTCATTTAGCGGTACATAGTCCGTAAGATGTGACTGCTCAACGATGTATTTTACTATCCTTTCACGCTGAGAAGCCTTTTCGGAATCCATGTCGTCGTCACGTCCTATGAATTCAAAGTCGGGCAGCTCAGGCTGTATCTGACTCTCTACGTGGACATACGGCTCGTTCGTTACGGCACATATCCACGGTATTCCGGCATCCTGACAGGATGCGGCAATATCCATCGCAGTTCTGTGCTCACCGTTGTAGTAGCTGTAGAGCGTTTCCCACCTTGCATCTGCTTCTGCACGACAGCTTTTTGAATACTCATACAGCTCATTGACCGTCCGAGCACGTGATTCTGCGGATGAATAGTCATAAAATAAAGCTTTTTCCATCATTTTCCTCTCTTTATAGCTTCGTTTTTGCAGCATTTTGATTCTTAAATTTTGATATCAGCTTGCCATTGTCCGAACGTACGGTAAAGCACGGAGCAGGACGTCCGGCGATAAAGTATCTTATGGCATCGGGAGCGTGTGTGAGCTCGTGAGGCTCACGTGCCACGTCATTGTGGTCACGTGCATCATGCTTAAGTGACGGCAGTGTACGTATCAGGTTGACACAGCACCGAAATATTGTAAGAGATGCTCTTTCCTCACCGAATTCATCTGTGTAGACCTTGAGCCACTCACGCATATCGTACCATCCGAGCACACGATCGTTTTCGGCACGGCTTAGAGTCAAGCCGTTTTCGGAAAAAATGTCGGCTGCCGACTTGCCTGTGTCCTGCCTGCGATTCCAAAGATCCGGCGGAGCAAATACCTGATAAATATCCTCGCTTATCACCCTCGTGATCGCCTTCGCTGCATCGGAAATTATCAGTCCGCTCTCGTAGACCTCCTTGTAAACATAGGCATGACCCTGCTCGTCTATGGCGATAAAATATGCCGCAAGCATATCCAGTCCATAGTCCAGAGTGATATATCTGCGCCATTGCTTCGGAAGCATAAACGGCTCACATACGTGAATACTCTCACGCCATTCGCAAAAATACTGACCTCCGTCTACGCCCCATTCACCGAGCGCATATACACGATATCCCTCGGGATCGTAGATCCTTCGTCGCTCCATGCGCTTTGAAAATGCATCATCGATGAAACGGTTATCCTTATACGTTGAGCTGCAAAGCAGAGTGTCGTCGTCGGGAGCATCGAAAAACCTTGCTTTGATCCAGTGACTTGCACTGACGGGATTGAATGTCATCTTTATCTGATAAAACAATCCCTCCGGCAGCTTGCCTCTCAGTCTGTCATCAATCATCTCAAAATCATTCGGTTCCAGCTCCGTAGCCTCCTCGATCCAGACATCGGTCAGCTTCCCCTTCGCAAACGTCACAGACTTGAGCTTTTCACGTGAGGCCGCATCCTGTACACCTCTGAATGTTACGGATGCACCTGTCAATGTGCATCTCATATTCAAAGGAGATACTCCGCATTCCCAAAATTGACCTACACCCATGCGCTCTATCGCAGCATTGAGCTCTGCAAATGTGGAGCTTCTGTTGGATTCCTCCGTTTTTCTTACGCACATGAGATTGCGTCCCACCTCACACATGAGCCTGACTATATACATCTGTGCGGTGTCGGTGGATTTGCCGCTGCCTGCCGAGCCCTTCATCAGGATGTACCGCTTTTTGGATCGATGCACCTGCCTGAAAACACCGTTAGCTCTGACCGTAACGCTTTTTGTCATTTCTCATACTCCACCTTGATCCTGATGCTGACGCTCTCATCACTCTTATCGCTTTTTGACAGCAGCTCAGATACCTTGATCCTGTCCTTGAGCTCCGCAGCTTCATCGTGCATGATGCGCTCCCAGAACTCCGTCACTGTTTTCTTGTCCTTTTTCGCTATATCTGCCACCTCTCTTTGTTGGATTTTTTCGAACCTAGATCATTGCGATCCACCTCTCTTTCCCTTGCTGCAATAACAGAATACAACTTTTAAGAAAAATTATCCTATCGTAAAATTATCAAAAACATTAGATATCTAAATATATAATTTTATTTCCCAATCAATAAATTTAAGTGCTAAACAGCAAGCTTTTACGACATCAGGCTTACATTTTCAAGCATATCGATCATTTCCCAGGCAGATATTCGTAACAATTTGTTCATAAATAGCGGCGTGATTCGACAGAAAGTGCATATAAAATTGAGGTATAATCAGCTCATCAAAATGAATATACTATTAGGAGGCACGTATGGATACTGGTACAAGGAAGTCGTTTGGGGAACTGAAAAACAATGTGATATTCAAATACATACTTACCGCATTGATACAGTTTGCATGTTCGTTCCTGCTTTCCAGAGGAATAATACTTGAGAGCTTCGCACCTCTCGGAACATCCTTTGCAGCATCATGCAGCGCATTTATGGCAGATGACGGAAAGGCGAGACGATTGCTCCCTTTTGCCGCATTCTTAGGTGCGGTCGCAAGCTATTTGATACCGAACGGAGAAATAGACGGCCTTAAATACGCATCTGCCGCTCTGCTAAGCTTCTCAGCAGGCATAATCTTTCGAGATACCGAAGTATACAGACACAGATGGTTCATGCCATTGTCATCACTGCTCTCGATACTTTGTACGAATATGATATATATCATGGCAGGTGAGACGACTGTCGTACATATTGCATTGTATATAAGTGAAGCACTGGTGTGCGGCTGTGCGACGTTCCTGTATATCGAGATCGCAGCACTTATGACACCGAACCTCCGTCAGGAGGATTATTTCATCACCGCAAAATCGAAAAAGAGCACAAATACAAACGTCAGTGATGTGCGATTCCTCGGAGGAGGAAGGATAGGCGAATGGGGGATGTATCGCAGCGAAGCGATACCACCTGACAGGTTCAGGAAAATAGGTATCCTGACGGGCTGCGGCTCAATGATAATCGCACTTTCTAGCTATACTCCGCTTGCGGAAATGTCGATAGGAAGAATACTTGCACTCATCATAACACTGTCGGCTGCAACCTCGGGAGCGTTCGCAGGCTCAGCTGTCGGACTGTGTGCAGGACTCGCCGTTGATATCTCGCTCCACGGATTGTCACTTATGTTCTCGGCAGTGTATGCACTTATCGGACTCATCACCGGTACATTTCGTCGCTTCGGAGCGTTTCGTACAGCGTTGATATTTGTGCTGATAAATGCCGCATCATTTCCGTGGACATTCGAAGCATACAAAATGGCTACGATGTATGAGGGCTTCGCCGCAAGTATCGTTTTTGTTCTGGCGTACAATATTCTCTCGGAGCTTGCACACACATTTTTGCCTGCTCCGGAGATATATCGTGTGAAGCGGACAAGCTCGGAGGGAGAAAATAATATTCTGAAAACGAGTCTGGTTCGCAAGCTGGAAATATGCCGTGATGCACTGCGTGACTTCTGCTCGGAGATGAATGCTAAAAATGATAAGTCCGAGCCGGGCATAGACCCAATAGCAAGAGCCTTCGAATGCGTAGCAGAGCGTGTGTGCAGAGCATGTCAATGCAGCGGAACGTGCTGGGGAGCAGCATATAATGACACAAAAAACGCATTTAACGATGCAAGCGTCAAAATACGTGAGTCAGGCAGAGCAAGCGTCGGCAGCTTTCCACCGTTCTTCACCGTCCGCTGTATACATATAGCAGAGCTTATCGGAATAATAAACGAGGGCTTGACATTGGCAGAGGCATCACGTCAGCTGAAGATGCAAAAATATGAGGATATACGTCTGATGCGAGCGCAGTACAGCGGACTTACTGCCATGATAGGAGATATGGCAGACACTATAGACTCAAGTAAAAGGAGCAGAGCGGAGCTTTTGAAGCCGACGATAGGTGTAGGGCTGCGTCAAAAGCGGGGAGAGGAGCGCAGCGGAGACAGCGTATCATATTTCAAAACGGATGATGGAGAGCTGTATATGATAATTTCCGACGGAATGGGCAGCGGTAAAAAAGCATCCGTGGAATCAGGCTCATTTGTACGGCTGCTCGAGGGCTTTATAAAGGCAGGTATGAGAGCCGATACAGCATTGAGACTGCTGTGCCCTGCTTACGCAATCAAATGTGAGGGAGATACCTTTACTACCTGTGATATCCTCAGGGTGGATCTGCATACGGGTGAGACCGAAATATTTAAATGCGGTGCGGCACCGTCATATATAAAGGACAAGGCATCATCCACGGTACGACGGGTAACGGGAAGCTCCGTCCCGGCAGGAGTGCTCACACGTGAACCGATCGAAGCCGACAGGACATCGCTTGTCGTCCATCACGGGGACGTCATAGTGATGATAAGCGACGGTATAAGTGATGTGCCGGGTGACTCGTGGCTTACGAGGATACTGAGAGAGACCTCGGTCATTAGCTCCGGAGAGCTTGCAGGACGTATTTTGGAGCTTGCAGCTGCAAGAAACAATTGCGGTGACGATTTGAGCGTATTGGTAGCATCCTTTGAATAAAAATTCCCCCTAAGGTTAAAATATCCAATGAGGGAGCACAGAATTCTTGATTTTAACTTTAGGAGGGTGAAATATTAATGGTAAAAGGTGTTTCAAAGCGTGTAATAGTAATAAAATCGCCGGATAAGCGTATTTTTGAGGAGGCAATATTTATTATGAAAGAGGATGCATTCAAGACAGCCGGAGTTACGGCTGAGGATATAGTGAATGAAGCGTGTAAAATAGCATCATCGTATGTACGAAAGAATACAGGAGTGAAATGCAAGACAAAGTACATCATCCCTGCCGCATATGTGACAGCCGGAGCGGCAATAGCCGGGATTATATGGGCAGTGGCAGGACTTACGTAAAGAAAGGAAAATGGCGATGAATTTCCTGTTGAAAAAAGAGAAAAAAGAAGAGCACGTTCATGTCGAAAAAATACCTACAGCACTTATATACCCAAATCCATCACAGCCGAGATGCTATTTCGATCCCGAGGGACTGCGTGAGCTGTCCGAGAGCATAAGAGAGCATGGAGTACTTCAGCCTCTTACCGTCAGAAAAATAGGCAGACAATATGAGCTCGTTGCAGGCGAGCGGAGACTGCGGGCATCGAAGCTCGCAGGTCTCCATGACGTGCCATGCATAATTCTGTCTGTCAGTGATGAGGAATCGTCGCTTCTGGCACTCATAGAGAATCTCCAACGCAGGGACCTCGACTGCTTTGAAACGGCTCAAGGGTACATACGACTTATGAATATGTACTCTCTGACACAGACCGAGGTGGCTAAAAGACTCGGAAAAAGTCAAGCAAGCGTAGCAAATAAAATAAGACTCCTGCGTCTTTCGGAGCAGGAGACGGAATTTATACGTATGTCGGGCTTGACAGAGCGTCATGCGAGAGCAGTGCTTCGCATAGATGGAAATAAAATGGATGCGCTTCGTGAGATCGCAGCACGTGATATGACGGTGAGGGAGGCTGAAATTTACGTGGAGTCGATCGTGGGAGCGCCCGAACCCGAGCCGATGCAGACGATGACGGAAAAGAAGAAGAAAAGAAGATCACTTCCAATGCCGAAAATAAGAGATGTGAAAATATTTATGAATTCCATAGGCCGTGCAGTCGATGTTATGCGCGGAAGCGGGATACCTGCGGTGATGAACAAGATCGAAAATGAGCATGAAATAGTACTCAGCATTACTATACCTACGACCTGATAACTATATTTTTGCATAAATTGTTACTTATCATTATGGCGCATTGAACAAAATATTCCTCCTTTGCAAAAAAATATTGACGAATTTGATTTACTGTGTTACAATATTTGCATATATTAGTCAAAGTCGCACAGAAATGCCCGAAGGCCTTGTATGTGTGACATATATGACAGGAGGAAAATAAATGGACAACAACAACAGAGCGCAATGGACCAGCAAACTCGGCTTTATCCTTGCAGCAGCAGGCTCAGCCGTAGGACTCGGAAACATATGGAAATTCCCGGGCAAAGCATATGAAAACGGCGGCGGTGCATTCATCATCATTTATATCGCTATCGTAATTCTTATCGGTATCCCGGTAATGATGTCCGAGCTGACACTTGGCCGTAATTCTCAGGCCAATACGGTTGCTACATTCAGAAAGCTCAACAAGAAATTCACATGGGTCGGTTATGTAGGCGTATTCATAGGCTTCCTCGTAACGAGCTACTATGTTCATGTAGGTGGTTGGGTACTCCGTTATATCGTAAGCTACATAACAGAGCACAAAAATGTTTATGCAGATCCGCAAGGCTACTTCTTTAACCTTCTCGGAATGAATGCCGCAACAGGCGAGACGTTTTTCCCGTGGGTAGCTATCCTGTTCGCAGCAATATTCATGATCGCGAATATCTTTATCGTTGTAAAGGGTGTTGAAGGCGGTATCGAAAAATTCAATAAGGTCGGTATGCCTGCACTGTTCGTGATCCTTATAATACTCCTTATAAGATCAGTAACACTCCCCGGTGCAGCAGAGGGCGTTAAGTACATGATCACACCCGACTTCTCACAGGTAACGGGAAAAACATTCCTTGTAGCGCTCGGTCAGGCATTTTTCTCACTGAGCCTTGGTATGGCTATCATGATAACATACGGCTCATACCTTCCAAAGACTGAAAATATCTCAAAGAATGCTGCTATCATATGCGGTATGGATACATGTGTAGCACTTCTGGCAGGCTTTATCATCGTTCCGGCAGTGTTTGCAACACTCGGCGAAGGTGCTATAGGCAAGGGCGGCTCATTTGCATTCATTTCACTCGCAGGTGTATTTGAGCAGATGCCGGCAGGCTGGTTCTTCGGAATCCTGTTCTATATGTTGCTCCTGTTTGCGGCACTTACATCAAGTATCTCACTTATCGAAGGCGTAACAGCTTTCCTTACAGAGAACTTCCACTGGAAGCGTAAGCCTACAGTTATAATCCTCGGCACAGTAATGTTCCTGGTTGGCTGCCTGTATACGATTTCTCAGGCTGCATACCCGATCAAGGGTATCTGGTTCGATTTCGTAAACGGAATCACCTTCCCGGGCTTCGGCGATTTCATGGAGTACCTGTCCGACTGTCTGCTGATCCCGCTGTGTGCTCTCGCAACGAGCGTCTTTGTAGGCTGGGTCTGGAAGCCGAAGGCATCCATTGAGGAAGTACGTCAGAACGGCAAGTTCGCATTCAAGCTTGCACCTGTATACGCTGTACTTATCAAGTATCTTGTACCGGTAAGCATAGCTGCTATCATTATCACAAGCTTTGTAACAGGTACTGTTATCAGCTAACAGAGATCAATGTAAAAATCAATAATCGACAATACAAAAATAAGGCTTTGACCGTTCACGGTCAAAGCCTTTTCGTTTGTGCTAAAAAACACTGTAGAGAAGTCGAAAGTGTTGTAAAACCGAAAGTGCCGTATGGATAGAGCTGCATATATTTACAGCTTTGGTAAACATCAGATGCGTTGCAAGCCATGTTGGACAGCAAATACTTCACAAAAAAATACTTCCCGACCTGCCAAAGCATTGCAAAGTCGGGAAGTATTATTATAAGCAGCTATATTATTATAGGGGCTATATTGTAAGCATTATGCTGTCTGTTCAAACTGACTGTTGTATAGATCACAGTAGAAGCCGCCCTTAGCCATAAGCTCATCATGCTTACCGCTTTCGATAACATCACCGTTCTTCATTACAAGTATCAGATCAGCGTTTTTGATGGTGGAGAGTCTGTGAGCGATCACGAAGCTCGTTCTGTTTTTGGTCAGCTCATCCATAGCACGCTGAATGATCGCCTCTGTACGTGTGTCAACAGAGGAGGTCGCTTCATCAAGGATCAGCATAGGAGCGTTTTGAAGCATCGCTCTTGCGATAGTGAGCAGCTGCTTTTGTCCGGCAGAGATAGTTGTACTCTCACTGAGCACTGTATCAAAGCCGTGCGGAAGTGAGTGGATGAATCGATATATACCGCAAGCTTTGCAAACACGCTCCAGATCAGCATCAGTTACATTTTCCATATTGTAGACCAGATTTTCACGCACTGTTCCCTCGAATAACCAGGTGTCCTGCAATACCATCGCAAACTGATCGTGCAGATCTTCACGCTTCAGCTCCGAAATGGGCGTACCATCAATAGAGATAGAACCGCTGTTGATCTCGAAAAAGCGCATAAGAAGATTCACCATCGTAGTCTTACCGGCACCGGTAGGCCCTACTATAGCCACCTTCTGACCCGGCTTTACGGAAGCTGAGAAATTCTTGATGATCGTTTTGTCAGGGTTGTCGGGATAGCTGAAGTGTACATCTTTAAATTCAACTGCACCCTTTGCACCTCCGAGCACAGCCCTTTTATGACTTTCATCCGACAGCTCCTCGCTTTCCAGAAAATCAAATACACGCTTTGCGGAAGCGGATGCTGTCTGCATATTCGTCATGCCCTGAGCGATCTGAGTCAGAGGAGACGTGAACAGACGCACGTACAAAATAAATGACACGATCACACCGAAGTCGATGAAGCCGTTCATAGCCAGCGCAGCACCTATGACACAGACAACGACATAGCCGATATTGCCGATAACATTCATCAAAGGCTGCATAACACCCGATAAGAACTGTGATTTCCAGTTTGCATCGTATACTGCCTTGTTCATAGTATCGAATTTACTCTTTATTTGCTCACCTGCACGGGAAATACGCACTACCTGATGACCGGAGTACATTTCTTCAATGAATCCGTTCAGGTTCCCCAGACTTTCCTGACGTGCGATAAAATATTTCTGAGAATGACCCATGACAAACATCAGCAGAAGCATACCGATAAATGTAACTCCGATAACACACAGTGCAAGACGCCATTCCGTGACAAACATCATGATAAGACAGCCGACAAACTGTGCTATGGCACTGATTATGCCGGGTAAGCTGTTAGTCAAGCCCTGCTGCAAGGTGGAGACGTCGTTTGTTATTCGACTGAGCACATCACCCTGAGAGGTCTTGTTAAAATAACTCATCGGAACACGGTTGATCTTCTGAGAAAGATCGGAACGCATTCGTTTCGATGTTTTAAGTGTGACAGTCGCCATTACAAAATGAACGATATACTGGAATAGACTGCTCGACAGATAAAGTATGACGAGGAATATACCAAGACTTGCAATAGCCGAAAGGTCGATATTACCGTAAAGACCCTCCTGCATGATGGTTGTCATTTTACCTATCTTATCAGGGCCGATGATCGTCAGAACAGCACCGGCGGCAGCCAACACTAAAGCAAAGATCATAGCCGGAACATGCTTTTTCATGTAAGAAAAAACCTTTGCAAGAGAAGAAAACATATTGTCTTTTTTCATTCCGATACCTCCTTTATGCAAGCTCTGCTTCAGACAGCTGAGATTTGGCGATCTCCTGATATACCTGACAGCTGTGCATCAATTCCTCATGCGTACCACTGCCGACTATCCTGCCCTCATCGAGAACAAGTATCTTATCCGCATGACGGATAGTACTGACACGCTGAGCAACGATGATCTTAGTTGTATCATGAAGCTGCTTCGACAAGCCGGCACGCAAAGCAGCATCGGTACGGTAATCCAGTGCGGAGAATGAGTCGTCAAAGATCAGTATCTCAGCACCACGTGCCAATGCACGTGCGATAGAAAGACGCTGCTTCTGACCTCCGGATACATTTCTTCCGCTTTGTGCGATACGGTAAGACGTACCGCCGTCAAGCTTGTCAACAAATTCCTTCGCCTGAGCAAGCTCTATCGCCTTGTCTACCTCAGTCTGCGTAATGGGCTCACGGCTTTTACCGAAGGTGACATTGTCCGAGATCGAACCGGAGAACAGTACTGCCTTTTGAGTGATATAACCCAGTCGGTCATACAGAGCATCAACGGTGTAATCCTTGACGTTCACACCGTCAACAAGCACCTCGCCATCCGTGGCATCGTAGAATCGGGGGATCAGACTTATGAGTGTCGTCTTACCACTGCCGGTAGCACCGATTATAGCTAATGTCTCACCTCTGTTGACCTTGAAGCTTATGTTTTCAAGCTCATTGTCAGATGCCTCCGGATAGCAGAAGCTGACGTTTTTAAACGCTACCGTACCTGTCTCTGTTCCGTTACGCTTACTGCCCTCCTTGACGGAGAAATCAGTGTCAAGGACTTCGTTGATACGTTCCGCGGAGACCTGAGCGGCAGGAAGCATCATGAATATCATAACAAGCATTATAAACGACATTACAACGTACGTTGCATAAGTGCTGAACACAACGATATCACTGAACATCGTCAGTCGCCCGATCGTATCTGCGACGGAAATGTTACTTAACAGAGCTGCACCGACCCAGTAGATGGAAAGTGCCAGACCGTTCATGCCAAGCTGCATAACAGGCTGCATAGCGGCAAACATCCTCTGATTGAAAAGCTGTGTTTCATACATCTCGGTGTTGGTGCTGTCAAACTTTTCGTTCTGATAATTCTCAGCGTTAAATGCGTGTACAACGTTGATACCTGTCAGATTTTCACGTGCGACACGATTGATCTTGTCTGTGAGCTTCTGTACGATACGAAATCTCGGCATAACGGTAGTGAAAATAAGCAAAACGGTTATGCACATGACAGCTACAAAGCCTGCCGTGATTATCGAAAGCTCCCAGCTTTTGCCGAGGATCTTTATTATAGCCCATATCGCCATGACAGGAGCCTTGATTATATTCTGTAGACCCATAGCGATCACCATTTGAAGCTGTGTAATGTCGTTGGTGGTTCTCGTGATCAGACTCGGCACGGAGAATTTGTTCATCTCCTCCTGCCCCATATCGGTGACATGGCGAAACAGAATGTCACGGATCGTCATTGTAAAGCCCGAGGCAGCTCTTGCCGATAAATATCCGCAAGCAATGCAGAGAACGGCACTTATAAGTACACATCCGAGCATTTTAAGACCCGTAGACCATATCGAGGACATCTCGCTTCCCGGCGTTTGGATCATCATCGTCAATTCACTCATATAATCCGGCAAACGCAGATCAAAATAGATCTGTGCCAAAATAAATGCGGCACAAATAATGCACATTATGATCTCGCGCAGTTTCATTTTCTTTAATAGCTTTATCATTGATTATCTCCTTCCTGATTATCCTTTTGACATTTGCTCTGCGTTGGCTTTGATCGCATCATATATCTCCTCAAATACCTTCCATTTTTCATCGCTGATACCATTTGTCAGATCGGCAAAGAATTTCTTCTGAAACTCCAGACCGGCATCTAAAATAGGCTGTGCCTTCTGAGTACAGCGTAGAGCGATCTTCCTTCGATCACCCGAAAAGGGCTGCCTTTCCAAAAGTCCGATGCTCACGAGCTTTTCAACGTGGACGGAAACCAGGTTTTTCTTTATATGACGCAGCTTACTGATATCCTGTGCAGTGGAATACATAGGATTGTTGTTGAGAAACATCAAAATGTCAAAGGAAACCTGCGGCAGATCAAACTGCTTCAAAAGCGGCTCACACAGAGTGTTGTATGCGTGAATTATTTTTTGCGTATCGGCTAAAAAGAAATACGGCTTCATGCAGACACCTCAAAAGTAGTATTTTTTTGAACTATCTAAAATGATACTACTTTATGACCGCAATGTCAATTAACGAACTGTAAAGTCTTATGATGATAATGAGAAAAGCGACAGGTGACAGATACAATTTTTTTAAAGTGAGTAAAATAGCTATTGACAAAGCATAAATTACGAGTATAATATAACTAGGGTTTTAAAACGAACGTTACGTAACGTAAAATTTAAATGGCTGCGATTTAAAAGTTAAACGCAGCTGTCGAAAAATCAATATCAGAAAGGACAATAATTATGAAAAGTCTTAATGCCATTCAAACTCTCTCAAAGATCGGCAAGATTATGAGCAAGATCACCTACATTTGCAGCATCGTTGCGGCAGCCGTATGTGTTGTCGGACTGGTCAGTTTGCCCTTTATCGGAAATGATATAATCAAGATCGGCGGAGTAACTCTGCACAGCCTGATAGTAAACAATGAAAATGTGAGCATGGCAAGCATAGGAGCATCGATTGCAGAGGCTTTGATCGTTGCCGTCGGCGAGATCGTTTTAGCACGCTATGCTTACCGTTATTTTGCAAATGAGCTTAATGCAGGCACACCGTTTACGGCAGACGGAGCAAAGGAGCTGATGCGCCTTGGTATATTGACGATCTCTGTTCCTCTGGGAACACAGATCATAGCGGAGATCGTCTGTGCTGTGATCTCAGAGGCTTCAAAGGATGTCATGAGACTGCAAATAGATAACTCAAGCAGCGTAGCACTCGGTGTTATGTTTATTATAATGTCTGTATTCTGTCGTTACGGCTCGGAATTGCTCGAAGGATCGATCAAAACAGAGGAAAAACAGAGCAAATAATGTGCCGTGTCATGACATTTGTACCTTGCTACAGAGCATGATACAAAGTCGATAAGCTTTAATACTGTCAATCTGATCGTTTAGCCTTTTGATAATTCGTTGGTATATCGGATCATCATTACAGCTACAAACACAGCAACGACCGCTTCTGTGATAGGCATTGCAAACCATATGGTATTTGCAGGTGCAATAGACGGAAGCAGAAGAATGAGTATACCGCTGATCACAGCACCTCTTGCAACGGATACGGCAAAGGAGGTGGAGGATCTCATCAGTGCTTGGAAGTAGTAGGTTGAGAAAATGTTAAACGGAAGCAGCAGGAATGATATGCCGTAGCTGCGAATGATCGACGGAGCGATCTCCAGAATGCTCTCCGTAGGTGTCATAAAGATGCGAATGAACATATTCGGTGCAACAAGGACAGCAACTGTCCAAATCAGCCCGAATATTGCAGCCGTACAGACGGCGTATTTCAGGACTTCTCTGATACGATCACCCTTTCCTGCTCCAAAATTCGTCGATATGATAGGCTGAGAAGCCTGTCCGATGCTGTATGCACAGCATTGCACGAAGGTAGAGATGTTAATGATGATACCGTAAACAGACAGTGCATCGATCCAGAGGTATTTGAGGATCTGACGATTGAAAAGTACCGTCAAAATACCCATTGCAATGTCAATGAAGAATGTGGAGAAGCCGGTGACAGAGATAGCCTTCAATTTGTGCATGAGTTTGGTTGGCTTTGCGAAGCGGAGCGTATTTCTTTTGCCGAAAAAGTGACTGCACATAATGATGAGTGATGCGACACTGCCCATGGCAGTAGCGAGTCCTGCACCGAAAATGCCCCAATCCATGGTAAATACAAAGAAATAATCGCCGAAAACGTTAAAAATACCGCCGAAAATGACAGCTTTAGTTGCAAGACCGGGATTGCCGTCGTTGCGTAGAAATGAGGATATGAGCTGAGTGAAAAGGAAGCTCGGAACTGCGAATTTTATCGGAAGTATGTATTGCTGTGCCAGCGGCAGCAGAGTTTCCTCAGCACCGAAGAGAAGTAAAAGCTCACGGTCGAAGAAGATGACAGCAAGCCAGGCGATAAGCGACAGAGCTGTAGTACCGATAAAGGCAGCGGAAAAATACTCGTTTGAGAGATGCTTATTCTGCTCGGATTCACCGCGTATAGTGCTGAACAGAACGGAACCGCCGATACCCATGAGCAGACCGAGGCTGTAGATAATATTCCAAATCGGGCTGACTACCGCAAGAGCGGCAGTACCGTCAGATCCCTGATATTGCCCGACCATAGCCATATCTACAACACCGTAGATAGAGGATATCAGTGAGCTGCCGAACGCAGCTCCGAGATACTTGAAATACATAGGTCTGATTTTGTCCTTGAGAAAATCCATACAATTATTCCTCCATAAAAAGTTTGCAAAATAAAAAAGCCGGATAGGGACGGGCATTCCAGCCTGTGCCTTATCCGGCTTATCATTTCCTGTGAATGATTTGCCTCCGAGCAAGTAAAATATATTCTACAATGTATGCGCCAAAATGTCAACACTTTTTTTGATAATCGAATGTAAAAAATCATACTATAACATTTCTGTCACAATTATTGCCGATACATCAATTATATGATATAATATAGAATAATATTTACAGTATCGAAATGCAAAGGATATAAGAATTATGATAAGCTACAGTGAATTTCAAAAAACAAATATCGATCTGTCCGTGTTAGGCTTCGAGCCGGAGCAGGAAGATACAGGCTACTACTGCACACCGAAAAATGCTGACATCATAGGCAGAGCAGGTGTCGACGGCATACACTATTGCACGATCCCAATGTTCGGAGACTTGATATTCACTGTAAGCCCGATGAACTTCGGTGACTGCGTGCATCCGATAGCACGTAATTTTGAGGATCTGCTCAGACTGCTCCTGAACGGCGTTGATATGGCAGCACTTGAGCAGTGCTACGCATGGGATAGGGCACAGTATGAAGCCTTTCTTATTGACTGCCCGGTAACGAGTGAGCAGGAAGCAGTGTTAAATGAGCTTCGTGAAAAGCTGAAGCTTGAGCCAATGAGCGATGCATATTCTTATGTGAAAGCATTGCAGGCGGAGTTTGACTATTCGGAGCTACAGTATAAAGAGGAATATTATGAAACGGTTGCGGAGGATACACCGGAGCAGCCCGAGGAATGGAGCGTCTACTACGATGGCGGATTTCTGTGCAGGAGTGGAAAAGGACGTGCAGGCAAGGAGATCACTGTAAATAAGAGATTTTCATGGAATAATGAATCATGGTATATCCCATCGGTATATGCTTGCAGTAAAGGACTTGTGATCGATTTTTGCGTAGAGATAGAAGTGGATAGGTTTAGAAGCTTTTTAGATAAATGGCAGGAGGTATGCTCATCCGATGCACCTATCGATGATGAGCAGCAAACGCAGCTCGACAGAGAAAATCCGTTGTCGATCGAATTCAGACCGCATGTGTATGTGAACGACCGCTGTATTACGGAGAAAAGCGGTATGTCCTGCTCATGGCTTCCGAAGAGCTGCTTAGATAGCGGAGAGAAAAATTCAAGAGGAGCGGAATCGGTCGTCCGTCACTATCGATTGGATGAAAGAAAGGTGTGGTCGATCCATCGCTGCTCCTGCTCATGGACAACGACAAAAAGACCTGCGATCAAAAGCATAAAATTGAGATTGGAAAGAGAGAAAATGCAGCTCGAGGGCACCAGATTTGAAGCTTCAAAGGTCGGAGATACGATAAAATTCACGCATCCCATATTCAAAACGGAGCACGAGCTTACTGTCTGCTCGTATGAAAGAAGTACGATAAGCTATGGTCAACTGTCTGCGACAGGATATCCGACTTGTGGTACAAAGCTGGAGTACACGCTCTCGCCCGATATCCCGTCAAGTCAGTTTTCAGTCGTTGATTGTAAAGACAGCGACAGCCCTAATGCTGCATCGATTGCCGTGATCGGAGGCGCTGATGGGCCGACCTCAGTCTTCGTAGGAGTACCGAGAGGCAGTACAAATAATCATTCGGCATGCTCGGCACTTACATTTGAGCCGCAGGATAAAGTAAAGTGGAAGATGATCTTCAGAGAAAAACCGATAGATGATATTGAAGTTGAGCTGATCTGAGAGAGCTTTTCCCTTTATCACAGTACAGGAGAGACAGTGAAATGTATAAGTTGTTGATCGTTGAGGATGACAAGGGAATAGCGGAGACTATAAAAGCACAGGCAGAACAGTGGGCTTTGACAGTGCGGTGTGTCGCAAATTTCAGGAATGTGATGTCGGAGTTTGCGGAGCTTGATCCGCACATAGTACTGCTCGATATAAGCCTGCCGTTTTTTAACGGCTATCATTGGTGCAGCGAGATACGAAAGGTGTCTAAGGTGCCGATAATATTCATTTCCTCAGCTTCCGATAATATGAATATGATAATGGCGATGAATATGGGTGCAGATGACTTCATTGCAAAGCCGTTCGATCAGAGTGTGTTGATGGCGAAAATACAGGCAATGCTTCGCAGAACATATGATTTTGCAGCCTCCGTACCTGTTTTAGAGCATAGAGGAGCACTACTGAATACGGGTGACAGCACGCTGACATATAACGGAGAAAGAATATCTCTATCTAAAAATGAGTTCCGTATCTTACATATCCTTATGGAAAATAAAGGCAGAGTAGTCAGCCGTGAGAAGCTTATAGAGCTGCTGTGGGAGACAGACAGCTTTATTGATGAGAATACGCTGACAGTAAATGTCGGGCGACTGAGAAAACGACTGGACAGTGCAGGACTTACGGATTTTATAGCAACGAAATTCGGAATCGGCTATATAATAGAAAGCTGAGGAGACAGCAGTGAGACTTTTTTATCGATACCTCAAGGGCTATAAACGGATGCTCACAGTGAGTGCAGTGTTCTGTATTATATTTATCTTGAGCTTTTTACTGTATCATTTGCCGATAGAAGCAGTCCTTTATCCGATACTGCTTTGCTTAGGTGTCGGTGCAGTCGTATGTATTTTCGATTTTTACCGTGTAAAGCGTGAGCATGAAGCATTACAGAGCATAAAAACGATAACAGATGCAATGTCCGAATGCCTTCCGAAAACGAATACGATAGCAGATGAGGAGCATAGAAGCATTATTCGAATGATATGTGAAGAACATAATGCGTATCGTGCCGAAACGAGCGGTAAATATGCGGATATGATCGAGTATTACACAATGTGGGCTCACCAGATCAAGACACCGATAGCATCTATGCGCTTGCGGCTGCAAAATGAGGATTCCGCAATGGCAAGAAAGCTGTTGACCGAGCTTCGCCGAATCGAACAGTATGTGGAAATGGTACTGACATTCCTCAGACTCGATTCCGAAAGCACCGACTATGTTTTTAAGGAATATGATCTTGACAAGATAGTGAAAACGGCTGTCAAAAAGTTTTCATCCGATTTTATCGACCGTAAGCTGTCACTTATATACGAACCGCTCGATACGACAGTAGTCACGGATGAGAAGTGGCTGTCCTTCGTTGTGGAGCAGCTGATATCGAATGCGCTCAAATACACACCATCGGGCAGTATCAGAGTCTCATTGGTGGGAGAAAAAACGCTTCGAATAGAGGATACAGGTATAGGTATCGCAGCCGAGGATCTGCCACGTATATTTGAGAACGGCTTCACGGGCTATAACGGCAGAAAAGACAGAAAATCGAGTGGGATAGGGCTGTATCTATGTAAGCGTATCTGCTCGAATTTGGGTCACACGATCACGGCGACCTCGACTGTAGACGTAGGAACGGCGATAGATATAGATCTTTCACAGCGAAAGCCTGAGGTCGAATAGACTTCTTACAAAACTGTTAGATTTGATAGGGTATTTGTAAGCCAAATCAATGGCGATGCAAATACCCGTTGTATTATAATTATAGCAGAAATCAAAAAGGAGGATTTTTGTTATATGAGTATTTTGAATGTAAGCGGAGTACAGAAAATATATACTACACGCTTTGGCGGAAATAAAGTTGAGGCACTGAAGAATGTTTCGTTCGATGTGGAGCAGGGTGAATATGTAGCTATCATGGGTGAATCGGGCTCGGGAAAAACGACACTGCTCAATATCATTGCATCACTTGACAAGGCTACCTCAGGCAGTGTTGTACTGGATGGAAACGACCTGTCCAAGATCAAGGAGACTCAGGCAGCATCGTTTCGCAGAGATAATCTCGGCTTCGTATTTCAGGAGTTCAACCTGTTAGATACCTTCACGATAGAGGACAATATCTATTTACCGCTCGTTCTCGCAGGTAAGAGCTACAAAGAGATGTACGGGCGTCTTACACCGATCGCAGCACAGCTTGGCATCCCGGAAATATTGAAAAAATATCCATATGAGGTGTCGGGAGGTCAGAAGCAGAGAGCGGCAGTGGCACGTGCGTTGATAACATCACCGAAGCTGATACTGGCAGATGAGCCTACGGGAGCTTTGGACTCAAAGGCTACAGATGAGCTGCTCCGCCTGTTTTCACAGATCAACAAAACGGGGCAGACGATCCTGATGGTAACACACTCCGTAAAGGCTGCAAGTCATGCAGACCGAGTGCTGTTTATCAAGGATGGAGAGGTGTTCCACCAGATCTACCGCGGCGGCAATACGAACGAGCAGCTCTACCAGATGATATCGGACACACTCACAATGCTGACGACGGGAGGAACAAGAGAATGAGATCGAGCTTTTATTCGAAACTCGCATGGGATGCTATCAGAAAAAATAAGCGGATGTACTTTCCCTATATCCTCACCGGCAGCGTGATGGTTATGATGTATTATATTTTGAGCTATCTCATCGGCTCATCGGCACTGGAAAGTATGCCGGGCGGCTCCGTGCTGATGACTATGCTTCCACTCGGCTGTGTTATTATTGCATTTTTCTCACTGTTGTTTCTGTTCTATACTAATTCGCTTCTCATAAAGCAGAGATATCGTGAGTTCGGACTGTATAATATCCTCGGTATGGATAAGAAAAACATAAGTCGATTGATGGTATGGGAGACATTGTTCTCTGCCGCTATAGCTATCATAGCAGGACTTGTATGCGGCATCGGATTTTCAAAGGCGGCAGAGCTTGTGCTTCTGAATCTACTGAATATGGATGTGGATTTTATGCTGAGCATCAGTTCAATATCGATCAGACAAACAGCAATGATATACAGCTTGATCTATCTGCTGCTGCTTGTCAATGCTCTGCTAAAGGTTCGACACTCAAAGCCGTTGGAGCTTATGCAAAAAAGCAGGGCAGGGGAAAAGCTGCCTAAATTCACATGGCCCTTTGCACTTCTCGGAGTCGTACTGCTCGGCGGAGCGTATTATCTGGCTGTAAGCATCAAGGAGCCGGTGACCGCTCTTGTTGTGTTCTTTATAGCAGTTCTTATGGTCATCGTAGGAACATATCTGCTGTTTATTTCAGGCTCGGTGACGTTTTGCCGTATGCTTCAAAGAAATAAAAGGTACTACTATAAACCTGAGCATTTCGTTTCTGTCTCATCTATGGTCTACCGTATGAAACGAAACGGAGCGGGACTTGCCTCGATCTGCATTCTGCTGACAATGGTGCTTGTTATGCTCTCATCAACTACTACATTGTACTTCGGCGAAGAAGGCTCATTGAGAAATCGCTATCCGAATGAAATAAATATCGATGTATACTACGACGATGCTGACGGAATGAATGAAGAAAACCTGACGGAACTGCGTGACGCTATCGCAAAGGATGCTCCGAAGGATGCCGATCTGACAGGTACATGCTATACTATGTCGGCAGGAATGTTTACAGACGATGGTGTCATTCTCGACTATACTCATGTGAGCTCGGTCGATTATGATAAGGTAGGTTATTTGTACATCGTGTCTATTGATGACTATAACAGTATGATGAAGACAGATAAAACACTTAAGGATGACGAATGCTTTATTTACAGTAGTAGGTTGGATATTCAGTGGAGCAGCTTCACCATGGAATACTGTGTTCCATACAACGTTAAGGAGCGTTTGACTGAATTTCACGAGGATAAGGACGCAATAGTCATGACTATGCCGAGTGCTTATATAGTCGTAAATAATGTGAGCTCCTTTATCGAGCCTGTTGCAGATCGAAAAAACGACTACGGAGCTTCTATAATGGAATATAATTGGACATGCGGCTTCGATTGCGAAAAAACGTCAGATGAAGTGTCTGTAAGAGAAAATATCCTGAAAACCGTAAAGGAATTTGCAGATAAAGAAGATTTCGTACGCTCTTACAACGTGGTAAGTCGTGAAATGCAGAAATTCGGCTTTTATGAGCTCTACGGAAGTCTGTTCTTCCTCGGAATAATGCTGAGCATCGTATTTCTGTTGGCGGCAGTACTGATAATATACTATAAGCAGCTCTCGGAGGGCTACGAGGATCAGAACCGCTTTGAGATCATGCAAAAGGTAGGTATGACTAAGCGTGATATACGAAAGAGCATCAATTCGCAAATGCTCACGGTATTCTTTATGCCGCTCGTCATGGCAGGTATACATCTCGCCTTCGCATATCCGTTCATATCGAAAATAATGTTGATGTTCGCATTTGATGATACATTGCTGAACGTGGCAGTGACAGCTGCCTGCTTTGCTGTGTTCGGCATATTCTACGCAGTCGTGTATAAGATGACCTCGGGAAGCTACTATAATATAGTCTGCGGTAAGAGAGAAGCGTGATAAGAACATTTTGCTTGAAAGCATTGGCATATTATCGGAAGCAGAGCTTGACAATAGACCGATATGATGCTATAATATCGGTTAGCTTAAACTAACCAAATCGTGTTAACAGGAGAGAAAAATGACAAAGCAGAGAATCGTGTTGATATTTGTGAGCATCGTAGTAGTTCTTATGGCACCGCTGCTCGGGATAGCATTAGCGGAAAGGTATTTGATGCTTTCGGGAGGAATGGCGACCGAAAAGTACATGCTGATAATGGAGGGCTGCATCCACGGATTTCAGATCATAGGTATCCTTGCAGCAGCATACGGACTGTTCGGTAAAAGCAGTAAAGAAAAGCACGAATAAAATAGCAATACATAAAAGAGGTCGGCAGAGCTGCCGACCTCTTATTATTTAAAACTCAAATGCATTCACCAGATCCGAAGCATTCATCGCATCATACAAAACGAGATCTTGGTCATTTGACCATTCATCATAAAACTCGCCGTCACGATAGTTTACCGTGTGAGGGTACACATATGCCGCATGTGCTTTTCCGTCGTCACCGATAAGGCACATACAGTTTCTGATGCATTCCTCTGCACGCTCAGCATACCGCATGTCACCCGTGAGCCTCGCATATGCAGCAAAGGCACGAGCTGTCAGACAGCTGAGATGATGAGGAAGTGTATCACCAAAGCATCTGTTCTTGCCGAACCAATAATCGTCCCAGTATCGTATCGCAGTCTCATACAGGTGGAAGCTTGGCTGACTGCCTGAAAATCTGTCAAGAACATCGATATGCTTTTCTGCTTCGGTGATATAAAATTCACGGTCATCGCTGTAAAGTCCTGCCTCCGAGATGCAGCATACAACGGGAGTGACTATCGTTTGCTCGTAGTTTACCTCGTGCTTCGGATAGGATAAACCGTTTCCGATAATATTATCGACGTGAAAGTTGAAAAACGCGAGCATTTTAGCTTTATCCTCATTCCTGCCTGAAAGCTCAAATGCACATATGACCTTTCTTATCGCTACGGCATTCGAATAGCATTTTTCACCGCCGATGCTGTAATATTTTTTCGCAAGCATCAGGATATTGTCAAGATATCTGTTATCTCTTGTCAGATAAAACATCTCGGAGAAGATCAGCATCACACCGGGTGAATTATACAGCCGTATCATATCGGCGTTTTTTCCTATGTTATTGAATACTTCACCTGTTTTCTCTTCGTAAAATTCACGGAAGAGAAAATCCATGTAAAGCTCGATAGACCTGTGCAGCTTTTCATCATCATGCGTTTGCAAATACCGAATAAGCGTGAGTGCCATATTCATTCGTTCATGGCAGGTATTGTGATCTGAAAAATTATAGTCAAAATATTGTTCGTCGAGCTTGTTGTCGTACACAAGGTAAGCACCGTATAGCGGACTGTCTTTATCGAGACATTGCTAATTGTCTGCAATGAAATAGAGACGCTTTTTCAGAAGCTCCGTAAAAGGTGCTTTGACATTGAAATCGGTATACGTAGCTACATTGCCGCAGCTTATATAAAACCTGAGCTCGCCTGTTTCGGATGGAACGAATGATACTCGGAAGACACCATCCTTTTCAATAACCTCTATCTGCTTGCCGCAGCAAACAACAGACGGAGCTTTATGTTCATATGTAAGTATTTCAAATTCGAGCCTCTCACCATTGAAAACGGTAAAATGCTTGGCTTTTATACCGATATAGCTTCTATACTCGGCGAGCTTGTTGAAAAAATCATCCTTACCCTTGTGCCAAAATAGCTCCCATTCCAGAACATACTCTTCTCCGCTCTTGAGAAGCACAGCTTGTGGCTCAAGTACAAAGCTTCCCCTCCTATTACTGCTGCAATTCTTTTGACTGTAGCTTATAAATGAGCCCTGCGTAAGGATAAGCCCAAGGTTTATTTCGGACGGCCCCATTTTAAGTGCATTTATCCATGTAGTATTACCGCCGCACCATATATGTGTATTACAGCAGCTTACCATACATTCATCTGCATATGTATATCTATCGTTAAAAGCAAATTCGATCCCAAACGTATCTCTGTTTACGCATACGACCGAGGGTGAGATGTTCCTGATGCACATTCTCTCTTTTAAATTACCGCTTTCGGTAAAGCAGCGATGAACGGTGACAGAGAGCTTGCTATTAACGTAGACTGCTGACATGGATGCATCATCGTATTCTGCACTTTTCAGCTCGAACTGCTCAGGTGCATAAGCTTTCCTGAAAAAATCGTTCGGAGAAATATCGGCAGAGTCATATTTGTCAAAGCTCGTTTTGAGTCTTCCCCATTGACCGCTCTCAGCGGAGCACCAGTTCATGCAGTGCTCATCAGCTGCGTTTATAATTGAATTTATGTACCCTGTCCTCCTGTCAAATTCGACAATGAATCTATTGCTTTTCATTAACAGCCAAGCCTGCCTTTTGTAATTTTTTTATTTCGTAAATGTAGCATGGAGTTAAAAATACCGCCAGAACGAGCCATGTTACCGCATCGGTAAGAGGAATACTTACAAAGCCTAATTTTGCTGAAAACATTATAGGGATCAGATATCTGACAATGATCTCGAGGAATCCGGATATCGTGGGGAAAAGCGGTTTGCCAAGCCCCGTGAGGACTGTTTTGTAAACGGAAGCAAACGTCAGGATAAACATTGCCGTGCAGCGCATCTTAAGATATAAAACACCTGCATCCACGGCAACGGCACTGTCCTTTATAATAAATGAAAGCAGGGGACGCATCGTCAGAAGTGCGATGATGAATAAAACGACATTTGTAAGAGTGATAATAATATTTACCTGCCTTACGCCTGATTTTATTCTGTCTATGTTGCCTGCACCGAGATTCTGAGAAACGAAAACGGAGGCTGCGGTCGAGAATCCGAAGATAGGAGTCGTGATTATGTATCCTATCCTTGATGCACACGAATATGCTTTGACATACTCTGTACCGATATTGTTTGATATGAAGCTGAGAATGATAACTCCGAACATCACAACAAAATTGGTCACAGCCATCGGTATACCTATGTGAAGGCATTCTCTTAACGTGGCTTTGCATATCCTCAGATCGGATATCTTTATTTTGTAAAGCGGTACCTTTTTGTTGATAAAATATATACACATTATCACTGCACAAAGCTGAGATAAAACGGTCGAAAGCGCAGCACCTGCAACGCCCATTTTAAAGCAATAAGCAAAAACAAATATCAGTGCGATATGTATGCAGGAGGCGGCAAAAAGAAAGATCAGAGGCTCACGACTGTTGCCGAGTGCTCGAAGCATTTCACATAAGAAGTTGTAGAGTACAGACGTAGATATACCTATAAAAATTATTTTGAGGTATAAAGTCGCATCGTCTAAAATCTCGGCAGGAGTATCCATAAGAATAAGGATATTTCTTGCAAAGATAGTACCGAAAACAGTGAGCAGAGCACTGACTGTGACTGCAACGATCAGCGAGTTTGAGAATACCTTTTTCAGACCGACAATATCGTTGCTGCCGTATTTCTTCCCGGCAACGACTGAAAAGCCCGACATAAGTCCGATAATAGTATCTGTAAAAAGCGAGATGACAGAGCCTGTAGCACCTATCGCCGCAAGTGCCACAGAGTCAACGGCACGTCCTATTACAACGGAGTCTACGAGAGTATACAGATTCTGTAAGACTCTTACAAGTATGCACGGCAAAGCGAATATGGTTATTTTCTTTAAAATATTTCCTGTTGTCATTTTTTACACCACCCAATGCCTTGTATTATACCCTCAGGCGATATCTCATTCAAGGTGCTTTTCGATATATTTGATTGTACTTTTCAAATATATTGGCAAAAAGCTTTGACTGTTTACGTTTGATTTGGTATACTTAAGCTGAGTATATGCTGGGGATGTGAGTCGATTGGACAGTGAGAGCTTTTTAGCGCTTTCGGAGCTTTACAAGATGGATATTGATTTGACGGATCTTTTCGCCGAACGTCAAAAATGGAGAGATGGCTGTATATTTAAAAGAAACCGCCCGAGAAAAAGCAATGGCTTTGTCTTCCTGAACGGGTGCAGCGGAGAATATACGGACAAATACGGCAAAAGCTTTCCGGCACCGTGTAAAAGCCTTGTCTATCTGCCGTACCAGAGCGAATATTCCGTGTTGAATGTCTCGTCAAGCATGGACTCACCGGATGCATACCTTATCGAATTTAATATCGTGACAAACGGCTCGAAGATAACACTTTCCGATTCACCGATCCGCATGAAAAATGTAAATCAGTTTTATGTGAAGGACATAATGGAGGACATAGTTTCGGAATACGAATCACTGAACAGATCACCATCTGTTATAAAGCAGCTCATCTATAAATTCATCGTGTACCTGTGCAAAGAGGAGATGTCGTCACAGACGGAAAACTATTCTCTGATATCACCTGCGATCGACTTTCTGGAGAAAAATTCGATCAACTCGCTTACCGTCGATCAGCTTGCGGCTATGTGTCATATAAGCAGCGGATATTTCAGAAAGCTGTTTAATGAATATGCAGGCAAAAGCCCGATGCGGTATATTACGGACAGAAAGATCGATATCGCAAAGAAAATGCTTGATGACAGCAATACCTCGATCAGCATGATAGCGGAGCTATTGGAGTTCAGTAACAGCTCATACTTTTGCAAAATGTTCAAGAAAAGAACGGGACTGACGCCGAATGAATACAGAAATACCGATTAAAAATGCGCTTTCATAGCTTGAAAGCGTATTTTGTTTTTTAAACCGCCTTGAAGTACACTTGCCGTGTTGCAGCGATCTCGATTTATCAACACTTTTAGTTGGAATTAATCAGCTGATTTTCAAAAGAAATAAAAGTATGTTGAACTTTTTTAATATCAATGATATAATGGAGGAAAGTGAACATAGAAAGTTATTCGGAAGAGAAACAGATACCGCAATTCGACTTGAATTTTGCAAAAGCAGGTGATTTTATGAATGAGAAGCTATATAATTATATCCTTGATAAAAAACATCATAGGTTTAGAAAAGATTATCCGAACTATGATAACATAGCGGAGGAATTTAAGGCGAAAGAGCTTTCACCAAAGGAGCGAATGACAAGACGGTTTGAGCTTTTGTCAGGTCTGGAAACACCTGTTTTGTTGGAGGGTGAAAAAATATGCTTTTTGCGTACAGTAAAGAAGCTGCCCGACTGCTTTACAGACGAGGAATGGAAAGAAATAAGAAGCAAGCATTATATACACGAGCTTGGCTATATATCAAACCTTTGTCCCGACTATGAAAGAGTAATAAAAGTGGGACTGCTTGAAGTAAGAAAAGGTGCCGATGAATACGGAAAGCGTGTGATCGATAGTGTGATTGACCTGTCGAAAAGGTATAAAAAAGAGGCTGAAAGGCTTGGAAGGACAGAGCTTGTAAGGGTGCTTGAAAGAGTGCCGGAATACGGTGCAACAAGCTTTTATGAAGCGTTGCAGTTTTTCAGGATCATCCACTTTTCATTGTGGCTTGAGGGAAATTATCATAATACGATAGGCAGGCTTGATAAATATATGTTCCCATACTTGAAGGCTGATATGGAAAAGGGAATATATACGGAGGAAACAGCGCTTGAAATGGTCGAGGATTTCTTTCTATCGTTCAATAAGGACAGTGATCTTTATGTCGGAGTACAGCAAGGGGATAACGGTCAAAGCCTTGTGCTTGGAGGTGTTGATGAAAATGGAGACGAGGTATTCAATCTTCTGTCCGAATTATGCTTAAAAGCAAGCAAAAGATTGCGCATGATCGACCCTAAAATAAATCTCAGAGTAAATAAAAATACCTCGCTGAGAGTATATGAGCTGGGGAGTGAGCTTACAAAGGCAGGGCTGGGCTTTCCTCAGTATTCAAATGATGATATTGTAATTGACGGACTGACAAAACTCGGCTATGAGCTTAAGGATGCAAAAAATTATGCGACGGCAGCGTGCTGGGAGTTTATAATACCGGGAGTCGGTGAAGACGTTGCAAATATAGGAGCACTTTCATTCCCGAAAACGATCGACTCGGCGTTGCATAAGGACTTAGAGAAGTGTGCGACGTTTGAGGATTTTATGAATGCGGTAAATAAAGAAATTACCGATGAATGTGATAAAATATGTGACGGTATAAAGAATCTGTGGTTTGTTCCGTCACCTTTTATGAACGCTATGATGAACGGCTGCGGATATGAGGGCGGTAAATATAATAATTTCGGTATCCATGGTACGGGAATTGCAACTGCTGCCGATTCTTTAGCTGCAATAGAAAAATATGTATATAATGATAAAACCATATCAAAGTCGGAGCTGATTGAAGCGGTTGACAGTGATTTTGAAAAGCATGGCGAAATACTACCGATACTTCGCTACGAAGCACCTAAAATGGGTAACAATGATGATGCAGCCGACAGCAAAGCAACTCGCCTTTTACATATGTTCGCACAGAGCTTGAAAGGAAAAACCAACTGTAGAGGCGGTGTGTATCGAGCAGGTACAGGCTCGGCTATGTTTTACTTGTGGCATGCAAATGAAATAGGCGCATCACCTGACGGAAGACGCAAGGGTGAAGCCTTCGGTACAAATTATTCAGCCAGCCTGTTTGCTAAGATCAATGGCCCGGTTTCGGTTATCAAGTCGTTTACAAAGCAGGATTTTTCGGAGGCGATCAACGGAGGCCCGCTCACATTGGAATTTGCAGGCTCGATGTTCAAGGATGAAGAGAGCGTAAAAAAGGTCGCTGCACTTGTAAAGGCATATATTGATATGGGAGGTCATCAGTTGCAGCTCAACGCGGTCAATACAGAGAAAATGCTTGATGCCCAGCTACATCCCGAAAATCACAGACAGCTTGTTGTTCGTGTATGGGGATGGAGCGCATATTTTGTCGAGCTGGACAAAGAGTATCAGGATCACGTTATAAGCCGTCAACAGTATAGAATATGAATGGAATAATTTTTGATATCAAAGAGTTTTCGATACATGACGGACCCGGCGGAAGATTCACGGTGTTTATGAAAGGCTGTCCTTTAAGATGTAAATGGTGTCATAACCCGGAGGGATTGAGCCCAAGACCACAAATCATGCATAAAAAAACATTTTGCACGGGCTGCGGTATGTGTATTAAGGAATGCGGTCATGAGGAATGCAAAACATTTTCCAGATGTATTCACGCTTGCCCGAACGGATGCTTATCTGTTGCAGGCAGGACAGTGTCTGCGGAAGTACTTGCAAAGCAGCTTCTGCAAAACACCGATTTTTTCGAAATAACAAACGGCGGTGTTACGATCTCGGGCGGAGAGCCGCTTATGCAGAGCGAGTTCGTGTATGAGCTTGCCGAGAGATTGGAAAATGTCCATAAAGTAATACAAACAAGCGGATATGCCGACCCTGCTACGTATAAAAGAGTGATAGATAAGTTTGACTACGTAATGCAGGATATTAAGCTGTCGGACAGAGAAATGCATAAGCAATATACAGGAGTATACAACGACATCATTTTAAAAAATATCGAGTATCTAAAGCAAAGCGGAAAAGAATTTGTATTCAGAGTGCCGCTCATACCGAGCATCACGGATAGTGAGGAAAATTTGAGGGGCATTTCACAAATCGTCGTGAACTACCCTGTTGAGCTTCTTCCGTATAATAATATGGCAGGGGCGAAATACAAGATGCTTGATATGTATTATGATATGCTCGAAGCAGATAACAGAAAATGCGATTTTACAAAGTATTTCAGCAATGCAGTGATCAGATGATGCTGCATTTGAAGTGATTCTCATTTGACAGCAAAAAGCAAGTGAAACAGCTGTAAATAAGACACTTTCAGCTCACTGTGAAGAGATGATCGAAAACTGCGATGGAGAACAAAATGAAGGAAAAAATATATTTTGCAAAGTCAAAATTGGAAAATGGCAAGCAGCCGCTGACCGTTGTTGTTTAAACGTATGGACTCGTTATCATCCCTCTTGCAGGGGCGACAATAGAAATCTGCAACTGAAAGATATACTTGGTTAGAAAACGATATATTTAATACTCATACGTTTGTAACTATCGAAGATGGACAATAATTTGACCTTGTTCGATGTAAAGCAACGTTGGAAAGTTATGTTCCCGATCTTGTTACAGATTCTTCGCTCGGCGAGGGAACATATAGAGTCGGAATAGATATTGATGCAGGTGAATATAAACTAAAATCAACAGGCACAAGAGCTTCTGCATCGAGAGCTATTGTTTCAAATAAACTTTTTGAAGATAGCACCTATGTTACGGTCGAGGATGGGCAATATCTGAAATTGACAGGATGCTCCACCATCGACACTTCGGCAGGAGAATAAAATGAAAAAACGCACAAATACCGCCGTATGGCTTGGAAAATACGGAAGATGTCAAATAAATGTCCAAGCAGTTGTACCAACTATTGCTGCACAACGTCTACTCTCCAATACAGTCAGCACCTATGTGCCGGCTGTATTTTTGTATCACAGCTTGGCATGAAGTGAAATGCGGACGGAAAAGAGCACATTAAAAGCATTAAAAAATCAAGTATATCGTAGAGAGTAATAAGCTCATAGAAGAATACATGATGCTTTGTATTTTCCCTTTAAACTCTTGATTTTTTTGGCACTGTGATGTATAATAGCTAATATAATTAGCTGAATAAGAAATGGAGATAGCCGGATGAAAGCAGGATTGGATAAAGAGACAATTATCGAAGCAGCGGCGAATATGGCAGATAAAGAGGGGAATGCGAATGTGACCCTGAAGGTGTTGGCAAATGAATTGGGTGTGAGAGCTCCGTCATTGTATAAACACTTTAGCGGCGGACTGGATGAGCTGAATAAGGAGCTTATGCTGTATGGTTGGCGTTCTCTGGAAAATGAGATCACAAGAGTCGCAATAGGCAAAGCAAAGGATGATGCAATCATATCGATCTGTTATGCATATCGCAAATTTGTAAGCTGTCACAAAGGCTTATTTGAAGCTATGCAGTGGTACAATATGTATCGATCGGAGGAGCATTTGCAGGCAACGCAGGGGACAATAGACGTTCTGTTTCAGGTGCTTGAAGCCTATGGCTTGACCGAGGAACAAAAAGTCCACTGTGTTCGTATGCTCCGAGGCTTTCTGCAAGGATTTTGCTCTATTGAAAGTCACGGAGGATTTGGAAATCCCACTCCGCTTAACGACACTTTCGAATTCGCATTAAATACGCTATTGAGAGGTATACGAGATTTACAGGGGGAATGACACGATGAAACAACTATTGAAAAATATTAGTCCATTCAATAACCGAACAGAAATGATGACAGCTTTATTTGTCATAAAGAAAGTACTTGCTTTTTGGTTGTGTTATATAGCAGGATTATTTATTGCAGAAGGCGCTGTCATTCTTTTACATTTTGCTCTTGGAAAAAATATGCTTGTCGGTGATGTGTTTGACACACAGACCATTACGCTGATCACATATTACGGATACATCGTTGTGGCAGGCGTTGCATTGTTGTATTGGAAATTGATTGAGAAAAAACCTTTATCTGA
Source organism: uncultured Oscillospiraceae bacterium (assembly GCA_964461815.1). Lineage (GTDB taxonomy): Bacteria > Bacillota > Clostridia > Oscillospirales > QAMX01 > JAAZBA01. The sequence goes on from CAYWVF010000013.1 coordinate 66,902, forward strand.
AATGGGATTGACAAAGCACTTTGGAAATTACCTTATCGGAGCTATAATGGGCATTCTCCTGCTTGCTGTATCTGTTGCTGCTATCATTTTGACAGGAAGTATAGAGTATCACGGAGTTTTTGAAAATGCTGATATTCTTATGATAATTCTGCTTGTGGGTGGCTTTGTTATCCAAGGCGCAACGGAAGAAATATTATGCCGAGGTGTTGTTTTCCACTCACTCAAAGAGAAAACATCTTTAGCTATTGCAATGAATATAAGCACCTTAATGTTTATCATTCCTCATTTGTCGTCTTTGTTTGGCGGTGGAGTGATTTACGGCGTATTTGGTATAATCAATCTTTTGTTGATTTCCACTATTTTCTCGCTTTTGACTATCCGTTTTAAGAGTATTTGGGCAGCTTGTGGTTTGCACTCATTTTGGAATGCGATTTTGTATGCTATTTTCGGATTGAATTTAAGCGGAAACGATAAAACTGTTACAGCTATTTTCAATATGCGATCCGTAGGCGAAAACATATGGAATGGTGGCAAATACGGTATCGAAGCAAGTATAATCACAACCATTGTATTAGCTGCTGCCACCGTATTGATTTGGCTTGCAAGCAGAAAAAGAGATCGTGCTTGATCTTATCGCACGAATAGTTGCTCACTTGAACGAAATCAATGACGGCAGTTTCGTACTTGAGGATTTGAAAAGTGAAAGGTTAAGAGCACTATGAGAGAAATCAATACGGAAAAGTATCTCAGCTTATATCGTGATCTGAAAATCAGTAAATCTGTATATACTCCGTCGTGATCATCACAAAACAAAAAGCCGACAGTGTGAACTGTCGACTTTTTGGCACGCCCGGCGCGATTCGAACGCGCGGCCTTTCGCTTAGGAGTTTGGCGTACCGTATGACGCACGACTTAGATGTGCTTTGTGGTACTTCCTTGTTCGCACAATGGTGTGCAGTAATCGAAAAACATGATGCATTTTGCACAAAAAGGGTGCCGTGTGACACCTGATTTGGAATGTCAAATTAGCAGATTATTAGCAGGAAACAGCGAAAAACGGCTTGATCCTGCCAAATCGGTTGAATGCACATGGTCATATTGACGAAACAAAATAGGAGGCTATCATGGATACTAACGAGAAAAGAAAACTGCCTGAGCCGCGCACATATACGGTAGAAGATATTGCTGCTATGCTTAACATCAGTCGGACATCTGCATATCAGCTAGTGAAAGAAGATCATTTCAAGACAGTGCGTATTGGAACGGCCATACGCATTTCAAAGAAGTCTTTTGACGAATGGCTGGAGAGCTTGGAATTATAAATAATCCCCTTGACGCCGTAGGAACCCCCTGCGGCGTTTTTCTATGCCCGCTTTACCTTTGTCTGCTGAAAACTGTATCAATTTGGGTGGAAAAATCGCCGTTTGTTCCTCCGTGTCCTCCGTTCCGCAAGGGGCGTGGGTCTTTTCCCATGTGGA
>CAYWVF010000014.1:0-65514 GCA_964461815.1 uncultured Oscillospiraceae bacterium
CGGTTACATAGAGCATAAAACGACATCTATGTGTGATTCAGGACAGTATAGCATTGTCGCTATGATATAATACAAATAAAACATGCATACGTAGGAGGATCACATAATGAGAATACTTACATGCCGTCGGACTGAGCCGGCAAAGTATGCAGTTAATGAATGCATAAAATATATAAGATATATCACGAATTGCGAGATCATGCCGGAATGCGAATATGCCAATGAGTATCCGAAGCTTCCATGTGAAAATACGATAGTTCTGGGTCTTCTTGATGAGCTTGGACTTGATACAAGTGATCTCTCGGATCCGTTTATAGAAGATATTATTGATATCGATATTGTGAACGGCAGCGGCTATATTGCAGGAAGCAACGACAGAAGCATACTCATGGGCGTGTATAAATACTGCACGTCGGCAGGCTGTTGCTTTGTCAGACCGGGGAAGGGCGGAGAATATATACCGTACTGCGACATGTCGAAGCATTCCTTTACATTCAGAAAGAAAGCCGACCACCCATTCCGAGGAGAATGCTGTGAGAGCGCTATAAGCTACGAGCATATGCGTGATACAGTCTATTGGCTGCCTAAAATCGGAATGAATATGTATATGATCGAGGGACTTGTACCTTACACCTATATGCATAAATGGTATGGTCATGTCGGAAATCGTATATTTCGTGAAAAGGGACAGATCACGGACTATAATATGCTTGAAGAGTATATCGATAAGCTGGAAATGGATATTGTAAAGACAGGTATACAGCTGCATACGATAGGACATGGCTGGATGTTCGAAAAATTCGGTGTCCATCATTGCGCTAATGTTGATGAGAGAAAGACCCTCAGAGAGGAAGATAAAAATATCTTGCATTGGTGAACGGAAAACGAGATATATGCCACGATTCGACATTTTTACACATTTTTGTTATTCTAATCCGGAAGCAAGGAAAATACTCGTAGATTTTTGCGTTGAATACGTACAGAAAAAGCTGTATGTTGATTTTCTGCATGTATGGCTTGCAGATGCTGCCGATAATCAGTGTGAATGTGAAGAATGCGTAAAAATGACGCCGTCAGATCACTACGTGCAGCTGCTCAATGAGATCGATGAGGCTCTTGAGCGTATAGAGTCGAAAACAAGACTGGTTTTCATATTATATGTTGATACAGTACGTCCGCCTGAAAAGCTTAGACTGAAGCATCCCGAGAGATTCGTGCTTCTTGCGGCTATCGGCAGTCATTATGAGAGCGGTTATATCAATTCGGAGTATGATGGAGATATACCACCGTTCGTAAGAAACAAATTCACTCCGCCGAGCAACGCACTTAGATTGAAATGGCACAGAGATTGGAAAAAGCTTTGCAATAATATTCCGAGTATCATATATGAATACAGATTTTATACCGATATGTACTGCGATCCATCGTATATGCGTGTGACGAGAGAGACATACCGAGATATGCGTGCTTTAAACAGTGTGGCATTCCAGGGCTGTATGAGTGATCAAACTCACAGAATGTATCTGCCGACAGCTTTACCGCTGGTTATGATGGGAGAAACACTCTTTGATAAGGAGCTTGATTACGAGGCTCTTTGCAACAGGTATTTTATCGGCGCTTTCGGAGAGGACGGACTGAAATGCCGTGAGTATCTCGAGACACTCTCCGAGCTTTTCTGCCCGGGTAATATGCGCTCAAGCGGTAAAAATGGGGTAGATGAGGACGGTATTGTGACAAATGATGAGCTGCCAAGGATATGGATCGACAATCCCGAGGTAGCTGAAAAAACGTCGAAGATACCCGATGTGCTCAAAGCCTTTATGCCTGTGATAGAGAAAAATATGCTGCTGGAGAACAGCTGCCAAAGGCTGTCGTGGACATACCTGAGATATCATGCACATATGTGTTCATACCTGTGGAAGGTAGTCAATGCAGGTGCAAACGGCGATATGGACAAGGCGAGAGAAGAATACGATAAGCTGGAGCTGTACATTTCAAAGATCGAGATGGATATTCACAACGTGTTTGATCTGTTCCTCTTTGAAAGAAGCTTACGTGCGAAGCTCGAGCTTCCGTCTTATCCGTATTACAGCTGAGTATAAAAGAAAACACATGCATCACAGTAGGACTGTGTGCATGTGTTTTGTTATTCTTATAAGGATGTAGCGTGAAGACTGCTATATGAACTGACCTGATTTACAGCTCATCTGCAAGTACCTTTCTCTTTTTCCATCTGCCGAGCAAGAAATAGATCATGCCGGGAATAGCACATCCGTAGGCAGCTACACCGTAGCCGAGAACGAAGCCGTAGAAGCCCCAGTTTAAAATGATGCCGCATAGCCAGCTCAGACCGATTCGCAGCACGACACCGTCAAGAAGTGCAAGTATCATGCTGAGTCTTGCGTTGCCGATGCCCTGTATAAATGCACTCGAACCGCGCATGATGGCGAGAGCAGGGAACATCCAAAGTATAGCGCTGATAAATGTACCTGACAGTTCATGAACACTGGGATCGTTGGAGAACATCATGAACAGCTGCTTGCCGAAGCAGAGATAAAGCACGATGCACAGTACAGTCAGTCCAAGTGAATAAGCCCATGCATAATAGACTATATGCTGACTGCGCTTTTCCTGACGTGCGCCGATGTTCTGACTTATCATAGGCATTGCGGCATACTGTATGCCCTGAGAGATCTTGTTTATGATATCATCAATACGTACACCTACACCGAATGTTGCGGATGCGACCACGCCTATACTGTTTACCATGGAGTTTACAAACATCATAGACAGATTTATACATCCTGACTGTATTGCCATAGGTGTGCCGAGATCAAGGATCATTTTCGTGTAGTGTCCGTTTAAGATGAAATGCTCCTTTTTGAAATCAAATCCGAAGCTTTCTCTGTGCTTGTAGAGGTAGTAAAGTGAGAAGATGAACGATACAGCCTGACCGATAATGGTAGCCCATGCAGCACCTGCAACGCCCCATTTGAATACACCTGTGAACAGTATATCGAGCACAAGGTTTACTGCCGATGCAATACCGATGAACAGGAACGGTCTCTTAGAGTCACCCATGCCGCGAAGAACAGCGGATACCATGTTATAGCCTGCCGTAAAGACGAGTCCGGCTCCGCATATTATCAGATAATCGAGAGCCATGGAGTATGATTCCGTAGGCATATTCATTACATCCATGATCCATGTACGTGCAAGCAGTATGATCGCCGAAAGGATTATGGCTATGATGATTATGAGGCTGAATAACGTACCGATTATATTGCTCATTTCCTTATGCTTTTTCGCACCGAGAGCCTGAGAGATAAGCACCTGCCCGGCGTTGGAGAAGCCGAGACATACCATTGTGGCAAAATTAAGTATCAGACTGCTCTGCGATACGGCTGAAAGACCCGGTGTACCTACGTACTCACCTACGATCACCATGTCGATAGTGCTGTAAAATACCTGTAATGCATTTGATGCCATAAACGGTAGCGAAAAGAGCAAAAGCTGCTTTGCTATGTTTCCTTGAGTGAAGTCCTTTGTAAGACTGTTCGTTTTCATTTTTTGCAATGATCCTTTCTTGTCAATATATCGATCTATAAAAAGTAAAAATGTAAGACATCGAACTAAATTATATCATATATTTGAGGCTATTGCAATAAGCTCAAGTATATAAATAAAAGTGCAGTCTAGCTGCACTTTTACGTTTACAGATAATTATTAAAGCTTTTAATTGTCTTTTTTCAGGATGACTACATCGTAGGGAGCGAGCTTGATCTTATCGCAGACGGTATCACCCGTGACAAGATTTTTCATTTTTCCGCTGAACCTGTATTCAGCACAGTTTTTACCGGAATATTCTATCAGCATAACGCCGTCGTAGCCATTACCCTTACGTGGAGAAACGATCACCTTGCCGTCTGCGCTGCCGTAAGAGATACCGGCGTAATCACAAGCGATGGCGTATATTCTTTTCAGCTCATCGTATTCCGGGAATGTGCCGAGTATTATTACGTGCCCCTGTCCGACCTTGCGGTGGATGACGCAAGCTTTATTGACTATAGCACTGTGACCGTTCGTGACAGATACGAGTGTATTTTCGCTGTCCTCATCGAATATATCATACCATATGCCGCCGTTAAATTTATCGCCGTTGCTCCATGCAGCACCTATTTCCTTATCTCTGTCGGGTATACCGTAGAGCCACCTTGCACCGGTAAGCTCCTCGAGTATTCCGTACGGCTTATGCTTGTAGCGAGCTCCTACATTGTCACGAATATCGGAGAACGGGCCGACTATCCACGTACCTCCGTTTCTCACCCAGTCGCATATACGGCTTTGCAGTTCACCCTCTTCAAGTGTCAGCATAAGAGGCGATATGATGAGCTTATACTTGTCAAGCTCCTCGTATGCATCGATCAGATCGGGACGCAGGCCACTGTCGATGACAGGCTTATAAAAATCGTATATATGCCATGGATCCATATTCTTGACGATAGGCTGCGAGGTGAGCATATTATAGTTGCGTGATGTAAAATGAATGCCGACCTGTGTCTCAACCTTTGTATTATTGATAAAATCCGAAGCCTTTGACATGATATCGGCTGTCTGCTGCACCTCACCGAAGACGTGCATCGGCCTGCCGGAGCTGTCCAGTACAGAACCGTGTACAAGCTCGTGACCTGCCCAATGTGTGCGCCACAGCCAGTACATATTGGCTTCACCGCCAAGTGCTATCGGCATCATGGAGTTGGCTATGCAGAAGCCCTCGGGCTTTACGCTCTGATTTATAGCAACAGAACCGTTCCAACATGTGGCGGTTTCCGTGTTCCAGAACGGACGAGGCTTCATGACTCGTAAATAGTCGAACCACAGAGCGACGTTGAACAGATTATCCGGCTCGTTGTAGTGGTTGAACTGGACGATATCAAGCTTTGAGTTGAGCTTTCTGTAATCCATACCGTTGACGGGCATTGTATCGGTACCTATTGGAGCTGATGTATATTTGTGAAGTATGTCAGACTGCATATGAACGAAGTCGATGTGACTGTTCTGATGGAAGGTCATCCACTCGAGACGCAGATGTGGATTGTGCCATGCATCACGAGGAGCGGGGATCTCGTCAAAGCTGTCATATGCCTGACTGAACAGGTTCAAATTCCACCTTGAATTGAGATTTTCTATATCTGTGTATTGCTCATGCAGATATTCATGAAAGCGTCTCATGCATTCCGGGCAAAAGCAATTGTCACCGTAGATCTCGTTGTCGATCTGCCAGCCGATAATGTATGGGTCATTACCGAATTCCTCACCCATCCTTTGCACTATCCTTGCGCTGTACTCACGGTAGTGAGGATTGTTGGAGCAGCAGTGACGTCTGCCGCCATGAGATGCTCTGCGACCGTTTTCGTATTCCGTAAATACATCGGGATAAAGCTTTGACAGCCATCTCGGAGGCGTAGCGGTAGGAGTACCCATGACAACGGCTATCCCGGCTTCACCTAGCTTATTTACTACACTGTGAAGCCATTCGAAATCATATTCTCCGGGTCTCGGTTCCATCTTATGCCATGCGAATTCGGCAATACGTGCAACGTTTATACCTGCCTCCTTCATTTTACTTATATCATATTCCTGCTCACTGTCGTCCCAGTCCTCGGGATAGTAGGCAACGCCAAGATACGGAGGCATAAATTTATTGTTTTCCATCATATCACACTTTGTCTCCTTATAAACAGTATAATAAAATCATGTACATATCCATATTATACATTAGATACGGCGGTATTGCAATAAAAAAAGCGGCAGCATGAACACGTGGTTCAACACTGCCGTAGCTTTTAAAGATATTCAAGTATTTCAGCTGCGTTTGTATCGGGCTTTACCTTTGGCATAGCCTTTTTAATAAAGCCGTTTTCGTCTATAATATAAGTTGAGCGCACGACTCCCATACTGACCTTTCCATAAAGCTTTTTCTCCTGCCATACATCATATGCCTGTATAGCCGTAAGCTCCGGATCGGATAATAAAATAAATGGCAGTTCATATTTCTCAGCAAATTTTTTGTGCGATGCTACAGAATCCTTGCTTATACCGATTACGATAATATCCTTTGCTTTGAAGCTGTCATATGCCGCTGCAAATGCACATGCCTGTCTGGTGCAGCCGGGAGTGTTATCCTTTGGATAGAAATATAAAACTATCTTCTTGCCTAAAAAATCGGATAGACTGACGTCGTTTCCGTTACTGTCCTTTAATGTAAAGCTCGGTGCTTTGATCCCTGTCTCAAGCATCGGTTACAGACCTCCTTTGATTCAGTTCAGTCCTGCGCTCCTTCCAGTCCGGCATCAGCCGTGAAAGCAGAGCGTAGAACTGCTTTGAGTGATTTGCGTGGATAAAGTGACAAAATTCGTGCACTATAACGTATTCTATACAGCCTTCGGGATGCTCGATAAGCTTTTTATTCAGTGTTACGAGCTTTTTGCTTACGTGACACGTTCCCCAGCGAGATCTCATGCTCCTTGTACGCAAACGTGGCATTTCTATTCCGAATACGTGGAATGTGGGATAAATATCATCCATAAGCCTTTGAAAAACCGATAGGCATAGCGAGTCGGTGAACTTCTGATATACACGCTGCTTTTCGCAAAGATCGTTTATATCGGTCACATGCAGATAAATGAACTCTCGGTCGTATTCAACATACCTCTGTTCGTCTTGCATGAGCTTTAGTCGTAAAGACTGTCCTAAAAGACATAGCACGTCATTTTCCTCGTATTTGAGCTCGGCAGGCTCGGCTGCACGAAGAAGCGAAAACCTTTGGAGAGCATCCAGTATAAACTGTCCCTTTGATATAACAAACTCGTCTACCCGACTGACCGAAACAGTGCGATTTGCGGAAACATAAACAGCACCGTCATACTTGACACGCATGTTCAGATTCTTTACGTTCTTTCGCTCAAGCTGATACGAGATCTCTGCGCCATTATAATAAACCGTGCGAAATGAAATATTTCTTGCCATAATATTGGGTTCCTCGTAAATATATGTTATAGCATACCATATTGAGTGTGCTGATTGCAATGAAAAATGCAAAAATTCATAAATTATTCACATGACAGAACTTTTCTTTATGGAATATTTATATGGGATAATGTATAATTATTATATATGCATAAGATGAGAGAGGTAGAGATGAAAAGATTAAAGACGTTGTTTCCCATATCGGTAAAGGACACACTGCTGGCTGTGGCGATAATGGTGAGCGCAGCGCTTGTGTGCATGTTGTTGAGAACATTTGACGACGGTGACATATATGTTTCAATGATATTTCTGCTTGCTGTATTTCTGGTGTCAAGGAATACGACGGGGTATTTTTACGGAATAGCATCATCGATAATGAGCGTTTTTTTCGTAAATTATGTGTTTACAGAGCCTTATATGGCGTTTAATTTTACATTATCTGGATATCCGACTACATTTGTATGTATGCTGCTGGTGTCTGTTATAACAAGTGTTATGACGACTCAGGTGAAAGAGCGCGAAAAGCTCAAAAAGGAAGCCGATACCGAAAAAATGCGCTCAAATTTACTCAGAGCCGTATCGCATGACCTCAGAACACCGCTGACCTCTATACTCGGCTCGGTATCCGCTGTGCTTGAAAACGGAAATGCACTGGGCGAAAAGAAATGCCGTGAGCTTATACTTGATGTAAAGAATGATGCCGAATGGCTGATCAGAATGGTAGAAAATCTGCTGACGGTCACGAGGATCGGTGAGGGACGTGCAGAGCTTCAAAAAATACCGCAGGCAGTTGAGGAGATAGTAGCGGAGTCCGTTGAAAAATATAAGAAGAGATGGAGCAGAAGACTCGAGGTCGGGTCGGAACAGAGCAAAGTAAACCCATCTACACCGCCTGTAACGGTGAGTGTACCCGACGATTTTCTGCTTGTGCCAATGGACGCATTGCTCATAGAGCAGGTCATTATTAATTTGATAGAAAATGCTGCATTACATGCAAAAAATGCGAAGAATATATGGCTCAGAGTGCGAAAGAATCATGATTCGGCTGTATTTGAGGTGCAGGATGACGGAAGCGGCATAGCACCCGAGCTGATGGATCATATTTTTGACGGCTATTTCAGTAGAGAAAAGGTAAACGGAGGAGATACAAGACGTGATATGGGCATAGGCTTATCGGTGTGTAAATCTATAATAAATGCACACGGAGGGACGATGAAAGCCGAAAATTTGCCTGAGGGTGGAGCAAAGTTTACTTTTGCACTTCCGCTGGAGAAATAAAGGAGATTTAAGGGTATGGGAAATAAGCAGTGTATTTTGATAGTTGAAGACGAGAGCAGTATATCAAACTTCATGTCTGCGATGCTTGCGGCAAATGAATACTCTGTAATTAATGCCAAAAACGGACAGCAGGCAATGACGATGATAGCCTCACACTGCCCCGATCTGATCCTTTTGGATCTTGGCTTGCCTGATATGGACGGACTCGATATAATACAAAGTGTACGTAAATGGGCTTCAATACCTATTATAGTAGTATCTGCACGAGACAGAGAGCGTGACAAGGTAGAAGCACTTGACGCAGGTGCAGACGATTATATTACAAAGCCCTTCGGAACATCGGAAATGCTTGCGAGGATACGTACCGCTCTCCGCCATGGCTTCGGCACGGTAGAGTCAAAAACGAATATGCCGAGGATGTACTCGTCAGGCGGCTTGACGGTGGATATTGAGCGGCGGCGTGTAAGTGTTGATGGGACCGAGGTGCATCTTACGCAGATAGAGTTTAAGATAGTAGCACTGCTGACAAAGTACTCGGGTAAAGTGCTCACGTATGATTTTATTTTAAGAAATATTTGGGGTCCGTATACAGATAGAGATAATCAGATACTGCGTGTAAATATGGCGAATATAAGACGAAAGCTTGAAACAAATCCTGCCGAACCGAAGTATATACAGACTGAGGTCGGTGTGGGCTACAGAATGGCTGAGTGCGAGTAAATAAAAACGGCATACCTGTCAGAAAACAGATATGCCGTTTTATTTATTGCCATGTAAGCTCGATCACGATAGGCTCTGTGGGATAATCGTCAATGGGAATGTTATAAATATGATGTGCAAAAGAGCAGTCGGGATCATTCCAAAGCTCCGGCATTTTTTCATATTTAATATTGAGCAGCTTGCCGCTGTTTAGAAGAACAGCCTTTGAGAGCGTTCCGGGTAAAGCGGCAAAGCTTATTCCTGTAGAGCTGAGCCCATTGTAGAAATGCAGATATGTCTTGCCATTCTTTTTCAGAGCAATGAATTTATCATCACTGTATAGCTTGTACTCGAATGTATCGGGTACAGTATTTTCAAGTGCTCCGTCGAGCTTTGTATACCATTCGCCGATGCGCTTAATGATTTTACAAGCTTCAGAGGATATCTCACCGTTTGCCATCGGTCCTACGTTTAACAGATAGCTGCCACCCATAGCCATGATCTTGTCTATCGATGACATGAGCATACGTTCGGAGTAATAATCCTCATTTGCTCTGTAGCCCCAGCTCTGCATTCCAACGGATTGACATGCCTCTGTCATATGTACAAACCGTGTTCCGTCGGGAACGGTGCGCTCCGGAGTAGAAAAATCACCTTCGTCATAGCCTCTGTCATTGATAAGTATGCCCGGCTGAAGATGGCGCACGAGCTCATTTATGCTCCTGTCCTCAAATTTTGGCGGTATATCCCAGAAGAAGGTATATATTTCTCCATAGTTAGTAAGCAGCTCTGTTATTTGTGCTTTTACGAAGCTGATGTACTTTGCACGATCCGATGTTTCAGGCTCGGATCTCCATTGATGCGATGATAATGGGTTGTATGCATTTGGATGATGCCAGTCGGGATTTGAATAGTAGATAGACAACAGCATACCATGCTTTTTGCATGCGTCTGATAGCATTTTAAGGACATCCTTGCCGTAAGGAGTATTCATTATATTGTAAGAAGTGTATTTTGTATCCCACATACAGAAGCCGTCATGATGCTTTGCTGTAAAGCATATATATTTCATTCCGGCATTTTTTGCAAGCAGCACCCACTTTTCGGGATCATATTCTGTAGGATTGAATTTCAGTGCAGCTTGTTCGTATTCTTCTTTTGGCAGATCCCAGCGTGCAAGAACCTGTTCATGAATTTCTAACAGAGAATAAATACCCCAGTGGATAAACATCCCGAACTTATTTGACATAAATGACCTCCTACTTATGAAAATATTTCACCCTTCGAGCTGAATAGCTTGTCTATTGCGTTTTTCAGAGCCGTGTGCTCCGGAAGCTCAAGCTTCGGATCTCTTTCGAGTATACGCTTTGCTTCGACGGATGCGATCGACATGATCTCTATGTCACTTCCAAGCTGACCTATCCTCATAGTGGAAAGTCCGGATTGACGTTCGCCGAGCAGGTCGCCGGGGCCACGGAGCGCAAGATCAGCCTCCGCTATTTTAAAGCCGTCGTTAGTGGAGCACATTGCCTCAAGTCTGGCACGTGTATCACCTGCATCCGACCCGGAGAACAGCACACAGTAGGATTTGTGTACTCCTCGTCCGACACGACCTCTGAACTGGTGGAGCTGTGAAAGACCGAAGCGTTCACAGTTTTCAATTACAATGATCGCAGCATTCGGAACGTTTACACCTACCTCTATCACCGTTGTGGACACGAGCAGAGTGATCTCTCCTGCTGCGAAGCGACGCATTATCTCATCCTTTTGCTCGGACTTCATTCGACCGTGAACAAATTCGACGGTAAAATCGGGGAATATCTCATTCTTGAGCTTTGAAGCATATGCTTCTACGGATTTGCGGTTGTCACTGCCGTCATCGTCCAAGCTGATAACGGGACATACAACATATCCCTGTCTGCCTCGCAGGAAAAGCTTACGCATGAAGCCGTATACAGCGTCACGCTTTTCTTCACTGACAGCACGAGTATCTACAGCCTGACGTCCAGGCGGAAGCTCGTCGAGTATACTCAGGTCGAGATCTCCGTACATCATCAGAGCGAGAGTCCTCGGAATGGGAGTTGCACTCATTACTAGAACATGTACATTATTGCCCTTGGCAGCAAGCGCACTGCGTTGACGCACTCCGAATCGATGCTGCTCATCTGTGATAACGAGTGCGAGAGATGAAAATTCCACGTCCTTTGAAAATGCCGAATGAGTTGCAATTAGAAAGTCGACCGCACCCTGTGCTACGGCAAAAAGCACCTCGTTTTTTTCACGTGTACTCATTCCTCCGGTCAGGAGTGCAGTGCGTATACCGAGTGAGGAAAACATAGGATCTAGATCGTTGTAATGCTGAGAGGCGAGTATTTCGGTAGGTGCCATAAGCACAGCCTGATATCCTCCCGATACGGCAATGTATGCTGCGGCTGCCGCTACTGCGGTTTTTCCCGAGCCAACATCACCTTGAATAAGTCTTCTCATTGGAGGCTTAGATACCGCTGTCATATCGGCGTAGATCTCACCGATGCATCGTATTTGAGCGGATGTCAGCTTGAACGGAAGAGAATTCGAGAATCGATCGAGGTCGCATTTCGGAAGTGAGAACGGGCGGTCGCTTTCTCGACATACACGAAGTGCGGACATACCGAGCGACATTACAAGAAACTCTTCGAATACAAGCCTTCGATGCGCTATTTTAAGTGATTCAAAGGAGGTTGGATGGTGAATGTTGGAATAGGCAAAATCTATGTGTGCAAGCTCCAGCCGTTCACGCATTTCACGGGGAAGTATGTCCTCGAATTTGCAAAGCTTCAATGCATTGTCAACAGCCGAGGCTATCATACGATTTGACAGACCTTCAGTAAGTCGATATACAGGTATAATGCTTCCGGATGTACGGCTGTTGTCGGCAGGCTCAAAGGAAGGATTTATCATCTCTGTCCGTGAGCTTTCCTTTTTTACCTTGCCGTAAAAAATATAGCTGCCCTCCGGTAGCTCAAGATAATTCGCATTAAAAAAGGTGATGTAAAGTATGCCTGTATCATCATATGCGGTCGCTCGCATGAGAAGCTTACCGGAGCGTACACGCTGCTTGAACGGAGGCTTTAATATGTCCGCACGAACACATGCTGTAACGCCATCGGTGAGCTCTTTTATTTTCAGGAATACAGTGCGATCTTCATAATTGCGAGGAAAGAAATTGACAAGATCGTACAAATCAGATATGCCAAGCTTTGCAAAAAGCTTGGCACGTGTACTGCCTATGCCCGGCAGAGAGGTAATGCTCATGTTAAGTTTGCTGTCCATTTTTATTACCTTTTCCTGTGCCGTTGAACACAAAGAGTGCAGCGGCGAGTGACCAGAACAGTCCCATCATGTAAGGTACCTCGAAGATATTTTCAAAGTAGCAGTGGACAAGTACGCCGCAAAGACCGGAGTATATGCCGACCGCTACGGGAAAGTATGAGGAACGCTCATGCTTTATACGCATAAGAGCTCGGAAGCCCAGAATAACAAGTGCGACCACAAGAATCAAAAAAGCTATGAGTCCTGTATAGCCCATTTCTGTACCTATTTTAAGATAGTAATTGTCCATGTAAAAATATGAAAAAGCGTCTGTTTCTTCAAGTATCTGATTCTGCATGGCTACAGCTCCGCCGAAACGACCAAGACCGAATCCGAGTATCGGATTTGCACGCATGGTGGAATATCCGAAGCTCCAGCGAAGTGAACGTCCGCCCACTGCGCTTGCCTGTGCGAAGTCATCCGTAAAGAGATAGAGTATTCTGCTTGATACCTGCGGTACCATCAGTGCAGCAGTTGCGGCAAATACCAAGAGTCCAAGCAAACGCTTGTCCAGTATAAGTGCGAATACAACTACAGCGACTACCATTCCTACCCATGCTCCACGTGAAAACGTTACGAGCAGACATACGCATTCAAGCATGACCGCAGACCACATGAGAAGCTTTGCTTTCATCGAACGGAAACGATATGCAAGTCCTGCAAATATAGGAGCGGTCATGACCATATATGAGCCTAAGATATTGGGGCTTCCCGTGATCGAATACGCTCTTGTACGAACTCCCTGCTCCGTCTGAGAGACCCAGCCTGCCGGAATAGGTGCTGCAATGATGTACTGATATATACCGTGGAGCGCCATGGCAAGACCTACAAGCGCTACGGTGAGCTCGAGTATCACGGCATCCTGCTCACTGTCAAGGAGACGCAGCATCACAAAGAACCACAGCATATACTGGATCGTAGCACGATAACCGTCTATGGCAATGGACATATCGGGACTGTTAAAGCACATAAGTGCAAAGCCGACAGCGCAGAAGAAAAGTATCGGGATATCCAAAGCAGAGGCACGGCTGCACTCACCGTTAGGCGATTGAGGCTGCCTACCCGATATTTTACGGCAGATAATATATGCCACTGCTGCAAAAAACAGCAGCTCATCCCATAGTGAAGAAAGTATGGAGATGGAGATGTAATTTCTGATAATGTAGTCAAGAGGCAGATATAATGCAGCAAGGATAATTATAAACTGCTTGAAATGTATGTTAAGCCGTGAGAAAATACGACCTAAAATACTGCCGTTCCATATTTTTATCAGAAAATGACCTAAAGAACACAGAAACCGATAGATCAGGCTGTTTCTGAATAAAGGCATGAAGAAATCACCGAATTTAGCTGCAAGTGTCGAAAACCATACGAGAATTGCTGCATAAAACGAGGTGTAGACGCTGCTGTTCCTGTTTACGAAACGGTCAAACAGCTTTTTCGTGTTGCTTGATGCATAATGTGATGATAGAAATGCATTGATACGCCCCAAAACAGAGAAGGTATACCATGAATGAGCGTTTTCTGCAATGTGATCGTATGCACGCACGATAAAACAGTTTTTCAAGATATTCATAAGCATCGTTTATTCTTCCGATTCGAGTACTACGGAATCAATTATAGCATTTGTTTCGAAGAAGCGTGTTTTAAGTGTAAATGTACGTCCTGCACGTACCTCCTGATTGCCGATCTTAAGGATAGGAGTCGTAGAGGAAACTGTGCTCTCAACTGTCACGATGACATCACGCTTTGTCGGATCCTCTGCATCGACGATAGTACCGTCATCTCTTACCGACTGGATTATATAAGGCGTGATTTCAACGTCTGTAATATATGCATCGATATAGTCATTACCTGCAATGAGCTGATAGCCTGTAAGATCACGACGCTCGAGCTCTGCGAGAGTGTAGGAATATGTTCCTCTGATCCTCAGGGTAGTCGTCATTTTTGTAGTGGGTGAAACTGTTTCCTGAACCTTATCTCCGAGCAGCTTCCAGCCTACACCGCCTACGAGAAGCAGAGCGATCAATATGCAGATCAGGTCTACTACATTTATTATACCGAACAGCTTACCCTTTTCGTTAATTACTTTCATAAGAACTCCTTTGTAAATGTTTAAGTATGCATGACAAATGATGCTTGTCTGAGATGTATTTTCGTTACTGTCTTAGTGGGGATGCCATCCTCCGAAACGGGGATGATATTGAGCGTATCTGAACGCTGATTTGCAACAAATACAAACCTCTCATCCTCGGACAGCTCTATATGGCGAGGCCATATACCGCCGCAATCGACCTCGGTGATATACTTTATCATACCGCCCTGAGATACCTCGAATACAACTATCGTATTTGCACCTCTGTTCGTACCGTAGAGAAGGGAGTGCGTCCCGGAATAGCATAGGCTCGCACCGTAGCTTATATCGGTAAAGTCACCCTTCAGTGTACTGAGCCGCTGTATCACCTTTAATTCACCTGTACGCTCATCTGAGGAGATAACGTACATTATATTCGAGTATTCGGTGATCATGTACATGATCGGAAGATCGGGATGATGCATGATATGACGTGGACCGTCACCCGGCT
This sequence comes from uncultured Oscillospiraceae bacterium, assembly GCA_964461815.1. Classification (GTDB taxonomy): domain Bacteria; phylum Bacillota; class Clostridia; order Oscillospirales; family QAMX01; genus JAAZBA01. Next base: position 14,943 of record CAYWVF010000014.1, read on the forward strand.
GGAGCTTAAGAAAAGCACACTCACGCACCTCACCGCCGGATACATCATACGTTACGACTCTGTCACGTCCGAGATCGACAGCATACATGTATTTCTCATTCTTTGATGATATGATACAGTGCGGATGACTTACGATGTTGCTTTCGCTGTAGCAGAAATGTGATACAAGCTTGCTTGGAACACGGTTTTCATCGAGAGAAAAGAAGTAGACGTCACCGCTGCCGTAGCAGGTACATGCGATAAGACCTTCGGATTCATTGAGACTGAGATGACATATGCTGTCACCCGGGAATGATATGCTGCCTATCAGCCTGTAGCCGTCGGGATCATGTGAGAATGCTGCAAGTCCCATGGTGTTTTTTGTCATGACGACCGAATACAGCCTTTGACCGTCCTTTGACATACAGAGAAAGTTTGGATTCTCAACTCCGTTTATAGTCTCAAGGCTGATGAGCTTACCGTCCTCCGACAGCTCACATTCATAAATAGAGTCAAACAGTGAATTGTTATAGCCTGATGCGAGTATCTTCATATGCATCATAACCCTTCTGTATATATTTTTACCTTAATATTTTTCAATTTCTACTCGTGAAACCTTTCCGCAGATATCTCTGCCGAGGAACATGGATGCGTATTTTTCAAAGCTCTCCACACTGTCGCTTACGTAGAAGCTGTAGCTTCCACCCTCGGTACGACCTGAGCGCTTTTCGGTAACATTTAGAAGCTCGTCAAGCTGAGATACAGCCGCTGCACCTGAATTGATGAGCGTTACGCTGTCTCCCATATATTCGCCTATAGCGTCGGCAAGAAGCGGGTAGTGTGTGCAGCCGAGTACGAGCGTGTCAATATCAAAGCTCTTGAGCTCTTCGAGATATTCACGAACCATTATCCTGACTACCTCATCATCTGCACGATATCTTCCGTTTTCCACAAGCGGCACGAACAGCGGACATGCTCTTTCGAATACCTCCGCATCTGAGCGCAGCTCACGTATCATCGTGCCGAAAGCACCTGAGCTTATAGTACCCTGAGTACCGATCACGCCTATTCTGCCTGTTTTACTCAGTGACGATGCCATAGCCGCAGAGCTTTTTACCGTGCCTATCATAGGAACATCGAATTTTCCTGCGATAGTATCGTGCGCTACAGAGCTCACTGTGCCGCATGCGATCACAACTGCCTTTGCATCAAAGCTGTGAATAAAAGCGATGTCCTGCATGGCATATTTGATGATCGTTTCACGGCTTCTTGTTCCATAGGGAACACGACCGGTGTCACCGAAGTATATAATATCCTCACCCGGCATTGTGCTCATAAGCTCACGTACCGTAGTCAGTCCGCCGAGTCCGGAATCAAAGACGCCGATAGGGCGTTTATCCATTTAATACTCACCTGACCTTTTCCAGTGCCAATGTTACAAGCCTATCAATAAGCTCGGAATAGGAGATACCGTCATAGCCGAAAAGCTTTGAATACATGCTGATATTTGTAAAGCCAGGGAGCGTATTGATCTCATTGAATATGACCTGACCGTTTGTGCGGACAAAGAAGTCAACTCTTGACAGACCATCACAGCCCAGTGCGTTAAAGACCTTGAGTGCGTTGGCTTTTATCTCATTGGAGGCTTCGTTGCTGATCCTTGCAGGAATGAGAGTTTTGGAGCTTGCGTCGTTGTACTTAGCATCGTAGGTGTAAAACTCCTGAACGGGAAGTATCTCACCGACCGTAGATGTGATCTGGCTGCGAAGACTGCCGAGAACGGCAACCTCTACCTCCTGACCTACTATACCCTCTTCGAATACGACCTGAAGATCATATTTTGACGCTTCCTCGACAGCACTCTTAAGAGCATCGGCAGTCTTAACCTTTGAGATACCTACGGACGAGCCTGTTCCGGCAGGCTTTACAAAGAGAGGCAGACCGAGAGCGTCAACTATGCGCTTTGTCTCAGCCTCTTCGTTTGCAAAGTAATCGGATGCAAACATGGAGTACCATTTTGCCTGTGCTACGCCGACCTTGTCGGCAAACATTTTCGTATAGATCTTATTCATGCAGTTTGCACTTGCCGCAACTCCGCAGCCTACGTAGGGAATGCCGGAAAGCTCGAAAAGACCCTGGATAACTCCGTCCTCACAATATTGACCGTGCATTACAGGGAATATGACGTCGATATGTATGCGCTCGCCGTTGCTTGTGAAAAGACCGTGTACGGAACGGTCGGGAGAGATAGTCGCTTCGATATTGCTTTCACAGCTAAGCCATTCTCCGTTTGCGACCTGCGACCAGTCGTTACCGCCGTAGAGATACCAGCGTCCGTCCTTTGTTATTCCTATCGGATAAATATTGTATTTTTCTTTATCAACATTTTGTAAAACTCCGGCAGCGGAATTTTGTGATACCTCATATTCGCTTGACATACCGCCGAAAATTATTGCAAGATTTTTCTTTTCCATGTGATCCCTCCGATATAAAATTATATACTATAATGACCTGCAAATCAATTGAATAAAGTAAACAAGATGAAAATTTTTACCAAATTGCATATGCGGAACGAAGTCTGGGATACATATCTCTATATATGTCAAAGCGGCGCAGAATATTACCGCTGAGCTCGTGCGGCTCGACGTATGACTCTATCGCAACATTTGCATCGGCAGCCTCTGTGATATCATTATACCATTTTGCACCGACTGCTGCAATGAGTGCCGCACCGAGAGCACCTGACTGCTTTTCACATGGACGCTCCAATGTGCAGCCGAATATGTCTGATTTCATGCGATTGAGAAATTCATTCTGAGCAGCACCGCCGCCGATACGCATACGATGCTCGATATTGTCGTCTATGGGAAGTATGCTCCACATATGATATGCACTGAATACTACGCCCTCAAGTATGGCATACATCATTTCATCACGTGTTGTGGAATCGGAGAGTCCGAAGAATACACCCTTTGCGGAGCTGTCCCAAATAGGAGCACGCTCTCCGCAGAGATAGGGCAGGAATATCGGAGGCTTTGACTCGCCCTTGCCTGTCTTATCGTAGAGCGCAAGCATGGAGCTGTCATTATAGCCAAACATATCAAAGCCCCAGTCGATAGACGGTCCGGCAGATGCATTGACACCAAAGGTCATATGACCGTTGAAAAACGGTATGCATATCGTGTTCTCATCGCCGACTATATCTGAGGTGATGGTACCGACATGCTCGGACGTTCCCGTAATGTCAAAGCTTTGACCTGCCTTTGTTACACCCATTCCGGCAAGAGATGCATGGCTGTCGTTGCAGCCGAGGTACACCGGGATACCTGCCTTCAGTCCGAGCTTTGAAGCAGCCTCAGCCGTAAGACAGCCGGGGGCGGCAAATGCATCGGTGATCTCCGGCAGCTTATCACGTGACGTGCCGACAAGCTCAAGCGTTTCGTCTGTAACTACGGCTTCGGGAAGCTTTACAAGACCGTTCCATGTATATATATCGGAATAGATTATACCTGTGAGTACTTTATAAAGATAGTCCTTCGGAGCGAGCAGCTTTTCACATGCGTTCCATTCCTTCGGACGCTGCTCTTTGAACCATCTGATACGGGGAGCTGGGTATGAAATAAGCTTCGGGTGAGGCATTGCGATATTTTCAATGTAAAATTCACGGCTTCTCTCACTCAGCAGCTCATCAAGCTGCTTTTCAGCTCCGCCCTCTGCCCATCCGTATACCGGGATGTCATCGCTTCCCTCATTATATAAAAGATAAGTGCCGACCTGTGTTGTAAGGCCGATACCTTCAACGGAGGATACATCGATATCGTCTATTACGTTGCGTACTGCGTCTGCTATAGCATCGACCCAGGCGGCAGGTGACGTTTTTTCACCGTCGTGATACATCGTGCGGCAGGTGCGTATAGCTCCGTCACGGCTGAGAAGTGCGGCTTTTACAGATGATGTTCCTACGTCAAGTCCTATTGTGTACATTGAGAACGATTCCTTTCATGATAAAGATAGATAAAAATATTACTATATAATTGTAAGCTTTTTACGCCGAATTGTAAAGAAGAAAATTTGTATTTTTAATGTCAAAAGCTGATTTGCGTGACTCGAAGAGAGCAAAAGACGAAAATACCGCATGATCGCATTTTTAGTATTGTAATTTTAACGGTTTTGATGTAAAATATATATACGTGTATTTATATGTTCGAAAGAGTGAGATAGTGAATACTGAAATATTGAGGATAAACGATATAAAAGCGGATGCGGAAAACGTAAACCGTGCAGGCAGACTGATACGGGACGGCGGTATAGTTGCACTGCCTACGGAGACAGTATACGGACTCGGTGCAAATGCGTTTGATACTGCCGCAGTTGCAAGAGTATTTGAAGCAAAGGGTCGCCCTGCCGATAATCCATTTATTGTACATATCTGCGAAAAGGAACAGATGGATGAGCTTTGTCGCGATATTCCCGATGAAGCAAGAGCACTTGCCGACAGTTTGTGGCCGGGACCGTTGACGATAATACTCCCGAGAAACAGATCTATTCCGGATATCGTCACCGCAGGTCTTGATACCGTGGGGATAAGATTTCCGTCGCACCCCATAGCACGTGCGATAATACGAGCCTCCGGCGTTCCCGTTGCGGCTCCGTCGGCAAACAGATCGGGAAGACCGAGTACAACGTCGTTTTTGCATACCTACGAGGATCTCAACGGCAGAGTAGACGCCATAGTTGATGGCGGTGATGCATACGCAGGAGTGGAATCCACAGTTGTTGAGATATCGGGCGACAGACTCAGATTGCTTAGACCGGGAGTTATAACGCTTGATGATATCCGCATGTCACTTGAGGAAAGCGGATTCTCCGGCTACAGCATCGAGCTTGATGCTGCATTGAAGCGGAAGCTCGGAGAGAACGAAAGACCTCGTGCTCCGGGAATGAAGTACAGGCATTATGCACCGAAGGCTCCCGTAACGGCATTTACAGGCGATGCAGATCAGACTGCCGAGGAGATAAGACTAAGAGCTCACGGAAAAGCAAATACGGCAGTGCTCTGCTTTGACGAATATAAGGATATGTTTGACCGAGCGGTGATATATGGCAGTAAAAATGATCAGGCAGCGCAGGCTCATGAGCTTTTTTCGGCACTGCGAAGCTTTGACAGTATGGATGATGTCGAGGAAATACTGGCTCAGTGTCCTGATGATGACGGAGTAGGACTTGCTGTCGCAAACAGACTGAAAAAAGCGGCAGGCTTTAATGTTATTAATATAAAGCGGGAAGAAAAATGAAGATAATCGGACTTACAGGCTCTACCGGAGCCGGAAAAAGTGCGGCATCGCGAATATTAAGCGCCATGGGCGCAAAAATAATAGACGCCGATGCTGTGTATCACGATCTGCTTGAAAGCAGCAAGGCTATGAACTTCGAGCTCGAGAGAAAATTCCCGGAAGCATATGAGGACGGAAGACTCGACAGGAAAAAGCTGGGCAGGCTCGTTTTCGGCTCGCCCGAGGAAATAAAGATACTTAACCATATAACGCACAGGTATGTGATAAATGAGATAGACTCACTTCTGGAGAGGTACAGGACGGAAAATGTCAATGCTGCCGTTATAGATGCGCCGCTGCTGATAGAAAGCGGAGCGGATAAGCTGTGTGACGTAACTGTTGCGATAACAGCACCTAAGGAGCTCAGACTTGAGCGCATTGCAGCGAGAGACAGCATAAGCCGAGAGTACGCCTCTCTCAGGATAGAGGCTCAGCCGGATGATGCATTTTACAAGAACCGCTGCACATATACTGTGGAAAATTCTTCGACTGAAGCTGAGCTTGAGAAAAAGATAAAAAAGATAATGATAAATATAATAGATCAGAAAGGAATAAGTACTATGGAAAAAAAGACAAATGAACTTCGAGAAAAACTGTTTTATTCACGTAAAAACGGCTATGACTTGATAAGCCCGTCGGAGAAAAAGGCGGTGTACAGCTATGCCGAGGGTTATAAGAAATATATGACACAGTCGAAGACAGAGCGTAAGGCTGTTACATGTACGATCGAGCTTGCAGAATCAAAGGGATTTGTACCGTATACACGCGGCATGAAGCTGAAAGCAGGCGACAGAGTTTACACTGTAAACCGCAATAAATCTATGCTGCTTGCTATCATAGGCACGAAGTCAATGAATGAAGGTGTAAGAATTGTTGCGTCACATATAGACGCTCCGAGACTCGACCTGAAGCCGATGCCGCTCTACGAGGACGGAAAGGAAATGGCTTACTTCAAGACACATTATTACGGCGGTATCAAGAAGTATCAGTGGGTCACAATGCCGCTCGAGCTCCACGGTGTAGTTGCACTTAAGGACGGAAGCGTAGTTGACGTTGAGGTAGGCACACGTCCCGATGATCCCGTATTTGTTATCACAGACCTGCTTCCGCATCTCGGCAAGGATCAGGGTGCTAAGACACTCAACGATGCTATCGCAGGTGAAGGCTTGAATATCCTCATAGGCAGCGTACCCTCCGAATCGGACGAGGAAGGCTCCGACAGAGTAAAGCTTGCAATACTCGAATATTTATATGAAAATTACGGCTTTACGGAGGCTGATTTCCTTTCGGCAGAGCTTTCGGCTGTACCTGCATATAAAGCTCGTGATATCGGCTTTGACAGAAGCCTTGTAGGTGCATACGGACATGATGACAGAGTGTGTGCTTACGCTTCACTGACAGCACTGTTTGACCAGACGATACCGGAAAAAACATGCGTATGCGTGCTTGCAGACAAGGAAGAGATCGGTTCTATCGGCACGACGGGTATGCAGTCTGCTGTATTTGATACATTTATTAATGACCTTTGCAAGAACGACAACGCAGAGCTTATGGAGTGCTTTGAAAAATCAGCCTGCCTTTCTGCCGATGTCACGAATGCATTTGATCCGAATTTCGCAGAGGTTTCCGATACTAAGAACAGTGCATATATAAACTATGGCGTAGATATGATGAAGTATACAGGCTCCAGAGGAAAGTCCGGCTCGAACGATGCAGATGCAGAATACATTGCTCAGCTCAGAGAAGCATTCGATAAGGAGAATGTTATCTGGCAGACAAGCGAGCTCGGAAAGGTAGATCAGGGCGGCGGCGGAACAGTTGCAGGCTACATGTCGAACAGAAATATAGATACAGTTGATGTAGGCGTGCCTGTACTTTCAATGCATGCTCCGTTTGAGGTTATTTCAAAGCTTGACCTGTATATGGCACATAGAGCAATGTCGGCATTTTACGGCATGAAGGATGTCGAAGAAGAATAATTCCATGAATTTCGAAACGGTGGTGATATCAGATGGAGCACGAGGATATATGTGTTATCCGTATGTGCGATAATCCCGATGGAGATCTGAATTTCTTCATTACGAAGTACAACACAAAGATTCGTGCCACGCAGAAGCATATGCATGAGTTTATGCAGATAAACTATATCCACAGAGGTAAGGCTATGCACTGTGTAAACGGGAAAAAATGTGAGGTAGTCAAGGGAGATATATTCGTGATACCGCCGCATGTCGTGCATTACATCGAGCCGTGTGATGATACGGATGCAGAGGTGGTGGAATTTGAATTCACACCGTCATTTATAAACCAGAATTTCGAAAATATAAAAAATGCGGAGGCTTTTCTCGATTTTGCATATATAGCACCGTTTCTGGTGGATGAAAGTCTCGTAAAACCGAAATTCAATCTGGTCGGCTCGATACAGACTGAGGTCGAAAGCATACTGAATGAAGCATTGAAAGAATATGAGGAGCGCAAGCCCGGCTTTGTGCTCCTCGTGAAATCACTGCTTTTGAAGCTGCTGGTAATCGTAGGACGTGAGTTTACAAGCTATGTCGATAATTCGAAATCGAAGCCGTTATACGAGAAGCACAGAGGCTTGATACTGGGTTCGATCGAGTATATAGAGCAAAACTACGATAAGGATTTGTCGATAGAATTGGTCGCAAAGGAATTTACGCTGTCGCAGTCCTATTTCAGCTACCTGTTCAAGAGCATCACCTCTAAAACATTCACGGAATATCTCAACGGTATACGTATTTCAAAGGCTCAGGAGATGCTCAAGCTTACCGATAAGCGTGTTATCGATATATGCTTTGAGGTGGGCTTTCATAACGTGAATCATTTCAACAGGATATTCAAGCAGATAACAGGTATTTCACCTGTGGTTTACCGCAAAAATAAATGAAAAAGTTATTGAAAAAATGTCGTAAATGGAGTAGAATATTGTTTTAGAACAATATGATCTGTTGAGATGACGGATATGCTTAAACAGACATGGAGCTTACATACATAAAAGAGAAAGGAGACTCTGCAAATTTTTGATTTGCAGACAGGTTTTTCTATGGACAAAGGTAAATATTATATAACTACCGCTATTGCATATACGTCCAGAGTGCCGCACATAGGCAATACCTATGAAGCAGTGCTTGCCGACTCTATTGCACGCTACAGACGTATGGAGGGCTATGACGTATATTTTCTGACAGGTACAGATGAGCACGGTCAGAAGATCGAGGATCAGGCTAAGAGCGAGGGCAGGACTCCCCAGGAGCACGTTGATGAGATCGCAGGAGAGATCCGCAGGATATGGGATTTCATGAACGTAAGCTACGATCAGTTTATAAGAACCTCCGACCCGAAGCATAAGGACATAGTACAGCGCATATTCAAGAGACTGTACGATCAGGGAGATATCTACAAGGGACATTACGAGGGCTATTACTGTAAGCCGTGCGAGAGCTTCTTTACCGAAACTCAGGCTGTAGACGGAAAGTGCCCCGACTGCGGAGCTCAGGTTTATAAGGCTACAGAGGAAGCATACTTCTTCAAAATGTCAAAGTATGCTAAGCGTCTCGAGCAGTATATCGAAGACAATCCGACGTTTATACAGCCGGAGTCACGTAAAAATGAGATGCTTAATAACTTTATTCGTCCCGGACTTCAGGATCTGTGCGTATCACGCTCATCCTTTAAGTGGGGCGTTCCGGTGACATTCGATGATAAGCATGTAATCTATGTCTGGATCGATGCACTTTCAAATTATATAACCGCACTCGATTATAATCCCGATGGTGAGAGCGGTGAGCTGTTCAATAAATATTGGCCTGCGAATGTCCATCTCATAGGCAAAGACATTCTAAGATTCCATACGATATACTGGCCGATCATGCTTATGGCTCTCGGAGTAGAGCTGCCGAAGCAGGTGTTCGGTCATCCGTGGATGCTCTTCGGTGAGGATAAGATGTCAAAGTCAAAGGGCAATACGGTCTATGCAGAGGAGCTTGTAAAGCGCTTCGGCGTTGATGCGGTGCGCTACTATGTGCTCCATGAAATGCCGTTTGCGGCAGACGGAAGCTTCACATATGATCTTATCGTATCAAGGATCAATTCAGACCTTGCGAATATCCTCGGTAATCTTGTCAGCCGCACGACAGCGATGGTGAAGAAATATTTCGACGGTAAGATACCTGCACCCTCCGGAGTTGACGAGGGTACAGACAGTGAGTTTAAGGAGCTGGCTGTATCTACATCCACACGCACGACAAAGGCGATGGAAAATCTGCATGTTGCCGATGCACTTGATGAGATATGGACACTTCTCCGCCGCTCCAATAAGTATATCGATGAGACAACACCGTGGATACTTGCAAAGAATAATGATACGGCAAGACTCGGCACGGTATTATATAATCTTATTGAATCTATTCGTATCGCATCGGTGCTCCTTAAGCCGTATCTGCCGGAGACAGCAGATAAGATACAGGCTCAGATAGGCGCAGATGTAGTGGACTTCGAAAGCACATTCTCATTCGGCGCAACAAAGCCGGGTACAGAGGTGCAGGACGGAGGACAGCTCTTTACAAGACTCGATGAAAAGGCTATCATGGCTGAGCTTGCCGAAGAGAAGGCTAAGAAGGAAGCTGCGGCAAAGGCCAAGGAGGAAATGGCAAACGTTGCACAGATATCGATCGATGATTTTGCAAAGGTCGATCTCAGAGTAGCAAAGATCAAAGCGTGTGAGCCTGTGCCGAAGGCTAAAAAGCTTCTTAAGCTGACGGTCGATGTGGCAGGTGAGGAAAGAACAGTAGTTTCCGGCATCGCACAGTGGTATAAGCCTGAGGATCTCATCGGCAGAAGCGTTGTTATAGTAGCAAATCTTAAGCCGGCTATGCTTCGCGGAGTCGAGTCAAAGGGTATGATCCTTGCGGCAGACGCAGGTGAGAATGATGTCAAGGTAATATTCGTGGATGACGTTCCGAGCGGATCACAGGTGAGATAATGATCCTGTTTGACTCTCATGCACATTACGAAGATGAACGCTTCGATGAGGATAGAGACGCACTGCTTGCGTCTCTTCCGAACGAAGGAGTAAAATATATAGCAAATGTAGGCTGTAGCGTGAAGGGCTCACGCTTTGCCGTGGAGCTGGCGGAAAAATATGAGCATGTGTATGCGGTGATAGGCGTCCATCCGCATGAAGCGGATGAGCTTGATGATGAGAGCATTGCCGAGCTGGAGAAGCTTTCACTAAACAGTAAGGTGATCGCAATAGGCGAGATAGGACTTGACTATCATTATGATTTTGCCGCACGTGATGTTCAGCGCAGTGCATATCGCCGTCAGATGGAGCTTGCGAGAAAGCTCGGTCTTCCCGTGTGCATTCATGATCGTGAGGCACATGAGGAGTGCCTTAACATGGCAAAGGAGTTTCCTGATGTGCCGGGTGTGTTCCACTGCTATTCGGGAAGCCTCGAAACTGCACATGAGCTTGTGAAGATAGGATATATGCTGGGCTTTACCGGTGTTATCACCTTTAAGAACGCAAAAAAATTCGAGCCGATAATAAGCTCCCTCCCTTTGGACAGGATCATGATCGAAACCGACTGCCCGTATCTGGCTCCGGAGCCGTTCAGGGGAAGCAGAAACAGCTCGGAATATGTCTATCGTGTAGCGGAAAAAATCGCAGAGATAAGATGCATGGACGTCGAGGAAATAGCTGCTATCACCACCGAAAATGCGAAGCGCTTCTACGGAATAAAGGACTAAACAGACCCAACAGCGAAAATCACAGATGATTTTCACTAAAACTTCACATAAAATACACTAAAACAGCGAAAATCTAATATTTATGATGAAGTTTAACAAAATGGTAACAAATATAATACAGAATATGATAAAATAAAACAAGCAGCTCATTTTGCCTTGCGGAAAAGCAGGATGAGAGGCAGTGTTTTAATTTATAAAACCGGAAAACAAACCACAGAGCGTTAAAAATATATTTAACGGAGGAAAAGTCAAGATGATAGAGGTCACGAACCTGTCTAAGTCTTATGGTGACAAGCATGCCGTCAACGACATCAGCTTTACCATTAACAGCGGTGAAGTTGTAGGCTTCCTTGGTCCCAACGGCGCAGGAAAAACAACAACAATGAACATCATAACGGGATATCTTTCGGCAACCGACGGTTCTGTAAAGGTAGACGGCATTGATGTGCTGGATAATCCGATCGCTTCAAAGCGTCATATCGGTTATCTGCCGGAGCATCCGCCGCTTTACATGGATATGACCGTAAATGAGTATCTCGGATTTGCTTATGAGCTCAAGGGAGTAAAGGGTATCTCCAAGAAAAAGCATATAAACGAGATATGCGAGAGCGTATCTATTTCACATGTCCGCAACAGAATGATCCGCAATCTGTCAAAGGGCTACAAGCAGCGTGTCGGTCTTGCTATGGCACTTATCGGAAACCCCGATGTGCTCATACTGGACGAGCCGACCGTAGGTCTGGATCCGATACAGATTATCGAGATCAGAAATGTTATCAAAGAGCTCGGTAAGGCAAGAACGGTAGTTCTTTCGAGCCATATTCTTCCCGAGGTTCAGGCTATTTGTGAGCGTGTGCTCGTTATAAACAACGGTACGATCGTAGCTAATGATACGCCTGAGAATCTGAGTGCATCGATTTCCGGAGAGCATAAGCTCCTCGTTAGAGTTGCCGGAAATAAGGACAATGTGCAGAATGTTCTTCGCTCCTGTGAGGGCGTGCGTACTGCAAGCCTCACACGTGACGGCGATGATAATACATGCGAGTTTGTTGTTGAATCAGACCCGAATGTTGACGTAAGAAAGCCGATGTTCTATGCGTTGGCTAATGCAGGCTGTCCGATTCTCATGCTCAAGCCGCTTGATATGAGCCTTGAGGATATCTTCCTCAAGCTTACAACTGAAGAAAAGTAAGGGGGAAATAAAAATGCTGGCTATTTTCAAACGTGATCTTCGCAGCTATTTCACATCTCCCATAGGCTATGTGTTTATCGCTGTATTCCTTGTAGTATCAAATCTGTTTTTCTACTTATTAAATGTCCTGAATATGTATTCGGATCTGTCCACACTGTTTTCAAATCTTCTCTTCATCCTCATGTTTATCATTCCGCTTCTTACGATGCGTCTTATGAGTGAAGAAAAGAAGCAGAAAACAGATCAAATGCTGTTGACAGCACCTGTAAAGATCGCCGATATAGTCGTAGGAAAGTTCCTTGCAGCTTTAACGGTATTCCTTATCGCACTTGTTTGTACTCTTACATGGCCTCTTATAGTCACGATGTACGGTACACCTGCGGTTTATACGATAATCGGCAATTACGTTGCGATCATTTTTGCGATCTCCACATTTATAGCTATCGGTCTGTTTATTTCTTCACTTACGGAGAGTCAGATCATCTCGGCTATAGTAAGCTTTTGCGTATTCCTTGCTATTTATTTCATGAGTTCTCTGGGTTCTGCGCTTGATTCGCCTGTTATCTCCAGCGTGCTCAACTGGTTCAGCATCTTCAGCCGCTATTCCAACTTTACACTTGGAATCTTCTCATTGGCTGATATAGTCTACTATATAAGCGTGACGGTAGTATTCCTTTTCCTGACGACACGCGTTATAGAGAAGAAACGCTGGGCATAATGGAGGAAAAAGACAATGAACAATAATAAAAAGTCTACGCACTTTACGAAAAAGAAATTGCAGTACGGCTCTATTTCGATCGTGCTGGTCATCGTATTTATTGCATCGGTCGTGCTTGTCAATGCAGGCGTCAGCTATTTGACAGACAGATTCAACCTCAAAGCAGATATCTCAGCTGAGGGACTCTACGAAGTCAGTGAGCAGACAGAGATAATGCTCAAAAACCTTAGAGAGCCTGTAACAGCCTATATTTTGCTCTCCGAGGATGAAGTAATGGCCAATACCGGCTATGCCGAGGCCAATGAGCTGCTCAAACGCTATCAGTCAATGTCAAACGGTATGTTCAACGTTGAGTACGTTGATATCTTAAAGAACCCGACATTTACACAGAACTACGAAACAAACGAATCACTTTCACGCGGTACCTTTATCATTGAAAGCTCAAAGCGTTATAAGATAGCATCGCTCTTGGATCTGTATGAGATATCCTATAATTACGATTCCACGACCGGAAAAACAACACAGTACTACTCCGGCTTCGCAGCAGACCAGAGCTTTGCATCAGCTCTCCATTATGTAACGACAGAGGATCTTCCTACAGTTGTAACGATCGTAGGTCATAATGAGTATTACGGCACATCCTTCCTCAATATCTTCACATCAAATAACTACTATGTACAGGAAGTAAATCTCCTTATGGAGGACATCCCGTCAGATGCAGCTATGATCGTTATCGGAGCTCCGACAACAGATTATACGTCTGAGGAAATAGAGAAGATCGATGAATACCTTACGGCATCATACGGAAGCGCTATCGTATTCTCCGATATGATGACAGAGGGAACACCGAATCTCGATCTGTACTTTGAAGAGTGGGGCGTAAAGTATAATGATGAGATGGCTCTTGACACAACACGTGCAGTATCCAGCCCGATTATGATCGCTCCGCTGCTCGTTGATACAACACTCACAGAGAATCTCTCACTTTCAACAAATGATATCATCCTTGCTCCTTATTCACGCACAATGGAGCAGCTGTGGACATCCAGAGGCGGACGTACATCCAAAGTTATTCTTCAGACATCGGATGATTCCTACGCAAAGGCATACAGCACAGATACGCAGATATCAACATATGAGAAGGAAGCAGACGATACAGCAGGTCCTTTGAATGTTGCTGTGCTCACCACAATGTCGGAATATAAGAACAATACACGCTATGATGCAAATGTACTCTTCTTCGGTACATCTACAATAGCAAGTGATTCCATGCTCGAAACAGCATCCTTTGCAAACCTTAAGTTCCTTACAGCTGCGGTAGATTATATGAATCCGATGGTCGATGCAGTATCTATTGAGGCAAGAGACTTTACAAATACAGAGCTTGTTATTCTCGAGGATCAGGCTAATGTGATTTTCTGGACTCTGATAGTAATTCTTCCGCTCATTGTTCTTGCAATGGGATTCGTAGTATGGATTAAGAGGAGAAACATGTAATGAAGAAATACCGTCCATTGATAATTGCGGCGATAGTTCTCGTTATTCTCCTTGCCGCATACTTTTTAATAATAACGTTAGTGCCTGAGAAGGCTGAAGAAACAACGACAAGCACATCGGCATCGGAAAAGTATGTACTGACCGACTATGAGCTTGTGGATGTTGACTATATGAAATTCACCTATTATGATGATTACGAGTATGTGATCGACTGTAAGGTGACATATAATGATGCAGGTGTTGCAACAAGAAACTACATCATCGAGGGTAAGAGCCAGTACGAATACGACCGCTCTGCACTCGGTATGGCAGCTATGTATCTTGCCGACATTTCAGTGACAAGCTTTGTCGAAGAAAATCCGAAGGATATAGCAAAATACGGACTCGAAGATCCTTATGTAAGATTTGAGATCGCAGACAATGACGGAAATAAATCTGTTGTTCTCCTTGGTGATTCATCACCTGTAGGCACAGGCTCATACGCTATGCTCGAGGGTGGAGACAAGGTATTTGTGCTCAGCACATCTGTAGCAAAATACATGATCCAGAATGATATGTCGTATCGTACACTTACGCTGACAAATTTCGAGGATTACACATCCATCAAGAGAGTATCGGTGACACAGCCGAATGCTGCTGCTATCGAGATCGACAGCAGAACAGAGGAAGAAATGAAGGCAGCCGGAATCTATGCTTCACAGTATATTTTCAAGCAGCCTGTAGAGCGTGAAGCCAATGACACAACGCTCGCTGAGGAGATATTCCCAAATCTGCTTGCTATTTCCGCATATCGTGTGGTCGAGGATTCACTGGATAATCTTGAAGAATACGGTCTTACAGAAAATGTAACGGTCTTTGAGATCGAAGATGTAGACGGAAATGTAAAGAAGGTCACACTTTCCGAACCCGATGAAAACGGATATCGTTATGGTGTCATCACGGGTATAATGTCCGTATATCAATTTAAGGATTCATCCTTTGAAAGTCTTTTCACAATGGATTACAGACGCTTTATCAACAAGCTCATATGGATCCACACCATTACGGATGTAGGAAGTGTTGAAATCGATATCAAGGGTGAGAAGCATGTTCTTGATATATATGCTCCTACAGCAGAAGAGGAAGAAGCCGGTAAGGAATTTTATGCGGAATTTGACAACGGCGATATTCTCGAGGATAATGCAAGAAGACTTTTTGCAAGAGTACTGTCCCCGACATTCTACGATTTGATCGACGGCGAGATCGAAGCAGGCAAGATTGAATACGAGTTTAAGATCATTTACGACGAGAAGGATGAAGAGCATGTTCTCCAGTTCGCTCCGATAAATGACAGACAGTATATTGCATATCTCAACGGTGAAGCAACAGATTATTATGTAAATATAAATGATCTGAAGACGATCGAGAAAGCTATAGCCACTATTGAAAACGGCGAAATACTTTCGATGACATGATAGAAGCATAAAAATAGGACCTCGCAGCAAATAATGCGAGGTCCTTTGCTTAGATTATAGCATTGTCACAAAAAAGAGGTAAATTATGGATAAACTTATTGATACTGGAAAAATAGTAAATACACATGCAGTTTCGGGAGAGGTAAAGATCGAGCCATGGGCAGACAGCCCTGACTTTCTGTGCGGCTTCAAACGCTTTTTCATCAGCGGCACGGAATATGAGGTGGTAAGAGCCAGAGTTCATAAGGGCTATGTTATTGCAAAGCTCTACGGTGTTGATACTGTCGAGACAGCAATGAGTATGCGAGGCATGATAGTTAGGATTGCAAGAGAGGACGTCGAGCTGCCCGAGGGCTCCTACTTTATAAGAGATATAATCGGATGCGACGTATACGATCTCAGACTTGAAAAGAACGTAGGCAAGCTAAAGGATATTTTGTCGCTGCCTGCCGGAGCTGTCTATGTTATAAAGGATGGGGACAGCGAGTTTATGATACCGGAAAACGGTGGATTTATAAAAAATATCGATCCCAAGGAAAGACTTATCACAGTGATGACAATAGAGGGTATGGAGCATGAAAATTGATATAATGACACTGTTTCCGGAGCAGATAGAGGTCGTAATGGGCGGCAGTGTTATAGGCAGAGCAGCGAAAAAAGGACTGATCGAGATCAAGGCTACCAATATCCGTGATTTCTCGCCCACACGTAACCGCCGTACAGATGATTATCCCTACGGAGGCGGAAAGGGACTTGTAATGCTTGCCGAGCCGCTGTACCTATGCCATACTCATCTGTGTGAGCAGGCAGGGCATAGAGTCCACACAATATTGATGAGCGCACAGGGAAGACCATTTACTCAGAAAAGAGCGAAGGAGCTATTGAAGCTGGAGCATATAATACTTGTATGCGGTCATTATGAGGGCGTAGACGAGAGATTTATAGAGGAATGTGTCGATGAGGAAATATCACTTGGCGATTTTGTACTTACAGGCGGCGAGATACCTGCAATGGCGGTAGCCGACAGTATTTGCCGCATGGTACCGGGAGTGCTGAGTGAAGAGGTATGCTTTACCGATGAAAGTCACTGGGACGGAGTGCTGGAATATCCTCAATACACTAGGCCGGAGGAGTGGCGAGGCAGAAAGGTACCGCCTGTGCTGCTCAGCGGGCATCATGCCAATATTGCAAAGTGGCAGCGTAAGCAGGCATTGATCAGAACGATGCGCCGCAGACCTGAGCTGCTTGCAAAGGCTGAGCTGTCATATGAGGATAATGCCTTTTTGTCGGAAACCTTATATAATGCATCTAAAACAACGGATGAAAAAGCGTAAAATTGCAGTTTTAATCACTTTGTAACGAATTTGTTGTTGATTTAAACGATGATAAATGGTAACATATAGCTGTGAAGCGGGAAATAGTGGTAAAGGAGGCTTACAAATGCTTGAATACTGGGAAAACATATCCGCTTTGACAAGATTCTTTTATTATCTTGCGATACCGGCAACGGCTGTTTTGCTGATACAGACAGTGCTTGCCATAGTGGGGATCGGCGATTCTGACGGAGATGTTGACGTGGACACGAATGTGGACTACGATTTTGACACGGATGCGGAGATAGCCGACGTTGATACGGTGGATGATCTCGCAGAAAGTGCGAGCCCGTCCGGCTTCAGAATGTTTACGGTCAAGGGCATTGTGGCATTCTTTGCGATATTCGGCTGGGTCGGGATCGTTATGAGTACGTCGGGGTATGATACATTCCTGACGGCTATCGTCAGTATTATTGCCGGAATCGTCGCTATGGCAGGTGTCGCATTTATCTTTTACTCCATGTCGAAGCTTCAGTACGACGGTACATTCAATTATAATGATGCTATAGATCACGACGGTAAGGTATATATCCCGATACCGGCAGCGGGAAAAGGTGTTGGGAAGATACAAATAGGTGTCGGAGAGAGATTTATGGAGCTTGCGGCGATGACAGAAGAGGAAAGCACAATACCGACTGGAACGGTCGTGAAGGTGACACGAGTTGAGGGAAATCTTCTTGTCGTAAGGAGCGTTTAAAGATAGATCGTTTCATGCAATGGGGCTAAAAGCACCGGGCTAAAACGCAGATAAATATTTTTCAGTAAAGGAAAGGATAGGAAAATGGAAGGTTTGATTTTAGCAACAGTAATCGTATTACTTATTTTCTCACTGCTGATCGCACTCCTGTCACGTTACAAAAAGTGTCCATCCGATAAGATAATGGTTATTTACGGTAGCGTAGGCAAGATGAATGACGGAGCAGCCAGAAGTGCAAAGTGTATACATGGTGGCGCTGCATTCGTTTGGCCGATAGTACAGAGCTATCAGTATATGTCATTGACACCTATTTCTATTGAGGTCGCACTTAAGAGTGCATTGTCAAAGCAGAACATCAGAATCGATGTGCCGTCAAGGTTTACGGTAGGTATCTCCACAGAGCCCGGAATAATGCAGAATGCAGCGGAAAGACTTCTCGGACTCAGAATGTCGGAGATAGAAGAGATAGCAAAGGATATCCTTTTCGGTCAGCTGCGTTTGGTAGTTGCAACGATGGATATCGAGGAAATAAATACAGATAGAGATAAATTCCTTGAAGCTGTGTCCTACAATGTTGAAACAGAGCTTAATAAGATCGGTCTGCGCCTTATCAACGTTAACGTTACGGATATCAATGATGAGTCAGGCTATATTGACGCTCTCGGTAAGGAAGCTGCTGCTAAGGCTATCAACGACGCTAAGCAGTCTGTTGCAGAGAAAAACCGTGACGGTTCTATAGGTGAAGCTAATGCTCAGCGTGATCAGCGTGTAAACGTAGCGTCTGCAAACTCAAAGGCGATCGAGGGTGAAAACCTTGCGAAGATAACGATCGCACAGTCAGAGGCAGAGCGCAGAATGAAGGAAGCTGAAGCACTGAGACTTGCAACGGCAGCAGAAAAGGTACAGAGCGCACTTGCAATGAAGGAAGCATATGCGGCACAGGAGGAAGCCGAGGTCGCACGTGCCAGCCGTGAAAAGGCAACGCAGGAGGCAGACGTTCTCGTAATCGCCGAGATCAATAAGCGTAAGCTTGAGCTTGAAGCTGAGGCTGAAGCGGAACAGATAAGACGCCGTGCTAATGGTGAAGCTGATGCTATTTATGCACAGATGGAAGCTAAGGCACGTGGTACAGAGGAGCTTCTCAGACGTCAGGCAGCAGGCTTTGCACAGATCGTATCCGCTGTAGGCGGCGATTCCAACGATGCACTTCGTATGATGATCGCCGATAAGCTTGAGACATTGGTCAAGACTCAGGTAGAGGCTGTATCCAATATGAAGATTGACAAGATCACAGTTTGGGATGGCGGCGGAAACGGCGATAAGACCGCTACATCTAATTTCGTGTCCGGCATGATGAAGTCTATTCCTCCGATGCAGGAGCTGTTCAACATGGCAGGAATGGAGCTTCCCGAGTACCTCGGTACAAAGAAGACCGAAGAAGCACCGAAAGAACAGACCGGTGAGTGTACTGCAGAGTAAATATACAAGAAATATCCGAGCATCCCGGGATGCTCGGATATTTCTTGTGTGATGGATCAATATTAATTTTAAAGCATACCGATGATAGCAATAGCCGCACAGCCGAGGATAAAGCCTGTGATTTGAGTACGATTGCTTTTTTCATGGAAAAGGATGTTTGAAAAAATACCTGTTAGGATCATGCTTCCGATATTGAAGATAGGGAACTGAATAACGCTTGGGATCTTTCCGGCAAGGGTGAAATTCAGAAGATTTGCAAACCCGAGACATGTACCGCTGATAAGAGACAGCTTCAAAAGCTGCTTTTTGTTTGATTTTTCACTCGGATCCTTGACGGTTTCACCTTTTTTTGCGGTTTTAGTCGATATAAGATGAAGTAAGCCGGACAAGAGCGATGAAAATATAAATGCGAAAATGAGAAAGAACGGAAGCTCGTCGGCGTAATTGCTGCGCTGCTGTATTTTCTGAAAAGCAGCACTCAGTCCCGACAGCGACATTGACAGGAAAGAGAAAAATAGCCATTTTTTTGATGCCTTGAAGCTTTCTTTTCTTGGATCAACGATCAAGTACAGCGCTGCCAATAATAATACAACGCCGAAGATCTGGTATATCGATGCGGTTTCGTTCCAAAAAATAATGCTGACGATTATGGGTATCAGGAAGCCGCATGAATAAATGAGCGTAGTCGAGGCGGCAGAGCCCAATGACATTGCGATGATCTGCGTCACCTGTGTGAAAAGCATGATAGCAGAAAAGACGAGCGCAAGAAGCACCGTATACGGAGCAGCATGGAATATATTTACAAGCTCTCTGCCTGCAATGAAGAATGCTATGATAAGCGCAAACAGAAAGGTGAAGCAATTGAGCAAAAATACATTTTTGAGTGAATATGAGGTCGTGCCGATCTTTTTGAATATCAGGGCTTTGCTCGAGGATATAAGAGTTGAAAAGACAAGAAGCAAATAATTCATTACTGATCTCCTTTTGTTTTATGGACATATTATAGCATTTATATGAAAAATATGATATAATGAAAATATAAAAAATATAACAAATCTACACTCGGGGATATTATGAAAAAGGTATACATTCCAAAAACACCGGATAGCGGCGGTACAGAGATGTACGGCTTTGAGTATCAGACGGGCGTGACTGCAACGAATATGCACTGGCATAGCTGTGCGGAGCTTATATATGTGATAAAGACCGATACACGGATATTTTTTAACAACAGATGGAACACTCTGCATGAGGATGATATGGTATTTATTCCACCGAGACGCATACATTACTGCCGATGCATGGATGAGAATGCGGTGCGGCTCGTCGTAGGTATCGGTGAGAGCGTGATCTGTCCGGATAACGAGAAAAGTGACGAGCTCCTGATACCGTTTGAAACGGAAAGAATAGACGATCACTGCATATTCAGAAATGTTTCAAGAGATAAAATAGGGGAAAAGCTCATGCTTTTGCATGAATATGAGAGAAAAAAGCCGTCGGCATACATGCTGCTCTCACGTGCGATACTGATGGAAATATATGCGTATGTATACAGCACATGGGAGGAGAATGATCTGCTTTCGGAGACACAGCAAAACAGCAGGATAGTAAGAAATATTGCAAAAATGCTGCAAGAAGATATAGTCAATGCACCTACAGCATATGAGATGGCAAATAAGCTGAATATCAGCTACAGCTATATGAGTAAGCTATTGCGTGATAATCTGAGTACTACATATGGTGAGCTCATAAATAAAGTACGCACAGATGAAGCAAAGAAAATGCTATTGACAACAGATAAGAGCGTAACGGATATCGGATACGACTGCGGCTTTTGCGACAGCAGCTATTTTATTAAGATATTCAGACGGTACACCGGCGTTACTCCGCTCAAGTATAAAAACAACGGATTGTATGATCAAAAAATGCCGCTACAGGAAAAAAGTTAAATAAACTATTGACAAAACCGCATATTGAGACTATAATTATGGTAATCGTAATATTTTAAAGACGTTGACGAAGACAGTAACATATATCGAATATCCGTAGCGAGTCCGGGAAGGTGTGAGCCGGATGATGAGTACATATGTGTGAATATCACTTCTGAGTTGCGGGCTGAACCTGTAGTAAGCTTCGACGGCATCCCTCCGTTATTTCGGGAAGCATATGACAGTATGTTTAATAGGTGGTATAAACGTAGGCTGAGCCTCGTCCTGTTAATATGGACGAGGTTTTATTTGTGCTTATGCATACAAAAACTGTCAAAAATAAAATGTATTAATATTTTGGAGGTCATTATGTACGAAAAAGTGCCTACAAGTTTGAACTTCGTCGATCGTGAGAAGAAGGTCGAGAAGTTCTGGGCAGATAATAACATCTTCCGCAAGAGTATGGAAATACGTGAAGGCTGTGAGGCGTATTCCTTTTACGATGGTCCGCCTACAGCTAACGGCAAGCCGCATATAGGTCATGTTCTTACACGTGTTATTAAGGATATGATACCGCGTTACCGTACAATGAAGGGCTATAAGGTCGTCAGAAAAGCAGGCTGGGATACACATGGTCTTCCTGTTGAGCTTGAGGTCGAAAAGCTTCTCGGTCTTGACGGTAAGGAGCAGATAGAGGAGTACGGTGTTGAACCGTTTATCGAAAAGTGTAAGGAAAGCGTCTGGAAGTACAAGGGCATGTGGGAGAACTTCTCATCTACCGTTGGATTCTGGGCTGACATGGATAACCCGTACGTAACATATCATAACGATTATATCGAATCTGTATGGTGGTCACTTAAAAAGATCTGGGAAAAGGGTCTTCTTTATAAGGGCTTTAAAATAGTTCCCTATTGTCCTCGCTGCGGTACTCCGCTTTCAAGCCATGAGGTCGCTCAGGGCTACAAGACAGTTAAGGAACGCTCTGCTGTTGTACGTTTTAAGGTAGTCGGTGAGGATGCTTATATTCTTGCATGGACAACGACACCGTGGACACTCCCGTCAAACGTTGCACTCTGCGTAAATCCCGATGAAGCATACCTTAAGGTAAAGGCTGCTGACGGTTACACATACTATATCGCACGTGCGCTTGCAGATACAGTGCTTGGCAAGCTTGCAAAGGACGGGGAGCCGGCTTACGAAGTACTCGAAGAGTACGTCGGTACCGATCTTGAACGCAAGGAGTATGAGCCTCTCTATTCCTGCGCTGTTCCCGTATGTGAGAAGCAGAATAAAAAGGGTCACTATGTAGTTTGTGACAACTATGTAACTATGTCCGACGGTACAGGTATAGTTCATATTGCTCCGGCATTCGGTGCAGATGACGCACTGGTCGGAAGAAAATATGATCTCCCGTTTGTACAGTTTGTTGACAGCAAGGGTAACATGACAGAGGAAACACCTTTTGCAGGACTGTTCGTTAAGGATGCAGACCCGAAGGTACTCGTTGATCTTGATGAACGCGGACTTCTCTTCGAAGCACCGAAGTTCGAGCATGAATATCCGCACTGCTGGCGCTGCGACACTCCGCTTATATACTACGCACGTGACTCATGGTTTATTGAAATGACCAAGGTCAAGGATGCGCTTATCAGAAATAATAAGAAGATAAACTGGATCCCTGAATCTATCGGTTCGGGACGCTTCGGTGATTGGCTCAACAATATTCAGGATTGGGGCATAAGCCGTGACCGTTACTGGGGCACACCGCTCAATATTTGGGAATGCTCCTGCGGACATCGCCACAGCATCGGTTCTATAGCCGAGCTTAAGGAAATGTCATCCAACTGCCCTGAGGACATCGAGCTGCATAAGCCGTTTATCGATGCTGTTACGATCAAATGCCCGAAGTGCGGCGGCGAAATGAAGCGCGTTAAAGAGGTTATTGACTGCTGGTACGATTCAGGCGCTATGCCGTTTGCACAGTGGCACTATCCATTTGAAAATCAGGATATATTTAAGGAAAACTTCCCGGCTAACTTCATCAGTGAAGCCGTTGACCAGACAAGAGGCTGGTTCTATTCACTCCTTGCTATATCCACACTTATCTTCGATGATATTTCATATAAAAATGTTATCGTTTTAGGACTCGTACAGGATGAGAACGGTCAGAAGATGTCCAAATCCAAAGGAAATGCCGTAGATCCGTTCGATGCACTCGCAAAATACGGCGCAGATGCCATAAGATGGTATTTCTACTCCAACAGCGCACCGTGGCTGCCGAATAGATTCTATGATGCGGCAGTTACAGAGGGTCAGCGCAAATTCATGGGTACACTCTGGAACACATATGCGTTCTTCGTGCTTTATGCGAATATCGATAACTTCGATGCTACGAAGTATACTCTTGAATATGATAAGCTTTCCGTTATGGATAAATGGCTTTTGTCCAAGCTTAATTCTCTTATAAAGGTCGTTGACGATAATTTGTCAAACTACCGTATCACAGAGACTGCACGTGTTTTACAGGACTTCGTTGATGAGCTTTCCAACTGGTACGTTCGTCGTTCAAGAGAACGCTTCTGGTCAAAGGGTATGGAGCAGGATAAGATCAATGCTTACATGACGCTCTACACGACGCTTGTTACATTGGCTAAGCTTGCAGCTCCGATGATACCGTTTATGACTGAGGATATATACCGCAATCTCGTATGCTCTATCGATGCAAATGCTCCCGAAAGCATACACCTCTGCGACTATCCTGTTGCAGATGAGAGCATGATCGATGCAGAGCTGGAAGCAAGAATGGAAGAGGTTCTCGAGATCGTTGTGATCGGACGTGCATGCAGAAATGCAGCTAACATAAAGAACAGACAGCCGATCGGCACGATGTATGTAAAGGCTGAGGAGGCTCTGCCGGAATTCTATCGTGATATCGTCATTGATGAGCTGAATGTCAAGCAGGCTATCTTTACAGATAACGTTCGTGACTTCACATCTTACTCCTTTAAGCCGCAGCTTCGCACATTAGGTAAGAAGTACGGAAAGCAGCTCAATGCTATTCGTGAAGCATTGGCAGAGCTTGACGGAAATGCAGCTATGGATGAGCTGAACGCTACAGGTATTCTCAAGATCGTAGCAGACGGTATGGAGATCGAGCTTACAAGAGATGATCTTCTCATCGATGCAGCTCAGAAGCCGGGCTTCATGTCTGAAACCGATCATGATATCACAGTTGTTCTCGATACAAATCTTTCCGAAGAGCTTATCGAGGAAGGCTTTGTCCGTGAGCTGACAAGTAAGATACAGACGATGAGAAAGGACAGCGGCTTTGAGGTGCTGGATAGGATCATCGTTCATGAGGCAGGCAACAACAAGGTTAAGGATATCCTTATAAGAAATGCTGAAGAATTAAAATCCGATGTTCTTGCAGAAGAGATCGTATTCGACTCCTCCTATGAAGGACTTAAGGAATGGAAGATCAACGGCGAAAAGGTAAGCCTCGGCGTTGAAAAGATCAATAATTAAGTTATAATTAAGGAAGCCGGATCGTGTTGATTCGGCTTCTTTTAGATGTGCGAGGATAAGAAAATAATGATAGGACTTGGTACAATAATCAATACTGCGGCGATTGTCGTAGGCGGCACACTTGGGATCCTCTTTAAAAGGGTGTTATCAGAGAAGATACGAGATACCTTGATGAAAGCAAACGGCGTTTGTGTCATGTTTATCGGAATGTCGGGTGCATTGAGCCGTATGATGTCGGGCAGCTATGATCTTATGACGATACTCAGCTTCGCTCTCGGTGCGCTTACAGGTGAATTGATAGATATCGAAAAGCGGATCGAGCAGTTCGGGGTATGGCTGAGAGCAAAGACGAAGAATGAAAGTGACACATCCTTTCTCGATGCGTTCCTTACATCATCCTTTACTGTCTGCATTGGTGCAATGGCTGTGGTGGGATCGATACAGGACGGAATATCGGGAGATTATTCCATACTTTTGGCTAAGGCATTGCTCGACTTCGTCATAGTAATGGTGATGGCAGCATCTATGGGAAAGGGCTGCGTATTTTCAGCGGTTCCTGTAGCGATATTCCAGGGCGTGATCACAATATTGGCAAGATTTATACAGCCTCTGATGACGGAGCAGGCAACGCTGAATCTTTCTCTTACAGGCTCGATACTCATCTTTTGCGTAGGACTGAACCTTGTGTTTGATAAAAAGATAAAGGTAGCCAATATGCTGCCGACGATCGTATTTGCAGTGATATTTGCATTCATACTCTAAAATGATCCGCAGCAGCATACCTGCGATGCTTGTAAAAAAACTGACCGTCCACTGTTCACTGTCTGTGAAGAGTGGACGGTCTTTTTATCCTTATTTATAATAAGGAGGTCATACAAAATAGTATAACTACTTTACCTCTGTGTCAAAAACCATAATTTTATGAGCTGGAAAACAGCGGGCGCTATGATCCAGATTATCCATGTCAGATGCCATGCTTTAAAAATGAAGCTGAGTAAAAGATATACAGCAACTGCCAGAAGCCAGAAGGCTGTGACTACCGCACTGAATATTTCGTCATGGTTTTTCTTCGTGTTGTATGATGCAGCTTCCTCGTATTCTCCGTCTGCTCCGTCATATTGAGCCGATTTGATCAAATATGGACGAATATCGTTTGGGATCGACATGTTGACATAGATTATCATGCCTGTAGCAATTGATGCTATGAGAAGAAGTACAACGACCGCAAGGATCGAGACAGTATCATTTGCTGTTATGGATGATGCAACAAGGATCGCAGCTCCGATTATGTACATAGCAACAGCGATAGATGTGAACTTCGCACGTCTGATACGATGATGCTCGATTTGTGCTTTGAGTTCACGGATATCAGACTCGAACTCTTCGAGAAGCTTTTCTGTATCTCCAAGCGTGGATATTGCTTTTGCGTATGCTTCGTTCTCGCTGCATCCCTCGGCAACACAATTGTCATAATCTGCGTTGAGGCTTGACAAAATATTCTCTCTCACCTCATATGCACGACGTGAATGAGGAACATCCGAAAATAATATGTTTACATAGTTTTCAAGCTTCTTGTACATTTTTGATCCTCCAATCGAAATTCTGAGATATTGTCTTGATATTATTACGGCAGAGCAGTCTATCATCGTCGGTTTCGGTACTAGCTCCGAGCATATACGAAAACAGCGGCAATACGATGATCTGCTAAATATATTATATAATAATATACATAATCTGTCAACGAATATGATCGTGGGAGCTAAAAAACCATGATGGGATGAAAAGAAGCAAAATTAACATAACACAAACATTTCAAAAAATTTTCGGAAACATCGTCGTGCTATTATACAGGTACACAATTCGTAAAGGAGAAAATAGAATGAAAAACGAACAGGAATATTTGGTTGAAAAGATCCGCAGTCGATATACAGAGAAAAAGCGCATAGAGCTTGATGAATTAAAAGCACTTGATAAAAAGGTAAATACTCCTGCAAATGTATTTGCATATGCCTTTGGTACACTGTCTGCACTTGTTATGGGCAGTGGAATGAGCCTTGTTATGACGGATATAGGACAGAAAATAGGTGTTACAAACTCCGATCTTGTAGGTATCGTTATCGGGGTCATCGGAATGGCGATGGCTATCGCAAACTACCGTATTTATAAATACATTATCGGTAGCAGACGTAGGAAATATGCAAAGGAGATCATTTCACTCAGTGACAGGATCATCGGCGCATAAATGCGCCAGCACATAAATGCACCTGTGTATAAATTCACCACAGTCAAACAAAACATTAACATTTATATGATAAAATAACGATCAATGATGATACTATGGAGGTACGATGTGTTTCGAATATTGGTCGTAGAAGATGATAAGGAGCTTAATCGGACGGTCTGCTCATTCCTGAACGGCAGAGGCTATGAGACGGTCGGGTGCCTGAATGCAAATGAAGCGTATGATGCGATATACAGTAGCATGTTTGATATTATCATATCCGATGTCATGATGCCGGGGACGGACGGTTTTGAATTTGCTGAAAATATACGTGATATCAATAAGAATATCCCTATTATTTTTATGACTGCAAGGGACGATATTGCATCGAAGCAGCGAGGCTTTCATGCCGGAGCAGATGACTATATGGTGAAGCCCATTGACTTGGATGAGCTGCTTTTACGAATAGGGGCACTGCTTAGAAGAGCCGGGATAGCAGCTGCACGAAAAATAGAGATCGGTAATTTTATTATGGATATGGATGAGCATACCGCTTACTTGGGAGATGAAGAGATAAGCCTGACAAACCGAGAGTTTTCGATTTTATATAAGCTTCTCAGCTACCCTAAAAAGACCTTTACACGTACTCAGCTAATGGATGAGTTTTGGGATGCCGATACAGAGACAGCACCGAGAGCGGTAGACGTTTATATGACAAAGCTGCGCTCAAAATTAGCAGACTGCGACGCATTTGAGATAAAAACCGTTCACGGCTTGGGCTATAAGGCGGTGGTAAAGTGAAAAGGACTGCATATGGATATAGACTTTTAAGAGCTGTATATCGCTATCTGCTGTTTTTTATGCTTGTGGCGTTTGTAACGACATGCTGTATGGTACTGTTTGTCACTACATTGACGGAAAGCGTGAATATTACGCTGAATGCCGAAAATTTGAATATGGCATCAAAGCTGACATTCGGAAATGTGATGCTGTTGAGTCTCTTGTTTACTCTCATTGACAGTCTGCGCCGAAAATATACGGTGGATAAACCTGTAGAGCAGATCGTTGCAGGTGCCGAAAGAATAATGCAAGGTGATTTTTCGGTACGTATCAAATCGAATAAGAGAATGGTGGCAGACGATACCTTTGATGAGATCATCGATTGCTTTGGCAGGATGGCACAGGAGCTTGGAAGTCTTGAAACGCTCAGAACTGATTTTATTGCAAATGTATCGCACGAAATGAAAACTCCGCTTGCGATCATGCAAAACTACGGAACTCTTTTGCAGGCTGAGAAGCTGTCGGATGAAAAAAGAATAGAATACGCAAAGGGAATTACGGATGCATCTCGCAGGATGACGGATATGATAACCAATATACTAAAGCTGAGCAGACTTGAAAATCAGCAGATATATCCGCAGGTGACACAGTTTGATCTGGGCGAGCAGCTGTGTGAGTGCTTGCTGCAATATGAAAATATATGGGAAAGAGAAAAAATAGAGATCGATACGGACATAGCTGAGGCTGTTTCGATCAGAGCCGACAGTGAGCTTCTGAGTCTCGTGTGGAATAATCTGCTTTCAAACGCATTTAAATTTACACCCGAGGGGGGAGCTGTTTCACTGAGCCTTACAGCCGATGAAGCTTACGCCGTGATCAAGGTCAAGGATACAGGCTGTGGTATGAGCGCCGATGTCGGAGCACATATATTTGAAAAGTTCTACCAGGGAGATACATCCCACGCTATGCAGGGAAACGGTCTGGGACTGGCGCTTGTGAAGCGTGTTGTAGATATAATGCATGGCGAAATATCAGTTGAAAGCACGGTAGGCGAGGGAAGTTTATTTACCGTGAAGATACCGAGGTCACAGATATGAAATACAGTAAAGCTCGGAGCTGTCTTCTGTTTCCGCCTGTTGCCGTTTTAGTCTTACTGATACCGATCTCAGCGGCTGTGCTCGTGTATGCGATGATGTTTTTAGATGAAAGCGACCTGCTTCGTATCGGTGCATACATATTGTCATTTTACACTCTTGTGATCTTATGTGCTCGTGTGCCGCAGATGATCCGTTTTTTTAAGGAGCTGAAAAGAACGAACAGATACGCAAGGCTTTGGACGGAGGACGTGCGACTTCGAATGAAGGTAACACTTGCAGGCTGTGTCGTATGGAACGGCGGCTACGCTGTTATGCAGCTTGGACTCGGTATTTATAACAGCTCGGCGTGGTTTTATTCACTTGCAGTATATTACTTCCTGCTTGCCACGATGCGCCTTTTTCTTGCATGTCATATATTTAAGTACAGACCCGGAGAAGAGATGCACCGTGAATTGAAATATTACAGAGCCTGCGGTCGGGTATTTTTAATAATGAATTTAACACTATCCTGTATGCTGCTTTATATAGTTCGAGGAGATCATATCGTGCATCACGGTGAGATCACGGCTATCGCGATCGCCACATACACCTTTACGTCACTTACGATGGCAACAATAAATGTGATACGCTACCGAAGATTTAACAGCCCCGTATTTTCTGCATCGAAAGCCATATCACTGGCATCGGCTTGCGTATCGATAATGACATTGGAAAATATAATGTTGACTACCTTTAGCGATAAAGAGATGACGGCACAGGCACAGAGAATGCTTAAGTCCTTGACGGGAGGTGCGATATCGCTGTTTATTGTTGCAATGGCGGTGTATATGATCGTCAAAGCAAATAGAGAGATCAAATGCTTGGAGGATAAAAATGAAGAATAATGATACATTTAAAATGACATACTCTGCAAAGCAGCAGGAAGAGATAAATAAAATTCGAGAGAAATATATTTCCAAAGCTCCGGATAATATGGAAAAACTGCGTGAGCTGGATAAAAGCGTAGGGAAAAAATCGTCGGCGATATCTATTGCAGTCGGTGTTGTGGGTGCGATAATAATGGGCTTCGGCATGAGCCTTGTGATGTCCGATTTTGGGAAAATATTCGGCAATAATTCCTTTGCGATAGGTGTGGCTGTTGGCGTTATAGGAATTGCTATTTTAGGCTGTGCATATCCGTTGTATAGTCGTATGATAAAAAAGGAGCGGGAGAGGATCGCACCTGAAATCATCAGATTGACGGATGAATTATTGAAATAGCAGCTCATCGGTCAAATGTGAAAAAAAGAACGATATCCGACGATCAATATCGGATATCGTTCTTTTGCTCTGCCTCGGCAAATACACAAAACAGCTAGGCAGATATCTGTGGAAGGTTTTGATCTATATAATCAGCGCATAGAGCGTCTGTTTTTGTAAAGTATGGCAAATATGAGTGCAACGAGCATTATCACAAAGCAGATCGCAATTTCTATGAGATTTGCGTAGCTGTGCTGCGTGGAAGCTGATGAACTGCGTGTTTTTTCAACGTTCGGACGTTCAAAACGCTCGTTTTGAGATGACATAGCTTCTTTATCCATCATGCTTGGTGCTTCTTCATCATCAAACTGCGGTTCTCCGTCACGCTCAAAGGGCTGTGATATCATGTTTCCGTAGCCATCGGGTGGCTGCATGTCCATTTCACCCATATTATCCGGAGGCTTCATGTCACCCCTTCCGCTTTCGGGAAAACCGTCCTGCGGCGGCATATTATTAAGGTCGAAAGCCTCCGGCATAGTAGGCATATCGGGAGGCTCGATACCTCCGCCGTTCTTCATGTCGTGCATGTTTCCGCCCATTTGACTTCCGAGAACGGAAAGCTCGATGTCCGATGCATCGATGAGCTTAGAGCTGTCCGCTCTTTGTCCCTCAGTCGTAGACGGTATCGAGCCGTCCAGCTGACCTCTGATGCTTTCGGCACGCATGAGTATCAGCTCGTAGAATTGCTCTGCTGCCGTAAGATACTCATCGTAGGTGTAGAACGAGGTCGGATCGGATGCAATGCGTTTGTCGAGCTTTTTACGGAGGCTGAGATAGGTCTGCTCAAATTCACCGCCGTAGATATAGCCCTCAACGAGCTGCTCATAATACTCATGGTATTTTTCAAGATATTCATCGTTTTCAAGAAGCTTTGCGAATATGGGTCTGCTCTCAAGTGATACGCCTGAAACGGGTGTGTCTATCGGAAAATTAACTACATCGGAGGCATTTCCGCTCTGAAAACCACCAAATGCCAGGTTGTAATCCCACGGTATAAGTGACAGCTTGCCGCCTGATTCACGAAGATAATAGTTGTGAGTCATATTGCCTGTAAGACTGTCGAGGTTGACGCTGAATGTGTGGACTGCGAGATATTTCAGCATAGCATCAACATCGAGATACTGTTCGATATCGTTGCCTTCGGAGATGTTTTTCAGCGCAGCTATGACTCTCTCCTTGTCACTGTCGGAGACGTCACCGAGCTTCGAGCTTTCCCATATCGCAGAGTAGCTTTCGGGATCATCGTCGGAGTAGGCGAGATCTGAACCGTTGCCTCCCATACCTCCGAATGCACCACCCATTTTCATATTGCGCTTCCCCATATTTTCAATGGCATCATCTATAGCTTCGTCTGATCCGTCTGTATGATCGGGAGCATTACCATCGAATGGATCGAAGTCTTCGAATGACATATCGGGCTTTTGAAATTTTTCAAGCTCCTCCTGCGAAAGACCGTCAAAGACGTCCTTGAAATTCTGCCCTCCGTCGCCCATTTCCATGCTGTCGGGCTTGTAAAGCATACCGTAATCGGTGCCGTAGTTACGTTCAATGAAGGCTTCCTCCACTGCTTCGAGTGCAAGATAAGTGCCCCACCGCTCACCGTTTATGCTTATATCGGCGTAAGAACACAGTGAAGCTGATGCTCCGAGATATTTATACATATCATAGACAAAGTATTCCTTCATCATTGTCGCATCGGACATGTTGTTGTTCAGTACGAGCTTGTCGAGCCCCCAGCAGCTTTGCGAGCTGTCGTAGTGGTCGAACTCTATCTTGAAGCTGTAGCGATCTGTAGTCACCATACTCAGACTCGTATTGCCCTTTGCACGTATTCCGACGTTTGAGAAGGTCGTACCGTTTATAACTACATCACAAACGTAGTACTCCTCGTCCAGTGCATTGTTAAGAAGCTCCTGCCACTGAGAATCATCCATTATTACGTCTACGGTTATGACATCACCGCCGAAGAGCTTCTTTTCATATGCTTTTTGTGATGCGGAAGAATAGCTTTCCAGAGGAAGCAGCCCGGAGGCATAGGTGAAAAGAAATGTGAGGACTACGGTGACGGAAACCAGTGTTATGATCGCTCTGTCGAAATTTATTTTTCTTGTCATGGCAATGCTTTATGACATGTAATCGCCGTTGTAGCTGACGAGTACTGCGCTTGTTACACCGTCAAGTGCAGATAGCTTGTTTATAAATTCCGTAGACATTTCACGAAGCCTTACCTCATATGTGATCTCGGAATTGCCGGCTGTAATGCTCTTGGATTTAACACTGAAACGCTTTGAACCGCCGCGGATGATCGATACGATATTATCCTCTGCCTTAGGAGCGTCGAATTTTACTACGAGTATATAAGGACTGTCACCCGACTTTACCTTTGCAAACAGTGTGATAATGATGCCGACGATAACAGCTCCGAATACTGCGAGCGGTACAAGTCCCGCACCGAGGATTATGCCCTCTGCGATCGACCAAAACAGGAACGCTATGTCAAGCGGCTCCTTGATCGCCGTTCTGAATCTGACGATGGACAATGCACCGACCATACCGAGGGAAAGAACTACGTTAGATGTTACGGCAAGTATTACAAGCGTTGTAATAAGCGTAAGTGCTGTGAGCGTGACTCCAAAGCTCTGGGAATACATAACACCGCTGAAGGTACGCTTATATATATAGTATATAAACAGTCCGATGACTAGCGCAAGCGCAAGTGCGATAACAGTGTCCAAAAGTGAAAATGATGTGACATTTTCCAGAAAGCTTGATTTAAAGATGTCGTTGAAGGTCATGTTGTTTTACTCCTTAATATTTATTATATTCTTATTCGAACATACGGCATTCCGCGTATTTTGAAAACGCATTCGTTCGTCTGCCGGCACCGGCGGCACAGGCTATCACCTCCGGCAGAAATTCATCGTATTTGATCTCAAGTATGATCTTATCCGAGGATGCTGCCGGCAACAGCTTCGAGGAGTCGAAAAGATCCGTAGAACGGATACCGGTACGAAGCTCCGAATCGAAGGTTATCCTTATATGCCCCGGCTCGTAGATATACGGCTCACGTGTATAAGCGACAAGTACCTTGGGCTTAAGCTGATCGTTACGCATTCTTATGTACAGCTCCAGCTTCAAGCTGTCGTCGGACTCGGAAAGAAACTCATAATCACCTCGTATGATCGACTCGCATTCGCTTCGTGTAAGAGGTGCGGAGCATTTCAGACAAAGCCCGTTGATCTTCGATTTCTTTTCAAGTGAGATAAATGAATCGTCGTCATTGTACATTCGTATACGGAATTTATCACGCTTGTTTACTCCGTCTATCTTGTCTCGCAGTGCAGAATCGTTGATGTCATCAAAGTAAATACTCTTGATAAAGTATGTGCCACAGTCCGAGGTATGAGAATCAAGCTGCATGATCGGCTTGATCTGTGAGCGTATCGTAAGATAGTCGCTGTAGCTTATCATGTATTTAAACTCGTGACGGAACTTATTTGTTGTGTGCATTTGATATGTTCACCCTTGCTGTTTGATAAATCGAGTATACATATTTATGCTGTATTTGAAATGGTCTTAAAATGAATTTTGTGTGATGAAGAACTGAAAAAATAAAATAATAAAAATATCAAAAAATGCTTGCAAAATACGTTATGTTGTGATATTATAATAAGTACTTGTGAATGTATATGTAAAAGAAGAGAGGAATTTTAAGATGGATGTTATTAACACGATTCTGAGCGTTATTCAGGTAGTGCTTGCAATAGCTGTTATAGCTCTTGTTATATTGCAGCCAAATAAGCAGGAAGGTCTCAGCGGCGCTATTGGCGGCGGCTCCGATACATTCTTCGGCAAAAACCAGAGCAAAACGAGCGAAGCATTGCTTAACAAGCTGACAATAATCGGCGCTATAGCCTTCGGCGTAGTTTCTTTGCTTTTAAACATTATTAAATAAGCTTTTTTGCAAGCAACACGCATTCTATGAAAATGCGAAATAAAGCCATTTTGCATATTTTATGATGCGAAATGGCTCGTTTGTTTGTAAAAGTGTATAAACTTTCAAAAAAGAGTGAAAACTCTTGACAAATAGGCGAAAATAGGTTATAATACATAAGGTTGCGATATGAAGATATGATCGCAATGTGCATATGGCGATGATGCCGGAGATTGCTGCCGGAAAAGGCAGGTAACTTTGGCGGAGTATGTCCGCACACCGTAAGAACGGTGAATATGTCGGGCGGCTGAGGATACTGTGTACGCGCGTTTGTGCAGTAGCTGTACTGCATGGCACTATGTGCCAAAAAAGGACAAACCAACACGAAGCAGTAAGGAGCCGGATAGTGTAAAGATAATGGCTTCCGAGGTAACTTGGGAGAATAGTATGTCTGAATGAAAAGATCCGGTTTTTTCATGCAAAGGTTTTAAACGCACGGTACGGTTGCAGGATTTCCTCGTCGTACGAACAAAAGTACGTACAAGAAAGGAAAGTTAGGAAATGGAAAAAATGAGAATTCGCCTTAAGGCTTACGATCATCAGCTCATTGATCAGTCAGCCCAGAGAATAGTTGAGACGGCGAAGAAAACGGGATCCAAGGTATCCGGTCCGATACCGCTTCCCACACAGACAGAGATCGTAACGATCCTTCGTGCTGTTCATAAGTATAAGGACAGCCGTGAGCAGTTCGAAAGACGCACACACAAGAGACTCATCGATATTCAGAGCCCTGCACAGAAGACAGTTGAAGCTCTTATGAGCCTTGATCTGCCGGCAGGCGTTGAAATTGAAATAAAGATGGTGTAACAAAGCCTCGAAACGGGACGGTAAATTTTAATCCGTTTTGAGTTCCGAGTGTCATGTTGGGGTGATGCTCCCCAACCAATAACCGAAGGAGGAAAAGTATGAAAAAAGCGATCATCGGAAGAAAAGTGGGTATGACCCAGATTTTCACCGAAGAGGGCAAGGTTATTCCGGTAACAGTAATCGAAGCCGGTCCTTGCACAGTAGTCCAGAAGAAGGAAACAGAAAAGGACGGATATGATTCCGTACAGCTCGGCTTTGAAGATATTGCCGAGAAGAAGCTGACAAAGGCTGAAGCAGGTCATTTTAAGAAGGCTGGCGTAGAGCTCAAGAAGGTCATTCGCGAATTCAGACTCGAAAATGCAAAAGAGATGAATGTCGGCGATATCATTAAGGCAGACACATTTGCTGAGGGCGATACAGTTGATGTAACAGGTATTTCCAAAGGTAAAGGTTACGCAGGCGTTGTTAAAAGATGGGGCCAGGGCGTACAGTGTCATACCCATGGTGTTGGACCTGTTCACAGAAGTGTAGGTTCTATGGGTGCTAACACTGACCCGTCAAGAGTTATGCCGGGCAAGAAGATGCCTGGTCACCTCGGCAGCGAGCAGGTTACAATCCAGAACTTAAGCGTTGTTAAGGTTGACGCTGAACTGAATATGATCGCGGTTCGCGGAGCTATTCCGGGACCGAAGGGCGGTATCGTTGTTATCAAGAATACCGTCAAGAATAATTAGTGCCGAACACGCTTAAAAAGGAGGAAAAGTGAAAATGCCAAAAGCATATGTGTATGATATGACCGGTGCTAAGGTTTCCGAAATGGAGCTTCCTGAAAGCGTATTCGGAATCACACCGGACGCAGTTGCAGTACACGAGGCTGTTAAGAATCACCTCGCAAATTGCAGACAGGGCACACAGAGCGCTCTTACAAGAGCGGAAGTAAGCGGCGGCGGCAGAAAGCCGTGGAGACAGAAGGGAACAGGCCGTGCAAGACAGGGTTCAACAAGAGCTCCTCAGTGGACACACGGTGGTGTAGCATTTGCTCCGAAGCCCAGAACGTATACCTACAGACTTAACAAGAAATATAAGAGAACAGCTCTTCTCAGCGCACTTTCCGCTAAGGCAGCAGCCGGCGAGATCCTCGTGATCGACAACATCGAGTGTGCAGAGATCAAGACAAAGACGATTGCTAAGCTTCTCAAGGCTATCGATGCTGAGAATAAGGCTTACATCGTAACTCCGGAGCTTAATCGCAACGTAGTACTCAGCGCAAGAAATATCCCCGGTGCCGTAACAACAATGGCTAACCAGCTCAGCGTTTACGACATCATCAACAGCGGCAAGCTCGTTATCGATCGCAATGCCGTTGCAAAAATCGAGGAGGTGTACGCTAAATGAAATCAGTATATGATGTAATTGTACGCCCGATAGTAACAGAAGCTTCTATCGCAGGTGCAGCTGATAAGAAATACACCTTTGCAGTAGCAAAAGAAGCTAACAAGATAGAAATCCGCAAGGCGGTTGAAGAGATCTTCGGTGTAAAGGTTGAATCCGTTAACACAATGAATTATGACGGCAAAGAGAAGCGCATGGGTTACCATGTAGGCCGCAAGCCTTCCTGGAAAAAAGCTATCGTTACTCTGACCGAAGATTCGAAGGGCATAGAGTTCTTCGAGAGCATGATATAAAGGAGTGAATAAAATGCCGATAAAGACCTTTAAGCCCACGACTCCGTCAAGAAGACATATGACGGTGCTCGATTATTCTGGACTCGATAAGGTAAAGCCGGAAAAAAGTCTTCTTGACAAAAATAAGAAGTACGCCGGTCGTAACAGCTATGGCAGAATCACCGTTCGTCACAAGGGCGGCGGAAACAGACAGAAGTACAGAATCATCGACTTCAAGAGAGATAAGACAGACATGGCTGCTACAGTCATGACACTTGAATATGACCCGAACCGTTCAGCTAATATCGCACTTGTTCATTACGAAGACGGCGAGAAGAGATACATCATCGCTCCGTACGGACTTTCCAAGGGCGACGTTATCATGTCAAGCGAGAACGCTGACATCAAGCCGGGTAACACATTGCCGATAGGTAATATCCCGGTTGGTACGGTTATCCACAACGTAGAGCTTTATCCCGGTAAGGGCGCACAGCTCGTACGTAGTGCCGGCGGAGCTGCTCAGCTTATGGCTAAGGAAAACGGCTACGCACAGGTAAGACTTCCCTCCGGTGAAGTTAGACTTATAAGACTTGACTGTAAAGCAACAATAGGTCAGGTTGGCAACCTTGATTATGAAAATGTACAGATCGGTAAAGCAGGCCGTAAGCGTCATATGGGTATCAAGCCTACAGTACGCGGTTCAGTTATGAACCCGGTTGACCACCCGCACGGCGGCGGTGAGGGCAAGAGCCCTGTAGGCCGTCCGGGACCTGTTACACCGTGGGGCAAGCCGGCGCTCGGTTACAAGACACGTTCTAAGAAGAATAAGAGTGACAAGTTTATTGTCAAGCGCCGCGACCGCAAGTAAAGGGAGGACGTAAGTAATGTCAAGAAGTATTAAGAAGGGGCCATTTGTAGCACCCGAGTTATACAAGAGAATCGCCCAGCTGAATGCAAGCGGCGAGAAAAAAGTTCTCAAAACGTGGTCGAGAGCGTCAACCATATTCCCTGAGTTTATCGGTCATACAATCGCTGTTCATGATGGCAGAAAGCATGTTCCGGTATATGTAACAGAGGACATGGTAGGCCACAGACTCGGTGAATTCGCTCCCACCAGAACGTTCAAGGGTCATGCAGGAAGCAAGACCTCCAACAACGGCAAGTAAGGGAGGAAATAGTAATGGAAGCTAGAGCATATTTGAGACATATCCGCATTTCCCCGCGTAAAGTTAAGATCGTTTGCGACCTTATTCGCGGAAAAGACGTGGCAACAGCCGCTTCTATCCTCATGCATACGCCGAAGGCAGCTAGCGAGCCTATGCTGAAGCTGCTTAAGAGTGCAATGGCTAATGCTGAGAACAATTTCGGTATGGATATCGAGTCACTCGTTGTAAGCGAAGTATTCGTTTGCCCGGGTCCGACACTTAAGAGAATCATGCCGAGAGGTAAGGGCAGCGCTAACAGACTGCTCAAGAGAACTTCACATGTTACACTGGCAGTCAGCGCTCCTGACGCTAGTGACAAAGAATAGGCGAGGAGGTAAGACTAAATGGGCCAGAAGGTAAATCCCCATGGACTGCGCGTAGGCGTTATCAAGGACTGGGATTCAAGATGGTACGCTAAAAACGAAAAGGTCGGAGACCTGCTCGTCGAGGATTACAAGATCCGTAACTATATCAAGAAGCTTTTGTATGATGCAGGAGTACCGAAGATAGAGATCGAGCGTAACCCGGCTAAGGTTCGTATATTTATCCACTGTGCAAGACCCGGTATCGTTATCGGACGCGGCGGTGCAGATATAGAAAAGCTCAGACTGGACCTCGAAAAGATGATCGGTAAGAGCGTAGCAGTTAATATTATCGAGATAAGAAATCCTGACCTCAATGCTCAGCTCGTAGCAGAGAGCATTGCAGCTCAGCTCGAAAAGAGAGTAAGCTTTAGACGTGCTATGAAGCAGTCTATGGGCAGAGCTACAAAAGCAGGCGCTAAGGGTATCAAGACAGCTGTTTCCGGTCGTCTTGGCGGCGCTGAAATCGCAAGAACAGAGCATTATCACGAGGGTACAATTCCTCTTCAGACAATCAGAGCTGACATCGACTACGGCTTCGCAGAAGCTCATA
Source organism: uncultured Oscillospiraceae bacterium (assembly GCA_964461815.1). Classification (GTDB taxonomy): domain Bacteria; phylum Bacillota; class Clostridia; order Oscillospirales; family QAMX01; genus JAAZBA01. The sequence continues at coordinate 53,869 of CAYWVF010000014.1, forward strand.
CAACATTCGGTCGTATCGGCGTAAAGGTTTGGATATATAACGGCGAAGTTCTTACAAGCGGACCGAGACAGAGCACTGTTCCGGCACCGAGACAGGAAAGACGCGACAGACGTGAGAGACGCGACGGCGACCGCGGCGGTTACAGACGTGACGGTCAGCAGGGCGGCTTTAAGCGTGATGGCCAGCAGGGCGGTTACAGACGTGACGGTCAGCAGGGTGGCTTCAAGCGCGATGGTCAGCAGGGCGGATTCAAGCGTGACGGCCAGCAGGGTGGTTACAGACCGAGACCTGCTCAGGCAAAACCGGAAGGAGGCAACGAATAATGCTTCTGCCAAAGAGAGTTAAATACCGTAGAGTACACAGAGGTCGTTTGACAGGTAAGGCGTACCGCGGAAATACAGTTTCATACGGCGAATATGGTCTTGTTGCTATGGAGCCGGCATGGATCAAATCAAATCAGATAGAAGCAGCTCGTATCGCCATGACAAGATATACAAAGCGTGGCGGACAGGTTTGGATCAAGATATTCCCGGATAAGCCGGTTACACAGAAGCCGGCTGAAACACGAATGGGTTCCGGTAAAGGCTCACCTGAGTATTGGGTAGCAGTAGTTAAGCCGGGAAGAGTCATGTTCGAAATAGCCGGAGTAAGCGAAGAAGATGCACGTGAAGCTATGCGTCTTGCAGGCTATAAACTGCCTATAAAGACAAAGTTTGTTAAACGTGCCGATGTCGAGGACAATTCAGAGGACGGCGGTGAAGTAAATGAAGGCTAAAGAGATACGTGAGATGACAGTTGAAGAGCTGAATAAGAAGTTAGGCGAGCTTAAAAAGGATCTTTTTAACCTCCGCTTCCAGAATGTTACGAATCAGCTCGACAATCCCAACAAAATAGTCGAGGTCAGACGCGATATTGCAAGAATCAAGACTATAATCCGTGAGAAAACGGCCGTTTAAGCGAGGAAAGAAAGATGGAAAAAAGAGCTTTCCGTAAAACAAGAGTAGGCCGCGTTGTGTCGGATAAAATGGATAAGACAATCGTGGTAGCTATTGAGGATAGAGTTAAGCATCCTCTTTACAATAAGATTATGAAGAATACCTATAAGCTTAAGGCTCACGACGAAAATAACGAGTGCGGCATAGGCGATAAGGTTGAGGTTATGGAAACACGTCCTCTGTCCAAGGATAAGAGATGGCGCCTTGTTTCAATAATCGAAAAAGCACGCTAAAGGAGGCTATTTGAATGGTACAAGCTGAAACAAAACTTAGGGTAGCCGACAATACGGGTGCAAAGGAACTCAAGTGCATACGCGTAATGGGCGGATCTGTTGTTAAATACGGTAACATCGGTGATGTAATCGTAGCATCAGTCAGAAAAGCTGCTCCCGGCGGCGTAGTTAAGAAGGGTGAAGTTGTTAAGGCTGTTATCGTAAGAACAGCACAAGGCGTTCGTCGTGCAGACGGTAGCTATGTTAAGTTTGATGATAATGCAGCAGTTATAATCCGTGATGATAAGAACCCGCGCGGAACACGTATCTTTGGCCCGGTCGCAAGAGAGCTGCGCGATAAGGATTACATGAAGATCCTGTCGCTCGCCCCCGAAGTACTGTAAGGAGGGCACGAAATAATGAATGCTTTAAAGCTTAAAAAAGGCGATAATGTACTGGTTATTTCCGGTAAAGATAAGGGTAAAAAGGGTAAGATCATAAGCACAATTCCTGAGGCTGGAAAGGTATATGTAGAAGGCGTTAATGTTGCTACATTGCATAAGAAGCCGAGAAAAGCCGGCGAAACCGGTGGTATCGTAAAGCAGGAAGCTGCTATCTATGCCTGCAAGGTAATGGCTATATGCCCCAAATGCCATAAGCCCACAAGAATCAAGACAGAGATATCTGCAAGCGGCGAAAAGTCCCGTATATGCAAAGCTTGCGGCGCTGCTATATAATAGAAGGGAGCATATAGGATGGCACGCTTAAAGGATAAATATTTAAACGAGGTCGCACCTGCTCTGATGAAGAAATTCGAGTATAAGAGCCCGATGCAGATCCCAAGGATCGAGAAGATCGTTGTTAACATCGGCTGCGGCGACGCAAGAGATAACTCCAAGGTCATCGACGCTGTTGTAAACGACCTTACAATAATCACAGGTCAGAAGCCTATAGTCACAAAGGCAAGAAAGTCAGTTGCTAACTTTAAGCTCCGTCAGGGCATGCCTATCGGCGCTAAGGTTACACTCAGAAGCGAGCGTATGTGGGAGTTCATGGACAGACTCTTCAACGTAGCACTTCCGAGAGTACGTGACTTCAGAGGAATCAATCCTAATGCATTCGATGGCCGTGGAAACTATGCTCTGGGTCTTAAAGAGCAGCTTATATTCCCGGAAATCGAGTATGATAAGATAGATAAGATTCGCGGTATGGACATTATCGTTGTTACAACCGCTAACACGGACGAAGAGGCACGTGAGCTGCTTACATTAATGGGCGCTCCGTTTGCTAAGGCGTAAGGAGGAAAAAGCAAGTGGCAAAGAAATCAATGATTTTGAAGCAGCAGAGAGAGCCTAAGTTCTCAACGAGAAGCTACAACCGCTGCAAGATCTGCGGCCGTCCGCATGCATATCTCCGCGACTATGGCATCTGCCGTATTTGCTTCAGAGAGCTGGCTTATAAGGGCCAGATTCCGGGCGTTCGTAAAGCAAGCTGGTAAGGAGGAAAAAGTAATGCATATAACAGATCCTATAGCCGATATGCTGACGCGTATCCGCAATGCAGGTGCTGCAAGGCATGAGCAGGTTGATGTACCAGCGTCAAATATGAAGAAATCCATAGCCGAGATCCTTTATGAGGAAGGCTATATCAAGAATTATCAGATCATCGATGACGGTGGACAGGGTATCATCCGTATCACACTTAAGTATATGGCTGATCATACACAGGCAATCGCAGGTCTCCGTCGTGTTTCCAAGCCTGGTCTGAGAGTATACGCTTCATGTGAAGAGCTTCCTAAGGTTCTTCGTGGTCTCGGTATTGCTATCGTTTCCACATCTAAGGGCGTTATGACAGATAAAAAAGCGAGAGCTGCCAAAGTAGGCGGCGAGGTTCTCGCATTCGTATGGTAAGGGGGACGGAGATATGTCAAGAATAGGTAGAATGCCGATCACCATCCCTGCTGGCGTGGATGTAAAGCTCGATGGTCAGAAGATCACAGTTAAGGGTCCGAAGGGCACACTTACACAGGAAATCCATCCGGTTATCAGCGTTGAAGTAGACGGCAACGTTATTCACGTTAAAAGACCGTCCGACATCGCAGAACATAGAGCACTTCATGGTCTTACAAGAGCACTTATTGCCAACATGGTATATGGTGTAGATAAGACATTCAAGAAAGAGCTTGAGGTAAACGGTGTTGGTTATAGAGTTCAGAAGCAGGGCAAGAGCCTTGTTATGAACATTGGTTATTCTCATCAGGTTATCATGGACGAAATTGATGGTATTACAATTGATGTTCCGGCACCCAACAAGATCGTTGTTAGCGGTCCGGATAAGCAGGTAGTTGGTCAGTTTGCTGCTGAAATCAGAGAGAAGAGACCGCCCGAACCGTATAAGGGTAAGGGTATCAAGTACGCTGGCGAAGTCATTATCCGTAAGGAAGGCAAGACCGGCGGTAAGAAGAAATAAAGGAAGGTGTGCCACGGATGGTATCAAGAGTTGACGTAAATAAGCAGCGCGCTAAGAGACATCGCAGAGTGCGTGCAAAGGTCTCCGGCACGCCGGCAAGACCGAGACTGTGCGTATACAGAAGCCTTAGCAACATCTATGCACAGATCATAGACGATATTAATGGTGTAACACTGTGTAGCGCTTCCACAACAGAGAAGATTTTCGCTGAGTACGGCGGAAACTGTGAAGCAGCAAAGAAAATTGGCCTTGCAATCGCTGAGAGAGCTAAAGAAAAAGGCGTTGAAGAGGTTGTTTTCGACAGAAGCGGCTACATTTATCATGGTAGAATTAAAGAGCTGGCAGACGGCGCCCGTGAGGGCGGCCTGAAGTTTTAAGAAGGGGGTCAGAGGAAATGTCAAAGCTGATTGATGCATCTACCCTCGACTTAACTGAGAAGGTAGTAGCGCTGAGCCGTGTATCCAAGACCGTAAAAGGTGGACGTATCTTCAAGTTCACAGCACTCGTCGTAGTTGGCGATGGCAATGGTATCGTAGGATTCGGACTTGGCAAGGCAAGCGAAGTTCCCGACGCTATCCGCAAGGGAATGGAAGACGCTAAAAAGAATCTTAAGAAAATTTCTCTTAAGGGCACAACAATTCCTCACGAAGTAATCGGTGAGTTTGGTGCAGGCAGAGTACTTCTTAAGCCCGCAGCACCCGGTACCGGCGTTATCGCTGGTGGCCCGGTACGTGCGGTACTGGAGACAGTTGGTATCAAGGACATCAGAACAAAGTGCCTTCGTTCCAACAATCCGCAGAACGTTGTTACAGCGACAATGAAGGGTCTTATCTCCCTTCGTAGCGCAGAGCAGGTCGCTGCAGTAAGAGGCAAGACAGCTAAAGAAGTTTCTCGCCTCGTGCAGAAGGACTAAGGAGGTTTAGTTATGGCTGAAAAGAAAATTACACTGATTAAGAGCCTTAACGGACGTAACAAGAAGCACATAGCTACAGCTCAGTCCTTAGGTCTCAAGAAGATCGGCGATGTAACCGTACAACCTGACAATCCACAGACCGCAGGTAAGATTGCAAAAATCTGTTATCTCATCAAGGTTGAGGAATAGGAGGCTAAGCAATGAAATTATATGAACTTTCTCCGGCTCCCGGCTCAGTTAAAGAGGGCAAGCGCAAGGGTCGCGGAATCGGTACAGGCAACGGTAAGACAGGCGGTAAGGGTCATAAGGGTCAGAACGCCAGAAGCGGCGGCGGTGTACGCCCCGGTTTCGAAGGCGGCCAGATGCCGTTAGTTCGCCAGCTTCCGAAGCGTGGCTTTAAGAATCACTTTGCTACAAAGTATGCCGGCGTAAATGTTGGCAAGCTTGAAGCATTTGAAAACGGTGCAGTTGTTGATGCAGCAGCACTGAAAGAAATGGCTATATGCAAAAAGCAGCTCGACGGAGTAAAAATACTCGGCGGCGGAAAGCTTACAAAATCGCTTACAGTACGTGCAGCAGCATTCTCTGAAAGCGCAAAGCAAATTATAGAAGCAGCCGGAGGAAAGGCAGAGGTGGTATAAATGTTTCAGACATTTATGAACGCATGGCGTATTCCGGAATTAAGGAAAAAGCTGTTGTACACGCTCATGATGGTCGTCATTTTCCGCTTTGGTTCTGTTGTACTTCTGGTACCTGGTATAAACACAGAAGGCTTGCGTATCCTGTTCGATAATTATACGCAGCAGGGCAACCTTCTTGGTTATCTCAACGTATTAACTGGTGGATCGTTACAGAATGCTACGGTCTTTGCTATGTCGATCACACCTTATATTAACGCATCGATCATTATTCAGTTGTTGACGATTGCAATTCCTGCTCTCGAGCGCCTCGCAAAAGAAGGCGGCGAAGAGGGTCAAAAAAAGATCGGACTTATCACACGTTATTCTACAGTAGGTCTTGCACTTATACAGGGTATCACATACTATATCCTTCTCAAGAACCAGAATCTTCTTCTTGATACAAGCTTCTGGAATGCAGTTGTTATAGTAATGAGCTTTACAGCAGGTTCTGCTATAGTAATGTGGATGGGCGAAAATATCTCCGAAAAAGGCATTGGAAACGGTATTTCAATATTCCTTTTCGTTGGTATCCTTTCTCGCGCTCCGTCAATGATATTCGGACTGTATTCTTACATGATCATGGGCGGCTGGTACATCGTAGCTACGATCCTTATAGTTATAATGTTCCTCGTTATGGTTGCATTCATCGTTTACGTAACAAATGCTGAACGCAGAATACCGATCCAGTATGCGAAGCGCATGGTAGGCCGCAAAATGTACGGTGGACAGTCTACAAACCTTCCGATGAAGGTCAATATGTCAGGCGTTCTTCCGGTCATATTTGCTTCTACACTTCTCAGCTTCCCGGGAACAATTATTCAGTTCTTCTCACCGGCAGAGGGTACTTTCTGGTATAGCGTAGGCAAGTTCCTTTCTCCGACGAGCTGGTTCTATATTGTAATGTATTTGCTGTTGATATTTGGTTTCTCCTATTTCTACTCTGCAATACAGTTTAATCCGGTAGAAGTTGCCAATAATTTAAAGAAAAACGGCGGTTTTGTTATGGGTTACCGTCCCGGCAAGCCAACATCCGATTTTCTTGTAAAAATACTCAATAAGATAACCTTTATAGGTGCTGTATTCCTCGCTTTGATCGCTGTTGTTCCTGTAATATTCGGTAGCGTAACAGGCATGAGCTCCATAATCATCGGAGGTACGTCTGTACTGATCGTTGTCGGTGTTGCACTTGAAACATCTAAGCAGCTTGAAGCGCAGATCATGATGCGCCACTACAAGGGTTTCCTTGAATAATAGGAGATTTTATTATGAAGCTTATATTATTGGGCGCGCCCGGTGCAGGTAAAGGCACACAGGCGGAAGTCATTCGCGATAGACTTGGTATTCCTCAGATCTCCACGGGTAACATCATTCGTGAAGAGATAAAAAAAGGCAGCGAGTTAGGTCTTAAGGTAAAGAGCGTTGTTGAATCCGGCAATCTCGTATCCGATGAGCTTGTTATTGCACTTGTTCAGGAAAGACTTAAGGCTGATGACTGCAAGAATGGTTACATTCTCGACGGTTTTCCTCGCTCAATAAAGCAGGCTGAGGCTCTTGCTGAGTTTGCAGATATTGATACGGTACTTGAGATCCATGTACCTGATGAGAAGATCATCGAACGTATGTCCGGCAGAAGAAGCTGCCCGGCATGCGGCGCAACATTCCATGTTCTGTACAACGCACCTAAGGTAGAGGGTAAGTGCGACACATGCGGAGCTGATCTTACGATCCGCCGCGACGACAATCCCGAAGTTGTACGCGATCGTTTAAAGGTATATCATGAGCAGACTGAGCCCCTTATAGCTTTCTATAAGGCTCAGGGTAAGGTAAAAACAGTAATCGGACAGGAAGAGCTTGCTGATACAACAAAGCTCACAATTGAGGCACTGGGTTTATAATACAATGATTGCTTTAAAAACGGCAAAAGAAATCGAAATGATGAGAATAGCAGGGCAGATAGCCGGGGCGGCGCTCGAAGCCGCCAAGGCTATCATAGCCCCGGGCGTTACTACAAGAGAGATCGACAATGTGGTAAGAAATGCTATCGAAGCTAAAGGTGCGATCCCAACGTTCAGAGGCTACAACGGCTTCCCGGGAAGCGCATGTGTTTCGGTAAATGAAGAGGTCATTCATGGGATCCCCGGTAATAAAAAGGTCAAAAACGGCGATATCGTTAAAATCGATGTCGGTGCGACCTACGGAGGCTTTGTGGGTGACTGTGCAAGGACATTCCCTGTTGGAGAGATCTCGGATGAAGCAAAAAAGCTGATCGAAGTAACGCGACAGAGCTTCTATGAGGGCATCAAATTTGCCAGAGTGGGCTACAGGGTATCTGACATATCAAATGCTGTGCAGAAATATGTTGAAGCTAACGGTTTTAGCGTGGTTAGAGATTTTGTAGGACACGGAGTAGGGCATAAGCTTCATGAGGACCCCGAGGTTCCGAATTTCGGTCGCCCCGGTCATGGACCGAGACTGATACCTGGTATGACATTGGCTGTAGAGCCGATGGTAAACGTAGGTACGTATGAAGTAAATGTTCTGGCAGACCGTTGGACAGTTGTGACTTTGGATCACAAGTTGTCTGCGCATTATGAAAACAGCATATTGATAACAAGTGGAGATCCGGAGTTGCTGACAGAGTACAAAAAGTAATTTTTCGAAAGGTCAACAAGGCTGCAACGGATAAATACTGAGGCAGAAAATGCCGAAGTGATCTAAGGTTAAAGCACGAGGGAGGAATAGGTCTTGTCAAAGGAAGACGTAATCGAGCTCGAAGGTACCGTCATAGAGGCGCTGCCAAACGCGATGTTCATGGTTGAAATTCCCGGAGGACATAAAATTTTGGCACATATTTCGGGAAAACTTCGAATGAATTTTATAAGAATACTGCCGGGTGATAAGGTAACGGTGCAGATGTCGCCGTACGATCTTACGAGAGGCAGAATTACTTGGAGAAGTAAATAGCAGTTACGAAAGGAAGGTCAAAATGAAAGTAAGACCATCTGTAAAGCCGATTTGCGAAAAATGCAAATTTATCAGACGCAAAGGCCGTTTAATGATTATCTGCACAAACCCCAAGCACAAGCAGAGACAGGGCTAATAAATAAGGAGGTGCGTGAGTAAATGGCACGTATTGCTGGTGTCGACCTGCCAAGGGAGAAAAGAGTAGAAATAGCACTGACTTATATCTATGGTATAGGCAGAAAGCTTGCTTCAGACATAATAAAGGCAACAGGAGTTAACCCTGATACAAGAGTTAAGGATCTTACAGAAGATGATATCTCTAAGATCAGAGAAGAGATCGACCATAACTACGTAGTAGAAGGCGATCTGAGACGTGATGTAGCTATGGATATAAAGAGACTTATTGAAATAGGTTCTTACAGAGGCATACGTCATCGTCGTGGACTCCCTGTTCGCGGACAGAGAACCAAGACAAATGCAAGGACACGTAAGGGTCCGGCAAAGACAATTGCAAATAAGAGAAAGTAAGGAGGGATAAGAATGGCTAAGCAGCAGAAAAAGGCGGTTACAAGAAAACGCCGTGAACGCAAGAATATTGAGAGGGGCGCCGTTCATATCCGCTCATCCTTCAATAACACGATCGTTACAATTACAGACGTAAACGGAAATGCTATCTCTTGGGCAAGTGCCGGTGGACTGGGCTTCAGAGGCTCAAGAAAATCCACACCGTTCGCAGCTCAGACAGCTGCTGAAACAGCAGCTAAGGCAGCTATGGAGCACGGTCTTAAGACAGTTGAAGTTTACGTAAAGGGACCTGGTTCCGGACGTGAAGCTGCGATCAGAGCACTTCAGGCAGTAGGTCTTGAAGTTAGTCTCATTAAGGACGTTACACCGATACCTCATAACGGTTGCCGTCCGCCAAAAAGACGTAGAGTCTAATTCGGAAGAAGGAGGAAAATTATTATGGCAAAGAATATGCAGCCTATAGCAAAACGTTGCAAGGCTCTGGGTATTTCTCCTGGCGATATGGGTTATGCTAAGAAGCTTACAGAGCGTAATTCCGGCAATAAGATGAGAAAGAAGAAGAGCGAGTATGCCCTCCAGCTTCAGGAGAAGCAGAAGGTTAAGTTCGTATATGGTATCATGGAAAAACAGTTCCGTAGATACTATGACAAGGCAGTTCGTATGCCTGGTAAGACAGGTGAAGAGCTGTTAAGCTTGATCGAGCGTCGTCTTGATAACGTAGTATACCGTCTTGGTTTCGCTATGACACGCCGTGAAGCTCGTCAGTTAGTAAGTCATGCTCACTTTACACTTAATGGCAAGAAGGTTAACATCCCTTCCATCCAGCTTAAAGCCGGTGATGTTGTTGCTATCTCCGAGAAGAGCCGCAAGAGCGAAAAGTTCAAGGCAGTTCTCGAAGCAAACTCCGCAAAGCCAATGCCAAAGTGGCTTGATGTTAACCGTGAAACAGCAGAAGGAAGAGTTATCAATCTTCCGGAGCGCGAAGATATTGATTTACCGGTAGAGGAGCACTTGATCGTTGAGTTGTACTCCAAGTAATCATTATAGCTTCGATATAGGCAATAGGAAAACGGAAACGGGAACAAGGAGGGTAAGACATTATGATTGAGATTGAGAAACCCCGCATTGAATGTGCAGAGTTACGCGATAACGGTTCTTACGGAAGATTCATAGTCGAACCACTGGAACGCGGATATGGTACGACACTTGGAAATTCTTTGCGGCGAATCCTGCTCTCTTCACTACCCGGTACAGCGGTTACCAGCATTAAGATCAATGGAGTTGACCAGGAATTTTCCACGATCCCGGGCGTAAAAGAGGATGTAACCGAAATAGTGCTTAACGTTAAGGGCATTATTGCGAAGCTTCACTGTCAGACAGCGAAGACAATTTATCTTAATGCTGTGGGTGAATGTGAAGTTACAGCCGGTGATATAAAGCCTGACGGTGAAGTAGAGATACTTAATCCGGATTGGCACATCGCAACGCTTGGACCGGATGCACATCTGTCTATGGAGCTTGTACTCAATCATGGCAGAGGCTATGTTCCGGCTGAGAAGAATAAGTCTAATCAGTCTATTATAGGTTTGATCGCGGTTGATTCAATATATACACCTGTATATAAAGTTAACTATGCTGTTGAGAATACAAGAGTTGGTAATATGACCGACTACGACCGCTTGATCTTAGAAGTGTGGACAAATTCCACATTGACAGCGCAAGAAGCAATATCCTGGGCTGCAAAGATCTTAAGCGATCTGCTGGTTCATTTCATTGACCTCTCAGATGAGGTGGGCGATAAATCAACTGTTGTCGAGAAGAGCGAGACTCAGCATGATAAGGTGCTTGAAATGACAATCGAGGAGCTTGATCTTAGCGTCAGATCATTCAATTGTCTCAAACGCGCCGGAATAAATACAGTTGAGGATCTTATTGACAAGACTGAGGAGGACATGATGAAGGTCCGTAATCTTGGTAGAAAATCGCTTGAAGAGGTTATCAACAAGCTCAGCGCAATGGGATTGTCGCTGACGAAAAGCGACGAATAGAAATTGGATATAGAATCTGCCGCAAGTTAAATTGCGTGCAAGCAGGTTGTGCGTAAGCACGACTTGCGGTGGATAACATGCAGTCGTGAGACGAATGCATAAAACCAACTGAAAAGAGGAGGTATAACTTTATGCCTGGCACACGTAAACTCGGAAGACCGACAGATCATAGAAGAGCTATGCTGCGCGCTATGGTCACATATCTTCTGGAAACCGGCAGGATAGAGACAACCGTTACAAGAGCGAAAGAAGTTCGCCCGCTGGTTGAAAAGATGATCACATTAGGTAAAACAAATACACTGGCCTCCAGAAGGCAGGCTTTAAGTTTCATAACAAAAGAAGATGTTGTTAAAAAGCTGTTTGATGAAATAGCTCCCAAGTATGCAGACCGTCAGGGTGGCTATTGCCGTATTATCAAAACAGGTCCCCGTCGTGGTGACGCTGCTGAGATGGCTATAATTGAGCTTTTATAATAACTTAGTTATTTGAGTGAAGCTGCAATATACAGTAATTGATTTTATTGTATGTTGCAGCTTCATTTTTTTGTATAAATCTTACATTTTAAATGGACTTGACATAATCAGGAATGGTGTGCTATAGTAAAATAGAAGATTTGTAAAAATAGATTGAATGATGTATATAAAAGGCGAGAAAAAGAAGTGAACGTAAAAGTGTTTAGCTTTAGCGAAAGGGAAAATTTGCTAAACTTTGGAAATACAGCTCCAATATGGTACTTTGGGCGGCTGTTGTTTTTGCTATAAGTTTGTACGGCGGTGCTTCGGGTGGTTATGGAGGTATTGTGCTCCGGCGCCGGCACTGCCACAAAATGTATACTTTTTT
>CAYWVF010000015.1:0-65040 GCA_964461815.1 uncultured Oscillospiraceae bacterium
TAAATCAAGGCTTTTTTGACTACTCAACAGCCACTTTGGGTCACTCCCACTCGATCGTAGCGGGGGCTTTGGGGCTGAGGTCGTACAGGACTCTGCATACGCCGGGGACTTCTGATAATATTCTGTCGGTGATCTTCTTCAGTACTTCCCACGGAAGCTCGGGTACTGTAGCTGTCATAGCATCTACTGTATTTACGGCACGGATGATAACAGGCCAATCCCATACACGTTTTTCGTCTCTGACGCCGGTAGATCTGAAATCCGGAACCACTGTAAAGAACTGCCATACCTTCTGTGTCAATCCGGCATTATCAAATTCTTCACGGAGGATAGCATCAGCCTCTCTGAGAGAATGAAGACGATCACGTGTTATAGCACCAAGGCAACGTACTCCCAAGCCGGGACCCGGGAACGGCTGACGATCCACCATTGTTGCAGGCAATCCGAGTGCCTTACCTACTACACGAACCTCATCCTTATAAAGAAGCTTAACGGGCTCTACAAGTCCTTCAAACTGCATATCATCTGGAAGGCCTCCAACGTTATGATGTGCTTTTACTCCATGGCTCTCTATGATATCCGGATAGATCGTACCCTGTCCGAGGAAAGAAATGCCCTCGAGCTTACGTGCTTCCTCTTCGAAAACTCTTATAAATTCGCCACCGATGATCTTACGCTTCTTCTCAGGATCTGTAACATCAACCAGTTTATCCAAAAAACGATCTGTCGCATCAATGTATATAAGATTTGCATCAAGCTGGTTTCGGAACACCTCAATAACCTGCTCACTCTCACCTTTTCGCATAAGTCCATGATTCACGTGTACACACACGAGCTGTTTACCTATAGCCTTAATAAGAAGTGCCGCTACTACTGAGCTGTCAACTCCGCCTGACAAAGCCAGCAGAACCTTTTTGTTTCCGACCTGTGCGCGGATCTCAGATATTTGCTCCTCGATAAACTTATCGGCAAGAGCTTTTGTTGTAATGCGTTCCATTGTTTCCGGACGTACATTTGTTGACATACATATTCCTCCAACTGTTTGAATTAAATAAAAACCAACTAAATCAAGTATATAGCTTGGAATTAATGATTTATTTTAACATAATAATGATGATTTGACAATGTGCGAAACGCATGGAAGTGAGGTTGATTTTTATTTCAATTTTTTGCATACATCCGAACAACTAACATATATTCGTCGAATTACTATTTATTGTTATTGGTAAAATGCAGCAAATGCTTGTTTGTTTTCAGGAAATGTCTGAGCTGCTTTTTATGGTGACAGAGCTTCTCCTTACAATTTGCACACGCAAGACTTGCATTCGTATTCTCTGAAAAGCGTTCCGGATGCAGTCTGACTGTGATCTCCCATCGAGCGAGCAATGCGATCGCCATAGCAATAAGAGTATATGGGTAAATATTCTTTATAAATATCAACGGAGTAAACATCATTGCATAATCCCAGTTGTAGATCCTACAGCTTCCGCAGCATTTGTTTTTCATAAACCATGTTTGGAACGGGCAGAAAAATAGAATGCATATCATATCACATACCGAAAATGCAAGGCTGATAAGCAGCAGTATACCCTCGTCTATCACTTTCGTCAGGTACAGTATTCCGAATATCGCATTAAACGCCAGCCAGCCGAGAGCGATCAAAACAGTCACTCTGTTTTTTTGAATAATAACCTCTGTCCTGCCTGTTGGCTTGTAGTTCATGGCAAACTGCTTTTGACAGCCCATGCTCTCCAGGTGTGACGGAAAGAATCGCAGCAGCATTTCAACCATGAAAACTACCCAGATAATATTCAGTATTATCGGCTGCTTCTCGTAGCCACCAAAGAGCTCACCTGTATGCTTAACACGATTTACTATATAAATAATGAGTGCAGCAACAAATAAAGTACTGCGGAATATAAGATTTATGTAATGTATAAACGAGATCGCCGAGACCTTTAAGCCAAAAATACGTTTTTCTTTCATATGCGTGTTATGTCGGCAGTGTTACTATAAAAGTCGTGCCTTTATTCTCCTTACTGGTTACTGTAATAACTCCTCCGTGCAGATCTACTATGCGTTTTGCCAGCGTCAAGCCGAGTCCGTTGCCATGAGACGCACGCGAGGTATCTCCCTGATAAAATTTCTCAAAAATACGGCGCAGCGTGCTTTCGCTCATCCCTATACCGCTGTCTGTTACGGACACCTTTACGTCGGCATCACGTTTTATAAGCCGTACTATGATCTTTCCACCCGAATGCGAAAATTTAATTGCATTTCCGAGTATATTCTGCCATACATGAGCAAGTAGATCACGACTTCCATAAAGCTCCGCATTATCAAGCTCGATATCAAGCTCCAGATCTTTCACCGTCCACTGCTCCTCAAAGGACAATATGACCTCTCGAAGCTGCTCATCAAGACAATACGTTTCCTTTGTTATCCCAAGCTTTTGATTTTCAAGCCTTGACAGCAGAAGTATATCACCCGTCAGCGATGACAATCGTTCCGTATTATATAGTATTTTTCTCACATATTCAAGTCTTGTTTCCTCAGTCAGCTCTTTCTTTCGCAAAAGAGTCGCATATCCCTCTATCGCAGACAGCGGAGTTTTGAACTCGTGAGATACATTCTCGATAAAATCGTTTCTCAACATTTCAATACCGGAGAGCTCCTGTGTCATTATGTTGAAGTTATGAGCCATTTCACGAATCTCTGCCGCTGCAATATTTTCATCCAGTCTTACGGTAAAATTTCCCTTTGCTACCTCTTTCGTAGCCTCACTGATCTCCACTATCTTATTTATAGGTCTGCGTCCGGCAAATATCGATATGATTGTGCCTGTCAGTACACTGACCAGTGCAAATGCCGAGATAGTGACTTCCATTCTCTGTATATTTATAATATCTCTTCTATAAAGATACATCGTCAGAAAGCTTGTCAGCAGCATGGCAACGGTGATTATTATAAACACGAGCACCGAAAACATCACTGCCGTGGTAAGTGTTTTTACGACTCTCTTTTTCATGTCTTTTTTACCGCCTTATATCCCAGTCCACGCACGGTAACTATATCAAAATCAGCATTATTTCTGAATCTTTCACGCAGTCTGCTTATATGTACCTCAAGCGTGTGCGTATCTGTCTCACTGTCAAAGCCCCATACATCATCCATGATCTGACGGCGTGTAAAGATACGGTTCGGAGAGACGATAAGCTTATACAAAACCATGAACTCCTTTTGCGGGAGTATAACGCTTACGCCCTCGGAGCAGACAGTAAGTGTATCGCAGTCGAATTCTGTATTCCCAAGCTTCGCCTTTCGTGAGCTTACTATCCTGCTTCTGCGAAGCAGTGCTTCAACACGCCATATCATCTCATCGACGTTAATAGGCTTTACCATGTAATCATCTACGCCTGCACGAAAGCCCTCTCTTTTATCGGCAGAGCTTTCCTTTGCGGTTATCATCAGCACGGGAGTAGTATAATTCACATTTCGAAGTGCTCTTGTCAGCTCTATTCCATCCATATCCGGCATCATTATATCGGATATGATAAGATCAACAAATGTATCATCCATTATTCTCAGCGCATCAAGTCCGTTTACAGCCGACAACGGAGTATAGCCATTACTGCAAAGGACATCGCAAAACAGGCTGCGAAGCTCATCATCGTCCTCGACTACAAGTATTCGAAACATCTCCCACACCACCCTATTATACATTATAGCATACTCGTCATAAATTTACTACTTATTTAGAATAAAGTTTTATGCCTGTAAATTGTGAATTAAATGTAAATAATTGCTTGTATTTTTCTTTACGCTGTTCAGTTGAGGAACAGTTGAGGTTATTTTTACATTATTAAAAGGTAAAATGAGTATTTTATCATTAAATACAGAAAATGGAGAGCAGAATGGCAAAGAAAAAGAAGCAGTGGATAAAGTTCCGGCATCGCATGGTGACAGCCTTACTAAAGCCGATACTGTACGTCTATACCGTTTTTAAATACGGGTTGGATGCAGAGCGGTTTAAGGAGCAGGGCAACAGGCAATATCTCATAGTAATGAATCATCAAACATTATTCGACCAGTTTTTCGTAGCTTTCTCTTTCAGGGGACCTGTCTACTATATAGCAAGTGAAGATATTTTTTCAAACGGGCTGATCTCAAAGCTTATACGCTATCTTGTTGCACCGATCCCGATAAAAAAGCAGACTACCGACATACGTGCAGTTCGTGATTGCATACGTGTAGCACGTGAGGGTGGAACGATCGCACTTGCGCCTGAGGGCAATCGTACATACAGCGGAAAGACCGAGTACATAAAGGAATCCATAGTAAAGCTTGTGCGGGTGCTACAGCTGCCGCTGGCGATATATCGTATAGAGGGCGGCTACGGCGTTCATCCACGTTGGAGTGACGTAGTTCGTCGCGGCAGGATGCATTCATATGTGTCACGTGTAGTCGAGCCCGAGGAATACTCGTCTCTTTCCGATGACGAGCTTCTCGCGCTTATAAAGAATGAGCTGTACGTTGACGAGGGTGTCGTCAACGGAAATTATTATCACAAGAAGAGTGCGGAGTACCTTGAACGTGCCGTATATGTATGTCCGCACTGCGGTTTTTCAACATTTGAAAGCTGTAATGATGTTATCAAATGTACAAAATGTGGGATATCTGCACGATATCTGCCTACAAAGGAGCTTTGCGGTATAGGAAATGAATTTCCGTTCCGCTTTGTCACGCAGTGGTATGAATATCAGAACAGGTATGTGAACGACACAGATCCATTTGAGCATATAAACGCTCCTCTTTATGTGGAAACGGCAGATCTGTTCGAGGTGCAGCTCTACAGCTCAAAGACGCTGCTGCGTGCTTCTCAGCAAATAGAGCTGTACGGTGACAGGATCGTTGTCGGAAACGAGTTTCTGTTTGCCTTTGACGATATCACGGCGATAACCGTACAGGGAAAGAACAAGCTGTGCATATATCATGGCAAAAGAGTATTTCAGATCCGAGGCGGAAAGCGATTCAATGCACTTAAATATATGAATATGTGCTTTAGATACAAAAATGTAAAGGGAGGAAATCCGAATGTCGAATTTTTGGGAATTTAGTGTTTGGGGCAGCTTTAATCTAATAGCGGTCCTACTCATGAGTCTTATTGCAGCAAATATTTTAAAAAGACGTATCCGCTTTTTAAGGGATTCACTTATACCTACCTCTGTACTCGGCGGACTGATACTTCTTATAATCTCGGCGATCTATAATGCAGCTACAGGTCAGGTGCTGTTTGATACAGAATTTTTCGGTGGAAACGGAATGTCCGTATTGGAAATAATAACGTACCACGCACTTGCAATAGGCTTCATCGCAACATCTCTTAAGGGCTCTCGCAGTAAAATGACAAAGCAGAGGAACATAGAAATATTCAATACAGGTGTTACAACTGTAGCCACATATCTTCTCCAGGCCGTCGTCGGCTTTGGTATCACCATAATCGCATCAATGATAATGACCGACTTCTTCCCGGCTGCCGGTGTGCTGCTGCCCTTCGGCTATGGTCAGGGTACAGGACAGGCACTCAACTACGGAAGCATATACGAAAGTGAATACGGCTTTGTAGGCGGTAAAAGCTTTGGTCTTACTATTGCGGCGCTCGGCTTCCTCAGTGCAAGTATAGGCGGCGTTATCCACCTCAATATATTAAAGAAGCGCAGAAAGTTCGTATTCAAAAACATCGGTGAATCGAAAATATATTCCGAGGAGATACAATCCGACAACGAAATACCAATGAACGGCAGCATCGACAAGCTTACCATTCAGCTGGCATTGATAGCTATCGCATATTTTCTGGCATATCTCCTTATGTATGTGCTCGGTACGCTGCTGCCGGGTCTGAGATCTGTCGTTTACGGCTTCAACTTCCTTGTCGGCGTGCTTACGGCAACTCTTCTGAAGCTGATACTCAAGGCATTGAACAAAGCATCCATCGTAAAGCGTCAATATACGAATGACTTTCTTCTGACACGAATCAGCAATTTCTTTTTCGACATAATGGTCGTTGCAGGTATAGCAGCCATACGGCTTGATGTTCTTGAAAATTACTGGGGCATCATGCTGCTTCTCGGCGTCGTCGGTCTTGTCATCACGTACTTTTATAATCTTTTGTCTGCAAGAACGCTGTTCATTGATTACTCCGAGGAACAGTTCCTTGTAATGTATGGAATGCTCACAGGCACTGCAAGTACAGGTATCATGCTGCTTCGTGAGATAGACAGTGATTTCAAAACCCCGGCTGCGGATAATCTGGTATATCAGAATTTCCCGGCGATCGTATTCGGTTTCCCGATGATGCTGCTTGCAACACTTGCTCCTCAGAAGCCTATACTGACATGGGTGATATTGCTCGTATTCTTTATAGCAATGAATATCATTCTGTTCAGATCAAAGCTGTTCAGATCGAAAAAAAGCAAATAAATAAAGCTGACTATGACACGATACGGACTCCATAAGTTAACACCTTTGGAGTCCGCTTCTTTTTACAGTCAGCTCTTTATATTATCTGTAGTACCTCTTGCGGCGCATACGCTCGGCACGCTTACGTCGGCGGTTGTTGTATATAAGCATATAGATTATAAATATGATAATAACCGCAATGACGATAAGAACGACTATCTTTACCCATGGCTGTGAGACCACCTGCTCAGCCTCATCGATATAATAAAGCACGTCCGACATTTCCACGTTATTCATCGCAAGCAGATTTACACGATCATATTTTTTGCCGTTAAATGTGATATCGGCATAGCCGAGCACATCGCCCTTTTTGACAGGAGCAACTATCGACTCCTCTACTACGATATCTATCTGTGCATCATCCGTATCCTCATATCGATGCATAAGCTCACTCATCGATTTTTCCGGGTGAAGGACTACGTAATCCTTATCCAGTGCCAGCTCTACCTTTACCTCTGCAAGGATATCGGAGGTGCTGATTATATCCTTCTTCACGAAATTGTTAAAGCCCCATTCAAACAGCTTTTTTGTTTCAATAAACTGCATGAGCTTCGTTCCGGATGCATTCTCAACGCTCTGAGCTCCCATTACAACGCTCACAAGGCTGATATCGCCCTTTTTGGCAGTACCTATAAGGCACTGTCCTGCCGGTGTCGTGCTGCCTGTCTTAAGTCCTGTCGCATTTGTATATATGTATTCGCTAGTCTTATGGCGGCTTATAAGATAATTTGTATTATTAAATATACGTTCCTCCGTCACGACATCATTTGCCGGGACTGTCACCTGTGCGCTTCCGCATATCTCGCTTATTATCGGGTATTTCAGCGCTTCGATCGTCACTATCAGCAGATCGGCAGCCGTTGTATAATGATTTTCATCATGAAAGCCCGATGGATTCGCATAATTCGTATCCTTGCACCCAAGCTCTGCTGCACGCTTATTCATCATCTCCACAAATGCATCGACTGAGCCTGCCACATGCTCTGCTATAACGTTTGCAGCATCATTTCCCGACGGTACGAGCAGACATTTCAGCATATCCTCAAGTGTCATCTCTTCACCTGCTTTAAGGCCTGCGATGGACGAATATCTTGGCACCTGATCCAGTGCTGATTTTGCAACTGTGACCTTATCGTTAAGTCCGCAGTTCTCTACCGCAAGGAGCGCAGTCATAAGCTTTGTCGTGCTTGCCGGATATATCCTCTTATCGGCATTTTTTGTAAATATTATCTGCTTTGAATTAGCCTCGTAGAGCAATGCCGCATTACACGTGAGCTCCGGCTCGTTACCGTACACCTTTGGATTAGTCAGTGTAAAATACGATCCGTCACTCGCCTTGACCGTGTACGAAAAGTCCTGCGGTATATAGCTATCCTCCGTAGTTTCCGTAACAGTCTGCTCCGTATCCGCTTCATCCTCTACAGCATATATCGGAGCGAATGTCGTAAGCATTGCAAGTATCATAAGCACAGCTATCAAGCTTTTGCCGGTCTTTTTCATTATATCCTCCTTAAAGAGTACTCCTATTATCATTAATATCAAAAAATTTTTTGCATTTTACCTCATAAAAATGAAATATGCTGTTTCAATTTTCGAAGTTATATGTTAAAATAGTATATGTATAAATGTATATAGAAATTTTACCGTAACAAACCGACTTTGTCAATAAGTATTCTGACTAATATAAGTTAATTTTAATATTCGAAGCGAAAGGAGGCGCGGCTCTGGATATATTACGAGTCGTGGCAGAAATATGAAGATACTGGTTGTTGATGATGAAAAGTTGCTGGTCAAAGGAATTAAATTCAACCTTGAAAATGACGGCTATACTGTAGATGCGGCATATGACGGAGAGGATGCGCTGAGAATAATAAGAGAAAACAAATTTGACCTTATACTTCTTGACCTGATGCTTCCTAAGATCGACGGACTTGAGGTGTGCCGCCGTGTACGTGAATTTTCCAATGTGCCGATAATCATGGTCACTGCCAAGAGCGAGGATACAGATAAGCTTATCGGCTTTGAATACGGTGCCGATGATTATATGACGAAGCCCTTCAACATCATAGAGCTGAAGGCTCGTATCAGAGCGATACTCAGACGTGCCGGACAGAGCGATAAAAAGGACACCGGACATGTTATATCACGAGGCACTATAGAGATAGATACCGTTCAGCGCAATGTCTACGTATCAGGGCAAGCCGTGATCCTTACAGTAAAGGAATTCGATCTCCTTGAGCTGTTTATAAAGAATCCCGGCAGAGTATATTCACGTGAGAATCTTTTGAATCTTGTCTGGGGCTATGAATATCCCGGAGATATCAGAACTGTAGACGTACACATCAGGCATCTCAGAGAGAAGATCGAGGCAAATCCTGCACAGCCCGAGTATATACTCACTAAGTGGGGGGTAGGTTACTATTTCAAGCAGTAATATGGGCATTCTTTCCGAACGCCTCTCTTGGGAGAAAATAAAAAGCTATTTATTCAGCCTCCGCTTTAAGATCACCTTCACCTTCAGCTCGTTGGTGCTTCTCGTAATAGTACTCGTAAATACTGTTCCCGTGCTAACAACGCAGGAAATGATCGTAGATTCAAAGCGGAGCGATATGCTGAAAACTGCCAGCATGGTTGCAAACAGTCTGTCGTCGCTGCAATCGCTTGATGCCGAAAGAGTAAGCTCCGTCATGGAGATCCTCGAAGTATACGACGGCTCGAGACTTATAGTTGTAAACAACGATGGGCTTGTAATATACGATAACGAGCAGACAAGCTCGACCGTAGGAAAATATATGCTGTTTTCCGAGGGCTATTCTGCACTTTTCGGGCAGGATGTGTTCAGATGCGAATACTCCTCCGGAGCGTTCGTATCCTCTGCCGCTGTTCCTGTGATGTACAGCTCACAGCCGCTCGGTGTAGTATTTCTCTTTGAATACGATACTGCTCAGGCAGAGCTGCTGCTTAATATGCAGTCATATCTCAGGACGACAAGTATAGTCATCGCAGTGATCGCCGCAGCCATAAGCACGATGTTCTCATGGCTACTCAAGTACAGAGTCTCCAAGCTTATCGCCGCAATGGTTCGCATACGTGATGGCGAATACAGCTACCGTGCAGACGTCGGAGGTCATGATGAGATAAGTACTCTTGCCGACGAGTTCAATAATCTGACGGAGAGACTCCAGAAAACAGAGGATGGACGTCGGCAGTTCGTATCTAACGCATCGCACGAGCTTAAAACTCCGCTTGCATCGATAAAGCTTCTTGCAGACTCTGTCGTGCAGAATGAAAATATGGGGATCGATGAGGTACGTGACTTTCTCGGCGATATAAGTCAGGAGATAACACGCCTTACGAGGATCACCGAAAGACTTCTGTCGTTGACAAGAGTTGACGTAAACATAACCTACAATATCACGCAGGTTGATATGTCGTATATCGTTGACAGAGCGTGCTACATGCTCGAGCCGATGGCTGAGCACCTGGATATAGACATGAGATGTGAGCTGTCCGACGGCTGTGTTGTCATGGCAGAGGAGGACGGTGTATATCAGGCTGTGTTCAATCTGATGGAAAACGCTTTGAAGTACAACGTAAAGGGTGGAAGTGTACGTGTTTATACGTACATAAAAAACAATAAGGTCTATTGCATAGTTGATGATACGGGAATAGGTATGCCGCACGGTGAGCTCAACAAGATATTTGAACGCTTCTACCGTGTTGACAAGGCGAGATCGAGAGAAACAGGCGGTACAGGGCTCGGACTTTCAATAGTCAAGTCCACTGTCGAGCAGTTTGGCGGCAGTGTATGGGCAGAGCACCGACAGCCTAAGGGTTCGAGATTCGTTATCACCTTCCCATGCATTTCCGATGACTCGGAAACAGGAAAAGAGAGCGAGGCTGACACCGATGAAAAATAAAATAGCCGTCTGTGCCGCTTTGCTGATGCTCTGCATTCTTTCATCATGCGCCGAGAGCCGTAATACTATGACGATAAAGACTGCATATATGACTAGCTCCGGTGAGGAATCGATACAGCTTATCGACCGCACCATAAAAAAGGCTGAGGGCAACGAGCTGTACAGCGCTGTAATAAGCGAGCTGATAGAGTCTCCGGAGAATGAGCGGTATATATCGGTATTCCCTTCAAGCACTACGATCGAGGATGTCAACTATTATGAAACATACGGAAATTACAGCGGAGTAGTCGTTGTAACTCTCGGCGGAGGGTATATGGATCTAGAGGGTATAGATAAGACTATAGCCGATTACTGCATCGTACTTTCGATGTGTGAGCTTGACGGTGTTTCAGGTGTCGTTATCTTCCGTGAACAAGCTCCGCCCACAGCGGTTGCAAGAGTGATGCAGCCTGAGGACATTATAATGAATGCACAATCACTGCGTACAACACAGTATACTCTTACGCTGTGGTATCCGTCGAAAAAAGTGGCAGGTGAGCTTGAGCAAACGGAGAAAACCGTTGTGGCAAGAGTCGATTCCGATATTTCGGAGGTAGTGATACGTGCTCTTATAGGCATCAGCACCGAAAGCGACGGTATAAAGTTTATAAGCAGTGCAACAAATGTGCTCTCTTCAAATATTGAAAAGGGCGTATGCTATCTCAATCTCTCCGAGGATTTTACCGACTTCTTCTGCTACGCTCCGAACGGTGAAAATCTCACTATACGTGCGATCGTAAATTCACTTTGTGAGCTTGAGGATATTGATGCTGTACAGTTTGTGATCGACGGCGGTCTTATCTTGTATGATGAAAACGAATTATTGTCTAAGCCTGTCGAGGCGAAGTATTGACTTATTGTAAAATAAATGGTATAGTAATATAGCGTTTAAAGCTATCGCAATGCACAAAATATAAGGAGTGTATCACAAAATGCCGGATATCAAAAGAAAAACGATAAGCACAAAAAATCTTGTCGCGTCGGCTCTTCTCACAGCGTTCGGAATACTTATCCCGCTCGTAATGCAGCCGCCGTTCAAAATAGTGCTTGAGCCTGCCTCATTTACACTTGCATCACATGTACCCGTCATGATCTCAATGTTTATTTCGCCAATGTCGGCGCTCATTGTATCGATAGGAACGGCTCTGGGCTTTCTTCTTTCCGGTATGCCTGTAGTAATAGCTGTAAGAGCACTCAGTCACATCGTTTTCGCATTGATAGGTGCTGTATTGATACAGAAAAACTACGTCAACATCAGAGATCACGGTAAATTAGTAATACTTTGTCTGCTTTTGGCGATAATTCACGGTATGATGGAGGTTGCCGTAACTGTTCCGTTTTATTTCAGCGGTGCGCTCAGTGAGGGCTTCTATGCAAATTCCTTTGCCTACGGCGTACTTCTTTTAGTCGGCGTAGGAACGGTGATTCACAGCTGTATAGATTTTGTTATAACCGTATTTATCGTAAAGATCCTAAAAAAAGCCAGAGTATTCTAAAATAATTGTTTTGAGAATAGGCTTATTATGAAAAGAGTATCACGTTTTATTTCGCTTATATTATTTGTCGTAATGTGTCTGAATATCATGACTGTCAGCGCAGGTGCATTAAATACTGAAATGAAAATAGTACTCAATGGAAAAGCGTTGACATTGTCTGATCCCATACAAGTAAAGGATGCAGATAATGAAAGCATAGTATCCGTTTCGATAAAGGATTTTGCCGAATGCTTCAAAGCCAAGCTGAGATATTCACAGCGTGAGCGTCTTATCGTGCTCCAGCTCGGAACCAGGCTCGTAAAGCTGAACATCGGAAGCAGCTATGCAATATCCTCAGGTAAAAAAATAACTATGCCCATATCGCCGTATGTGTCAAACGGTACGGTATATATTCCGCTGCGCTCTCTTGCCGCAGCACTCGGAGCTGATGTACTGTATGATGCTTCCGAAAAGACGCTGTATATTTCCACATTACAAAGCAATATACCTGCCGAGGTGTCGGCAAGCATACCGATACTTATGTATCACGCAGTAAGCGACGATCCATGGGGACTTAAAGAGCTTTTCGTAAAGCCATCCGATATGGAAGCGCAGATAAAATATCTTAAGGAGAATGGATATACGACCATCACCTTTGAGGATCTTCCGTATCTTGACATGATAGAGAAGCCGGTAATGCTTACATTTGATGACGGATATGATGATAATTATACAGAGTTATTTCCGATACTGAAGAAATACAACGCAAAGGCCACCATATTTGTCATAACAGGCTCAATAGGCGGAGAGCATATGATGACCGATGAGCAAATAAAGGAGATGAGTGATTCGGGGCTTGTTTCGATACAAAGTCACACCGTATCTCATCCCAGTATGCCGTCACTGACAGCATCGAAGCTTGCTTCGGAGCTTTCCGACTCAAAGCTTGCATTGGCTAGGATCACAGGCAGGATCCCATTTGTCCTTGCTTATCCAAACGGTGAGCATTCGGACACTGTGATAGCAGCTATGAGAGATCACTACAGCTACGGTCTGAAAAAGGATGGAGGTACATTCACCTCGGGTGAGGATCCTTACAGGATCGACCGAACAAGAATTGCAAGAAGCTCTTCCTTAGGCTCGTTTAAAAGCATTGTAGCGAAAAGCTATGTAACTAAGTAATAAAAAACAACGGTTTTCATTGTATTATGCGATGAAAACCGTACTTATATGGAGGAGGAAATTATGTTAGACAAATCTATCCCCTACTCAAATATAATTATGGTATGCCCATGGGAAAGGGTTAAAAATGCAGCTGCGTTAACGTTACCGAACGGATTCACCTATAAAACATACGAGTCCGGTGACAATTCAAAATGGGCTAAAATCGAGCATTCTGTAGGAGAATTTCCGTCAATAGATGATGCCGTGAATTATTTTAACGAGCATTATATGCCCTACGAGGACAAAATGAAGCAAAGGAATTGTTATATCGCAAATGAAAAGGGCGAATATATTGCAACTGCGAGTGCATTGTGGTACACCGACGACTGCGGTACACATCCCACTCTCGGCTGGGTAGCGGTAGATCCGAGCTATCAGGGCAAGGGACTCGGCAAGGCTATAGTAGCAAAGGCTCTTAGCGTACATGCCGAGCTTGACGTCGGCTGTGACGTTGTGCTCCACACTCAGACCTGGAGTCATAAGGCTGTACGTATGTATTACGGCTTCGGATTCAGATTATCACGCAGCATCCGATTTTCCCGCTTCGAAAACGACTATGAAAAATCTATCGAAATCCTAAGGCAGCGCATTCCGACAGAGTTCGTAGACGAGCTTGCAAGTACCTCTGTCGAGTAGAAACTCATATTGACTTTCCTGTATGACAACTGTATAATGTACTCAACAAATCGTAAAAGGAGCTTATTATGTCAAATTTAAAATACGGTTGGGCTGAAGTCGATTTTACTCCGTCGAAAAAAATATCTCTTTCAGGGCAGTTTGCCGAAAGGATCTCCGAATATGTTGAAAAGCCAATTACAGCTACAGCTCTGGCAGTCTCCTCCGACGATGAGCAGATGGTGCTTGTAAGCTGTGACCTTGTTTCTGTATCTTTGAATCTCGTCGAAGCTATACGTGCAAAATTAGCGGACAATACACTGGGACTCGATCCTGCAAAGATCGTTTTCAGTGCAATACATAACCATACCGGCCCGGTTTACCTCTCCAAAAGTCGCTACTCCACAGGTCTGTCGAACGCAAAATCAATGCTTATAGAGCGACTTCCTGCCGGAAAGAAATATGTTGAAAAGCAAAACATCTCCGATAATCCCGATATTATGAACGAAAATGACACATTCGAGCTTCTCGTGGAGCGTATTGCCGAAGCTGCGCTCACGGCATGGAAGAACAGAAAAGATGGTACATTTTCAAATGCATTCGGACGTGCTCCGGTCGGCATGTGCAGACGTGCAAGCTATTCCGACGGTTCTGCTCAGATGTGGGGCGAAACGAACCAGGCTGTATTCACAAGTCTGGAGGGTGGAAGCGACTCCGGTATTGAGCTGATGTATGTTTTCGATGATAAAAAGGAGCTTACGGGTATCGTTGCAAACCTTGCATGTCCGGCACAGTGTGTTCAGCATAGGCTCTTTGTATCACCTGACTTCTGGGGCGAGGTAAAGGTGCTTCTCAGGAAGCATTTTGGAGAGCATATATTCCTGCTTGCTCTGTGCAGTGCGGCAGGCGACCAGTGCCCTGTTGACATCGTAAGATGGGTAGAGCCGGAAAGTGATGTAAATGACCCGAATATCAATCGTAAATATCCTTTAAAGCGTAAGGCCGACCCGTCGATGTTCGATTTGGACGGTATGAGGCTGACCGGCAGAAGGATCGCCAATGAGATCATTGCAGTCTATGACGATGGACTCGATGCATCACAGGACGATGCAGAGCTTGTGCATCACGTTCATCATATGAAGCTTCCGATGAGAAGGACTACGCTTTCCGAGGTAGCCGCAGCCGAAAAGGCAGTCTCCGAATATATCCGAGACAAGGAAGGCGACGTTGACTACAATGATGTTGCAAAGCTTCAAGTCAATCTCGGGATCATCAGCCGTCTTGAACAGCAGAATGTTTTCGACGTAGTCGATACCGAGGTACACATCATGCGTCTCGGCACGATAGCTATCGCTACAAATCCATTCGAGCTGTTCCTTGATTACGGTAATCAGATCAAAGCGAGAAGCCATGCCGAGCAAACATTCCTCATCCAGCTCGCATGTGGCTCTGCCGGCTATCTGCCGACAGAAAAAGCCGAAAAGGGCGGTCACTACAGCGCATTTATTTCAAGTGGTCTCGTAGGTCACGTCGGTGGCGAGCAGCTTGTAAGAGAGACGCTTGATGATATCAACAACAATCTGTTTCCTCTGTAACACAATGACCGAGCCACAGCTTTTATCATAGCTACATATAAAAGGAGTACGACCAACTTGGTTCGTACTCCTTTTCACATCTTGTATCAATCTCAAACTATAAGTATCTCATCCTGTATAGGGCCGTAGATCCTCAGCTTCTTATCCTTATCTATATGCACATCATATTCAAGTCTGACTCCGTATTTTTCTGTGTATATGCCAGGCTCTATCGAGAACATCGTTCCCGGCAGCAGACAACGGTCATCGTGAGTTTCAAAATCATCGATATTTGCACCTATTCCATGGCAATTGTGACCTATATTATGACCTGTGCGATGCATAAGATACTTATCCATACCTTTTTCTCTGAATATCGACTGCGCCATTGCATCAATATCACAGCCATGTACGGAGATATCGTTATCGAGATCATGCTGTATTCTATCAAGCAGCTGTCGTCTCACACCGTTGACCATATCAAATATGCGCTGATACTCCGGATCTATATTCGAACCTATATTCATACACCATGATATATCGTAGTATATCGAATCCTCCTGCGGAAGTCGTCCTGCGATATCTATTATAAGCCTGCTTCCCTCCTTAATCTGCCTTGAGCCGTGCTCCTCAGGCTCATATCCGGGATCGCAGCCGTGATCGTCGATACCGAAGAACGGCGGTGTATTCATATATATGGGTTCTTCTTCTATAATACGATTCATTTCCTGAAGCATCATCCACTCATCGATATATCTGCCCTCGTTCAGGCTTCTGCGTATCCATGCGAAGGTCTTATCCAATATGCGATGTATTATCACGCCTGCCTGACGATGTGTCTCGATCTGCTCATCAGTCAATACTGCTCCGAAATACTGCATGAGATCTGCCGAACACACAAGCTCAATACCGTACGTTTTCAGATATTCGACCAAGCCTGCATCCATAGAGCTGATAGTCGGCACATTTCCTCCCGGTGAGTATTGACATGCGATCCTCTGACCCGGTGTGAATATATTACCGAGTACATCCTTTTGCCCCTTGATACCCTTATATAGAACCTTTCTACCCGGTAAATGATCCAGCAGTAGCGGTTCTATAGCGGATAATACCTTTACAGGCTCACCCTCTGCCGGAATAAGGTAGAACAGTCTGCGTGTGCAAAATCGATCGGACAAGCCGAGGAAATCATGTGTAATAAAGTCATGCCCATGATAATCCGTAAACAACCATCCGTCCAGATGATATTGCTTTAATAAGCTCTGTATTTTCTCTATATCCATGATCGTACCTATCCTTTTTCGGTATATACAGCATTATTCACATCGGTGAAAATGAGTAGCTGCTTTTATTTTATTTACGCCTCTTTGATAACACGGTAATATGCAACTCTTACCGGGTAATACAGCACTGCGATACCGATAACCGTAAATACAGCATTGATTATCGTTGCCGGTATAGATGTTATCTCGGCAGCAAATGCTGCACTCCATGTGCTTCCCATTACAACGAGCTCTACCGTAGACCATATGAAATCAATAATGATATTCGTTATTCCGTATATAGCCGCACAGATCACAGCGTATATGTATTCCTTTTTCGTGTCGCCGTCAGCATGTTTCTTCATCGCAAGATATATATATCCGACAAGTAAGCATTTGATGATCGTATTTACAAAAACATTAGGTATTGCATGCATGTAGCCGTTGAGCACATCGAATATCACGAGTCCCAAAACGCCGGCAACGGTAGCTCTCTTAGGGCCGAGGAATATCACGGCAAGCATAACGAAAATGTGTCCGAAATGCAAAAACGGTGTTCCAACTGCTGCCGGGAGCGGTATTCTGAACGATTGGATACCCAGAAAAACGATAGCTGCAAAAAACGCAGTGATCACTGTTGATCTTGTATTTGTTGACTGTTTCATTTTGTTTACTCCTAACACTTTTATATCGATATGAAGTATATCACATATTTGATTATGTCAAAATATCCACTTCCATGAATTTTTATATGACCAGATCGCATATCTATGCTGGATGCTCTCATCTACGTTCCGCATTCTGCCAATAAAAATGCATATTACGGCACACATCGCGAAAATAAATGACAACTTCGATAAAATATACAAACAAAACGCAAAAAGCATTGACTTGCATCGATTTTGAATATATAATATATTGAAGATATTCTCAAAAAAGGAAGCGGATCATAGTGAGTTCTGAGAAAAACGACTTTTCAAAGGGTGCTGTCTGGAAAAACATAACGAATCAGGCAATTCCACTCACTATTGCACAGCTTGTGCATGTGCTTTATAATGTCGTTGATCGTATATATCTCGGGCATCTGCCCGGTGCATCAAGTCTGGCACTTACGGGAGTCGGCCTTATTTTTCCAATCGTCACGCTTGTTACTGCCTTTTGCAGTCTATTCAGCCACGGAGGAGCTTCTCTGTGTGCCATTGCACGAGGTGCGGGAGACAAAGAGCGTGCCGAGAAGATCATGAATTATGCTTTTTCCATGCTGGTGCTTTTCGGGATCATCCTGACAGGAGTCGGATATATTTTCAAAAAACCTATACTTTACCTTTTCGGAGCAAGTGACAATACATACTTCTATGCAAATGCCTATCTTGAAATATATCTTATCGGCACTGTGTTCTGTATGATAAGCACAGGACTGAACAGCTTCATCAATGCTCAGGGCTTTGCAAAGACAGGTATGATGACGACTGTCATCGGTGCAGTTATAAATGTTATACTTGACCCGATATTTATATTCACTCTGAATATGGGTGTGAGAGGTGCGGCTATCGCCACAGTCATCTCTCAATTCGTTTCCGGGATTTGGGTCCTGAAATTTCTCACAGGTAAAAAAGCTATACTCATTCTTAAGCGTGAGTATCTGATCCCCGAGCCGAAGCTGCTAAAAGAGATCGTCACTCTCGGCATACCGGGATTTATCATGTCCGGTACGAACTGCCTTGTTCAGGTCACCTGTAATGCTACGCTTGGCATTTACGGTGAAGATATCTACATAGGTGTCATGACGGTCATAAACTCGGCACGTGAGATATTCAGTCTGCCTGTAAGCGGACTGTCAAGCGGAGCACAGCCTGTTATCAGCTTTAACTATGGCGCTAAGGAATACAAGCGTGTTCGTTCGGCTATCACCTTTCTATCCGTTGTCGGTGTTATCGTTACAACCGTGTGTTGGGCTTTGATATTGATATTTCCACGTCAAATATTCTCACTGTTCAGCAGCGACACAGAGCTTATCGAGATCGGTATCCCGGCAATGCAGACGTATTTCTTCGGATTCTTCTGCATGTCACTACAGTTTGCAGGTCAAAATGTATTTACAGGGCTCGGAAAATCTACACATGCGATCATATTCTCACTGCTTCGCAAGGTAGTCATAGTATTTCCACTCACAATATTACTTCCGCGGATCGAAAGCATAGGAGTAAACGGCGTATTCCTGGCAGAACCGATCTCAAATTTCATCGGCGGTTCTGCATGCTTCATAACCATGATGTGTACTATGTGGCCTATGCTCTGTCGTGAAGAAAAGAAACTGAAAGAAGAACGTGCCCTTAAGGAGAATACCACGCTATGAGAACAGCTGCCATTGACAGCAATATATTTGATACAAAAAGCATCTGGAAAATACTCTACAAAACTGCACCGCCTGTAATGCTGGCTCAGCTTATACAGGCTTTATACAATATCGTTGACAGCTTCTTCATCGGTAAATATTCTGAGGACGGACTTACCGCCCTGTCTGTCATCTTCCCTATCCAGCTCATTATTATCGCCATTGCGACCGGTACAGGCGTCGGAGTCAATACTCAGATGTCACGCTATTATGCGTATAACGACTTAAAAAGAGCTAACCGCACCGCAGGAACAGGTATAGTCCTTGCGGTTTTCAGCTGGCTCATCTTTGTGATCGCAAGTATATTCTTCATGCGTCCGTATGTCATGACCTCCGCAAGCTCACCGGCTGCAATAGAATATGCTGTAACATACGGAAACATCGTATGCATTGGCAGCATCGGCGTTTTCCTCGAAAGCATCTGGTCAAAGGTACATCAGGCAAGCGGCAACATGAAGCTGCCTATGTATGCACAGATCGCCGGGGCTGCCGCAAATATGATCCTCGACCCTATTCTCATCTTCGGCGTAGGCTTTATCCCCGAAATGGGTATCGCAGGTGCGGCCTACGCTACCGTTGCAGGTCAGATCGTAGCTGCGATAATAACAAGATCCGCTTACCGTACAGCTCCGGAGCGCAAGGAGTTCATCACCTATACCAAGCAGATATACAAGCTCGGCTACCCATCCATACTGATGCAAGCATTATATACCGTCTACATAGTCGTGCTCAATATCATACTTGCAGGCTTCTCCGATGCCGCAGTGACCGTTCTTGGTCTTTATTATAAGATGCAGACATTCTTCTTTATCCCATTCAATGGGCTTCAGACCTGTGTTGTTCCGCTGCTCAGTTACACCTTTGCGAAAAAGGACTACCCACGTTGCAAACTCATAATGAAGGATGTTATTATCCTTACCACAGCGTTTATGCTCATATGTACCGTCTGTTTTGAGCTTATTCCTAGGCAGCTCCTGTCGATCTTCTCCTCGAGCGAGGAAGTGTTCACTATCGGAGCTGTGGCTCTTCGTATCATAGGTGTGAGCTATCTGTTTATAGGGTTCTCGCTCATGCTGCCTGTATTCTTTCAGGCTATCGGCAAAGCAATGCCAAGCGTGATCCTGTCGGTCACAAGACAGCTTATATGCCTTGCGCCCATATTCTGGCTGCTGTCGCTTATCGGACTTGACTATGCATGGATGTCATTTCCAATATCCGAGCTGATCACATGTATCATCGGTGTGATACTATACATAAAAGAAACACGTCTCTGGGAAAAAGAAGCATTGACAGATTCTAAATAAATGGAGGAAATAATATGGCTGTGTTTGACGATTTTCTAAAGCTTGACATCAGAGTAGGAACTATTATAAGTGCCAAGGTATTCGAAAAGGCACGCAAACCTGCGTATCAGCTCGAGGTCGATCTTGGTTCGGAGCTCGGTATAAAAAAATCATCCGCTCAAATAACCGAGCATTACACACCGGATGAGCTGATCGGACGTCAGGTATTGGCTGTAGTCAATTTTCCTCCACGTCAGATAGCCGATTTCATGTCTGAAATACTCGTGCTCGGCACATACAGCAGCGGCGGTGTAGTTCTGATACAGCCCGATCGTACCGTGCAGAACGGTGATAAATTAGGCTGAGGCTATATCGGTATCATTTCAGGCTGCAAGGTCCTATCACC
Source organism: uncultured Oscillospiraceae bacterium (assembly GCA_964461815.1). Taxonomy (GTDB): domain Bacteria; phylum Bacillota; class Clostridia; order Oscillospirales; family QAMX01; genus JAAZBA01. The sequence continues at coordinate 20,713 of CAYWVF010000015.1, forward strand.
TTTGTAAAACAAAAAAATCCCCTTAGTATCACTTTCAAAGTGAGCGCTAAGGGGATCATATTTTTTATCAGGTGTTTTTCATGACCACTGTTTCTACGGAGTCAGCTACGTGCTCACATGCATCGGCGCAATCCTCCATGTAGTTGAATATCTCATGCCATGAAATGACCTCAAGAACATCCTTTCCGAAGGATCTTACTTTGATCGTTGCTTCAAGATAAAGCTTATCACAGTCTTCCTCGGCATTGTTCAGGTCAATTATCATCTTATGAAGCTTTTCCGGCTTTCTGAAATTTTCAAACTCCACAAGCATCTGCTTCATCATCGAGCAGCAGGATACTATCTTCTTTGCGAATACTACTGCCTCGGGCATCACTGTTGTGATCTGTCCGACGTATACTCTTCTGAGCACCTCTTCAATAGCGTCCACTACCTCGTCAATATTCTGACTCAATTCAGCCAGATCCTCACGATCAAGCGGTGTTACGAACGCCTTTGCCAGGGCTGTAGACATTTCGTGCTTTTTCTTGTCAGCTTCATGCTCAAAAACATGCATTTTTTCAAGCATTTCGCCTATTTTTGATGCATCGAACGACGTAAGACACTCTACCAGATAATCAGCAGCTTTACATGCGAAATCGGCTGCCGAAACAAAATTTTCATAGTAAAAACGGTCAGCTTTGCTTGCCATAACGTTTACTCCTTTGCAGATTCATTATAAAAATATTCTCATAAATAGCTTTGTCATGATAAAGCCTATAAGACCGCAGCCCGGGAAGGTCAGTATCCACGTCATTACCATGTCCTTAACTACTCCGAAATTGATCGCCGACAAGCGTTTGACCGCTCCGACGCCCATTATCGCCGTTGTCTTTGCCTGCGTAGTCGATACCGGTATACCGAATGTCGAGCTGATAAACAGGCATATCGATGCGGCTATATCGGCAGAAAAGCCCTGATACTTCTCCAGCTTTACCATATCCATTCCAACGGATTTTATTATCTTCTTTCCTCCTATGGATGTACCTACTCCCATTACTATAGAGCAAAGAAGCATTATCCATATAGGCATTTCCACGGACACGTCGGTAGTGCGGTTATTTATAAGGAGCACGCTAAGCAAAATAACTCCCATAAATTTCTGACCGTCCTGCGCTCCGTGCATGAAGCTCATTGCTGCCGCACCGAATATCTGAGCATGCTTGAATACGCCGTCAGTCTTTCTTCTGTTTGCATTTCTGAATATAACAACTATTCCCTTGCAAACGAGCCACCCTATACCGAAGCCCATCACAGCTGATATTATAAGTCCGTATATGACCTTTACCCACTCCGCTCCGTTTACACCCTGTAAGCCTCCGTGGAGCGCAATAGCACCGCCTGTAAGTCCTGCTATAAGTGCATGACTTTCACTGGTCGGTATACCGAAATACCATGCAAGCACTGCCCATACTACTATGGCAAACAGCGCCGCACTCAGCGCAACTATTGCCTCCTGTGAATTTGTACCGAAGTCAACCATCTTCGTTATCGTCTCGGCAACCGTAGCATTTATCATGCTCATCAAAAATACACCGAGAAAATTACAGATCGCCGACATTATTATTGCTGCTCTCGGATGCATGCACCTCGTGACCACGCATGTAGCTATGGCATTCGGAGCATCTGTCCAGCCGTTTACAAATATTACTCCCAAAGTGAGTAATATTGCAAGAAAAAGCAGCGGGTTTTGAGTCATTTCATTCCAAAAATATGTGAATGACAGATCCATAAATATAAATCTCCTACTATTAGTCTTCTTCCTTGACCTCCGGCTTCGGCTCCAATACAGTTACTATCGAAGTTTTTGCCTGATGGTCAAGCACATCTGTTACCTTTATAGCAAGATCATCGGTTTTGAGCTCGAAGCTTGTGCCGTCATCCGGAATAGATCCAAGTGAACCGAAAACAAAGCCTCCGAACGTATCGTACTCATCGCACGGCAAAACAACGTCGAGCTCCTTCTCTACCTCGGACAGCTCTGCCGTACCGACGATACGCCATGTTCTCTCGCCTATCTTGTCTATATCAGGAAGATCATCCTCTTCCTCATGCTCGGAATTGAGCTCGCCTACCAGCTTTTCTATAAGGTCGGTCATTGTTATTATTCCGCTCATTCCGCCGTACTCATCAAGCACGATTGCAAACGTGTGATGATTTTTCTTCATATTCTGGAACAATACGTCTGCTTTAACGCTCTCCGGCACAAAGTATGCGGGCTTTACCGCATTCTCCATGACCGTTTTACGATCTCTGCTGTCAAGTCTGAAATAATCCTTTGCATTGAGAATACCTACAACACGATCAACTGTCTCATCACATACCGGGTAAAGAGTATGTCTGCTTTCGTAGATCGTTTCCTTCCACTGCTCCATGCCTTCGTCCAGCCACAGAAGCGCAACATCCGTGCGGTGAGTTGATATTTCTCCGGCGGTGATATCGTCAAACTCGAATACATTCTGAATAAATTCCTTTTCGGTCTCGTCGATAGCACCCTTTTCGCTGCCTTCATCGACCATCATTCGAATTTCTTCCTCGCTGACCTCTTCATCCTCGGCATTGGGATCGATACCTAACAATCTAAGTACTGCATTGGTGGATGCTGTAAGTAAGCTTACTAACGGTGTGAATATCTTCGCTATGCCGTACAGCAATGAAGCAAGCATAAGCGCCATAGATTCCGATTTTCTCATAGCTACACGCTTCGGCACCAATTCACCGAGTACAAGGGTAAAATACGATAGGATGAGAGTAATAACGATAACCGCTATAGTATTGAGTGTGTTTTCCGAAATCGGTACACCTATTCCCAACAGCCAATCAACGATACCGTCGGCAAAATTCTCCGCAGCAAAAGCACTTCCCAAAAATCCGGCAAGCGTGATAGCAAGCTGGATGGTGGCAAGAAATCTTGACGGCTGTTCTTTAAGCTTGATTATTTTCAAAGCTCGCTTGTCTCCCTGTTCTGCCAGCTTTGACAATTTGTTTTCATTAACGCTAAGCAGTGCGATCTCAGCACTGGCAAATATCGCATTCATCGCGATAAGAAATACCTGCAACAATAAGGGCAATATACTGTCCAAAACAAATTTCCTCCAAATTCAATAAATAATGATACTTTTTTTCTTTAAGAAATACCCTATACGCTTATCTTCACGTATACATTCCCTCAAAAAGGCACAAAAAGACACAGCCTATCACTCTGCTCACACAAGCATAGACCATGTCCATATAAATTCATATCATTATAATTTGAGGGAGGCCGTTCTCCGCTGTCGCCAGTGTCCTTACACATAAATTTTCGATTTCACATCCTTTACAATATATATGCTTTCATTATACACAATGGCGGTTTTGATGTCAAGCTCTAAACACTACTTTTTATAATTTTTTTAAGATATGTTACTCTATTGACAAATCGTGTACCCTCTGCTATAATATCGTTAAATGATATCATTTAACGATATTAGGGAGTGACAGTATGCCGAGGAAAGCTTTTGACGGTCTTACCGAGTCAATGTTTTACGTTTTGATGGCTCTATCCGCTTCTCCCATGTGCGGAACGGATATATCGGAATACATCGAGCGAAAAACAGGCGGTGTGGTAAGGCTCGGGCCTGCTACATTATATACTATATTGGGAAAATTCGAGAGTGTGAAGTTTATAAAGGAGATCGAGGTAGACGGACGCAAGCGCACCTATCAGATCACAGACAAGGGAGCGGAAGCGTATTACGATGAGGTGGCAAGACTGCGCCGCTGCATCGCCGATGCCGACAGTGAAAGGAGCAGCTCACGATGAGTGAAAAAGCAAAGCATAAATATGCATATCATATTGTACCATGTCCGAATTATGATTTAGAGAGCATGGAAAGCTGGCTTGAGAGTATGGCAAAAGAGGGGCATATACTCTCCGAGCACGGTTTTTTCATGAACATAGGTGTTTTTTACCGTTCCGAGCCAAAGGATATGCGCTTTCGTCTTGATGCGAAGCCGAGTGGAAAGGGCTTTTGGGCTGACAACGGCGGCGAACCCGACAAGGAGGCAATGGAGCTGAATGCCGAGTTCGGTTGGAAATATATTACAAGCCGAGGCTCGTTCTACATTTACGCTTCGGAGGACAAAGATACACTTGAGCTCAATACCGACCCAAAGGTACAATCTATTTCTATAGATATGGTGAGGAAAAACGAGCAATCAAATCTTATAACGATAATTTTCTGGTGTCTTGTATATCCTCTCATAATGTCCCCACGTACAGCTCTTATCGCATCGATCTACATGGGAACGTGGTTCTATCTATTTACATTGTTACTTCTCATATCGAGTCCTATACGTGCTGTATGGAAGGTCGCATATCTGAGGAAGCTGAGGAAACGTACAGCGGACGGTATCGCTCCGGATCATGGTAAGGACTGGCGTAAGAAGGCGGCATACAATCGTATTCGACCCTTTGTGTCAGCTGCTTTACTGATCATATGGGTATGTCTGTTTTTAAACGGCTGGAGCAACGACATATCAGATAAGAATGTAATACCTCTCGAGAGCTACACAGACGATATACCATTTGCAACTATGGAGAAGCTTATCCCGGGCAGTGATTTTGAGTACACCGATTATGGCTATTCTAACACCATCGAGCTCCGCTCCGACCCACTTGCACCTACTGTAGTATACCTCGATCAGACAGGCAAGATAATGCTCGATGGTCAATGCATAATAGAAGGCGGGTTATCTGTAGATTATTATGAAACGATCGCGCCGACGCTTGCAATGGAGCTTGCACACGAGCATCAGCGCGATGATAAGCACGATTATAAAAAGTATTATACTCTCTTAGAGACACCTGAGCTTGACGTTGATTACGCTGTAGCCTACAAAGCGTTGTTTCCTACGGTCATAATCGTGGATGGAAATAAAATAGCTCACATAACATTTTACAGTTTTTCCGGCGACCACGATTTCGACATCGCGAAATTGGCGCAGATAATAGTGCAGAGCATTAAAGCTCAGTGATCCACGCAGCAATATCTTTCTTTATATCATCTCCGACGGTAAGACATGCGATACGCTTTAGCATTTCATCCTTCTTGTATGTACAGCCCTTGAGCACCGTCAGAAGCTCCTCTGCTATCGATGTGTCCATAGCATCGGTATGTACAGTCACGTTGTTTATCACACCGTCATGAAGTGACAGATATATCTCCATACCGCCCCATGTGGCACGGTTCTTGAGCTTTACGTCAAATCTCGGCGATTCGCCGTACTTCCATTCCCATGAAGAATACTTTTTCGTAAGCTCATCGAGTCCGCAAAGCTTCAGCTCTTCTATGTCATGGATGATGCTGCTGCCTCCGTACTCCTTTAGAAATGCCGTACACAGTGCCTGCTCCATAATATCCGGAGTAAGTCCCGGGCACACCTCTGCGAGATTTATAACTCTCGAGCGTACAGACGCTATTCCCTTTGATATGATCTTTTCCGGGTCAACTGTCAAGTACTCGACCATTTTGGGTACATCTACGTCGATCATGATCGTACCGTGATGGTAGGCTTTCTCACCCTTGAAGCAGAATGCATTACCTGAGAACTTCTTTCCGTCTACAGTCAGATCATTTCGTCCTGTCTTTTCCGCATTTATGCCCAATGATCGTGCCGCATCGAGGATCACTCCCGTTTGACGTCCAAGATCATACTGTGACTTCGGTACAAAGAATGTAAAGTTGAGATTATTTACATCATGATATACCGCTCCGCCGCCCGACAGGCGTCTTGCAAGATGTCCTCCGTCTCGCTCCTCAAGTGCCTGAGTATTACATTCAGCCCATGCATTCTGATGCTTACCTACTACTACAGTTTTTGAATTACGCCATACATAAAGATCAGTGCTTTCACGCTCTGCCATCATAAGCAGCTCCTCGGCTGCAAGATTTCTGTATGGATCATATGTGTTTGATTTGTATATCATAATGCCTCCTGATATTGAATAATATTTTATGAGATGAGGTGTAGGAATGCGATATATTATTTATGAAAACAGCGAGCAGATAGGTACGGCCGAATGCGAGGTAAGCAATACAAAGCTAAAAATAAATGCCTCATGTGCACCGTTTGACGGAATAAAGCGTCTGCGAATGATCGATAAAAACGGTATGAGCGTCAGTGTCACTGTCATGGAACCATGCGGCAGTAAAATGGTATGCTCAAAGCTCATCAGTCTAGGCGAATTGTTGTCTGTCGGTTTTTCGGATATATCGCACTTTGAAATAGGTGAGAAGCTCACTCTCGTCAACGAGGAAATAAGCTGGCACACGTTTACCACGCCCGGTTTCCCGATAGAGAGCTGCATTCTCGATGTTTGTATGAAGAACAAGGAAAAGCTGCTTATCAATGATCGCATAAGAGCTGTCGCTCACCGCTATGACGAAAAAAGCGAGCTCATTTTTTCTCTTGCGATACATTTTTTGAATTTTATTTCCATAAACGGAGAAAAATACGTATCCATCTGCTTTAATGAGGACGGACTGCCAAAATATTGTGAGGATATATAGTCTGTAGCTGCTCATACTATCATCGTCGGATCGAGTGAAACAGCATTTCCGATAGTAAAGCGATTGGAGACTATAACGATGGCTAATTTGACCACAAAAGAAGCTACTGCGCTTGAGGAACAGCTTTCTTCCGAACAGGTTCTTGTTGCCAAGTACAGAGGTCTCGCAACACAGTGCAATGATATCGTTTTAAAGACTAAGCTGGAGCAGATCGCCTCCAGACATCAGCAGCACTTTGACAAGATCAAAACGTATTTGCAATAAGGAGGGACATCTCAATGGCTGACAACGTTATAAACATGGACGAAAAAAGCATCATGGAGGATCTCCTGTCCACTCAGAAGCACATCACCACGACCTACAATATTTTTGCGGGAGAATGTGTAAACGAAAACCTCAGAAACGATTTTCTTTCTATTCTCAACGACGAGCACTGTATACAGTCCGAAATATTCTGTGAAATGCAGAATCACGGATGGTATCAGACTAAGCCCGTCGAGCAGCAGGAATTAAATGATCTGAGAAATAAATTCCTCTGTCAGTAATATTTGATATACGGCTGTCATCACAGGCAGCCGTATTTTTTATACCTCTGCCAGAAAGGCTCGTGATATGCCGAGGATCGAATGCATATCATCTATAGCTCCGGTGCATACGGGTGAATGCAGATATCTTGTTGCAAGAGATATGGCTATAGTTTCAACTCCCCTGCCTGATATGGATACCTTTGCTGCATCTGTAGCTCCTGCTACCATAGACTTCGTCTGATGCTTCAGTCCGAGTCTGTCCGCCGCATCGGATGCGATCTTTATAAGCTCGGGAGTGTATATCGTACCTCTGTCCGCAAACGGCATCACTGCTCCGCCGCCTACAGAGCAAACTCTTTTTTCTCCCGTTACTCCGGGAAGATCGGCAGCCGTTGTCGCTTCAAACAAAAGTGCTATATCCGGGCTGAGTCTGTTTGCGGCTACTGTAGCTCCGCTTCCGCCTATTTCCTCCTGCACCGAGAATACGAACCAAGTATCATACTCAAGCTCCTCCGACAAAAGCTGCATCATCACCGCACAGCCGAGCCTGTCATCTATCGCCTTTGCGGTATAAAGACTGCCTGTCATATGCGGCTGCGTATCGAATGCGATATAATCTCCGAGCTCGACATACTTCATAGCATCCTCTTTGCTTTTCGCACCTATGTCAATATACATATCATGCACAGGCGGCAGCTTCTTACGTTCATCCGCAGTTGTCAGATGCGCTGCCTTAACTCCGATAACGCCTTTGATGCGATCCTTTCCTATCCGCACATGTATCCCCAGCATTATACGGCTGTCAATACCACCTACCATAGCGAATTTTATATAGCCCTCCGGCGTGATCTCTTTAACGATAAAGCCTACCTCATCCATATGAGCCATCGCGACTATCGTCTTTCCCCTGTGATGCTTACCTTTTTTGAATACGTACAGGTTTCCGAGCACATCGGTAAAAATATCCGAGGAATACTCCCTTACGTGCTCCTCTATGAACATTCTTACAGCATCCTCATTACCAGACACACCGTCTATTCGGCACATCCTATCCAGAAGCTCCAGCATTATTTATCACCTCCGGCACTTTCCTGTGTAAATTCCGTTAAATACTCGCTTACAAGCTGACCGACAGCCTTTATGTCCGAAATATCTACCACTTCCGTCGGTGTATGCATATACTTCAGCGGTATACTTACAAGCCCGCACGCCACACCATAGCCCGATTTGTAAATACTTGTCACATTCGTACCTGTATTTCCCTCTTCGACTGCTATCTCAAACGGGATATTTTTTTCTCTTGCCAGTGATATCAGCTTCTCGGTGACTGCTTTGTTCAAATGAGGCCCTCTTGCTATCACCGCACCGCAGCCTGCCGGATGTGTTCTGAGCGGAGGTGCATCCGGTGTAGTCGCATGATCCACATCCACTACTATAGCCACATCGGGATGTATGTGAGATGCTGCCGCAAATGAGCCTATACCTGTACGTTCCTCCTGCGAGCTTCCGACGATATATATATCGGCAGACGGACGTCTTCCTCCGAGCAGCTCAAGTGCATATAAAAACGATACAAAGCCTGCACGGTCATCTATTGCAGCCGATGCGAACGTACCGTTCAGCATTTCAGACGGCTCAGCTGCGTATGTTATCGTGTCACCTATTTTAACAAGACTGCGTGTTTTCTTATCATCATAGCCTATGTCGATGAGCAGACCGTCGATAGGCGTTACTTCATCACGCTCACCTGCACTGCTCAGATGCGGCGGAGTCGAGCATATCACTCCCGGAAGTGGACCCGACTCAGTGTGTACGTATACTTCTTTTCCCTGAAGCAATCTCGGGTCGATACCTCCGCAATTTGTAAAACGTAAAAATCCATCCTCTATTGAATCGACGATAAAGCCTATCCTGTCCAGATGTGCATCAAGCATTATTTTTTTGCTATCCTCACCCTTTGTACCGTAGATAACGCCTACAGCTGTATTTTTATCCGACATGTACACCTTATCGCAGTACGGAGTCATAAGCTCCATAGCACGCTTTGCTATCGGAGCTTCAAAGCCGGACAAGCCCTTCATCGAACACAGCTCGATCAGAGTTTTAACTATATCCATCATTTTTCACCCCTACTCCAGCTCATTTACAAGCTTTTTAAAATAATTACCTCGTTCCTCGAAGTTTGCGAATTTATCAAACGATGCACATGCAGGCGACAGCGTCACACAGTCACCCGGCTCGGCAAGCTTTGACGTCAGCTTTACCGCCTCCGCAAAATCATCAACGTCATACAGCTTTAATCCGGAGCTCTTATAATTGGGATCAGCTTCCACTGCCGCACGTATCTTCGGGGATGCAGCTCCGCAGAGCACAAGGTGCTTTGCCTTTTGCAAGAGCAACGGCACCATTGGCACATAATCAAGGTTCTTATCATAGCCGCCTGCCATGACCACTGCCGATTTATCCTTTAAAGTCCTCAGTCCGGCTATAACTCTCGTAGGCGATGATGCTATCGAGTTGTTATAGTACTTTACGCCTCGAAGCTCTCTCACAAATTCCGTGCGATGCTCTACACCGGGGAACTCCGATGCGACCTTTCTTATATCATCTATGCTGACAAGGCCGTAAGTTGCCGCAATAGCTGCCATGTAATTTTCATAATTATGCACACCGATAATGAGTATATCCGAGGTATCGCATATCTTTTCCGTCTTTCCCGAAAGCTCGGAATATATTGCTCCGTTTTCGAGATACACATCTGTTTTATGTGAAGTCTGAGAGGAAAATGTACGTGTTGTCCTGCTTATCTGCGGTATAAACGAGCCTGTTATATCATTATCGTAGTTCAGTACGACGATACCGTTTTCGCTTTGATGTGAGTATATATTCTGCTTTGCCTGCACATACTCTTCCATGGAAGCATGTATATCGAGATGATTAGGCGACAAATTCGTTATCACCGCTACATCAGGACTCTTTTTCATAGTCATAAGCTGGAATGATGACAGCTCCACTACCGCAACGTCCTCAGGACTCATCTTACCTACATCCGCAAGCAGAGGATGACCTATATTTCCTCCGAGATGCACTGTATAGCCTGATGTGCGAAGGAGCTCCGACACGAGAGTAGTTGTCGTTGTTTTTCCGTCACTGCCCGTGATTCCGATTATCCTGCATGGGCACACATCAAAAAAGACCTCCATCTCACTTGTCAGCACAGCGCCTCGTTCCGTCGTTTTTTTTATATCATCACGATCCGGACGGATACCGGGAGAGCGGAAGATCACATCGTAATCGCCGTCGTCCATCATTCCACCGTCGGAAACGAGCCTTACATTAAGTGAGTCGAGAATTTTCGCATAATCGCCCAGTGCATCCGCATTCTTACGATCAAAAACGGTAACATCTATGTTGTTTTCGGCTAAGAGCTTTACAAGCGGACGATTGCTTATTCCGACGCCCAATACCGCCGCTTTTTTCCCTTTAAGCGAATCTATATATTCATTTAAGGTCAAGGACACATCTTCCTTTCCGATTTTTTCTTTCTGCTATATTATATCACATCAAGCCGTCATTTTAAAGTAATATTATGTATTTAAAAGAATAAAAATAAATTAAATATATCTACAGACAGTTGAAAATTGTAAAAAAATAATGTATAATAGATACATAACTTTTGCAATGAAAGAGGTGGGCAGGGTGTCCGCAGATGGACGAAGTAGCTATTTATACTTAATTAAAAATCAATCAGCAGGCACGACTGCATCTTCACAGGCTGATACGCTGTATTGAGCCCTGTTTGTCCGTGCCTGTCACGAAAGGGTGAGGACAAAATGGTCAGCTGCTACAGAACGGTCGGAGACAGGATCTCAAGGCTTGATGCGTTTGAAAAAAACGCATGGGTTAACATGGTCGAGCCTACTCCGTCCGAGCTTGAATCTGTACGTGAATTTTACGGCGTTGAATCCGATTTTCTGCGCGCCGCACTTGACGAGGAGGAATCCTCTCGTATCGAGATCGAGGACACCGGCACTCTCATCATAATAGACGTACCTATTGCAACTCATGAGGGTAAGAACACGGTCTACTCCACTCTGCCGCTTGGCATCATATTGACTAGCGAGGTCATAATCACTGTATCACTGCTTGATACACAGGTCATTCGTGAATTTTATGAAGGTCTTATCAAAGATGTGCATACATCCTTGAAAACAAGGTTCGTTTTTCAGATATTGCTTCGTGTTGCAAAACGATATCTGCAATATCTGCGCCAGATAGACAAGATGTCTGTATACATTGAAAAGCAGCTTCATAAATCCATGAAAAATCAGGAGCTTATACACATGCTCGGGCTTCAAAAGTCACTTGTCTACTTTTCAAAATCGTTGAAGGCTGACGAGGTAACGATCGAAAAGCTGTCGAGAGGACGAGTCATCAAGCTATATGAAGACGATCAGGAGCTTTTGGAGGACGTGCTCATAGAGATCAAGCAGGCTATAGATATGGCAACGATCTATTCGGATATTATGGCAGGCACCATGAACGCATTTGCCTCGGTCATATCAAACAACCTTAGTCTGACCATGAAGGTGCTGACATCCATTACCATATTAATGACAATACCGAATATAGTGTTTGGTTTTTATGGAATGAACGTTCCCGATTTACCCGCACCATTTGTATGGGCACCGCTTACAATCACTGTTATAGCGATCGGTATCACGGCATTTATACTAAACAAGAAAAATCTCTTCTAAAAATATATAAGGATAGTATCCTATATACGGATACACGGTTATTGTTATGTTTGAAAAACGTTATGACGGAAGACGAATCCACAATACAGATCCATTCAATCTGATCATTCCATACATTATGAAATCCCGAACCGATTCACAGAATATGTTCGACATGGATATCCCATGTGCTCCGCTAGATGAATATATAAAGAGTAAGCACGCTGAGGGAAAAAACTACAATTACATGAAAATACTCCTTTCTGCCATCGTCAGACTCATGGCCGAACGTCCTGCATTGAACAGGTTCGTAATGAATGGCAGGATATATACAAGAAACAAGATCTGGATCTCCTTTGTTGTACATAAGACACTCAGAGACGATAGTGCAGGCACTACTGTAAAGCTTGAATTTGATGGTACGGAAAGCCTTGACGATGTTTCGACTGCTATCGATAAGATCATTGCAGAGAACGCTCATGTCGGCGCAAGCAGTGAGACCGATAATCTCATCAATATTGTAATGGCTACTCCGGGCTTTCTTTTGCGAGGTGTAGTAAATTTCCTCATGTCGCTTGACAAGATAAATCTCCTGCCCAAGGCGATCATAAAGGCAAGCCCGTTTCACACCTCACTCTTTATCACCAATATGAAGTCGCTAGGCATTGGTGCTATACATCATCATGTATACGAATTCGGCACCACCGGCTTATTCCTTGCTATCGGTAAAGAGGAAAACAAGGCCGTACCGATATCCTCAACTGAGCTTGGAGTCAAAAAGCTGCTTCCGCTTGGTGTCGTTATGGATGAAAGATTTTGCGACGGTCTTTATTTTGCAAAAAGCGTAAAGCTGCTGAAAAAATATTTGTCAAATCCCGAGCTGCTTGAGGTAAGGCTTGCAAGCAAGGTTGAGGATGTTGACTAATACGATCAAATCACACAAACACAAACCGGATCGACATATCTATGCTCGATCCGGTTTTATTTTATCGTCCGACTTTCTCTGAATTTGAAATTGATCGTGATCCGTCCGTCCTCATGGATGAGTATATCACGTATCAAGGATGCCACAAGTGATCTTGACAGCGTTTCCGGTGCTTCAAGTGACAGCATCAGCTTTCTCACCGGGTCGCACTGCTTTTCTTTGCTTCCGTAATTTTCAAGCTCTGCTATCCTGCCGTTTATCGTCCTCTCTCGCTCATCATACGACTCCTTGAACGATCTGAACTCCTCTCTGCTGATATCTCCCAGCTTCCAGTCCTCATATGCACTCTGCTTTAGCAGCATGATCTTACTAAGCTCACGCTTTAACGCTCCAAGCTGCGGTGCTGTGGACATGCTTTTCCTCGATGATCTTTCCGACAGACGCTCCATATCCACCGTTCGCTGTATCTGCTCACGTATCGTATCAAGCACCGTTTTTTCCACCTTGTCTACTCGCACACTATGCTTTGTACACGCCTCATGAGACTGCTTGTATGTCGGGCAAATATAATAATTATATACTCCGTAGCGATGCTTTACCGATCTGCGTGAAAGTGCTCTTCCGCACTCGGCACACTTGACAAAGCCCGACAGCGGATGCACCGCACCTACAGCCATATCGGCTCTCACATCCATGCTCTGCATCTCAGCTGCTCTCTCAAACTGCTCACGTGTAATGATCGGCTCATGTGTATTTTTCGATACTATCCATTCCGACTCCGGTCTGGCTCTCGTCTTGTGTACCTTGTAGCTCACCACTCCCGATCTTGCCTGCACCATGTCTCCTGTATATATCGGATTCGACAATATACGGTTGACTGACGAAAAGCTCCACAGTCCGTTTCCTCCCGGAGGTACATATGTTTTATTTTTTCTTCTCTTGTACTCCGATGGGCTCGGTACTCCTTCGAGGTTCAGCTCCCTCGCTATAGTGTTTTTCGGCTTTCCCGCTATGAAATCCTCGAATATCCGCTTGACTATGGGTGCCGTTTCCTCATCGATCACAAGCTTACCCCTTTCATCGCTCTTTTTATACCCATAGCAGGCAAATGAGCCTATAAAATCGCCTCTTTTTCTTCGTATGTCAAGAGCCGTGCGTATTTTCTGAGATATGTCACGGCTGTATTCATCGTTTATCAGATTCTTAAACGGAACGATTATCGTATTCGATTGCGACGGCATAAGGTAGCTGTCTATGTTATCGGATATCGAAATAAAACGCACTCCCAGCGATGGGAATATCTGCTCGAGATACCGTCCGACTTCAATATAGTTTCTACCCAATCGTGAAAGATCCTTGACTACCACACAATTCACATTTCCCGATTCTATCTGTAAAAGCATTTTCTTCACTGCCGGTCGATCAAAATCCGTACCTGTATATCCGTCATCTACGTAAAACTCGTAGCTGTCTATATACTTGTCGTCCTCGGCGAATGCCTTCAATATAGATCTTTGCGAATCAACGCTGTCGCTTTCCTCTCTGTCTCCATCCTCACGTGACAATCTTACATATAATGCTGCATTAAAGCGCCGACCGCTATCCGTTCGGCGCTTTTCATATTTACTTACTCTCCCCATCTGTGTATATCCTCATCCGTAAGATACATCATCAGGATATCCTCCAACGCCTCACCGTCTTCGTCAAATCCCAGCTCTACTTCATCATATCGCTCATAATCACGTTCATGCTTTGGATCCATAATACAAAAACCTCCGTTCGGTTACTATTTTACACCAAACGGAGGTCAGCTATTCATTATTTCTTGCTTTTTTTAGACGGATCGTATTTGTCACCGAACTGTAGGTTCGAAAATTCAAATCTCGGCTTCGGAGTAAGCGTTATCGTTTCCTCTTCATCATCGATCACAGACTTGTATATCGGCTGACGTCTTTCCTTTTTCTCCTCTGGAGCTGTGGCAGGACGGTTTCCCAGATCCACCTCGAATACCTTAAGATCATTATCGTCATCGGCTATCGGCATCACAGTCTCCTGTGCGGGTGGGATAAACGGAAGCGGAACTGTATCCGGTATTACGTCCTCTTCTTTCTCATTCTCGCTCTCTGCATCGACACTGACAGGCTCGGATACCATTTCAGCTACAGACTCGCTTTCTTTAAGTGCCACAAGTCTCTCAGCTTCCTTATTAAGTGCTTCACACAGCTGATCAATGTATTTGTTTGAACGTTCCTTTGCTTCCTTATAGCGAAGCTCCTCTGCCTCTATCTTTGCACGGATCTCGTGAAGCTTTTCATCCATACGATCAGATGCCATTCTTTCTCTGTTCTCTATGTCTGCCTTTGCGTCCTCGACCATTTTACTTGCCATCGTCTGAGCGTTGAGCAGTGCCTTTCTCATCGAATCATCAACACTGCGGTACTCCTCGATTTTCTCAATAAGCACCTTCATCTTACTCTTAAGAGCAATATTTTCCTTATAAAGCTGAGCATAATCGGCGCTTATGCTCTCACGGAAGCTATCGACCGCATTCATATCGTAGCCCCACACCATTACCTTATCAAAGCTTTTCTCTTTTATTTCCTGCGGTGTCAGCATATTTAATTAAATTCTCCTTCCAAAAGCATAAAGAACATAGGCGTGGAAGCTTCCCTTACACGCCTTTTTAACCTGAAACTCATAGATCCTGTCATATTATAAAAAGGACATCAATACCTCGATTATAATATAAACTATAATGACACTAAAATCCAACGGAAAACGATTCATTCCCGGTATCTTGAACAGCAGCGTTCTTATCGGTAAGAGTATCGGCTCTGTCAATGAATATAACAGCTCCATTACCCCCGACATTTTACCGTCATTCGGAAACCAGGACAGGATAGCACGTGCAAACAGGAGTATCTCTATAACTCTCAGTGCTACCATTGCTATAGTGGCTATATACTCACCCATAATTTACCCGTAGTCCTCTCAGGTGCTTATATATACAAGCCGTTATTTTCAAGCTCGTCGATTATATCGCCCTGTATCTCGACATTATACGGTGTGATGATATACGTACTGTTAGCCACCTTCTTGATCTTACCCTCATTTGCATACGCAACACCGCTGAGGAAGTCGAGAAGTCTGCGTGCAATCTCACGATTTGCCTGTTCTAGATTGAGCACGACAGTACGCTTGTCCTTGAGATGATCTGCGATCTCGCTTGCCGTCTCATATTTTTCCGGCTTGACGAGCACAACGGAAAGCTGTGTGACTGTATGGATATTCACCACACGATTTCCCTGACGACGGTTTTCTGTACTTGTTATCGGAGTATAATCATCATTTTTTATATAGGAGCGTTCAGTGGCAGACTCCGTGCGTGATGAAAACGGTTTTTCGTTCACATAAGGCTCGCTCTCATCATAATCGTCCTCGTAATCGTCGCCTCTGACATACCTTTTGAAATTATCTATAAGACCCATATTTCTATAACACCGAACTGCTTAACAGTCGGCGTGTCCTCCTCCTTGTCAATTTCGGGAATAGCTACGCGGGCCGAATATCCCTGTACCTATTCTGACTATATTCGCACCTTCATATATTGCCTGTTCAAAATCATGAGACATTCCCTGTGATAAATATCTCATATATACATTATCGTATTTTTTATTCGAAATGTCAATAAATAGTTTGAACATTTTTTCGAAAAAAAGGCTGCTTTCGTGTGCATTTTCCACCGCCGGAGGGATACACATCAATCCATTTATCCGTATTCCCTTTAAGACGGATAATTTTTCGATCACGTCATACAGCTCCGAGGCTTCAAAGCCGTATTTCGATCCTTCGCTTCCTATGTTCACCTCAAGCAATACATCCTGACATATTCCAAGCTTTACCGCCTGTTCACTGACAGCCTCCGCAAGATGTATGCTGTCAATAGACTCGATAAGCTCGACCTTGCCTACGACCTGTTTCAGCTTGTTTGTCTGAAGATGACCGATAAAATGCACCGGGCAGTCAAGGTATGCTCCGTTTTGCAGATTATGGCTCAGCTCGTTCACACGATTCTCGCCGCACGCAGATATTCCAGCTCGTATCGCAAGCTGTATCTCCTCTACCGTGCGTGTTTTTGTCGCCGCCACGAGCATCACTTCATCCGAAGATCGTCCGACCTTTTCACAGGCATTCCATATTTTTTCTTTTATTTCAAGGATATTCTTTTCTATCAATTGCTCCATAGCCGACATCACGACCTTTCACTGTCTGCTATTTTATAACCTTTCCGCTTGACAGACCCTTTGCGCTTACTATTATCTCATCATATATCAGCAGTGAATACTTGTCCGAGGGGTCTGTATCAACAACATAATAGTCACGTGTTTCATATACTACATCTATGGTCTTAAACTCAGCATATGTACCCGTTATAACGTATACTCCCATCTCGCCGTCCTCATTTACACGGACAGCCTCCTTTGGAACCTTAAGACCCTCATACTCATTAAGTATTATTCGAGCCGCCTGCTTACGAAATGACATCAGCTCCTCTGCATGCTTATCCCCGTAGAGTACCACGACCGTCTCATCGTCGGCGTAATTACCTATGGAATATACCTGCGCTCTGATATCGTCATCACCCGTAGCATCAAACCTCAGCGTTACATATGAGCCCTGTGTTAGGTTTTCAGCCTCACTGCGTCTGAGCACCGTAACAAAATACCAGTCAAAGCCGGTAATGACCTTGCCGATCACCTTATTTCCATCCGGCGGTGTGATGTCATTTAAAGCATTGACCTCCTCCACCGTAAGTGATTTCAGCTCGGACGTCTTGTAGAGATTTTCAAAGCCGTCGATATTTGACATAAAATATCCTGCATACGGAGTATATAATACGGTTTCACGCTCCGATATGTTGGATCTCAGAGTATCTCTGTTCGTTTTCAGCTTGCTTATAAGCGTTTCGATCTCCGTTGTATCCGTATAGGAAAAATCCCTTGTAACAATAAGTGATTTCAGCGTATTTTCAGACGATGAAATACGTGTAAATGTGCCGGAATCCGACATTTCAGCCACATTCAAAAGCTGAGCGTTTATGCGTTCGGAAAGCTCCGATGCGGAGCTCATATCGCCCGAGTCAGACAATGCCGATTCGAGAGCAGTTATTCTTTCGTTGGTTGCTGCGATCTTTTTGTTTGTTTCGACTGCCGCAGAATCCAGATAAACCGATGCATATGGTGAGAAACGACCTATTCTTTCACCGTCTTCCACTGTATATTCAAGAATACCGTCATATTCGGTATCTATCACCTTTTCCGAACGGAAGAAATAGCCTACAGAGCTGAACTCATCCGTTACTACAGTACTTAATGCACTTGCAGTTTTCATAGGTGCATTAAGTGCATTATAGCACTGGATTGCAAAATACATGCAGAATACGAACAATATAAGTCCGAATATTATTTTTAAAGGCATGAAAAGTATCTTTTTTCGCACCTTTGCCTTCTTTTTACTCTGATATCGCCTCACAAGTCGAGCGACCTTGATCGGCTTATCCTCATTGGCGCTCAAGCCTTGCCCTCCTTGTCGTCATATGTATCGAAGCTGAAATTCAACGGTCTGGCAGGTGATATCGTTGAGAGTGCATGCTTATAAATAAGCTGCTGCCGTCCGTCACTGTCAAGAATGACTGTATAACTGTCAAAGCCCTTTACATAGCCCTTAAACTGGAATCCGTTGGTGAGATAAACCGTAACAAGCATTTTTTCTCTTCTTACCTGATTCAAGAATATGTCCTGCAAATTGGATAACTTTTGCATATTATCTTTACCTCCTGCTATCATTGTAAACTGCTTTCTCTTCTTTTATATAATTATACCACATTCATGTAAATATTCTGTCGATTTTTCCAGAATTAACTTAAAATTAACATCTTTTCCATATAAAACCCAATGGATATCGTCCTTATGGCGAAACCATGTCAGCTGACGCTTTGCATACCTGCGGCTTGCCATTTTTATTTTTTCGACAGCCTCATTCAACGTGCATTCATTTTTGAAATACGAAAACATTTCCTTATAGCCTATCGCCTGGAGTGCTGTCTGACTGAGCTCGGGAGTCTGCCAAAGCTTATATGCCTCCTGCTCAAGTCCCTGCTCCATCATAATATCAACACGCTTATTGATACGCTCATAGAGCACCTCTCTATCCTCCGGGCAGAGTGCTATCGTAACGCTTTCATACGTCGGTGCTTTAAGCTTTGACTCACGTGCGATCTCCGTCATGGTTTTACCTGTTTTCTTATAGACCTCGAGTGCTCGAACCGTTCTCTTTATGTCATTTGCATGTATCTTCATTGCACTTTGCGGATCAATATCCGCAAGCATGGAATGCAGCACCTCAGAGCCCTGCTTTTCGGCAATATCCGTATAATATTTACGTATCGTCTCATCCGTTTTCTCACTGTCAAAGCTGATATTACCAAGCAGTGCATCAAGATAAAGTCCCGTACCGCCTGCCACTATAGGCTGTCTGTCTCGAGCTATAATATCATCTATACACTTACCTGCCTCGGCAGCGTAGCGTGCGGCACTGTAGGTCTCCGACGGGTCGGCAATGTCCAGCATATGATGAGGTATTCCGCATCTCTCATCGTCATTCGGCTTCGCAGTGCCTATATCCATTCCGCGATATATCTGCATTGAATCACAGGATACGATCTCGCCTCCCGTCAGCTTTGCAAGCTCTATCGACAGTGCTGTTTTGCCGGACGCAGTCGGTCCGACAATGCAGATGAGTTTCATATATTCTATCCTTTCCCATATAGCCGCTTTATCCGAATCGATTCTATCTTCTAAAGCCCTTTGCTATCTCTTTTCTCGGTGTAGACGTCAGCACAGGTCTTCCGTGCGGACAGTTTCTCACATTCGGCGACGTCAAAACCTCACGTGCAAGATGCTCAAGCTCACGTATGTCGGACGATCTTCCCGCTTTGATTGCAGCTTTACATGCTATTGAGTGGAGTATATCATCTCTCATTGACGTTCCGCCGTTCGTATACGCTATATCTATGAGCTCCTCTACCAGCTCTCCTACATCCTCCACATTAACGCAGGACGGTATCTCACGTATTATTATCGAATCATCACCGAACGCCTCGGCAAGCAGACCTACCTCACCGAATATTTCTCTGTTTTCGTCGATCAACACCATGTCCTCCTTGGACATGCTCAATATGATCGGGTCAAGCAATATCTGCGGTGTGTCCTTTGCTTCACTCTTTAAAAGGCGATTGAAGATTATCCTCTCATGCGCCGCATGTTTATCTATGAGTATCACCTCATCCGGTAGCTCTACTATTATATATGTATCGTACAGCTCACCGACCACACGCATTTGAAGCTGTTCTTCTTCCATCGTCTCCTGTATCGGCTCGGTCTCTGCCTCGGTCATGACCGGTCGTATCGGCTCTGCCTTTACAGCTGCGGTTTTATTCTCCTGCTTTGTCAGCCTCAGTACTTCCTCAGCCTCAGCCTGATCGGGCGAGCGGAATCTGATCTTTGTATTTTTTTCAGTAAACGGTATATGAACATCTCCGGCAGAGTAGACTATCGGCACATACAAGGGCTTATTCGTAACATGAAGTGTACCCTTTTTCGCTTCACCGATTGGATCATACGGACGAGTCTGTGCTTTGGGCTGCTCCGTGATCTTAACGGTATCATGCTGTTCTTCCCTATGTTCATCATCGGTCTTTTCAGGCTCACTTTTACTCAATATCGGCGCCCGATTTGTCAGAGTCTCCAGTGCAGCCGAATACAATGCATGAAATGCATCACGCTCGTTTGCAAATTTCACCTCGAGCTTTGCAGGATGGACATTCACATCCACAGCTGTAGGGTCGATAGCGCAGTGAATGACACAGCCGGGATATTTCCCCGACATCTGAGTATTACGGTAGACCTCCTCAAGTGCAGCCGTAAGTGTTTTCGATCTGATGCATCTGCCGTTCAGTATAAAGTACTGTGAATTTCTCGTCGTCAGGCAGTCGGACGGATCTGTAATATAACCCCACACAGTTAAGCCCGATGTGACTACTCCGTCAGGCTCGGGCAGGGGAAGTAATGTAGACGCAAACTCACGTCCGCACACGCTGTATATCGCCGACTTGAGACTGTTATCTCCAGGTGTATGCAGCGCTACCCTACCGTCTTTGATGAATTTTACAGACACCTCCGGATGTGACAAGGCTATCTTTCCTATGATGGACTGAGCATAGCCTGCCTCGGTAGTATTCTTTTTGAGGAACTTCATTCTTGCAGGTGTATTGTAGAATATTTCCGACACCGTTATAGAAGTACCTACCGGACAGCCTGTTTCCTCTTCACTTATGATCTCACCTGCATGAAGGATCAGACGCACACCCAGATCGTTGTCAGGCGTGCGAGTTACAAGCTCGATCTTGGACACGGCAGATATTGCAGCAAGAGCCTCACCTCGGAAACCAAGATGCGTGATCGCAGTCAGATCCTCCTCCGTGTACGTCTTACTAGTAGCATGGCGAAGGAAGCAATTTCTTGCATCCTCCACTGTCATACCGCATCCGTTATCAGTAACACGAATAGAGCTTATACCGCCGTTTCTTATCTCTACCGTCAGCATATTTGCTCCTGCGTCAATTGAGTTCTCCATCAGCTCCTTTACAACGGAGCTTGGTCGCTCTACTACCTCACCGGCAGCAATGAGGTCGGCAATATGTGCAGGCAGCTTACGAATTATATTCATGATTTGTAATTTGTCTTGCCTCTGAGCCACTGTTCAAACAGGCAGAGGTCGAATTGTGTTTGTATTTCCATTTCATTTTCCGATATCCAATCAATTATAGCATATGAAGCAGCCTTCATCTCATCTATCCTGCCCTCGGCACCCAGTATGAGAACGTCTGCAAGTTTCTTTATGTATTCTCCGTGGAGTCTGATATAATTCCATGCCTTTGCACGTGCTTTATCATCGGCAAAGAGGTTTTTATCAACGATCGGCTCAAACTCGTATACGATCTGAGCTATATGCGAAAGCTTTTCGGCATATTCCGCATTATTCTGCCACGGGCTTCTCCTTTTTTCCTTGCTGAGTCCCGTATTCGTATCCTCTTCTACTACAGACATTGAATCCTGACTCAAAAGCTTAGGATCGAATGAAGCGGATATTTTTTCGAGATACTCATAAAGCTTCATACCGTCCTCACCGTATGCAGACGGGAAGTACTCTGCCACGATCTGAGCATATGTGAGTGATTTATCAAACAATGCACGTGAAAGCAGATAGAGTGGGAAGCCTGTAGGGAAGAATGAACGCTGTGTCTGATCGCTTATAATACCGTTAAAGCTCATAGTCTCATTACGATGTACATCCTCATATATATTCTTAGCAAGGACACAGTAGCCGGGATCATTATAGTGGCTTGTGTAGAAGTAATATTCATAGAGGAAGCTATTGCCGCTAAACTGTTCACGCCAGATATCAAGAGCCGTGAGCTTTTCGGAGATCGCAAAATCTCCGTTTGCACTGTTGCGTACAAACCTTGGCATCTCTTCGACAGGTGTACGGTCTAGCTTGATCGTGCTGTCGAAATAGTTACGAGAAAGTGTGGAAAGCAGTGTGAAATGCTCCGGATTTTCAAGCTTCTGCTCCTCCGGTGCCCAAAGTGTATCGGTATAGAGGATAAATACGAATCGCATGTCGATACCGTTATCCTTGAGAGCCTTTTCGATCTCATTTAGCAAGATAACATACCAGTCCGACGGTGTTTTCTTGATACAATTTTCGCATTCACAGTGATTATTTGTAGCATCTGCCAGCCATATATGGAAGAAATCGATATACGGCTTGCGTTTGGCATACTCGACGATGAAGTCTACGATGTTTTTTCTTGCCTCGGGATTTGAATAGCAGAGCTGTGTAAAATTCGGCGAACCGTGGAACAGCTCACGCTTTCCGTTTATCATAGCGCAGTGACTTCTGGCATAGTCCGAAAGCTCATACTTATCTGCAAACGTTTTATAATGTATACCGTAGGGCTCAAACATAAAGCCGTGACCTACGGAGTGAAGCTGAACACCGCACCTCTTCACCTCATGCTCAAGCACAGGGATCATCTCCGACACCTGCTCAAACGTCAGCGGATTCGGAACGGATACCTTTGTATTTGCCTGGCGTGTATACCAACGGCTGATATAGTTAAACGGCACTATCTGTTCAAGCATAAACATATTCATTCCGATCTTCGGCAGCCAACGAATCGTATCACGTACATTCGAATAGCTGATAGCACCCTCTATCGCCTCGCCTCTGAACGGATGATCTGCGGTCTTACGGTACTTATACGAATAATGCTCCATCTCACGCTCCGGTATGATCTCGTTATCATCGCCCGGATAAGGCCATGCACAGCCTGCACTTGTAAGGAATTTATATACACCGAGAAGAATACTTCTCTCGTTGCTCCCTGCGATATAGCCTCTCATATTATCTATGTCAATATCAATAAGATCATCGATAAAGCTATCCTTTACGCCCTCCGTTGACAGTTTAAGCTCCTCAAGCAGTGCTAATGTGATGCAGTCATCACCGAGTCTCGCACCTGTGCCTACAGGGATAATATCCAGCATCGGATCCATTTTTCTAAGGAGTCTCTCGAGCTCGGCTGCGGCGTATTCCACGACCTCATGGCCTGAGTTGTAACGAATAAACATAGCTTTCTCCTTATTTGTCTCTTAGCACAGCATTCATCTCACATTTATTTCTATCCTTCATATGATATTGGAGATGCATCTGTATGCTTATATTATATCCTATCCATACTGCAATTTCAAGGAAAATATAATGCATTTTATGAGTGCTGCGAATTTATACTGCGATATGATCAAACAGGCGGCGAACCCATACTCACCGCCTGTTATGATATTGTCACATTGCAGATCCGAAAAGCCTTGCAGGCATTCTAAATTCCTATGCGATATTATTCACATCCGAACAGCTCGTCATTTGCAGAATTCTCTGCGTGGCATATGGAAAATGAACTCTCCCGTAACATGTTCAGCCTTGTAATAGTTGCCGTATTTAGGATCATGTACCTTCTTGAATGCATCAGTATATATCGGTGTCCAATTTGTAGTACCATGTCCATCGGATATTGCCACTCGTGCATGATCGATACAATACTGCTCCGGATAATAAATGACCTCGGCATCCTCCAGTCCGCATACTCTGAAGGAACGTCGGTTATATGCACTTACAGGCGGTCTCTCCGTCACACTGATAAGGCCGGAGCGCTGTTTTACGAAAATACGGCATTCTCTATGCTCCGCACGTGTAAAATGATAAGTGGCATAACCATCTGTCAGCAGTGTTTCTCCGCCGCAAAGGATCGGTGCCCCCTGCGGGAATTTGAGCAGCGTTTCCGTTGTCGTCGCACTGTTATAGACAGAGAACCAGTATCCGTTATTACTTCTGTTGATTGTCATTGTCGGAACTACAGACTCTTCTCTTTTTTCCGAATATTTTTATGAATGATCCTATAGCCGTGTGCAAATACGGCTTCCCTCAGATGTTCATTTTTTTCTATATCGATACAGGTAAAGCTACCATTTTCAGGAAGTTTTGCCATCAGCTCACTCGTTCCGTAGAAAATAACAGAAATTCCGATATTAGCAAACGAAATAAACTGTTCCAACACCTCTCTACGTTCCGGTACAGGAGAGATCAATATGCTCTTTTGGTACAGCTTCGCAGTATGTCGGAGGAAATTATCCGTAGACACCACACAATTGAGTGGGAAGCCGTCGTTTATGCTTTCTTCTATAAAGCGATCTCCCAGAAACATCTCCTTTAAAAGCTCAGTCTTCTCTGTTGAGGTATATTCACGTACCGGGTAGACCCATACAAACGGCGCAGGTTCATCCGATTTATCCTTTTCCGCCTTTAACAGATGTGGGATCGGCTCATTAACACAGCAGTCGGGCATTTCTCCGAGGGTATTATCTATGCTCAACAGGCTCAGTCTGTCCGCCGACTGCATCTTACCCTCTTCGTCGATCCTTGCGACCGCCATCGGAAGATAAATATCGTGAGGCTGCCCATCATAACGGTCATACCACGGAGAATTTACCCACCATGGATCGTGGATATAATATCGGAACAGAAAGCTTTTCCCGGGAACATTTGCCACACGTGTCATATGTCCCATAAGCTCAAGTCCGAAATTGTAATCTATCGCTGCCCATGGCGAATTTGGCGGCGGTATGATATTAAAATCCGCATCATAGATAGCCTGTAGCGGTACTCCGTCTGTTGCATAGTCGATGCCTACGGAATTATTCGTTCCTCTCGTCTCTATCGGTATATTCGGGCAGCCCATACGGAACTGATTCCAGAATTCAAATACACTTTCCTTTGTTTTTTTCAGATGCTCCGGATAGAATTTCTCACCGTCATATATCTTGCCGGTCATTTTCCATGGGTCAACACTAAAGCCGAGACCATTGGAAAGCCAGATATAATCAAAGCCCATCTCCGCAAAAAAGCATTCAGTCTGCTTGCCGAGGAAAAGTCCGAACGGTGTTCCCTCCGGTATTCCGTCAGGATATGCAGCATATGTATCGGTATCTGCCTTTAGTAAAGCCGTAGAATCTACAAAGCAGCACCCATCCAAACTCTCATCATTGCAGATCTCACGATGTCTGTTATACTTAAAATCGGAAACTGCAAATTCCGGTCCGATATCGAACGTCTCGCCGACACGTATTACTGCATTCGGGAATTGTCTGTGACCCTCCTGCTTTATTGCAGTGATTATTTTTTTCAGGATACCGTACGTCATTGCAGGTGGATCCTTCATGTACAAGCGCTTCTTTTTACCAAGTGCCAGATCTGGTCTGTCATTCTCATCTGCCAATTCCAGATTTGCAGTACCCATAAAGCAGCACCACTCGATAGGAGCATCCATATCACCGCTATAATCGAGTATCTCACTTCCGTCAGCTGTCCACAGCAGCACAGATATCTCCTTTGCATCTTTTACCAATGGTCTCCACTGCTCGAATATTTTTCTGCATACTGCTTCCACATATGCATCATCCGTCTGTTTGAAGGGCTTCAGACTCATTTCAAGCGTTACACTGTTATACAATCTCTCCTACTCTCCCTTGCAATTTATTTTACGATAACGGCTTCTATTCCAAGTACATCTGCAAGCTTTTTGATCGTCTCCGCATGATGTCCAATGCCAAGTGCGTAATGATGTGTCGGTCCTTCTATGACCCACCTCTTAACAAATTCCTTTGTTGTCGGTTCAAAGAATCCGCGTGTATTGGTATTTCCTGTCGGAGGGATCGGTCCCTCCTTTGAATACCCCTCACCTATCACAAACTTGAAGCCTCCGCTTCCGTTCTGTGTGATACCGAGCATTGTGATAGGGCCTTCCTTGAGCTTGAATTCCACGCTTGCACCGTGTCCCGGCTTTCCATGGTATTTTTTCAGACTTCTGAGCACCGGCTTTCCGTTTGCTATCTTCAAATAGTGCGGTCCGTCATGTCCTACCAAAATAAAATCGTTTTTAAAATCAAACGGATGGAACTCTGCAAAGCTGCCTCCTATATCCAGTCTGTCCATTATCAGCATTGCAATACAGGTCTTGATATCAAATTCACCGCACATCGGGATCCCCTGTGCATTCAATATGGAATTTCCGACAATAAATGTAGATGCCACCGTTCTGTGCAAGCTGCTTTCTCTTCCCTCGTAATAATATGCAAGTCCTGTCAAATGATACTTTTCTACGAGCTTGTCCAGTGCGACAGCGCTTTTGGCTGCCTGATACTTATCCTCCTCTGTCAGCTTCATTGTGATCGGATCGGACTTCGGCTCCGGCATCGCAAACTCACGGTCAATAATTTTGAGCTTTTCTCGTATCTCATCCTCTGCTACAGTATCATATAATGTCAATACGTCATCTATCTCCAGAAGCGGCACATGCACTCCAAATGCCGCAGACACAGCAGTCGGATCGGTATGCATGTCATACATAGCCTCCATAGTATGACCCATAAGTCCCATTCTGGCTCCCTTTAGATCATGCAGCACCTTTCCTATATCGCACCAACGTGACAGCTCTGCCTCTGCTTGCGTATCATTATACAGTGTGCCGATGATCACATCCTGCACCTTTTTTCCATTCTGATCGCTACGCCCGTAAATTCAGGCACGGAGCATATATTGTCATTTTCCAACTGCATAAAGGTATTTGCTTTTGTATAATCCAAAGCGTCAAGCGGCTGCAAAGCCACTAATACCATCGGTGCTGTGCTTTCACGCATGATCGGTGCGAATACAGAAGATGTAGCATATGTTACCATATTGCAGAAAAGCACATCTACATGCTTTTCCTTTATCTTGTCGGAAACAATATAAGCCTGTTCACTGCTATCTACCATACCAAAATCGATCACTTCTACGTCATTTGCAGCAACTTTTTTGCACAGCTCCGCATGATATCCCATGATGTTTTCATAAAGACCCTCAAACTGTACCCAATAGGCAGCATGTGCCACCGCAAAAATACCGATTCGTGCTGTACGTTTTTTCTTTCTTTCTATCATTTTGCTCCCCCCCATTTCCAACTTGATTTTACACCTGTTTCCCGATATAATAAATGTAAGCACTAAAGCTAGATTTGTATAAAATAAATATTCGGAGCGTTGATATGTATTTTTTTGAAATAAACCCGTTCATCAGATATGTCCATTATCTGTATTTAAATCGATCATCCTCCTACCGGACCGTGTGCCCATGCGATGCACGTCTCTTTTTCGTTTCCGAGGGCTGCGGTGAAATCTCCGTAGGTCACGAGCGCTATACATTGAAAAAGGGTGACGCACTGCTGATCAATTCCGGTATTTCCTATCACCTTCTTACGCCGAAAGAGCATGTTGTATACCTTGCTTTCAACTTTGATTATACCTTTGAGCACAATAAGCTCGTGACTCCGATACCACCCCTCTTACCGACACAATTCACCCCGGACTGCATGATTGAGCATGTGACCTTCGAGGATATGCCGATTTTTAATGAGCATTGTGTCCTGCGTGGGCTGTATAAGGTACACACAGCTCTCAGCAGTATCCGTATCGAATACATGCACAGACTGCTCTACCACGAAATGAAAGAGAGCCGGATTTTCTCTCAGGTTTTGATCGAAGCCGCACGCACATTGAAGACTCCGGTTTTACAGCACAAAAAAAGTATTGCTCCGCGTATATTGGACTATATACACGAGCAATACTCCTGTTCGCTTACGAATCAAAAAATTGCAGAGGTCTTCGGGTTTCACCCCAATTATATAAACTCCCTGATAAAAGCCTGCACCGGGATGAGTCTACACGCATATCTTCTGCACGTCAGGCTTTCCTATGCCGCCGATTTTCTGGAAAACAGTACGCTCTCCGTAGGTGAAATTGCCGAAGCCTGTGGATTTTATGATATTTTTCATTTTTCCCGCATTTTCAAGCAAAAAATGGGGAGTACTCCGACAGAATACCGACGCATGCAATGTTAATTACAAAATAACATGTAAGCTCGGTTGCCCTTTTGGATATACCATAATTAACGTCGTACCTTTTGTCGTTTTTTTGGGGAGCAGACCTATTTTTTAAATCCGTTTGCGATCTCGAGCAGCTTATCTACTATCATGTCTCCCGCTTCCGGAACGAGGCAGCTGTGATGGCACAGATATGTCTCGTAGAGATCGCAATTTTTCGCAAATGCTTCCTTTGACGGTATGTAACCGCAGTAGCAGTTGCAGTTTTCTATGACTATGTTATTCTCAAAGCAGGACTCGTTTTTAAGTCTGAAGCCGAAGTTTACAAACACCTCGCCCGGGAGCGCATAAATACATACGTTACCGATCCTGATAGCCTGCACCTTCACCTCGTACTCCTTTTCCTCGTTCGTAGCCGCATAATGCACGAGGTTTCTCATTCGCATCATATCGCCTGCGCCCTCGGCAAGGTATGTCTCCATACGTTCTATAATATATTCCGGGTCAGCCTGACGCTTTTCGATCGTCATTGATGTCTTAAAGCACTCTATGCATCCGCTTACCGGTGCTGAATTATCCATCGCTGTCAATGTCTGAGCTGCGATACGCCTTCCCATTTCTCTGTACCAGAGCGGAGGTATCTCAACTGAGCTGTCGGTATTTAAATGATTGATGTCTCCGCATGTACCTAAGACAAACAGGCTCACGAAATCATTTCCGAATTTCTTTTTCAGCTCCTTAGACAGTATAGAGGAGTAGTCTCCCGAATAGCCCTCGATACTTCCGCAGCAGCACTGATGACATGCAAAGTTTATAATTGCTCCTATAGGCTCACCGTTGCGCTCGAATGTCATAACGGAAAGTGACGGGTCGATCTCGGCAAGCATTTTCTCCACCTTGGCACCCGGCTTACCGAATGTTATCGTCTTGCCGCCCTCAAGTACATAATCGCGACAGAAAGAGATACCGTTTACCTCGGACATGCCGAATTTTGCTTGCGCATCGTCAAGCCTCATATAAGCAAGCGTCACTGCATCAGCCACGATGCGGTAGAATACATCACAGTACTCTTTATCCGCAAAGCATCTTATCTCGGGAGCGTCGCTTATAGGTACGCCCCAGTGGGTATGATTCGATGTGATGCATACACGTTCAGCCGGTATTCCCGTATACTCGAAAATACGCTTTGTAACGATATCGTGCATCTCCGGCGGTATAGAACAGCTGTCTATACATACGATAGCTGCTATTTCTCCATTGTCCTCGACCACCAGTGACTTGACATAAAGACGATCTATTACGTCCTTCGCTATCAGCTTTTGATAATGACCCCACATATATCCACCGAGTGGTGGTGTGACGTCGCATTCGTAAAACGCTGCTTTCATAATTTACCTCCTGTATATTAAAGTTTCCCGATCGGTATAAACTCAACCGTCATATCGAGCTGTTGCAAGGCGATACCGTGTACTGCAAGCTTTTTTACTCCCTCATTCACCGTCTGAGGTGGATTCGGTGATGTCGCAAGAGGTGCTGCATCCATTATCTCGAAGCTGAGCTGCGTATTCTCTGACGTAAGCCTTACCTCTACTGTTTTTTCTTCCTTTGTCAGCGTAGCCGTTCGACCGTCCGCACCTATATCGAGCTTTGCATCTGTATGCATAAACCAATAATACTCTATCGGCTTCTCGGCACTCAGTTCATCGTGCAGCGCAACACTTCGTGAGCTTCTATCAAGCTTTGCACTTCTTTTCCAAACGTTCACGCCTTTCTCGGCAAGCTCATCTGTCAGATCGTAGAGCACATAGGCATAGCTTTCCTCTGAAATAAAGCACTCTCTGCGACCCCATGCAGTCAGATCATGACCTATATTCTCTCCCGGCTCGACAACTACCGTGTTATGGCCCTCAGGTCTGCAACGATAGAATCGCTCGCGTGGGATATCCAGTGCAACATACGTCTGCCATTCCAATCCGAGATCCATTGCAAAGCGTTGTCCCAGCATATCCAGCACAAATGTGCCGTCACAGCTGTGCGGAGTAGCTGTATTGCCGCCCATTTTCCCACCATAGAGTGCGAGCCATGTGTCCTCGGCACTGCTTCCCGACTTCATGATCGTAAGCGACACTGTATTTCTGGACACATAGTCAAGTGACAGCTCGGTATTCTTCTCTTCCTCTACAGGCTCATACCAGATGATATCCTTATATGTTATCTCGGCATCCCACTCGCCGATATGCTTTTTCAGTCTGAAATTTGTAAATGCTTCATTTCCTTTCCTCGCTCCGTACCAGAAATATTCCGGTGGAGTCACAAGAAGCTGCCGATTGGAATCCAGATTAAAAGCTCCACCCGGACCCATCATCTGTGCAAGCCACATAAAAGCATTGTCAAAGCCCGGATTTGCAGCCAATCCAAAGGATGTGCCAAGTGCGTTTTCCAGAGAAGCAATGCCGTATATCATATATGTAAACGCATATGCCCAGTATGAAGTACCGTCTATGCTTGCTCCATCCGGCAGGAATGTCTCCTGATAATCCTTTAAGCGTTCCATGCCCTCCGTGATAACATTTCCGGCCTCCTTGAAGTCTCCCAGATCCTCATCGCCTATAGCAAGCACTGCCATAGCAGTAGCTCCAAAGCATACCGATACCCAGTTCTGCGGATACGGCTCAGAGCTCTTACTGCTCCAGTACCATGTTCTCTCTCTTCCCTCTACCTCGTAGTAATCCTCCAGTACAGGCTTCAAAGCACGTTCTACCAGAGCATTTTTAACTATCTCACGTTCCTCGACCGTTAAATAATCGTAGCACCAGTCGTAGCCGATCGCCACAGCCGCAGCCATCTGTGCCACATCAAGGAAGTGGTACGGATGCCAGTCGGGGAAAGCATCACCGCATACACGCAGTAGTATCTTCTTTACACCCTCAGCGTATTTCTCTTCACCTGTCAATAAATAGGTAAGCGCCATGCTTCCCACATAATCCTGAGCATAGTTTCCGGCAGTCATTCGAATACCGTCCTCCAAATAGTATACAAGCTCAGGAGCTTCAAGTGATTCGTCAGCCGTTCTGCGAACGATCTCCATCCAGCCTTTGTACGGCTCCTCCTGCGTCACACGTCTGCGAAGCAGCTCCACCTTGGACTCTTTTATCAGCAGACGAGGATGAGCATGTCCCTTGAGCAGCTCCATAACATGCTCCGGTGATGGACTTTCGTAAACTACATCCCGCAATGCACTTGTCAGGATGTGAAAATCTCTCTCGTTTTCAAAGTCAAAGCTATCCGCAGTGTCTCCTGCGATCACGATCCCACTGCGATCACACTTCACCTGCTTGCGCAAAGCCGACTGTATCTCCTTCTGCTTCTCTGCCGACAGGAATATCTCATTTGAGATACGTACTCTCGGGCTTCTTTCGTACATCAATATATTTCCATTCATCCTATCGGATATTTCCTGCATCGATACAGTCTGTCTACTCATAGTCATTACCTCTCACATGTTATTATCGTGGTATTATAATTATAACCGAAATAATGCCGAAAAAGCAATGCAAAATATAGTATTTTTTGGGTGAAATATAATATTTATTAAAGTTGGATTTCATCACAAAGTGATTTCATCCACTGTATGTGGATTTATCCCGTCCGCAAGGACGGATTTAGTTGAAAAGGAACAGCCTTTGTCTATCGACAAAGGCTGTTCCTTTTCATGGTGGACACTAAGGGACTTGAACCCCTGACCCCCTGCACGTCAAGCAGGTGCTCTTCCAGCTGAGCTAAGTGTCCTTATTTACATCTTTCAACTCAGTTATTATACACTCTTTTCATCCGATTGTCAAGCATTTTTTATTCTCAATGCCGTCGCACAGCTTTTGCGTCACTTTGCACTGTTTTATGCATGAAATCTTGTATATTACGCCATCATAAAAAATGTTGACATTTCGACCGTTTTACTGTACTATAGACTTAATATTATTGATAAAGCTCATTTTTTGAGCCTTATTAAAACATTTGTCCCTCGTTAGGTCTCGGGCAATAGTCCGGGACAATGGCAAACGAGGGACATTTTCATTTTATTCAAAGTGCTCCGGATCGATGACATCCGTAACGAATGCAGGTTCGTAGTTTCTGCCGATGCACCATTTGACACCTGCTTCGATTATCTCCTTGTAATCAGGCAGATAAAGTGAGAAGTCAGGGTAAAAATACTGCTCATGTATAAGGATATCCACGAAGTCTCTATTCGGATATTCTTTTTCCATTCTGTCCATCTCGCCGCCTATCTCATCCGGCTTGAACAGATTCAATACGATATCACAGCAGCAGAATATCATATCCGTTTCCGGATCTTTCCAGAAGCAATTTTCACGCACCTTGTCGAACTGCTCTGCATTGAGATAATAGTCGAGCCAGCGTTCGCCGTTTTCATTGAATGAGAAGTCACCGAGCAGTGCAAGTATTCCGCAATCACGAAGTGCCTTTACACCCTCACGTGTAGCCTCGGCAAAATGTATTGTCGTTACAGGGCCGAGAACCTCATCTCCGGCAAAGCGTCTGATCTCACGCTCTACCTGCTTATAATCATTATATACCTCATCGTAGCCTGCATTCAGATATGGCCAGTTGGGCTCATTCGCTTTCGCATGGAAGGACAGTCTCAGCCAGTCAGCATTAGCCGCCCACTCCGATTTGAATCGGTCAGGCATCTGAGTTAGGTTGAAACCGTCTGTTTCATAATAAATATTCATATGTACCTTTGTGCCGTACTTATCATGAATATCCTTATAAAGTGCCAGATACGGATCGTCAAATAATGAGGTATACTCCGGGTGATTCGCTATGTTGCGTAAAAACCAAATATTGTCATCTACCGATAATCTGTATCCTCTTTTTTTCACTCTGCATCGCCTTCCTTTTCTTTTATATATATTTTTCTATCATATTTTTAAGGATCTCCGCATCCTTCAGGCTCACTGCAACAGCTGTATTCGAATATCTTCTGCACGAAATACCGACAGAGCATGATTTTGATGCTCCGTTTACGGATGCGAATGCAGCCATCTCACTCTGATCCTTATTGACAGCCTCACGCTGTGATCTCTCCGCACAAGCCTCCAGTGAATCGATAAGCTCCATATCACTTGTATATGAGCCGTGCGTTATTCTGAGCACTGCACCCTCGCCGAGCTTTATATTCTTCTTTCCTCCCGGAATATCCTGAGCATCACTTACCGACAGCTCTATTGCTATATTCGGAGAGAGCTCAAAATAAGCACCGTAAGCGCCCTTTGCTCCGAGCTTATTTCTCGCAGTAAATGCAAAGCATACGTCATCACGGTCTATACTCTCCGCAATGTCAAGCAGTACCGCACAGCATATACGGTTGTCTGCTGACGGTGAGTACAATTTCTCGTCCTTTATAAACGTCTCTCCGCAAAGCATCGCACAATCACCCTGCTTTACGAGTCCCGATGCGTCCTGTCCCATATCTATATAAAAATCCTGTACAGTCAGCTTATCCGAGCCATCGTTCTTTTTGCAGCCTATAACGCCCTTAGCACCGTTTGCAAACTCAACATACGTACCTGCAAGTCCTATCAGACTCACCGATCCGAGCGGTGCAAAGCTTACATATGCTCCGTCTATATACGTTGCCATCACTCCTATGGTATCGCAATGAGCACTGAGCATTATTTTTTTGTTTGACTTTGAGCCTCTGTAAGCTATCACCGATCTCAGAGGTGTATGCTCTACATTATAGCCCATAGACTCGAGCTTCTGTGCCAGAACGGAGGTTATTTTTCCCTCGTCACTCGACGGTGCGTATATTTTACATAGCTCTAATGCGTAATTCTTTATTCTGTCCATGATAATGTTCCTTTCAGATATTCATCTCAACAACGTATTTTCATCTGCACCTACCGTCAGTGCAGCCTTACAATCAAAATATGCGGTCAATATATCACGTGCTATCCACGCAACATTATTTCCCGAGCCTCCGTGCTCTACCACTACCGCAATAGCCACCTCGGGATCTTCATACGGTGCAGCAAGAACGAATACACCGTTAGCGCTTCCCTTTCCCAGCTGTGCAGAGCCTGTCTTTCCTACGACACGAACATCATAATCCGCAAATACCTTTGACGCCGTGCCGTCCTCCGTTACCTTAAGCATACCGTTCATCACAGCATTATAGTTTTCCTCACTGTAGCCTATCGTTGCTGCGATGGTAGGCTCTTTTTCGTATATGAGCTGTGTACCGTCGGCACTCATTACCGAGCTCAACAGATGTGCTTCGTATCTAGTGCCACCGTTCACTATCGTAGCCACGTAATTTGCGAGCTGCAACGGTGTAAACAGATTGTCCGATTGACCGATCGCCGCTATCAGAGTATCTCCGGCATACCATGTACCGCCGACAGCCTTACGTGATTCGGGCCCTGCTACCGTTCCCTTTGCTTCGTTTGACAGCTCGATACCCGTATACTCTCCCAGTCCGAACCTCGACGCATACTCCGTCAAGGTGCCGATCCCCATAAGTCTGCTGACCTCATAGAAAAAATAGTTGCATGAATTTTCAAGTGCTCCCGAAACGTTCAGCGTTCCGTGAGTCCTGCCATAATCCGTATATACCCAGCAGCGGTAGGTATACGGTGCGTAATACGTATATATGCCCTCATCTATTATTTTTGTATCGGGCGTTATCGTGCCGGACTGAAGTGCAGCCGTAGCAGTTACCATTTTAAATACCGAGCCCGGGGGATACGCTCCTGATATTGCTCTGTTGAACAGCGGCTTTGCTTCATTTGCCAAAAGCTCGGAGTAATCACGGCTGAAGGTTTTCAGATTGAACGCAGGGTATGATGCACTCGCCAGTATATCGCCTGTATCAACGTCTATCACCACAGCCGCACCGCCGTCGCATTCTGCTTCATGTCCCGCCGCTTCACGTTCGGAATTTATTCTCGCTATATGCTCCGCCAGAGCACGCTCGGCTGCCTCCTGCAATCTGATATCTATCGTAAGATATACATTATTTCCTGCCTCCGCAGCTTCGGAGCTTACGACATCAAGTGTTTTCCCCGACTTTGTGACCTTTAAAGTAGTCGAGCCGTCACTGCCCTTAAGATAGTCCTCAAAAGCCTTTTCCACACCGTCCTTGCCCACACGTGCATTCATCGCATAGCCCTTTGCCTTGTATTCCTCATACTCCTCTGCAAATATCGGGCCTACTCTGCCAAGTAAATGTGATGCATAATCCGTCTTATATTCTCTCACCGGGACTGTCAAGGTATATGCACCTGTAAATCTGGCGCTGTCCTCATTTATGATCGACACAAGCTCTATATCGACATCGCTCGCTATGGTAAAGGGATTGATAGACGAAAAATTCTGTCGCTCCATATCATATAATACTCCGATTATCTTTCGCATCTCATCCGGAGTATATTCCTCTGACACATTATACAGCTCTGCCAGCTTTCGTATCGTCTCCTCAGCCGTCAGATCCGTATCGATATTGTTTTTCTTCAAAAGCTTATCGAGTCTCGCACGTGAATTTTCATCCTCGATAAATTTAAACGGCATACTTGTTATCGGAAGCGAATCACCATATGTCTCTCCGTAATCCGCCATGACCAACAGGACATCATAGACGAGCTGTGCAGGGTCTTCGCTCGGAAAGGTAAAATAATCAAAGGCTATCGCAAACGCCATCTCGTTTACTACGAGCGGTACACCGTTGCGGTCGTATATCTCACCTCTTGCTCCGCTTTCCGTGACAATTCTCGTAAAGGTGCGTTCCACCGCACTCTCAAGCTCTGTATTTTTCTCGGTCTGCACATCATATAGCGCAAATGACAGTATTGAAAAGCACAGTAGCGATACAAGTGTCAATACGATTATTCTGATATAAAAGGTGTGTATCTTCATTTAAATATATTACTCCAAAAGTGCTCTTCACGGCGTGTCATCGATGAGTCCTTCATAATACGATACTTTCTTTTTTTAGGTCTTATCTCCGATCCGTCGTAGCTTTTCTTCAAGCTTACACCGTCGAAATGCATCTGCTCCGCAGGTGCTATCCTGCTTATATACTTTACCGGGACATACACTATCCATGACAGTGCTGCGGAAAACAAAAGTGAGATCATTTCCTCTTTAAGCATCATAAAATAGCCGAGTCCGGATACGTTTATCGATAATATCATCGCTCTTATCAGTGCTTTTACGAAAAAAATAATACAGCCCCACAATACCGATGCCAAATATGCTCTTTTTAAATAATAATCGCTCACTATCGAGCAAATACATGCCAAAACGAAATAAACAGCACAGTAAAAGACGTTTTCCCTTGCAAGGGAGACATCACACAATACGCCTGCCAAAAACGCAAGCCATGCTGCGCCTTTATAGTTTTCCATCACTGCGACCGCTGCCACAAAAAAAGGTATAAGATCGGCTGCAACGCCGCATATGGTGATACGGTTTCCTGCCGACGTTTCAAACGCAAAGAGCAGTACCGTCATCAATACGTAAAGCATCCATTTTATTATTGCTCGGCGCATATCTGCCCTCCGAATAATGTGATCGTATCTACTCATTTGATTCAAAATCACGTATTATAAACACAAGGCTCAGCTCATTGAGATCGGCAGCAGGCTCGACTACGGCATATGATGATATACCGTGTGCCTCTATCTCGACCGATACGACCGTTCCCAGTGCAAGTCCCTTAGGATATATCCCTCCGAGTCCCGATGTCTCTATCGAATCTCCGATCCTGACATCGTTATCCTTAGGCAAATATGACAGCTTGAACACGCCCTCACGCATCAGATCGAACACTCCCTCTGCCACGCCTGTGTCTCGTGTTCTGCTGACTATCGCTCCTGCCTTTGTCTCGGTGGAGATGATCGTCTCCATCTCGCTCCATGTAGTGCCTACGGTAGTTATAAATCCTGCTACGCCCTCGCCGGTTATTACACAGTCACCCTCCGATATTCCGGCATTCGAGCCTCTGTCGAGCGTGTACGTTGCTCCCCAGCTGCCCGACTCCACCGCTATGACCTCAGCTGACTCTATATCGTATGACGTATTTCTCTCACGCATATTCAACAGCTCACGCAGACGCTTATTTTCCTCCATTACCTGCTCACTTTTTCGTATCTCGCTCTCCTTATCGGCAAGAAGAGCCTTAAGCTCCGCATTCTCGGCTTTGAGATCGTCATACTCCGTAATATATCCTACGATATCCTCATATTTATTTGCCGCCATCGTAAAAAAAGAGCGAAACGGTGACAGCACTATATTCACTCCATCCTGAAGCGGTGATGCCTCACCGTCAAAAAGCTCCGTATATATTCCCATACATGATACTACAAGCACAAGGATGAGAAATATTATAAAAAATTTGCTTTTAAAAAAACGCAACTCGACTACTCCTTTACAAAAGCCGCACTCCTATTTCCTTAAGCATCAGACCAAGCCTATGCAGCGGAAGACCCATTACATTATAGTAGTCACCCTCGATACGCTCAACAAATAACGCTGCGATATCCTGCACACCGTATGCTCCTGCCTTATCCATAGGTGAACCCGTAGCTATGTATGCCTCTATTTCCTCCGACTCAAGCTCTCGGAACTTCACGGCTGTAGTCTCATGCTCGACAAGCTCCTTAGCTCCCTGCTTCACTACTATACCCGTCACGACCTCATGCCACATTCCGGACATCAGATTAAGCATCGAAAATGCCTCTGTCTCATCGACAGGCTTTCCGAGCACAGAGCCGTCTATCGATACCATCGTATCTGCTGCAATAATAATATCATCATTGCGGCATTTTCCCGCTACGCTTCTTGCCTTTTGCAGCGCTATGCTGCATACCGCCTGCTGAGGGCTTACATCTGTCGGTGCATTTTCCTCCGCGTCCGACTCCACTATTTTAAAATCGGTTATCCCGATCTTCTGTATCAGCTCTTTTCTTCTCGGAGACTTTGACGCCAATATTATATTACTCATCATCTTTTCCTTAGTCTACATCAATTTTTTATAAACAAATAATGCTATTATTATACCCAATATCGTAGCGATATTTATGTCGAAAACGATACCGAGCTTAAGCTTCATTATCGCAAGATCAAGCACGAACGGATTATCTATGGAAATTCCGAATGAGCTTCCGTATGCAAGCCATGACAGGAACGATACATTTCGGCACAGCTCCGCTATGAGTCCGCCAACGATCGCTCCCGTAAGTATTACAAGCAGGAACATGAACATGTTTTTAGCTTTCATATGTATGACCCTTTCGTCTTATTCTATTCCCGTTGAGCCGAAGCCACCGACACCTCGCTCCGTCTCGCCTATCGAATCGACGCACTCAAACTCGGCACGGAGCACCGGCATTATCATAAGCTGTGCTACACGCATGTTGTTTTCAAGCTCGAAGGCAAGTCGTGAGCTGTTGTGAAGCGTTATTTGCAGCTCACCTCGGTAGTCGGAATCTATCACACCTACGCCGTTGGCAAGGCATATCCCTTTTTTCGATGCAAGACCGCTCCTTGCACATATGAGAGCCACGTACCCGTCCGGGAGCTCCATCGCAAGACCTGTCCTTGCTCTGTATGTGTCACCCGGCTGCATAACTACAGGCTCATCAAGTATTATTCTTATATCGGCAGCCGCCGCTCCCGACGTTGCATACACAGGCAGTGACGCACGGCTGTCCGTTTTCATTATTTTTACATTCATTATTGCACTCCGCGTTTGTATAAGCCTCGTGTAAAATCACTCGGCTTCTCTGTATTATTACCATTATACGCATCTATGATATCGACGCACTCACGTGCCGTTTCGGTTGTAAACTTGAGTCTCACAGCACTGAGTCCTATTTCGTTGTACAGCTCAGGAGTGTCTGCTAAGTACAGTCTTTTCGAATTGAACACCTCATTACGGCAGCCGTCGGCACGAAGCACGGGGAATTTCGCACCTGTTCTGTCGGTGAGTGTAAACTCATGCTCACAGTTTTTATTGCACTTACCTGCACTTATCACACAGTTTTCGAATATCATCAGAGGCAATCTGCCGTACACGATCAGCTCCGTATCGATAGTCTTCGATATGTCACGAAGCTGCGATCTTGATAATTCGAATGACAGTGTAGCCGATTCGATACCGAGCTCCCTGAGTGTTTCAAGTGACACGGAGTTGAATACGTTCAGTCCGAAATCACCTTTTACCCTGTAGCCTGCTTCCTTTGCCATTCGAGCATGACCGATGTTACCCGTAAGCACCGTATCGACACCCGTAGATCTCAATGCTTTGAGAGCGTTTTCGGTCTCCTGCCTGTTACGCAGCGTGATGACTCTCGGTATTACGAACGCCACCTTAGTCTCTCTTATGCCACGTATCATCTCAGGTGCCTTTGCAGCCTCCATCAGCGGTATATAAATCAGCTCCGGCTTTCTATCCAGGAGCTTCTCCGACAATTGGCTCAATGCTCTTATCTCTATATTCATTCCGGGTGCGACTTTCCTGTTTTTGACTCGCTCTCTCGGAATATATTCTTTTATCTCACGCTCGGGAAGTCTCGTTCTGAGTGTTGATATCTGCTCAACAGCATCACGTCTGAGCGAATTGATCACCGATTTCGGTATCATCAGCCCATCATCCAGTGTGATCCTCTGCTCACTGCTGACAAACGGTGTGCCTCCGAGCTTTGACAGATTTTCACGCACCTCATTCTCACTCGTACTCCTCGTTATACCGAGCTGTGGCTCATCGCTGTACGATATGCTTGAATTTCCGAGATCATCGGTGCATTTCAGCGTTGTTTTCTCACCCTTTACCGCTCTGAAATCCATTTCCAGCGGTATCATATTCGGCTCTGTTCTGTAGGACTGACGTGCCTGCATCAAAAGCTCGTCGAGCTTATCATCGTCCACTGTACGTGTACCGAACATGGAGCTACCCTTTTTATTCATATAGTATCCGTCGGTAAAGCCGCTTCGTGAGAATATTTTTCTCATTCTGTCTATCTCTTCAGCCGTCGGATTTCTTTTTTCCTTAAGCGCTCCGGCATAAATTCCCGTAACTATTGCCACATACTCCGGACGCTTCATCCTGCCCTCGATCTTAAGTGACTCCACGCCCATGCTTTCGAGCTCGGTAAGATGCTCGGCAAGGCTCAGATCCTTAAGGCTGAGCGGATGACCTCCGTTATAATCCAATCGGCACGGCTGAGCACACAGTCCTCTGTTGCCGCTTCGACCACCTATCACTCCGCTCATATAGCACTGACCGGAGTAGCACATGCACAGCGCACCATGCAAAAATATTTCCACACCGATAGGCGAATTTTTACAGATGTATGCTATATCCTCACGTGGCAGCTCACGTGCCAGTACAACACGCTCGAAGCCGAGCTTTGAAGCTGTGATCGCTCCGTCAAGATCATGTATCGACATCTGTGTGCTCGCATGTATCGGAAGCTTCGGAGATACCTCACGTATCAGCCTTGCCGCACCAAGATCCTGCACTATCAGTGCATCTACTCCGACCTTTGTATACAGCTCTATCTCCTTTATCGCATCCGTAAGCTCACGGTCTGTCATGAGGATATTGAATGTTACGTATGTCTTTACTCCACGCAGTCTGCAAAATGCAACGGCATCACGCAGATCGTCATATGTAAAGTTTTTCGCACCTCTTCGTGCATTGAAAATACCCGTGCCAAAGTAAACCGCATCCGCTCCGTTGGCTACGGCTGCGCGCAATGCTTCCGGGCTTCCTGCCGGTGATAATATTTCACAGCTCATTGCTTTGAAAGCTTTGCTATCTCACGACGTGCGTCGTTGAGCTCTGCACGGAGTCTCGCAAGATCATCTATGTAGCCCTTGAGCTGTAATCTGAGATTCTCGGCTGTCTCCGCAGTCTTTATCTGCTCGTCCGCAAGATTACATGCGGCAAGCACTGCCGCATCTATGAGCGGCATACGTGATGAATTGATCACCGATGATATTTTCGCATCAACGCAGGATGCCACACGTCTTATATACTCCTCACTTTCGGGAGCGACTATCGTGAAGGTCTCACCTGCTATGCGTACCTGTACCTTATTTTTCGGAAGCTTAGCGCTGTCGGAGTTCATGACTCTTGTCAAATAGCTGGCTATGCTGTCTCTCGTTTCTTTCGTCATCTATAAAACCTCATTTTTTATTATCTTTTATAATACTATTTTACATAATATATGTCTAAAAGACAAGCATAATTTTCTATAAATTCTTTATTTTTTACATTTTTACATAAAGCTTCGGACGAGCTGACGACTTCGCACCTCGTTTAAGAGCGAAACATCATCCGTTTACGCATATGTATGATATATTATACCATCACCGAAGTCATATTTCAACCGATCAAATGTGAAAATGAAGTCTTTAGCTGTGTGTCAAGGTGTGAGCATAAAACATATTATATTATATACTCGCAATTACGACAGAAAGTGATGGTGGCAACAGTGTATAATAATCTAATCACGTGCAAATCAATAACCGCCGCAACTCAGCTCGAGCAGCTGCTGCTGAAAAACGGCTGTCTCTGTACTGTGGTGCAGCCTCCGAAGAATATCACCGGCAGCTCATGTGCATATGGTGTGAAGCTCAATTCGTCATGCCTGAACCATGCGCGAAAGCTCATCCATGACCATTCGATTCCGATAGGAAAGATATTTTTCGTATCAAACGGACAATATAAGGAAATATAAGCTCAATTGGGCAGCCATGTCGGCTGCCCCGATATTTGTAAAAGGGGTAAAATATGATCTTTTTAGATAATGCCGCTACAACATTTAAAAAGCCGGCTACAGTTTATAGGGCAGTATACAACACTATGCGGAGCTGTGCGAGCGTAGGCAGAGGAAGCTACGAGGAGTCTCAGGCTGCTGCATCCAAAGTGCTCGCATGTAGGCTCGAGCTGCAAAAGCTTTTTAATCTGAGCGATCCTGCATCCGCTGCATTTACCTACAATTCCACGATGGCTCTGAATATGGCTATAAAGGGGCTTGCACGTGACGGTGCAAAGGTAGTCGTCTCCGGCTATGAGCATAACGCCGTGGTACGTCCTCTTGCCGCATTATATGAACGCAGTGTAACATATTCACACGTGCAGTCTCCGCTGTTTGAGCCGGAAGCATTGCTTGACGGCTTTAAAGCTGAGCTTTCACACGGTGCCGACCTTGTGGTATGTAATCATGTATCAAACGTATTCGGATATATCCTGCCGATATTTGAGCTGGATGCGCTGTGTGCAGACTTCGGAGTACCTCTGATAATAGATGCATCTCAGTCTGCCGGTATACTCCCTATAGACGCAAGCCGTCTGAAGAGTACGAGCTTCATATGTATGCC
This sequence comes from uncultured Oscillospiraceae bacterium, assembly GCA_964461815.1. Taxonomy (GTDB): domain Bacteria; phylum Bacillota; class Clostridia; order Oscillospirales; family QAMX01; genus JAAZBA01. Next base: position 63,495 of record CAYWVF010000015.1, read on the forward strand.
CGGACATAAGAGCCTGTTCGGGCCTCAGGGTACGGGAGTGCTCATTAGTCTCAACGGTGACGCTGCAACTACGATCATCGAAGGCGGTACCGGCTCCGACAGTGTGTCACCCATTCAACCCTCGTACATGCCCGATAAATTTGAGAGCGGAACTCACAATGTAGCCGGGATCGCAGGACTTTGCGAGGGGATCAGATTCGTACGCAGTGAGGGCTTATCGAGAATACGGAAGCATGAGCATATGCTAATAGCACAGGCAGCAGAGGGACTCCGTAGATCTGGTGATTATGAGATATTCTATACACCCGACCCAAAGCTTCAAGCCTCCGTGCTCTCATTTATTCCGAAATTCATGACGCCCGAGCACTTTACCGAGCTTATGGGACGTGCAGGTATAAGCCTTCGTGCTGGACTGCACTGTGCTCCGCTGGCGCACAGAACGGCAGGCACTTTCTCGACAGGTACGGTGAGACTGAGCGTTTCGGCTTACAACACCTCTCACGATGTGGACAGATTCCTCGCCGCAGCAAGAGCCGTCAAATAGCATAACTACGAGCAGCACGGAGTCACTCCTGCTGCTCGTAGGCGCATAAACTGCCTTTTACGTCTCCTTACATTAAATTTTTCTTGCACTTTTCAAATTACTTTCCGTTTAATACTTGCAAAAAATACAAAACGTGATATAATATAATTCCTAAATTTATTTTTGAGAACGGAGGGTTGAGAATGTCGGCGGATTTTGGACGTATACTTACGCTTTTAAGGCAGGAAAAGGGTCTGACGCAGAGAAAAGCCGCCGCTCAGCTCGAGGTATCTCAAGCACTTCTGTCTCACTACGAAAACGGCGCACGTGAGCCGGGCTTCGACTTTCTGATAAAGGCAGCGGATTTTTACAACGTCACCGTAGATTATCTTCTCGGACGCACGATGTCACGTGAGCGTATGAACATAGAGCTCATCTCCGATGCCGCAGGTGCAAGATCAAACGATCTTGAGGACAGTGTTCGTACTACGCTCAATCGTAAGATCATCACGAACACGATAACGATGATATTCGACCTTGTTTCTCGCTCCGGGAAAAGCGATATAACCGATACGACCGCAAGGTATTTTATTCTGTCAGTCTACAAAATTTTTCGCTACATATATATGATGAGTCCAAAGGAATACGAGACGCTGTTCTCCGTGCCTACATACTCATTTTCCGAGCTGACGGATATAGAGCTAAAGCGATGCGAAATAAAAATGAAGCAGCTTATACGTGAAAACGTCGGAGATATGCCCGATATGAGCTATGAAAAGCTCATTTCCGAGTATCCTGCATTGCATCAATCCACGATGGCGCTGCTGCACATGGCAAGCGAAATGTTCCCCGACTCCGAGCTTGAAGTAAGGGGCGACGAAAAAAAATAAAAAAAGAGAAAAAAAGTGTTGACAAATCCGAGGACGTGTGATATACTGTTAAAGCTGAGTTCAAACGAGGCAAGAAAATAAAGATGCTGGTGTGGCTCAATGGCAGAGCAGCTGATTTGTAATCAGCAGGTTG
>CAYWVF010000016.1:0-63334 GCA_964461815.1 uncultured Oscillospiraceae bacterium
AGTTTATACTACCACTTTTTATTAAGCTGTAGCTAGCTGTTATTAGCTGTATCTATAATCAATCCCTATTCCGTGATAATGTAATCACCCTTATAACCTAGCTCTTGGAGCGAATAGTAATTTTTAGCATCTGTCATTCTCTTTAACTCTCCTTTAGATTAGATATAATTTCTTTAAGCTATCTCTGCTTGTTTTCCCCTAAATCATAATATCCTTTAATCCAACAATAGAAGCTATCCTATTTTAGTTCCAGATATTCCGCTATTTCCTTGTAACTAATACCTTGCATAGCTTTCAATAGCTTACATTCTTTTCTTAAAAATTCATTCATCTTGTATATCCTTTCTATGATACTACGGAAAACTATAGTAGAACGTCAAAAAATATACCGCCTACAGCGTTAGCTATAGACGGTATACCTTAACATAGATACTAATTACTCTTCCGCTATTATACTAGAAAGACCTTACTAATACTTTTAAGAGTTTTGTCCCTACAATCAGATTATCTGTTCCGTTAAACCGTTCGGTAGGAGCGGGACTAGAGGGGGTATATTAAGGGACTTTCCGATTTTCTAACCTAGACTTTGTTCTAGGGAGGCTCTAACTCCTACGAAGCGGTATTTATATTCCTACTTCGGTTTTAATCTCTAAAATCAAACAGGTCTTTAGGCTTTATCTTGAACACTTCACACATCTTAAATATCAAGTCAAAAGAAACGCCTACATTACCCAGTTCTATAGCACTAATGTGACTTCTTTGTATGTCCAGAAGCTCTGCTAGCTGTAGCTGAGTTATTCGTAGCATCTTTCTATAATACACTACATTCAGCCCAAACTTTCGATATTGCTCACGGTATTCTTCTTTCATCGGCTATCACCCCTCTATGTATATATTCTAGGGGCATTTCCGCAAAGAATAAACTTGTTGATAAAGTCGCAACGACATTGACAGTGGTCATTTTGCATGTTAGAATATTATTACTAAATATGAGAGGAAGTAAACACCATGAAAAAGCTCCTTGCGCTTATTCTGTCCTTTGTCCTGCTCCTTACCCTTTGTGCTTGTGGTGGCGGAACTACAAGCCAAGAAACAACGCAACCCCCCGAAGTTTCCACAGATACCAATTCAGAAAACACAACCGAAGAAACTACCACGGATGAAATTACATTAGAGGAAATGCTTGCGGAAGCAGAGGTTCTTGATCATAATGCTCTGTCTAAAGCAATATACAATAATATTGTAAATGCAAAGAGTACCTATCAAGGTAAGTACTTTATAGTTACAGGGCCTATCTGGGAAATAACAGAAGAATATATCGTATTATCGGGAAATTTTTGTGTCTATCTTCCGATTGAAGAAATTGCAACAATTAACCTTAATCAATATATCACCATTGTTGGTAGAGCAAATAATTTAAGTGCTAGTATGACAGGAACAATTGTTGATTTTGAAGATACCCGTATTTCAAGCACTACTTTTACATATACCGGTGAATATAATGCTTTCCATTCTACAGATGGCACACACCCTCAAGGCGTATGTCTAAAGTATGAAACTGACTCTGGGAAAACTGATTATGTAAGATTGGTTCTCACTGATGAACAAAGAGATACTCTTACAAATGGAATGGAGATTACTGTAGAAGGTAAGCTATTTAGAAACGATGACGATACACCCTATAGTGCTTCTACAAAACTTGAAGTTGAAACAATCAAATAAGTAAAAGAATGGGGGCTATTACAGTCCCCATTCTTTTACTCTCCTATAGAAAGTATTAGGTTTTACATCTAAGCGTTTCATAGCTTCAACTGCTGTAATCTTATCGGCTCTCCACTCTGCTACAACGGCTTCAAACTGCGCTCTGTCAATCTTCATCTTTTGGCGTCCTTGATATAGCCCCTGTTCCTTTGCAATCGCTATACCCTCTCTCTGACGCTCTAGGATATTCTCACGCTCTAGCTCTGCCATAGCTCCAAACACAGTAAGCATAAACTTTCCCTGTGGGGTAGAAGTATCAATACATTCTTTCAGACTAACAAAGTCTACACCCTTACTTGTAAGCTGTTCCACTATTATCAAAAGGTCTTTTGTGTTTCGTGCTATTCTGCTGATACTTTCTGTAATTACTACATCACCTTTACGGCAAAAGGATAACAACGCCTTTAATTGTTCTCTGTCTGTGTTCTTTCCGCTTTGCTTATCTATATATAGATTTTCTTTCTCTATGCCTTTTTCTAACAATGCTCTAGTTTGTCTTTCTTCATTCTGCTCAATTGTTGATACTCTGATATAACCTAACAACATTTCTATCAATTCCTTTCACATAATTTCTATTTCTTATTTCTATGTCAATAGAATACCATAAATTTTGAAATATGTCAATAGGAAGAGGCGTATTTATTTGACACACTTTTTCGCTTGTTTTGAATATGTCGCTAGGGTATACCCAAATGAAAGACTTTTTCTATATTGACAGTAATGATTTTGATGTTTATACTATTAGTAGCTAGTTTCATGAATAAACTATAGAAAGAGGTATTGTTATGGCTTCCGCTAAGAAAACCCTTAATCCTATCACTGATACGCCGACTTCTAAGACTGACATTACTAAGCCCTTTATGCTTGCCTACATGAAGAGCGAGAAAGCAACCGCAGAAGATATTGCTTGGTTTAAGAGCATTGTTTCTGACAAGAAGTATCAGAAAGAGTATACCAACAGACTGAACGGCGAGAAATACATGGATATTGACATTCCAGAAGTAAGAAAGCTGTTCTGTCAGCGTTTCTTCCCCAATCTTAACGCTAAGAAGAGCAAGAACAAAACCTTTATTGACAGCATCATGGATTTGTAATAATCCCTACATACAGAGAAAGAGCAAGGTATTAAACCTTGCTCTTTTTTCTATTCTTCCTCTTGGCGTTTCTTTGTTGTCAACGTCTGTCCGCTATTTGTCCGAAGATTGGCAAGGATAGAATATTGTTCTATCTTATCCTTTACATCTCCACTATAAAGGTTAGCGTATCTCTGCACCATGTCAAGCTCACTATGGGTCAATACCTTTGCAAGAGAAATAATATCTCCACCGCTTACAATCCAGTTTTTGGCGAATGTGTGGCGGAAAAGGTGCATACCTGTTTTCTCTACACCTCGCTTATTGTTATATCTTGCAATAGCAGAGGACAATCCACCTCTTGTAAGCTGTTCGCCGTAGGCATTACAAAAGAGAAAGTCTGTAGGCTCTATATCTCCGCCTGTTCTCCAATAGCTGATATACTCCGCTAAGACCGCCTTACACTTGCGCTCTAAGCCTATTCTTACAACCTTGTGCGCTTTTGTGGTATTGAATGTAATATAACCATCTTCTAAATCCACATCTTTGATACGGAGATTTACAAGGGTATTTGTTCTAGCTCCTGTAGCTAACATTAGATTGATAACGGCAAAGTTCCGGAAATCTTCAAAGTAAGTAATGGGCGGTCTGACTAGGAGCTTCTTTAACTCTGTTTCCGTGTATACCTCTTTGACAGGGGGCATGACTTCTTTAATGGGACACTTAAACCCATCGAGCAAACCTATCTCTTCGCAGTAGTTGCCAAAAGCCCTATACCCTCGCAGATAGGAGTTAATCGTCTGCTGATTGCTTACACCTAGGCTCTTGATAAACATAAGCTGTATGCCGTCCTGCGTCAGAATATCAATAGGACAATCTTCATCTGTGGTATGTAGCCATTCAGTAATGAAGTTTACGAGCTTCTTATAACATCTGTCATAGAAAAGCAAGGTATCTTTGCTGTTTCCTTTACCCTCTTGGAATAACTTGAACTTTAAGTAAGCGTGTTTAACACTAATCTCTCCACCTGTATATTCGCTATAGTTATGCCCTAATCTTCTTAACTTATCTTCTCTTGTTGCCTGTTTCTTGGCAGTTGTCATTCTCTGTCGTGCCATAGGAATACCCCCTTGTAAATAATACTACCATAGCACTACACGATTTTCAATATAAGACTTAGAAAACTGATTACAAGATTTTCTTCCTATGGCATGATACGGATTGAATAATCGTTTTTATCCGTTAGAGAAGAGGATATAAAAATCCTTTGAGTTGCAAGGACTTTTCCTAGATACTCGACGGAGGCGGATTTGTTAGAGATTATCCAACCGTGTATACACGATTTTTAATCGTTCCCTGTTTGATCTTACTTAGCCGGTCTTGCGTCGTCGATCTTCTTCATGAGCATACGTGCAATATTTACCATATAATTTACGCCGATATGGATATTGTCTGCATCGTATCTACGAAGGAAGTTGTCAGCTTCATATGTAAAGTCGCCCTTGTAATCTATCTTACCGAGAGCCTTTGTGATATTGTCCCAGTTCATGCCGCAGTTCTGATCGTACGGAGCTGTATGCGTATCGGAAACGTAGTCGTTATCATGAATATGCAAAGCGCCGAGGCGGTCATGACCTATCGCATATATAGCATCATCCGCTTCTTCACCTATGAGTCCGCAGTGTCCCAAATCAAGGCATACTGTAAATACCTCGGGATCGTTCAGATCGTCATAATATTCCGCAAGGTCTCTGCCGAAGGAGCAGACTGTCGGGATGATATATCTGCGGCGAGGATCATAGTCCCACATATTCTCAATTGCAATTTTTACACCGTAGTCCTTTGCTACTGTTGCGAAATCACGGTATGTTCTGTAATTAATCTCCTTCTGAGGATCTCCCGGCTCAGAGTATACGATAGGATGTACGACTATCACCTTAGCTCCGAGTGTGCCTGCGATCTTGATAGAGTTCTTGATATACGTAATGATCTTCTTATTGTAGTTCTCGTCTCCCTTTCTCCAGCTCGGGAATGGTGCATGAGCCTGATTGAATACGAGTCCGCTTGCCTCCACCTTATTACGAAGTTCCTTGGCAAATGCTATGAAATCACTTGTGTTAAGAGCACAGTCATCATACTCCATATCGAACATCGAGAAGTCAAGAGCATCATAGCCTGCATCGGCAAATATTTTTATTCCCTTATCGATACCGCATTTTTTGAATACGCCATCGGTTTGTGTAGACAACAGCATAGTGATTATCCTCTCTTTTCAATAAAATTTCTACTGCTATTATACTAAATTCGAGTCATTCCGTCAAGTATATTCTAAAATTAGTTATGCTTTGCCATATAATTTAAAAAGCGATATCCGCTCGGGATATCGCTTTTATTCCGTTTGAGATAAATTACGCCTTTTCTCCGCTCGTATGCTCGAGAATATCGTCCACGTTGCAATTGAGTATGCCGCAAAGCGTATCAAGCGTATTCGTTGTTATCGCCTTGCCGTGCTTCATACGATGTAAGATATTGGCAGAAAAGCCATATTTAAATATAAGCTGATATTCAGTAATATTCTTTTCTATCAATGTATTATAAAAAGGCCTGTAACTTATCATATTTTCCTCCGTCAGCACGAGGCTGACAAACAATGAAAATTAAAGAGTAATGAACTTACCTGTTGCGGAAGACTCATAGATGCTCTCGATGATCTTCTGAACCTTTGCACCGTCTGTTGCCGGAACTTCTACAGGTGTGCCGTTGATGATAGAATCGCTGAAGGATGCGATCTCTCTGCCGTAGATATTGCCGAGCTCGCCGCTGAGTGTCATGCCGCCCTCTTCGTTTCTATCCTGTGTAGCATTGTAGCCTGCGCTGTCATCGGAAAGGATGATCGTAACTTCGCCGCCGTCCATCTGTCCGATCGTGCCGATGCAGTTAGCGCTTCCCTTTGTGCCGTACAGCTCGAGCTTCCACTTAACAGCGTTATCGGGGATGTTGAAGTTAGCATCAACTGTACCGAAGCAACCGTTTTCAAGCTGGAACAGAGCGGAGCAGGAATCCTCAACATCATACTTGAATGTCAATGTCTCTGCAAGGCCGCCGACCTTCTTGATATAGCTGCCTGTGATGTACTGGATAAGGTCGAGGCAGTGGATACCCATATCTGTCATAGCGCCGCCGCCTGCTGTAGCCTTGGACTGTCTCCAGTTGCCGGGCATATCGGGATACCAGCATGTAAACTGAGCATGGCAGGAAACGAGCTGTCCGAATACGCCGTCAGCTACCATCTTCTTAAGCTGCTGATGATATGTGTTGAAGCGCATAACAAGACCTGTAGCCATAAGGAGGCCCTTATCAGCTGCCATCTTACAAAGCTCTGCACTTTCTTCTGCTGTTGCTGCTATCGGCTTCTCAACAAGGATGTGCTTGTTTGCAGCGATTGCCTTACGAACCTGCTCGGAGTGATATACAACAGGAGAAGCGATGTAAACAGCCTCTACCTCAGGATCTGCGAGCAGAGAATCAGCGTCTGTGTAAGCCTTTTTTGCGTTATATTTGTCGCGAAGCTTCTCAGCAAGCTCAGGAAATACTTCCATAACTGCATAGATTTCTGCGTTTTCTGCAAACTCCATACCGGGAAGTGTACGGCGGTCAGCGATTCCGCCTGCACCAAGGATACCCCATTTGATTTTTCTCATAATGTGAATTCCTTCCTTTCAGAAAATAATTTATTAAATTGGAATTGCTTACTCTATTATACAATACTTGGATTCGTAGTCGAACAGTCTGTCGAGCGAATATTCAAGCAGACCGTCAAGCTCGGCGTTATCCAGCGCCGCTACCTTTATATATTTTATGCCGCGTACAAGCTGCGAATAGCAATGCTCATTTGCCCATTTCGTAGCCGTATCGTAGATTATATCGCTCTCGAGGAGCTCGGCACCGTTAATGTAGATCGTTGACGGATTTATAAGATGAATAACATTTGCAAGTGCGATACCGAGGTATTCTCCGCAGCTTTTCAAAGCAGAACGTGCCGTTTCATCACCTGATTCGGCGGCTCTTATCACATCCGAAAATACAGCATCCGATCTCACCTTTCTGTACTCCGACACTGCTCTTTCAGCTGAGCAATAAAGCTCAAGACAGCCTCTGTTTCCGCAGGTACACTTCATTCCGTCATGCTCTACAGTCGTATGACCTATCTCACCGAGGAAAAACGGATTAACCGTCTGATCCATGAACTGAACCGCACCTATGCCCTGCTCAAGATCCATGAAAACAGCGTTTCTTTCATTCTCACTGCCCTCCGGCTTACCGTTTCGAAGCTCCTTCAGCATCCACATGGCACGTGCGATACTCGCATTCTGTACAAATACAGGTATCCCGAACTGTTCAGACAACGGAGTTTTAAGATCAAGCCCTGTCCAGCGCATTGACGCAGATACTATTTCCTTACCTCCGTCAAGCACCATGCCAGGTACGCTCAAAGCAATGGCAACAACATTATCATCACCGCATTTGTCTATAATACGCTTCACGGCTTGAGATGCGGCATTTTTTGCATCCTCCGCACTCTCAATAATGCTCTGCACCTTCGTTTCAAACCTGATACCGCCGCACAGATCCATACAAGCAGCTCTTACACGGTTACGATTGTCAATTATCACACAGGCTATACTGTATTTATTTGAATTGACTCTTAGCAGCGTCGCTTTTCTGCCTACATGACCTGCCTTGTCCAGATCATGCTCGCACACGAACTGCTTTTCTAACAGGTATGTCACGATATTTGTGATTGACGAGAGCGAAAGTCCCGTATCTGCCGAAATAGCCGGCCTTGTGGCATGGTCATTACGCCGTATACAATCGAATACACGAGTCCTGTTCAGCTTTTGCATCAGTTGAACATTCCCGACCTTGCTGTTTCTTCTCATTTGTAAACTCCTTAATGGAGAATATATGGCAAATTATGCCGAGCAAAAATTTATCCATCGAATAAATTATATGTTTTTTTTCGCACTTTGTCAAGAGTATTTTTCGTTTTTTTACACTCTGTCGGTAATATACACCCGGATTCCGTACTTTAGGATAAACGCAGCATAGATAGCTTGCATTTTTTCGCATATCGGGTCGTGCCATACAAAAGTGCATTATCAAAGTCACACATCAAAGTCGAGACTTTTTAAAGCTGATCGGAGCCGTTTCACTCTGAGGTGAAGCAGCTCCGGATATGCTATCAATATTTCCTTTTTAGAAATTGATCTCTTTTACTATGACTGTGTTTTCTTTTCCTGCGGCTTCTTCTACGTGTATGCCTGTGATTCTCTTATTCGGATACGGATTTTCGATCACGTACTTATAATACGTTTCATTTCCGTATCTGACAGGCAGTGTAGAATATGATGCTGCCATAAGGAGTCTGTCTACGTCATAGAATTTGTCTGTATGCGAATAATTCGTACCATATGCGATGAAATCCACATCGAACAGCGGTGATTTACATGTACGATACCATTTTCTGCCCGGATGACCTATATTCTGCGTATAAAGCAGCGGAACCTCCAGCTTTGTACCGTCTTCATACTCGACGATGTATTTTCCTATCGTATCACGGTCATAATCGATGACATTGCCGTCATGTCTGTAATCCGCCTGACGGAAAAATGAAGTTGCATGAACAAATTCTATGTGTGCAGCTGCATATTTCTCGATCGATGAGTACTTGAACATATCCTCCAAGCATCTTTCGAGTGTTTCATTGTATTTATCATCATTGTAGCTTCCGTTCCAGAACAGGATCGATGCATAATACAGATCGTACAGTGTACGGTTATACTGCATGTACTCCAGACTCGACGAGCTCCAGTTTGACGGAGCTCCGCCCTTACAGCCGGAAGCAAGGCGATCCTTCAGCTCGAGCATAATAGAGGGATCGAAATTGCCGTATACCATATCAAAGCCACGATCAAGATACATATTATCGACTACTCTGCCTGCATCGCTCGTCCAGTTGATGCAGATCAAATCCTCAGGCATACGCTCTATCGATCTGTATGTTGCCGGAACGAAGCCGCTCTGACCGTTTTGCGTATATTCATAATATGCGCCGCCCCATTTTCCACCGTTTGCGGTCGGTACTTCTATGATCTTGTCAGCCCAAAACATTGTGCGTACACCGTGCTCTGCCAGGAAATCATGTATCTTTATCACGTCATCTGCGAATATATCCGCAGCATCACGTGACTTACACCTCTCGCAAAGTCCGATAGAATAGTATTCATCATGACCGATATTTATATGCTTAGGCTTAAAGACGTCTATGACCTCTTCAAGCACATCAAAGAGTATCTCATACGTTTTCGGATTTGACGGACAATACGTATCGGGGTACGGATCCTCCTTGCGCTCGGCTATCTCCGGGTACGGCAGTATGAGAAAATCGCAGTGGCTAAGTGACGGCACCTCGGGGATAAGCTCTATGCCACGGTCGGCGCAGTACTTTACAAGCCCTCGTATAGTCTCCTGCTTTAAATACTTACCTCCGGCATTTTCTACGTGGATCGAGTTTTTCGGCCATCCGTAGCCATTCTCGATCGTTTCTGTCTTTCCGGAGAACTCGGTCATAAATTCGCAATACTCTACCCACTTTTCGTTGATCTCGGGACGGCGCTTGTACTCCATTCCACCGCTGACCTCGATCATTATACCGTTGCAGCGGCAGTAGCAGCAATAGTCTACGATCTTTTTAAAGTCCTCTATCTCCCATTCGGCAGGCATAAACAGCTTCAGGTATCTCATCTCTGCCAACGGGCAATTATAAACTATGCCCTGCTTTATGTGATCCTTTTCACTCATACGCCACAGGTCACAGGCTGCATATATAAATCCCTCTTCGCTCTCCGCATATACCGTAATGTCATCCTCGAGGATGATCGCATAGCCTTCGGGATTCTGTTTGTAGACCTTTCCGAATGAAGACTCTATCCTTTCGACAACATCATCATTGAGTCCCAATTTGAAGTATATGTTATTGTATATATTCTCCGTATGACCGTAAAGGATCTTTATAAACGATCTCAGTACTGCATTGTCTGTGTGTATGACTGTATTCGGTGAAAGATATTTTCCGGAATACAATTTCTCGTAGCTGTTTATAGTCATATGATCCTCCCATATAGTATAGTAAATATTATATCATCCCGATTTTCATATATTTCGGAAAATCGGGATGACTCATACATATTACTTCTGGAACTCGTCCGGTATCCAGCCCTTGTGTGCCAATATAAGATCGTCACACATAGCTGTGATCTCGTCCTGGCTGAGCTCTGCCGATGTATGAGGATCAAGCATAGCTGCCATGTAGATATATTCACGCTTGAGCGTTCTTGCAGCTTCTATCGTCAAGAGCTGCACATTTATATTTGTACGGTTGAGAGCTGCACACTGTACCGGCAGGTCGCCTACAAAGCACGGATTTACACCGTTGCGGTCGATCATGCAAGGTACCTCTACACATGCTTCCTTCGGCAGGTTCGTTATAAGACCTGTGTTGAGCACATTACCGTGTACACGATAAGGAATATCTGTTTCCATTGCACTGATTATATAGCTTGCAAACTCGTGAGTTTTCTCATGCTTGAGCTGATGATCGTTTACAAGCTCCTCACGCATTTTAGCCCAGTTCTCGATCTGCTTTATGCAGCGGCGAGGATATTCATCGAGCGGTATATTGTAGCGTTCGATAAGCTCGGGATAATTTTTCTTAATGTAATACGGCATATACTCGGCAGAGTGCTCACTGGACTCTGTAACATAATAGCCGAAGCGATGCATGATGTCATGACGTACTCTGTCATTCTCATTTTCATACTCGCCCGAAAGACTCCTGCGCTTTGCCTCCGGATAGAGATCATTACCCTCAAGGTCTGTAAGCTTTAACAGCCATGCCTGATGATTGATGCCTGCGATCTCCCAGATACAGTTGTCGATATACTCTTCCATGCCTACACGCTCAAGAAGACGTCTGGCACAAACCTGAACGGAATGGCAAAGACCTATCGTCTTGACATTTGTATAACGCTGCATGTAGCCTGAAAGCATTGCCATAGGATTTGTGTAGTTTATAAACAGTGCATCCGGGCAAAGCTCCTCGATGTCCTTTGCGATCCCCTGAAGTACGGGAATAGTTCTCAATGTGCGGAAAATACCGCCGATACCCAAGGTGTCGGCAATAGTCTGTCTGAGACCGTATTTCTTCGGTATCTCGAAATCCGTCACCGTACAAGGCTCATAGCCGCCTACCTGAATGGCATTTACTATATATTTTGCTCCCTTGAGTGCTTCACGACGGTCAAGAAACGATTTGATCGTAACATCGGTTCTTCCGGAAGCTCTGAGGATATTTTCAAGCATTTTCTGCGAATCCGCAAGTCTTACCGGGTCGATGTCGTGAAGTGCGATGAACATATTTTCTATCGTCGGAGTTGCGATACAGTCACCGAGCACATTCTTAGCAAAAACAGTGCTTCCTGCTCCGATAAAAGCTATTTTTATCATTTTTATTGCCATGCTTTGCTCTGCAAAGCATTTATCCTTTCCTCAAAATATATGGTTTCTCTTACATACCGAACTGCGGCAGATATCCGCGGTTTGCCTCGAACATCTCATCTACCATCTTCTCTATCTCACTAAGGCTGAGAACTGCACTTGTCAGAGGATCGAATGCACATGCATAGTAGATCTTTCTGCGGTCACCCTCAAGAGAGCCCTCTATTGCAAGCTCCTCGCAGCGTGCGCTGATATTGTTCATGAGTGCAAGCTGTGCCGGGAGTGCGCCGACATGCATCGCACGAAGACCGGACTTGGATGCTACTACAGGTACCTCTACGCAGCAGCCCTCGGGGAGGTTGTCGATAAGACCGAAGTTACGAACGTTTCCGTTGAACTCAAACATCTCATTGTCACCGAATATCGCATTGAAGATGCATGCTGCATATTCATTACCGCGGCTGATATCTATATCATCATTTGCAAGCCATTCCTTGATATCATTCTCCCATGTATCCTCACGCTTTAAGTACTCGTTCAGGATATAAGCATATTCGCCCGGATTCCAGCCTGTACCGTGTGTGCAGTATTTTTCTATAAGGTCGGGGCGCTTTCTGAACCATGCATTGTATTCGGAGTTATGTCCGGAGGACTCTGTTACATAATAGTCGAGGTGGAGGAACATTTCATTTCTTACCTGCTCAACATTGTAGATATCCGGATTCTCCATAGCCTTTCTTATAAGAGGATAAGCGTCAACACCGTTCACCTTGTAGTTAAGGTAGAACGCCTGATGGTTGATACCTGCACAGAGATATGTAACATCCTTCATATCTGCGCCGATCCACTTTGCCAGCATCTGAGCTGTGCCCTGAACGGAATGACAAAGACCTGTAATATTAGCCTTGCACTCACCCTGTACCGTGCGGCAAAGCATTGCCATAGGATTAGTATAGTTGAGCACTATAGCATTTGGGCAGTACTTATCTACATCACGGCAAATATCCAGCATATCGTTTACAGTACGCAGATATCTGAATATACCGGATGGACCGCGTGTATCGCCTACGTTGATATCAACACCGTACTTCTTCGGGATCTCGATATCCGATCTGAATACCTGTACGCCGCCGGACAGTATCGTTATAACAACACCGTCAGCACCCTCAAGAGCCTCTGCACGGTTCATTGTAGCTGTAATTGTACACGGATAATTTCCCTTGGCCTTGATCTTTTCACATGCTGCCTTTATATTTTCAAGTCGCTTCGTATTTATATCCATGAGTGCTATATGTGCATCGCTGAATGCCGGGAACGAAAGGATATCCTTAACAAGCTCACGTGTGAAGCCAAAGCTACCTGCGCCGATAAATGCTATTTTCTTCATAATCCATTTTTTCCTTTCATATTTTTCATTATTTTTGAGTATCCGTTATACTTTTATATTACTACATTTATTTTCACGGTGCAATCTGCGATGTTGCGTTTTTTTGTATTTATGTTGCATTTATGTATGCATGGTGGTATAATATAGATTACAGGATATATGTATTATTATTTGTTTAATCCGCTGTGTTTTTGTTTATATCCTGCTGTAAGCTTTAACATTTCACCCATAAAATACGAAAGGCGGTATGCCTATGCCTATTCCGATCCAACCACCGAATATATCATCACTGTCCGTATGCAGCAGAGGTCATGAGATATGCAAATCGGCACATTCCTTCGGTCCCGCTGTGCGTGACCACTATCTTATTCACTATATAGTGAGCGGCAAGGGTGAATTTCACTGTGAAAGTAAAGCATTTTCACTTTCCGCAGGTGACGGATTTCTTATTACTCCGTACACCTCTACATATTATTGCGCCGATATTGCTGACCCATGGGATTATTACTGGATCGGATTCACAGGCACAGATGCATCCGAGCTAATGCGCTCCTGCGGTCTGTCACGTGACAATCCCGTATTCCACTATTCTATAGAGCCGCCGCTGGAATCATATATAAAGCCTATTCTCGGTGTCTCCGACAAGTCAAAGGCATTTGAGCTTTCGCTTCTCGGGCATCTGTATATGTTTCTCTCCGGTATTATGGCAAACAAAGAGCTGAGCGGCAGCAGTGATTATGCCTCGTCGGATTATGAGATGCATATCAAGCGTGCAATACAGTTTATAAACGAGAACTACTACCGTGAATTTACCGTAGAGCAGCTCGCTGATTTCACGGGAGTCAACCGCTCACATCTGTACAGGATATTCAAATCCACTATGGGACTGTCTGTTCAGCAGTATATTCTGGAGTTTAGGCTTGAAAAAGCACGTAATCTCGTATGCAATACAGCTCTACCGTTCAACGAGGTCGCTGCTTCCTGCGGCTTCTCCGATCAAAGCCATTTTTCACGCACGTTCAAAGCATATTACGGCGAAAGCCCAATGAATTATAAGAAAAAGAAAGGAAGTCAAAATGAAAATACTTGTAATTGACGGAAACAGCATGATAAACAGAGCGTTCTACGGCATACGTCTTCTGTCCACGAAGAACGGTGAATATACGAATGCTGTCTACGGCTTCCTTACAACATATCTCAAGGTCATTGAGGAGGAGCATCCCGACGGTGTATGCGTCTGCTTTGACCTTAAGGCTCCGACGTTCCGACATGTGGAATTTGAGGATTACAAGGCAGGCAGACGTCCGATGCCCGAGGAGCTCGTAGCTCAAATACCGCTGCTAAAAGAGGTGCTTGATGCTATGGGTATTCCACGCTGTGAGCAGGCAGGGTTTGAAGCCGATGACCTTATCGGTACCGCAAGCCGTATATGCTCCGAAAACGGCTGCACCTGTGTTATACTGACAGGTGATCGTGACAGCTTCCAGCTTATCGATGAGCACGTAAGAGTGAAGCTCGTCACATCAAAGGACGGTCACAGTCTCACCGTTGACTACACGCCCGATGCGATCATGGAAAAGTACGGTGTAACTCCGCATCAGATGATCGACGTCAAGGCTCTCATGGGTGACTCCTCCGACAATATTCCCGGTGTTCCCGGTATTGGTGAAAAGACCGCTCTGTCACTTATTTCAAAGTTCGGAACTCTTGATAATGTCTATGACAATCTCGACTCATCCGATATCCGTGCATCTGTCCGTACAAAGCTCGTCTCCGGGCGTGACAGTGCTTATATGAGTCGTGCTCTTGCCGAGATCGAGCGTCATGCGCCGTTCTGCTTTGATCTTCAGGATCTCATATTAAAGCCGTATGATGAGGGTGCTCTTCATGCACTGTTGACTCGTCTCGAGCTGCGTTCGATCATTTCGAGGCTCAACATATCCTCCGCATCTGCCGAAACGACTGTTATGTCGGCAGCACTCCCCGATTTTCCGACAGCAGAGCTTGAAGACCTGTCGGTGCTTGACAAGGCCGCTGAAAGTAAATGTGTAGACATAGCATTCAACGATGATTTTACGGAATCGGCTGTGCTTTTCGACGGAAATATATATAAGATATCGCATTTATCTCCTGTCTGGGTCGATTTTCTCCAAAGGCTCATGTCTGAGGATATAAAAAAACGCACCTACGAGCTTAAAGAGATATATCTGTACCTCTACGATGCAGGTATCGAGTTCGGCGGCTTTACATTTGACGTAACACTTGCCGCTTATCTGCTTGACCCGTCGGCGTCATCATACGATATAAATGAGCTATCTCGAAAATACCACGGTATAGACGATACGGATAACTCTATCACTGCAAAGGTCAGGAAAATACACCTGCTATCCGACATGCTCTCAGGTAAAATAGACGAGCTGAAAATGTCAAAGCTGCTCTACGATATTGAGCTTCCACTGTGTGAGGTGCTTGCGAACATGCAGCACATCGGCTTCAAGGCAGATGCCGACAGACTGCGCGGCTTCGGTAAGGAGCTCACCTCACGTGCCGATACGCTTGAAAAGGAAATATACAGCCTTGCCGGCACGGAATTCAACATAAACTCTCCTAAGCAGCTCGGAGAAATACTTTTCGAGCGTCTTCATCTGCCTTACGGTAAGAAGAATAAGACCGGCTACTCCACCGATATCGACGTCTTAACGAGACTGTCCGCACTTCATCCGATCGCCGGGAAGATCATAGAATACCGTCAGATAGCTAAGCTCAATTCCACCTATGTTGACGGACTTCTCAAGGTCATCTCGCCTGTCGATGGAAGGATACACTCCAAATTCAACCAGCTAATCACAGCCACCGGCAGGATCAGCTCATCCGAGCCCAATATGCAAAATATCCCTGTTCGTCAGGAGCTCGGAGCACAGCTTCGTCACATGTTCGTGCCTGAGAGCAGTGACTATGTGCTGGTCGATGCGGATTACTCTCAGATCGAGCTGAGGATACTGGCGCATATATCGTGCGATTTTAATATGATCGAAGCATTCCTTTCGAATGAGGATATTCACACCTCCACTGCTGCAAAGGTTGCAGGTGTCACCTTGGACGAGGTCACACCTCTTATGCGAAGCCGTGCAAAGGCGATAAACTTCGGTATCGTCTACGGTATGTCGGACTTCTCACTTGCATCTGATCTCGGTATCACACGCAATCAGGCAAAGGAATACATTTCCGAATACTTTGCTCAGTACCCGGGCGTACACGAGTATATGTCACATATAAAGGAACAGGCTAAGGCTGACGGCTACGTTTCCACGCTTTTCGGTCGCAGACGTTATCTTCCGGAGCTCAAGTCAACGAACCACAATATACGTGCCTTCGGAGAGCGTGTAGCCTTGAACACACCTATACAGGGTACTGCTGCCGACATCATCAAGATAGCTATGGTATCTGTATATAATCGTCTGCGAAAGGAAAAGCTGCGCTCACGCCTCATTTTGCAGGTGCATGACGAGCTGATAATAGAGGCTCACCGTGACGAAGCGGAGTACGTGAAGAAGCTTGTCCGAGACGAGATGGCTTCCGCTATAAGACTCCGTGTCCCACTCACGGCAGACGCCGGTATCGGTGACGACTGGTATACCGCAAAAGGATAAATCATAATATATAATTCTATTCATCTCAGAAAGTCAGGGATCAGTATGAAAATACTTTTCGTATGTACAGGCAACACATGTCGAAGCCCGATGGCAGAAGCACTGTATAAGAAATATGCCACCGAAATGAAGTCGAATTCCACGGCATCCTCTGCCGGCTTATACACAGTATGCGGACTGTGTGCCTCCGACAACGCTCTTATGGCTATGGAGGACTATGACATAGATCTGAGCCATCACCGCTCACGCAGAGTGAGCGAAGCACTGCTTGCGGAGTTTGACTATATACTCTGTATGACTGCCGCACAAGCGAACGCTATGGTATCACAATATCCTCAGTTTGCCGGGAAGATAGCTTGTCTTTCGGATAAGGATATTTCCGATCCGTACGGAGGCTCGATCTATACCTACCGCAGGATCGCAGAGGAAATTTGGAATGCCGTAAGGAGGCTGCCTGTTTGATATGCTGCATGTAAATATCACTCCTCTGGCTGAGTCTATGCTCGATGAAGCCGCCGCACTGGAGAAAATATGCTTTTCAACGCCCTGGAGTCGCTCCATGCTGGAAAATGAGCTGTCCGAAAGCAATGCAACATGGATCGCAGCAGTTGATGACAGCGGCAGGCTTGCAGGCTACGTAGGCTATCGTCAGGTTTTGGACGAGGGCTCTATCATGAATGTGGCTGTACATCCCGATTACCGTCGAATGGGCATTGCATCGAAGCTGCTGCACAAATTATTTTCCGTCATTACAGGCGTAAGCGCAGTATATCTCGAGGTTCGTGAATCAAACCTCGCAGCGCAGAGCTTATACGAGCATTTCGGCTTCACTCCATGCGGTAAACGCCGTAATTATTATGAAAATCCCACGGAAAGTGCAATAATTATGGTCAAAAATATGTTATAAGGAGAATGCTTTGCAGGATCAAAGCATAATTACCACTATGTATATACTTGCCATCGAATCATCCTGTGATGAGACCGCAGCGGCGATATGCCGTGACGGTCGTGAGATACTTTCGAGTGTAGTATTCTCGCAGGCGGACATGCATGCGCTCTACGGCGGTGTTGTGCCCGAGATAGCATCACGTAAGCATACAGAGTCCATATGTGCGGTCGTTGACCGTGCTATCATCGAATCGGGACTCAAGAAAACAGACCTCGATGCTGTTGCCGTCACATACGCACCGGGTCTTATAGGCGCTGTGCTTGTAGGTGTCAGCTTTGCAAAGGGGCTTGCATCAGCTCTCAAGCTGCCGCTGATCCCGGTGCATCATATCCGAGGTCACATTGCCGCAAACTACATCGCATTCCCCGAGCTTGAGCCTCCGTTCATCTGTCTCGTAGCCTCGGGAGGTCATACGCTGCTCGTTGATGTACGCAGCTACACAGATATGAAGATCATCGGCTCTACACGTGACGATGCCGCAGGTGAAGCCTTTGATAAGGCTGCAAGAGTGCTGTCACTTCCTTACCCCGGCGGTAAAATGATCGACGATCTCGCACGCTCAGGCGGTGACGTACACGCCTACAAATTCCCGATAGCATCTGTCAGCGGTTCGCATTACGATTTTTCATTTTCAGGTCTGAAAACCGCAGTCATAAATACAGTTCATAACTGCACTCAAAAGGGTGAGGAGCTTGATCGTGCAGGACTTGCAGCCTCGTTCTGTAAGGCTGTAGCCGATGCGCTCGTACCTCGTGCGATCGATGCGGTGAATGAATTTTCCGCAGGTAATCGCAAGCTGGCTGTCGCAGGCGGTGTCGCTGCAAATTCATATCTGCGTGAAGCACTCGAAAACGCATGCCGCAGCAATAATATCAAGCTGTATATGCCGCCATTAAAGCTGTGCGGAGATAATGCGGCTATGATTGTGTGTCAGTCCTATTACGAATACCTCGCAGGAAACATTGCATCAAGTGATCTCAACGGCTACGCTACGATGGGCGTCGATCTTTCGCTGTAGCTTTAACGCTTGTCAAGACCTGTCGCATTATAAATATTTCACAGACTTTTGATAACATTCTGTATATTTATTGACCTCCTCAATGTGTAAAAATAACGTATTATGTAAACTTCGATCCTTTTCTTCGTGTGGAAAACCTTGTGGATAATGTGGAAAACGTTGTGGAAACAGTTACAAAATGGTTACAAACAGCTTTTTCTGTGGAAAAGCCTGTGGAAATTGTGGATAACTTTCTGTAATAAACGGTATTATGTGAACTGCATAAATTCACATGTGTATTATTTTTCAAGCTTCCGAAGCTCCACCCCGGTATAGTAATGCGTCAGTATTTCACTGTAATCATCACCGTTATCCGCCATCCTTTTCGCTCCGTACTGGCTCATCCCCACTCCGTGACCATAGCCTGTACATCGAAATGTAATATCATCGTCCTCGACCTCCACCGTAAAATCCGTGGATGCCAAGCTCAATACACTGCGAAGCCACGTTCCCTTTACCTGTACGCCGCCGACACTGATCGTCATGATACCTCCCGCTTCACTTCTGACAATATCCTTGAACCATTCCTCGACAGGTACGCTCAGATCGGCAGACGGCAGCTGTGACTCCATCAGTGACTTGACTTCATCGACAGCATATGTGACCTCCGAGGTGTACATTGCCGCTGTTTCATCCTCGATACTCTCTACATTTTGCAGATACGGCACATCACTTCCCCATACATCTGCCGCACTTTCCGTGCGTCCTCCCGATATCGCATGAAACGCAGCTGAGATCGGCTCACCGTTGTACTCCATTATTATTCCGTCTGTATCATGCACTGCCGAGGTGATCTTTTCTATATAGCTATCGGCATTGTCACCGAATACTGCGCCTGCATTCACTGACAGATCGGTATATGCACTGCAATGAGTGTGATCGTCGCACATTATCGCACCCTTATGCATCGGATCTATCGTCTCGCCCGACTCAACGAGCCACCTTTTGTGGATTATATATGTTCTTGCCGCAACTGCCTGAGCCTTCAGTGCTTCCTCCGGGAATGATGCAGGCATCTCTGCCGCAACTACACCTGTCAGATATTCGTCAAGCTTCAAATACTGTACGCTTCCGTCGATAAGCACAGGTATCGTTATCTTTGAATCTACCGTAGCTTCCTCTTCTATCACTTTCTCATGTACCTCGTCCTCTGTTCCCGATATTACGGTATACCCGACCTCCTGCTTCGAAGCTTCCTGCTCCGGAGCTTCACCGAGTGCAGCCGTGCCTCCATCCATCATTACCATCGGTGCAAGCAGAGTGAGCACGCACAATATTATCGCCATCATTGCTATTCTTCCCATATTTTCATAATCCTTTCCCACATGATTGTACAATTGTATAATTGTATACAATTGTACAATCTCTATGTTGTCTAGTTTTGCCCTTGACGCACATCATGCCTCATGCTATAATTTTTCTATGATGAATAACTATACATACACCTCGATAAAACTGTAAAGGTTGGTACGGCTATGACACAAGAGCAGGCAGCTTTGTCCACTGAGTTCATTAACAAGCTATGCGCAGAGTATTCAAAATATAACACTGTTGATCCCGCATTTTATGATAATATAAAGGTAAAGCGCGGTCTTCGCAATGCAGACGGCACAGGTGTCGTTGCAGGACTTACGCTCATAGGTAACGTTCACGGCTACGAGATCCGAGCCGGTGAGCCTGTTCCTGTTCCCGGTAAGCTGTACTACCGCGGCTTTGATCTTGAGGATCTTATTGAGGGCTGCCGTTCACAGGATAGATACGGCTACGAGGAAGTATCATATCTGCTGCTCTTCGGTCAGCTGCCTACACAGGCTCAGCTTGAGATGTTCAATGACACTCTTGCGGATATGCGTTTTCTTCCCGAGCATTTTACAGAGGATCTTATACTTAAAAATCCAAGCAAGAATATCATGAATAAGCTTGCTCAGTCTGTGCTCGGTCTTTACTGCTACGATGAGAATCCCGATGAAACATCCATTGAAAATATGATGCGTCAGGGTATGGCTCTTATTGCACGCTTTCCTGTGCTTATGGCATACGCATATCAGGCTAAACGATATTTTTATGATCGTGACAGTCTGCATATCCATTTCCCAAGGAACAAGCAGTCCACTGCCGAAAGCATACTTCATACCATTCGTCCCGACAACATGTATACGGACGAGGAAGCAAAGCTCCTCGACCTATGTCTTATGCTCCATGCAGAGCATGGCGGCGGTAACAACTCCGCATTCTCATGTCGAGTTCTTTCATCCTCCGGCACGGATACGTATTCTGCCATAGCTGCGGCTATAGGTGCTCTCAAGGGTCCGCTCCACGGCGGTGCAAATAAAAAGGTATCCGAGATGTTTGATGACATAAAGGCTCACGTTCCGAACTGGCTCGACGAGGGTCAGGTAGCCGATTATCTTGCAAAGATGCTCAGACGTGAAGCAGGTGACGGCTCTGGTCTTGTCTACGGTATGGGTCACGCCATATACACGATATCCGACCCACGTGCTGTGATGCTCAAAAAATATGCTCGTGAGCTTACGGCAAAAAAAGGCTACGGTGATGATTTTAAGCTGATAGAGATGGTAGAGAGGCTGTCGCCTGAGATGTTCAAAAAGGTCAAGGGCAGCTCCAAGCGCATATGTGCAAACGTTGATATGTACTCGGGGCTCATATACAGAACTCTGGGTATTCCCGATGAGCTTTTCACACCTATTTTCGCTACGGCGAGGATCGCCGGCTGGATCGCTCACCGTATGGAGGAGATCACAAGCAATGCACGTATCATGCGTCCTGCATACAGAAGCGTTGCTCCTGCAAAGACGTACATTCCGCTCGGAAGCAGAGAGGGTAAGCTGTAAAATATTCAAATATATATTAAAACACGCCTCAGTTCATTTGGACTGAGGCGTGTTTTAATATACTTATTTTTTTGCGTCTGCTTGCTTTAGCAGCAGCGTTATGTTGAGAATTATCGTAACTGCCGAGATCACGGTGGCAGCTATCATTACAATAACGGTCAGGTCGGCGATGCTGCTCAAAGCTGCATAATTATTCATCTGTATGAATAAACAACAAAGTGACATTACGCACAAGCCGAAGCTTCCGAGCATATAACCGTTATTTGACGTACTTTTTCTAAACAATGCAACAAAGGGAACGATCCATGCACCCAAGCCGAATATCAGACTGAGCAAGCTGATAATATTCGCCATAAAGATACCTCCACCATATTAATTTTTTGTTTGTTACTATATTTTATCGCAAAAATTCTCTATAGTCAAGTGAAAAATGCAAATTTTAATTTACAATTTTTTAATTATTTACGGTATCTCCCACATGCTATCGCTCTTAGTACAGCTATATCAAGCTTCTATCGATCTCATTGCAAGGATCGTGTCCTCGATCAGTCTTTCAAGTGTCCAGCCGAGCATATCTGCGCCTTTTTGTATGACCTCACGTGAGCATCCGGCAGCAAACTTAGGTGCTTTGAATTTTTTCATTACCGATTTCAGCTCCAGATCCATCACGCTCTTTGACGGACGCATCAGCGCACATGCCCAGATCAATCCCGTAAGCTCATCTGTAGCAAACAATACCTTTTCCATCTCATGTACAGGCTCTACATCCACCGTCAGTCCATAGCCGTGGCTCACGACTGCATGTATCAGCTCATCGGATATGCCATGCTCCTTCATTATTTCCTTTACCTTTATGCAATGCTCACTCGGATATACTTCAAAATCGAGATCGTGCAGCAATCCGACCATGCTCCAAAACTCAACATCCTCACCATAGCCCAGCGTGTTTGCAAAATACTTCATTACACCCTCGACCGTCAGTGCATGTTGAATATGGAACTCTTCCTTATTGTATTCCTTCAGCAGCTCAAGCGCTGCCTCACGTGTGATATTAGCATTCTTAGCATTCATAGTTACACCCCACATTAAAAAATCAGGTGACGTTAATAAAAACGTCACCCATGTCTCATTACATAAACGATCATTTTGTATCGGATCTAAATACGATCCAATAAAATCAACCTATAATTTCAACCGAGACGCGCTTATCCATGCGATTAGCAGCACTGCGGATAATGGTGCGGATCTCCTTTGCAATACGTCCCTGACGACCGATAACTTTACCCATGTCTTCCTTTGCGACACGCAACTCGAGAGTGGTTTCACCCTCGTTTTCGATCTCATCTACGGTTATCGCGTCTGGATTGTCAACGAGATTCGACACAATATAAATAAGCAGGTCTTTCATATTGACACTATGCTCTGCCATCAGAGCGTCCTCCTTATCTTAAAACGGGTTTAAAGCTAAAAACTGATCTCACGCCGTTAAATTACTCGATGATATTAGCTCTCTTAAGAAGAACCTTAACTGTATCTGTCGGCTGTGCGCCATTCTTGATCCAGGAAATAGCACGTTCTGCATCGATCTTGATCGTGGACGGATCTGTAAGGGGATTGTATGTGCCGATCTCTTCGATGAATCTGCCGTCACGCGGATAACGGGAATCTGCTACTACTACTCTGTAAAACGGTGCTTTCTTTGCGCCAACTCTGCGAAGTCTGATCTTAACCATGATTTTTTCCTCCAAAAAATAACTTTAATTTATAATTTTTATTTTATCACATTTATAACATATGTCATTACAAACGTGTTTTTTACATATTAGAATGGAAGTCTGAAGCCCTTTCCGGTCGGTTTCTTATTTCCCATAGTCATACCGAGGCCTTTTTTCATCTTCGGCAGCTTAGTTGGGAAGCCGTTCGGAGACATCTTTCCGTTTGTGAGCTGCTTCGACATCTGACAGAGCATATCAAACTGCTTGAGCAGTCGATTTACATCCTCTATCTTCTGACCGCAGCCTGCTGCGATCCTCTTCTTACGGCTGTAATTGATGATCGATGGATTTTCACGCTCCTCCGGAGTCATCGAGCTTACGATAGCCTCCATGAGCACGAATTGATGCTCATCTATCTTGACATCCTTAAGCTGATTTGCCTTGATACCCGGGATCATTCCCAGAATATCCTGCATTGAGCCCATCTTACGCATCTGCTTTATCTGCTCTACGTAATCATTGAGGTCAAGCTGTGAGCTTTTTATCTTCTTTTCAAGCTCCTCTGCTTTCTTTTCGTCAAAGGCTGTCTGTGCTTTTTCAATAAGCGTCAGCATATCGCCCATGCCGAGGATACGGGATGCCATACGTTCCGGGTGGAACAGCTCGATCGCATCAAGCTTTTCGCCCATACCGATGAACTTGATCGGCTTACCCGTTACGGCTCTTATCGACAGCGCCGCACCGCCTCTCGTATCACTGTCGAGCTTTGTCATCAGAACACCGTCGATGCCGAGTGCGTTATTGAACGCCTCTGCTGTATTTACCGCATCCTGACCTGTCATAGCATCTACTACGAGCAGTATCTCGTGCGGATTTACGGCTGCCTTGATATTCTTAAGCTCGTCCATCAGCGTTTCATCCGTATGGAGACGACCTGCGGTATCGATAAATACCATATCGTTACCGTTTCTTATAGCATGTTCAACGCCTGCCTTAGCTACGTTTACGGGATTGATCTTTCCCATCTGGAATACAGGCACACCGACCTGTGCGCCCACGACCTCGAGCTGTGTAATAGCAGCCGGACGGTAAATATCGCACGCTACCATGAGCGGACGCTTGTGATGCTGATTCTTATACATTCCGGCAAGCTTTGTACCGTTTGTAGTCTTACCGGCACCCTGAAGACCAACGAGCATGACTATCGTCGGCGGTTTGGAAGATATATTCAGTTTTGCGTTTGAGCTGCCCATGAGTGCAATAAGCTCATCATTGACTATCTTGATGACCTGCTGAGCCGGAGTCAGGCTTTCAAGCACCTGTGCGCCTGTTGCCTTTTCCGTGACGTTCGAGATGAACTCACGAACTACCTTATAGCTGACGTCGGCTTCAAGCAATGCAACTCGAACCTCTCGCATCGCTTCCTTGATATCGCTGTCAGTAAGTCTTCCCTTTGATTTGAGCTTTTTAAATACACCTGCCAGCTTATCGGATAAACTTTCAAATGCCATTTTTTATATCCTTTACTCAGTTTGATCGGTATGATCGCCGTCTTTATCCTGTACCGAGGCTTCACTTGCCTGTAGCTCATCTGCACAGGACATGATACTTGCCGTAGCGTTATATATACGCATATCAAAATAATTCTGCTTATTTAGGGCTGCGATCTCGGAGGCGGCAGCTCTGATATCCTCACAGCATTTATTGACTTTGCGAAAATGCTCTGCAAGGTGGAGCTTCTGCTCGAAATCGCGAAGTATCTCTTCACTTCTCAGCACCGCATCACGTACAGCCTGTCTTGTTATAGCCTCGTTATCGGCTATTTCGCTGAGTGTAAGATCATTATTATAATACGAATCGAAAATATCTCGCTGCTTCTGAGTCAGCAGCTCTCCGTAGATGTCATAAAGCTCCGACATCTCAATAAGCTTCTTTTCCATGCTACTCCCCATGCTAAAATGATGTAAAGCAGAATACCTTTACATGATACACTAAAGTCAGTGATTTGTCAAGTGCAAATTATAAATTTTACAAAATTTATGCTCAAATTTTCACATGATAAACCGAACAAATTCATTAAAAATGCGTACATTCCTTCCTATTATGATTGACAATTCCTTTTTGATGCAATATAATAAAATACAGGAACAATATAGGAGGTCGTTTTATGTACTGTAAAAATTGCGGACAACAAATAGATGACAAGGCTGCGGTATGTATCCATTGCGGAGTTGCTGTCGGTCAAGGTATAGCATATTGTCAGAACTGCGGAGCTACCGTATCTCCCGGAGCGGTAGCATGTGTTAAATGCGGCAGTGCTCTGGCATCACAGCGTCCGATAAATCCGTACGCTGCAAGCAAATCCAAGATCGTCGCCGGTATACTCGGTATTCTCCTCGGCTCTCTCGGCATACATAACTTTTACCTCGGCTATACCGGAAAGGGCATCGCACAGCTTCTCATCACCGTATGCACATGCGGAGTCGGCTCTGTTGCTTCCGGCATCTGGGGACTGATAGAGGGAATAATGATACTTACCGGAAATATCACAGTAGACGGTAAGGGTGAGCCTCTCGGCGATTAATTATACAACAATTTTTTGATATAAATCCGAAAAAATGACGGTATAAAATACCGTCACTTTTTTATCTGTTTTTATACTCCGCTACGACCTGCGAGATCGTATTATAGTCGTTACTCAGGATAGTGTCTATGCCCATATCCAGGAATTTTACCGTTTCCTCAGGGTCATCTGACCAGAATACATTGCACAGTATGCCGTTTTCATGTGCCCGATCGATGATCGACTGATCGAAATGCGGCTTGAAAAGCTGTATTCTCTTACAATCGTATCGTATCGCACGATCTACCATCGTCTCGGGATGATCGTCATAGCCTACACATCTTCCTATATCCGGTGCAAGCTCACGAGCCATGTTCAGCACATAGTCGCTTACGCACATGAAATAGCAATATTTTCGGCAGTCATATTTATCGATAAGTGCAATGATCCTTTCGAGTACCTTTCTGTCATAAGGGCAGTCGATATTTTCTACTCCCGCTTCCTCCAACGTTTTCAAATGTATATTCATTATAACATGGCAGGAAAACTTTTTAAGTATCTCCTCAAACGTCAGTATATGCATACCCTTAAAGCGTTCGCCGTGCTTGATACCGAAGTCGAGCTTTTTCAGCTCCTCAAGCGTATGATCGTATACGAAGCCATGACCGTCGGACACACGGTCGAGCGTGGGATCGTGGATGGAAACGACTTCTCCATCCTTTGTATACCACAGATCGAATTCGATCTCCTCGGCACCCATAGCAACCGCCGCACCTAATGCAGGCATACTGTTCTCCGGTGCTATGGTACTGAAGCCTCGATGAGCGCAGACTCTCGGATAAGGCATTATTTCGTCATGCCTTACGATAGCGCTTCCTGCCGGTCTGTATTGCCACGGGCTGCGTCCGAACTCGATATATTCATAATGCGGTGCAGGCGGATTTCCGAAGCCTGCCGGCTTATAATACTTATTCTTCGGATCGAACTGTGCACATGCAAGCCCTGTCTCGCTCCTCATATTGACGAGCATCTCACCTCTCGGCGTTACTATCATGCTTGCGCCGCAGATATTTGAGCTTTTGTCAAGGCTCACAGATGAACGTACTACATAGGCATTGCAGTTATAGGCTAAGAATCTGCCCATGATCTCGAGTGCCTCATGTGTATCACTGCGCTGAAGTGAGCAGCCGATTATGATATCTACATTCTGTCGTGCTATATTCGGAAACGCCTCATAGAAGTAAAAATCATAGCAGGTCATGAACGCATATCTTATACCGTCTATCTCAAGGACATACGGCTCTGAAAACTCACGTGTATAGTCACAGTCCAGCTTTACATCGAAAAGCTCAGATGGCGGCAGGTGCTTTTTATAGTACCTGCCGACTATCTTTCCGCTCTTATCGAATGCATATGTGGTATTTCTGTAGCCTGTGGGAGTCTCGTCCAATGCGTTGACAAAAAGTACACTTTGGCATCTTTTTGCAGTCTCAGCGCATTTTTCCAGCAGTGTCTCAATATACTTGTCATGATAATACAGATTTTCCTCTCGAGTTTTCGCACAGCACGGTACATCACTGTACTCGGGCAGTACTATGAGATCCATCGTATCATCGCAGCTGTCAAGGTAATCCAGCTTGACCTTGAACAGCTCATCCGACATATTCAGATCCATCGAATACGGCGGTTGGATCACACATGCTTTCATAATTTAATTTCTCCCTATCTCACCGTGCTACGCTCAGTTGAAGCTTATCAGTGCTCTGAGTGAGAAGCCTCCGTCAAGCTGATATCTTTCAAGGAGTGTCGGGCCGCAGCTGTTGGAGCCTATACCGCTCTGACGGCAATCGATGCACAGCACTGTATTTCCGGAGCTTTCAAGCTCGAAGTTGTGCTTTTTCTCTGTAAGCTCTTCCTGTGTATAATGCGATGCATTAAAGGACAAGCCGTCCGGAGATGCTACCTTGATGCTGTTCTTTCCGTCGCTCAGTTCAACATAATCACAGCCGTAGTGACTTCCGTTTTCCTGAGGCTTTATATAATCCTCATGGAGCTCTGTCACAGTCGTATTGAACTTGCTTATATATGATGCTCTTCTCTTGTCGATATAGCTTTCATACGGACCATATCCGAAGTACTCTACATTCTCAACGTCATTTGAAAGGAACAATCTCAAGCCATAGCGAGGCAGATACGGAAGCTCATCTGCACCGGGATGTGTCGGCTCTGTCTTCTTAGCCATTGTATCGAATACGATGCTTCCGTCAGGACGTACTGTCCACTTCGTCTCGACATTCAAAATACGCTGGATCGCTACCGCTCCGATACCGAGTGTCGTATATATTTCAGTATTTCCACCTACATCCGATACTTCTGTGGAATATGTCTTCAACGTCATACGGTCATAGCCTGCTGCCTGCCACTGATTGCGGATATTTCTGTCATTATCCGTAGGCGCACGCCAGATATTATATTCCATCGGACACTCAAGGCGTTCCTTACCGTTGTATATAATAGATGTAAATGTACCGAGAAGCTTATTATATGTATACTTAAAGAATGCACCGCTTACGATGACCTCGGTCACTGTCTCCTGCGAAACTGTAGCCTGACCGATAACGTCGGAGATATACGGACGTACACGTGAAAGCTCGATCTGATCGAAGCCCAGCTCATGACCGTCCTCAGCCCATGCTCTGCCGCCCTTCTGCTCGCCTATAAATCTTATAAAGGAGTTGCCGGATACGCTGCCTACATCAACAGTGATAAGGCACGCTCTGTGCGGAGCTGCTTCGAGATTCTCTACGACGCCTGATTTAACTACTACTCCGTCCGTCTCAAGCTCCCAACGCAGACGCATTACATCGGAAAGGTTTACAAAGTCAAGCATATTGCATACTTCATACAGTATAGCACTTCCGCCTACAGCCTTCACGCTGAACGGCTTGATGACATTCTTATATTCCTTAAGTCCCATGTGCTCACGTCTGTCAGGATATACAAGACCGTCCATACAGAAGTTACCGTCATGAACGATCTCACCGAAGTCGCCGCCGTAGCCGAACTTCGGACGTCCGTCAGCTGTATCTCCCATGTATACCGCATGATCGCACCATTCCCAAACGAAGCCGCCGAGGAATTTCGGGTATTTATAGATAAGATCGAAGTAATCCTTGATGTCGCCGGGGCCGTTGCCCATCGCATGTATAAATTCACAGAGAACGTACGGCTTATCATATTCCGTAGCATACTTTACACAGTCCTCAAGGCTGGTATACATATGGCTGTTTACATCGAGCATGGAGAAGTCGTATATTGCTCTCTTTTCCGGGAGCTCAAAGTGTGCTCTTTCATAGTGAAGGAGTCTTGTCTTGTCGCATTCCTTGACCCAACGTCCGCAGATCTCGAAATTCGTACCGAAGCCGGCTTCATTACCGAGCGACCACATTATAACAGCAGGGCTGTTCTTATCGCGATGGATATTTCTCTGTACTCTGTCGAGAAGAGCTTCCTTAAATATAGGATCATTGGCGAGAAGGTCATATGAGGCGAGCCAGTCGGTGTTGCCGTAAAGCGTTACCGTACCATGCATCTCTATATCCGTCTCAGCGCATACATAGAAGCCCAGCTTATCGCAGTATTCGACGAACAGAGGTGAATTTGGATAATGGCTTGTACGGATAGCGTTGATATTATTGCGCTTCATGATGTGCATATCGCGGAGCATATGCTCACGTGATACAGTAAAGCCTGTATATGGGTCTGAATCGTGACGGTTCGTTCCCTTGATCTTGATCGGAGTGCCGTTCAAAAGCACTACGCCGTCCTTTACGACGATCTTTCTGACACCTACATTTTTTACGATATGCTCACCGTTGTATTCAAGCTCAAGTCTGTACAGATACGGCGTCTCAGCTGTCCAGAGGCTCGGGCTTCCGAGCTTGAAGTTGATCGTACCGTTTTCCGACTCACCTGCCGCAACAAGCTGTCCTTCTGCGTCAAGAAGCTTATATGCTGCATTTCCGTTTCCTATAATATCGACATCGACATCAACAAAAGCTGTTTCGTTGTCATCTGTCAGGTCTGTACGTACAAAAATATCTCTTATATGCTCCTTCGGGCGGCGAAGGATATATACATCACGGAAAATACCGCTCATACGGAACTTATCCTGATCCTCCATGTAGGAGCCGCTGCACCATTTGAGTACTACGACGGTTATTTTATTAGCTCCGTTTTTCAGTAAAGGAGTGATATTTGTCTCGGCGGTGCTATGTGACACCTCACTGTATGATGCGAACTGGTCATTTACATATACATATGAGCAGGAGTCAACGCCCTCGAGAACGAGATAATAATTTTCGTTTTCGGAAAGCTCTATATCTATATTCTTTATATATACGCCGCACGGATTCTGATCCGGGACATATGGCGGATCGTATGGGAACGGGTATCTTACGTTTGTATACTGATGATAATCAACACCGTAGGACTGCCATACTGCGGGAACGTCTACCTCACGCAATGCACATTCGCACGGAGCAAGCTCTGCCTCGTAATGTGTGGGATAAAACGCAAAATTCCATTTTCCGTTGAGGCTTATGAATCTGTCGGAATCCTCACGCAGCTTTGTCATAGCAGCTTCACTGCTTCCGAACGGTACATAATATGATCTGCTCGGTTCAAGATTTACTCGAAATGCTTTCGGATCCTGATAATACTTTAATACCATTTTGTCCTTCCTTTCTGTATTCGGCACTATCTATACATTCGATGCATAAACTATTTTCTTTCTCTATATTATAGGATAAAGCACGAAAAGTCAAGATAATTTATTCCAAGTTTTACGGCATTTTTTCCGATTTGCCTATATGAAAATTTTTTGCTAAAAAAGCTAAAATATAATGATAAGATTTTTTATTGACAAGAATTTTCAGCTATGCTATATTAGTCATAATATTTACAGGAAAGGATCCGATACAATGTATATGATCTACAAGATTCATTCGCATCCTACGATCGACTTCGCAGCTGAGGAGCTGAAAAAATACCTCAGAATGCTGATGCCTCGCTGCGGTGAAATAGCAATAGAATATGCTCCCGATGCAAAGGACGGCTTCCGTATCGGACTTATGAGCGACTTCGAGCTCGACATGTCCGATGCCGACGATCCTACGCTCGACGATATAGTTTACATAGATACCGATGCAAACGGAGGTATAATAGCAGGATCGAATCCTATCGCTCTGCTGATAGCCGTATACCGATACTTGCGGTTCTGCGGCTGTCGTTGGCTGTTCCCGGGCATTGACGGTGAATGGATACCCGTTATTGATGCTGTGCCTAGTGTAAAATATCGTAAGCTTGCAGACTATCGTTACAGAGGGCAGTGTAATGAAGGTGCGGAGTATCAGCCAAATATGATGGAGGCTATCGATTTTGCGCCGAAAATAGGCATGAACAGCTTCATGATCGAATTTGATATCCCATTCCAGTATTATAACGTTTACTACGATCATGTTGAAAATACGCTCCGTCCAAAGGAGCCTGTGACGTATGAAACCATACTCCAATGGAAGCGTCAGTGTGAGGTTGAGGTACAGAAGCGCGGTATGCATTTCCATGACATGGGTCACGGATGGACATCCGAATCGTTCGGTATAGAAAGCTTCGGTCGTTGGGATGCCTTCGGTATAGATGTGCCAGAGGAGGCAAAGCAGTATCTTGCCGAGGTCAACGGTAAGCGCGGACTGTTCAAGGGTGTACCTCTGTGTACAAATGTATGTTTATCCAATCCGAATGCCAGAAGACTTATTGCAAAGCATGTTGCGGATTATGCCGAAAGTCAAACCAACGTAGACTTCCTGCACATTTGGCTTGCCGACAACATCGGTAACTTCTGTGAGTGTGAGGAGTGTGCAAAAAAGACCTCGTCCGACTGGTACATCATTCTCCTGAATGATATCGACGATGAACTGACGAGAAGAAAGCTCGACACTCATCTGGTATTCATCGCTTACACAGATACCATCTGGCCTCCGAAAACCGAAAAGCTCAACAATGACAAACGCTTTACAATGCTCTATACCACCGGCGTATCAGCACGCTCCTTCCTCGTAGACGCTAAGCCCGGTGAGCTGACCGAATACGTTGTGAACAGCTGCGTATATCCGAGGGAAAAGGCAGAACGTCTTGCTTACCTCAAGGGATGGAAAAAAATGTGGACGGGTGACTGCTTCTGCTATGGGTATCACTTCTTCTTCGGTCAGTACTACGATCTCGGTGGAATGACGTTTGCAAAGCTCGTCTATGACGATGTCATCGGACTCAAAAAGCATGGGCTCAAGGGCTTCATTGAGGATTGCTCACAGCGCAGCTTCTTCCCCACCGGCTTTGCATTTTACGTCTACGGCGAGACGCTTTTCGACTCCACTGTAACATTTGACGAGCTGAAAGAGGATTATTTCAGCCACGCCTTCGGTGATAAATGGCGTGACGTCGTAAATTATCTTGAAAGCATCAGCAGCTGCTTTGATTTTGACTATATTTGCAACTACAGTCAGGCAGATAATGAAGCTCATATCAAAAATGCACTTCGCGCAAAGCCGATACCATCTATTGTTGACGGATTTGCTCCTATCATTTCCGAAAACAAGCGTTCATCAAAGCGTGCATCCACTATTGCATGGCAGCTTTTAGATGCACACCGTGATTTTGTGAAATATTTTGCGGATATCCTCATCAAGAAGGCTAACGGTCAGATCGAAGAGGCGATACGCACCGAAAAGGAATTCAAGGACGAGTTTTCGAGACGTGAGATATACATTGAGCGCTATTATGACCAGTATCTGTTCTGGCAGGCACACAAGCAGGGTCAGCTCTTCTTCCAGGGTGAAGACTACAACGATATTCCTTTGGATTAACTTAAAATATTATACCTGTTTTATTGATTTTTTCGACAGAATATTGTATAATAAATAGGTTATCTGATTTGAAAGGATGTTGAATAATGAGTATAGCCGAGCTCTTTCTCATTGCCGTAGGCTTATCAATGGATGCATTTGCAGTCGCCGTATGTAAGGGGTTGTCTTTAAAAAAGCCTCGTATAAAGCATATGCTCATCGTCGGAGCATATTTCGGTATTTTTCAGGCGGCAATGCCGCTTATCGGCTACTTCCTGGGCTCATACCTCAGTGAGAGCATCGTCGCCTTTGACCACTGGATAGCATTTATACTGCTTGCTATCATAGGCGGCAAAATGGTAAAGGAGAGCATGGAAAAGGACAGTCCCGACTGCTGTGAGAGTGAAAAGCTCGAGGTAGTCGATATGCTCACTCTTTCGCTCGCTACAAGCATAGACGCTCTTGCAGTCGGTGTCACCTTTGCATTCCTTAAGGTCAGTATCGTACCGGCGGTTTCGTTTATCGGTATCGTCACGTTCACGCTTTCCGCTGTCGGAGTAAAGATCGGCAGTGTCTTCGGTGCAAAATATAAATCCAAAGCTGAGCTTGCAGGCGGCATCATACTTATTCTCATGGGACTTAAGATACTTCTCGAGCATCTCGGTCTTATAAGCTTCTGATACATATTAAAATACCGCAGAGTAGATCAATTAGGATCTTTCTCTGCGGTATTATTTTTATATTACGCGCTCACTTACAGTGCAAGCTTTAAAATATCAATGATCTCCTCTTTGCCGTACTCAACGTAGCCCGGCAGCTTACGAGCACCGTAGTTCGTACATTTTATCGCAAGCTCCTCCAGCGACTCCTCACCGATATTGAGCTCGCTCAATCTTACAGGCATACCTATTGACTTGAAGAAGCTTTCCGTAGCTAAAATACCGTCAAGTGCCGTGCGCTCCATATTGGCAAAATCCACGTCGATATTCCACACCTTATTTGCGTACTGGCAGAAGCGTTCTACGTTGTATTTATACGCATACTTAGCCCATGCAGGGAACACTACTGCGAGTCCTGCGCCATGTGCTACGCTGTCGAACATTCCGCTCAGCTCATGCTCTATCTGATGGCAGACCATGAAGAAATCACGTCCGCAGGATGTCAGATCGTTATGGCTGAGGCTTCCTGCCCACATAAGAGATGCTCTTGCATCATAATTACACGGATCGGACATCGCAACCTTTCCCGCATCTATCACTGTCTTCAGCAGTCCCTCGGCTATCCTGTCGGTCAGAGGAGCTTCACTCTTCTTCGTCAGGTAACGCTCGAGTGTATGCATCATGATATCAACTACACCGCAAGCTGTCTGGTATGGCGGCAGTGTATATGTCAGCTCCGGATCAAGGATAGAGAACAGCGGTCTGTTGAGCTCAGAACCGAAGCCGCGCTTTAA
Organism: uncultured Oscillospiraceae bacterium; assembly: GCA_964461815.1. Classification (GTDB taxonomy): domain Bacteria; phylum Bacillota; class Clostridia; order Oscillospirales; family QAMX01; genus JAAZBA01. The sequence continues at coordinate 33,919 of CAYWVF010000016.1, forward strand.
CCATGCAGGCAGCTCATCATTCGTTATAACACAGCTTGAGCTCATCTCGCTTCCCGATGCTGCAAGAGTAAGGATAGTAGCTGTTTTAAGTGCATTCTTCGGCGTAGATCTTTTCATATTGAAATTCCAGATATCCTCATCCGTAACAGCTGCCGCAGCTATAGCCTTAGCCGAGTCGATCGCACTGCCTCCACCTACCGCAAGCAGCATCTCTACTCCGTTCTCACGGCATATTGCAGCGCCCTTTCTCACCATCGACAGCTTCGGATTTGGCTCTACTCCGCCGAAATCAACATATTCTATATTATTCTCGACGAGTGACTTTACCACTCTGTCGTACAGGCCGCTCTTTTTAATGCTTCCACCGCCGTAGTGGAGCATTATTTTTTTATATCCGTAGGAGGCGATTATCTTGCCGACATTATTTTCCTCTCCCTTACCGAAAAACACCTTTGTCGGTGCATAATAAGTAAAATTATTCATAGTGTCGTTCCTTTCGTACTGATTTATTTTTTATTCACACAAGCCGCTGTACACAAGCTCCAGCAGATCACGCAGCTGTGCAAGCTGTGTATCGGTGATCTTGCTTGCGATGCTTCTGTTCAGCTTTTCCCGTGCCGATTTCATTTCTTCATCCACTTCATACGCCTTCTGCGTCGGTACAATATTTCTGCTCCTTCTGTCCGACGGATTCTGTATGCTTTCGATCAGGCCCTTTTGCTCCATACGCTTGAGTATTCCTACTACAGTAGGATGAGTCAGCTCAAACCGCTCCTCTATATCACGAAGATTTATCCTCTCACCCTCATGACCGAGTATGTACACCAGCACCTTCATCTGCGAAAAGGTCATACCGTACTCTTTCAGAGCAGCGTTGACCTGTTTTACCATCATAACATCTATTCGCTTGAAGTAAAAGCCAAGATCATCACTCAAATTTTGTTCCCGGCTGCTCATACAGATACCTCTTCCGCTTCCTTGAGCTTCAAAGCATTGGCAAGCATCAGCTTTATTCTGTTTTCCTGATTTATCCTTGTAGCTCCGGCATCATAATCTATCGCTACGATGTTGGAATTCGGATAATCATCCTTGAGCTTTCTTATCATGCCTTTACCTGCAACGTGGTTCGGCAGACAACCGAACGGCTGCGCGCATACAATATTCGGGACACCGAGATGTATGAGATCCAGCATTTCAGCCGTGAGCAGCCAGCCCTCACCCATCTTGTTTCCGTACCCGAGGTAGCCCTTTACAAGCTCCTTCAGATGTGAAAACGGCTCGGGTGCTCTGAATTCCGGATATCTCTTCACTGTATCGATCAGCTCCGACTGTAGCTTTTCGAAATACTTTTTAAGTATACCTACAACAGTTTTCTTACCCGGCTTGCCGCCGTACAGATCTACGTCAACTATGCGATTATCGACCTTAAATATCATAAAGTCCGCAAGTCCCGGTACTATAGGCTCTGCACCCTCATCAAGCAGGAATCTTTCAAGATTGTTGTTTCCAAGTGATGAGAATTTGACGTATATCTCACCGACTACGCCTACAGGTACTTTTTTCTCCTTTGAACGTTCGATCTTGCTGAAATCTCTTGCAATATCGTCAAGATTCTTTCTGAATACGCTGAGACTCAAGCCTCCGGATTCGGAGAACTCATTGATAATACGATTTTTCCACTTTTCGGTAAGCTCGTCTGTCTCACCCTTTTTCAGCTCGTACGGTCTGCACTGATTGCCAAGCCACATCAGAATGTCGCCGTAATACATAGCATACGCCATGCGTCGTATCATTCTCAAATTCAGACCGAAGCCCGGGTTTTTCTCCAAGCCCGACAGGTTCAGCGACACTACCGGCACATAATCATACCCTGCCTTCGCCAGTGCCTTTCTGAGCAGATGTATGTAGTTTGATGCTCTGCATCCACCGCCCGTCTGAGTTATCAGCAAAGCGACCTTATGCGGATCGTACAGCCCTCTTTCAATGGCATTTATGAGCTGACCTATGACAAGCAGTGCAGGATAGCATGTATCATTATGCACGTATTTCAGTCCTGTATCTATGATCTCCTTGCCCTCTGTAGTCAACGTTTCGATCTTGTACCCCTCAAGCTCAAAGCAGCGTGTGATCATTCCGAAGTGGATCGGCAGCATCTGAGGTGCAAGCAGAGTGTACTCCTCCTTCATCTCCTTTGTGAACAGGAGACGACCCTTTTCATTATATACTAATTCAGCCATTTCTATGTTATTTCTCCCTCGCCTCGATCGCCGCAAGCAGACTTCTCAGTCTGATCTTGACTGCGCCGAGGTTACTTATTTCATCTATCTTCAGCTGCGTATACAGCTTACCGCCCTTTTCCAATATCTCTCTTGTCTCATCACTCGTTATCGCATCTATACCGCAGCCGAATGACACAAGCTGCACCAGATTCATATCCGGCTGAGTGCATACATATCTTGCGGCAGAGTAAAGCCGCGCCTGATATGTCCACTGATTGAGCACCTTCTGCGGAGCCTTCTGCATGTAATTTGATACGGAGTCCTCAGTGATGACCACAAAACCGTAGGAGGATGCGAGATCGTCTATTCCGTGAATTATCTCGGGATCGATATGATACGGTCTGCCTGCCATGACAAGTATTTTCATATTGTTCTTTCTGGCATTGTCTATCATCTCACGTCCCTTTTTCCTTATATCCTCCTTATATTCACCGTAAGCCTTATAGCCTGCCTTTACCGCAGCCGTAGTCTCATTTTTCGGGATGCCGAGCTTCTGCTCGAAGTATTCCGCCGCACGGTGCATAAATGCCTTGGGATGATGGAGTCCGAAATAAGGATTCAGGAACTCCACGCTCTTGAGCTGAGGCATGTTTGCTGCAAGCAGCTCCGGATAATATGCAACAACAGGACAGTTATAGTTATTGTCGCCCTTTCCCTCATCGAAATTATACGGCATACACGGATAGAATATCGTCTTACAGCCCTTTTCAAGCAGATTCATGATATGTCCGTGCATCAGCTTCGCTGGATAGCACACAGTATCGGAGGGTATCGTATGCTGACCGCTTATGTACAGCTTACGTGATGACTCATCGGAGATCACCACATCAAATCCAAGCTCTGTGAAGAACTTATGCCAAAACGGCAGGTTCTCAAACATGTTAAGTCCCATAGGAATACCGATCCTGCCTCTCGGTGCGTCGGGATTTGCTGTGTTTCCCAGCGCACGCAGCTTCTCACGCTTGTATTTCATCAGGTTAGGCAGCAACGGAGCCTTGTTTCCCAGCGGACGCTGACAGCGATTGCCCGAAATAAATCTTCTTCCACCGTCGAATGTATTCACCGTCAGACTGCAATGGTTAGAGCAGATACCGCATGTGGTCGGCTTCGAGGTATGCGTAAAGCTTTCCAGCTCATCTCGACTGAGAAGCGATGATCTTTCAAGTCCCAGCTCCATAGCGTACATCGCCGCACCGTATGCTCCCATCAGTCCTGCGATCACAGGTCTTGTAACATTGCGCTCGAGCTCAAGCTCAAAGCTTCTGAGCACTGCATCGTTTAAGAACGTACCGCCCTGAACGACTATATTTTTTCCGAGATCATCTGCATTTGCCGCTCTTATTACCTTATATACAGCATTTTTTACTATAGATATGCTGAGTCCTGCGGATATGTCCTCTACCGATGCTCCGTCCTTCTGAGCCTGCTTGACTGAGCTGTTCATAAATACTGTGCAGCGTGATCCCAAATTGACCGGATGCTTTGCAAAAAGTCCGAGCTTCGAAAACGAGGCGATATCGTATTCAAGTGCCTTTGCAAACGTCTCGATAAAGCTTCCGCAGCCGGATGAACATGCTTCGTTTAGCATTATGGAGTCTACCGCTCCGTTTCTGATCTTAAAGCATTTCATGTCCTGACCGCCGATATCGATGATGAAATCTACATTCGGATCGAATCTTGCAGCCGCACGATAGTGAGCTATTGTCTCTACAAGTCCTGCATCGGCTCTGAACGCTGCCTTTATAAGATCCTCACCATAGCCTGTTACCGCACAGCCTGCGATATATATCTTATCTCCGCATAAAGCATATATTTTCTCAAGCTCATTCTTGACTACCAGCACAGGATTTCCCTTATTCGATGCATAGTAGCTGTATAAAATACCGCCGTTTACATCCGTGAGCACAAGCTTAGTCGTAGTTGAGCCTGCGTCGATGCCGAGATACGCTTTACCCTCATATGTATCTATGTCTGCCTTCGGTGGCGCATTCGAATTATGACGTTCCGTAAATTTTTCATAGTCGCTTTCATCCTCAAACAGAGGAGGCAGCGTTACAGTCGCACCTCTGTCCTCAACGGAATTTTCAAGCTTCGTAAATATCTCCTCGTAAGAAGACTCTTCATAATTTTCCGCACAAAGTGCAGCTCCTATAGCCGCAAAGCAATCACCGTTTTCCGGGAAGACTGCATTTCCATCCTCCAGCTTCAACGTTTCCACGAACCTCTGTCTCAGTCCCATGCTGAAATGGAGAGGCCCTCCGAGAAATACGACCTTGCCGGCTATCTCACGTCCCTGAGACAGTCCGGCTACAGTCTGATCTACCACAGCCTGATATATGGATGCCGCTACGTCCTCTTTTCTTCCGCCCTGATTGAGTATAGGCTGAATGTCGCTCTTTGCAAACACTCCGCAGCGTGATGCTATCGGGTAAATCTTCTCGTGACGGAGGCTCAGCTTGTCAAGCTCGTCAGCCGTCACATTCATGAGCGTTGCCATCTGATCTATAAACGCACCTGTACCTCCTGCACAGGAGCCGTTCATACGCTCCTCCATCGTGCCCTTGAAAAATATGATCTTTGCATCCTCGCCGCCAAGCTCTATTACCGCATCCGTACCGGGTACGAGCGTATTTACCGCCTCAGCTGTAGCATAGACCTCCTGAACAAAGCTTATGTCTGCCGACTTTGCCATTCCCAAGCCTGCGGAGCCGGTCACTACCGTTCGAATACGATTATTCCCTATCGTATCCCTTGCCGCACTCAGCAGCTCACATGTTTTTTCTCTAACCTTTGAAAAATGACGCTCATAGCTTCGATACAGCAGCTCATCTTTTTCCGACAATACCACTACCTTAACTGTTGTCGAGCCTACGTCAATACCTACTTTATATGCCATATAGCTTCCTCTGAAAAACTGATTTATATGCAATTTCGTAGCACGCTACTTATGCAGTATTGATTATATACCTCGATTTTGCTCATGTCAAGACGAAATACAGTCAATTTGCATCTCTAACAGAATTTTTACATCTTTCTTACAGCTTCACGCCGTTCTAAATAAAATTCCTGCTGTCCGCATATTATTGCAGACAGCAGGAAAAAATTTACTTTGCGTAATCGATAGCACGTGTTTCACGAACAACGTGGATCTTGATCTGGCCCGGATATTCAAGCTCATTTTCGATCTTTTTGCCCATCTCACGAGCAAGGAGAACTATATCGTCATCATTGACCTTTTCCGGATCAACGATGATCCTGATCTCACGACCTGCCTGGATAGCAAATGATTTTTCAACTCCCTCAAAGGAGTTTGCGATCTCTTCAAGCTTCTCAAGACGCTTTATGTACGCCTCGAGATTCTCACGTCTTGCTCCCGGACGTGCAGCCGATATTGCATCCGCTGCCTGTACGAGACATGCGATCACTGTTGTCGGCTCAACGTCACCGTGGTGAGCCTGGATAGCATGTATGACGTCCTGATTCTCACGATATTTACGTGCAAGCTCTACACCGATATCCACATGCGAGCCCTCTACCTCGTGATTTACAGCCTTGCCTATATCATGCAGTAAGCCTGCACGCTTCGCAAGCGTTGCGTCAACTCCGAGCTCCGATGCCAGCATTCCACATATGTGAGCGACCTCGATGCTGTGCATAAGCACATTCTGTCCATAGCTTGTACGGTAATGCATTCTTCCCAAAAGCTTTACAAGCTCAGGATGTATGCCGTGTATACCTGTTTCAAAGATAGCGCGTTCGCCCTCCTGCTTGATAGTCAGCTCAACCTCTTTGCGTGACTTCTCAACCATTTCCTCGATTCGCGCTGGGTGTATTCTTCCGTCAAGAATAAGCTTTTCAAGAGTAAGTCGTGCTACTTCACGTCTTACCGGATCAAAGCTTGAAAGAGTTATCGCTTCCGGCGTATCATCGATTATAAGATCGACGCCTGTCATTGTTTCGAGAGCACGGATATTACGTCCCTCGCGGCCGATAATACGACCCTTCATTTCATCGTTTGGCAGCGGTACTGCCGACACTGTTGCCTCGGACACATGATCCGCCGCACACTTCTGTATCGCAAGAGAAATATACTCACGCGCTTTTTTATCAGCATCCTCTTTGAGCTGCGACTCAATTTCCTTGAGCTTAAGCGCTGCCTCATGACGAGCCTCTACCTCTATCGTCTTGATAAGGTATTCCTTAGCTTCCTCTGCGGTAAAGCCCGAGAGCTTCTCAAGTACTCCCTGCTCCTCAGCCTTGATGATCTTTATCTGCTCATTCTCAGCCTCGGCTTCCTTGATCTTCTGCTTGAGTGTCTCTTCCTTACGCTCCACCGATTCATGCTTGCGTTCCAGAGATTCTTCCTTCTGCTGTAATCTGCGCTCTGATTTGGACAACTCCGAACGGCGTTCCTTGACCTCACGATCAAGCTCCGAACGCTGACGCTGTATCTCCTCACGAGCCTCAACTATAGCTTCACGCTTCTTGGATTCAGCCTGCTTCACTGCCGCATCGACTATGTCCTTTGCTTCAGCTTCAGCTCCGCCGATCTCCTTTTCAGCCAGCTTTCTTCTGTTATTATAGCCTACTTTATACATTATAACACATGCAGCAGCTATTCCGACTACCGCAAATACAGCTAATGCTATAATAATTATTATTTGCACATCTATGGGTATCATCCTCCTTCTTCATAAGATTTCTAAATATATAATACATTTTTATCGATATAGATTCCACAAGTATGTGCTTGACTCACTACTGATTTAAAATCATATATCTAAAGGCAAACGCCTACCTTAATATTTTATAATGTTAATTCACATATGTCAAGAAAAAGTATAATTTTATTCATATTTTTTTCGTCAATTTTTCCAAACCAAGTATTTTTACCGCATTCTTCCAGTAAAGTTTTTCCAAAGTCTTATCGTCAAGTTCAAGCTTATCTATAAATTCATGCATTTTCGGCACGGTACACCACGGGCAATCGGAGCCGAAGAGCAATCTGTCCGGCGAGTGACGGTCGATTATTTTCTTTGCAAGCATCGGGTCGCAGTAGCCGGGCAGCATGGATATATCCATATAAACATCTCGTCCCGCTATGAGCTTCGGTATCTTATCCCACTGCATCATACCGCCGAGGTGGGCAAGCACTATCTTCGCACCCTCGAAATCATCTAAAAAGGAGGCGCATTTTTCTGCCGTGGCACGTTCGGAATCGGGATATGCGGCATCCCAGCCACCGTGGAAAAGCATGACGAGTCCAAGCTCTGCTATCCTCTCGTAGATAGGATATGCTATCCTGTCATTTATATCGAACCCCTGATACTCCGGATGCAGCTTAATGCCTCGAACGCCTGCACTGTACAATCTGTCCAGCTCGTCGAGCGCATTCTCAGCCATCGGATGCACCGAGCCGAACGGGATGATATCCTCGTACTTCAAAAGCTCTATGGCAAAGTCATTCACGTGTGTTTGAGACTGCACCGTAACGGTTATATTATGTACGACTGCGTAATCTACTCCCCATTCATGCATTTTCGCACGTGTATCGTCTACCGTACCGTTTGTATATGCAGGAATATTTGCAGCCTTAGACAGCTTTTCGATAGCTCTCCCGGCGAGTCTGTCGTTGAAGCAATGAGTGTGGAAATCTATAAGCACCTGTGACACCTCTGTATTTTTTTGACATGCACGAAGCGGTGATATGTCTGTCAAGCGTATCACCGCTTCGTGCATATCTTTTTTCTTTTGATCTATATTATACATTATTATTTATTAAATTTCACTACCTATCGTTTCACATCACGGTAAATTGTTAAAATATACGAAATTTTCTTCCGTTGCTGTAAAGAAAATATAAAGATTGCCGACCTGTATCCACGGCACCCATGTATTATGCAGGATTTTTGATTTTCCATTGCATTCATGCTTATTTTGTATTATTCAGCATATCTTTTTTCATTTTCATTCTTTTTCATTTTGCAAGTTATCCTTCATTTTTCAATATTGTATATTTTAACAATTAAAAAAATAATCGACTCAGTATCGTTGAAAAAAATACTGGAAATTTCTCAAAAACGTAGTATAATAATATAAACGGCATTTTTTTCTGCCTGTTTATCGTAAAACTGACCGTATCGAACATTATATAGATCGGTTCCCCACACATATCAGTAAAAGAAGGAGGAATTTCATTGTCGCACAAATATGTATATCTGTTTTCCGAAGGAAACGGACAAATGAGAGAATTACTGGGAGGTAAGGGTGCTAACCTCGCAGAGATGACTAACCTTGGTATGCCTGTTCCGCAGGGCTTTACTGTATCCACAGAGGCCTGTGCAAGGTATTATGAAGACAATGAAACGATTGCGCCTGAAATTCAGGACGAAATCTTTGAGTATCTCAAAAAGCTTGAAAAAATTACAGGAAAAACATTCGGTAATCCTGCAAATCCTCTTCTCGTATCGGTTCGCAGCGGTGCAAGAGCATCCATGCCCGGTATGATGGACACCATCCTTAACCTCGGTCTTAATGATTCTGTTGTTGAGGGCATTGCAAGACTTACAAACAACTCACGCTTCGCCTACGACTCCTACCGTCGCTTCATTCAGATGTTCTCCGACGTTGTTATGGAAGTTCCGAAGCATTCCTTTGAAAAGTTTATCGATCAGGTCAAGGCAGAAAAGGGCATTACTCAGGACCTCGAGCTTGACGAAACAGACATGCAGCGCCTTGTTGTTATGTTCAAGGATTATTTCCGTGAATGTAAGGGCTTTGATTTCCCGACAGATCCCAAGGAGCAGCTCTTTGAAGCTGTTAAGGCTGTTTTCCGTTCCTGGAACAATCAGAGAGCTATCACCTACCGCCGCATGAACGACATCCCCTCATCCTGGGGCACAGCTGTAAACGTTCAGTCCATGGTATACGGTAATATGGGCAACACATCCGGTACAGGCGTTGCTTTCACACGTAATCCGTCCACAGGTGAAAAGAAGCTCTATGGTGAGTTCCTTATGAATGCACAGGGTGAAGACGTTGTTGCAGGTGTACGTACACCTCAGACGATCGATCAGCTCCGTGACATTATGCCCGATGTTTACAATCAGTTTGTTGAAATAGCTCAGAAGCTTGAAAATCATTACCGTGATATGCAGGACATGGAATTTACCATCGAGAACGGTAAGCTCTACATGCTCCAGACAAGAAACGGTAAGCGTACAGTTCACGCTGCACTCAAGATCGCAGTTGATCTTGTAAATGAGAAGATGTGTACAAAGGAAGAGGCTATCTTAAAGGTTGAGCCGAAGCAGCTCGACACGCTCCTCCATCCTCAGTTTGATGTTGAAGCGCTCAAGAAGGCAAAGCCGATCGCAAAGGGTCTTCCCGCATCTCCGGGTGCTGCATGCGGTAAGGTATGCTTCTCCGCAGAGGCTGCCATCGTTGCGGCAAAGACAGGTACAAAGGTAGTTCTCACAAGACTCGAGACATCGCCTGAGGACATCGAGGGTATGGCTGCTGCTGAGGGTATACTCACAGTTCGCGGCGGTATGACAAGCCATGCAGCTGTTGTCGCACGTGGTATGGGTGAATGCTGCGTAGCAGGCTGCGGTGAGATAAACATGCACGAGGATGAAGGCTTCTTCATGATCGGTGACGTTAAGGTCTGCGAGGGTGACTACATCTCCCTTGACGGCTCTAACGGTAATATATATTTAGGCGAGATCCCGACGGTTGATGCAAGTGTATCCGGCGACTTCGGTACATTCATGTCATGGGCTGACGAGATCAGAACACTTAAGGTAAGAACAAATGCAGATACACCTCGTGATGCAGAGCAGGCTGTAAAGCTTGGTGCAGAGGGTATCGGTCTGTGCCGTACAGAGCATATGTTCTTTGATGCATCAAGAATCCCGGCAGTTCGTCAGATGATCGTATCAAAATCCGAAGAGCAGCGTCGTGCAGCTTTGGACAAGCTCCTGCCGATGCAGCGTGAAGACTTCGAGGGTATCTTCAAGGCTATGGGGAATCGTCCCGTAACGATCAGACTCCTTGATCCGCCTCTCCATGAGTTCCTTCCGCAGGAGGACGAGGATATACGTTCACTTGCTGCCGAAATGGATATCTCTTACGATGAGCTCCGTGCAACTGTAAATGATCTTCACGAGTTCAATCCTATGCTCGGTCACCGTGGTGTAAGACTTGCGGTAACATATCCTGAGATCGCAGAAATGCAGGCTCGCGCTATCATCGAAGCAGCTATCAATGTAAAGAAAGAAACAGGCGTTGACATAGTACCTGAGATCATGATACCTCTCGCAGGTGAGAAGAAAGAGCTCAAATACGTTAAGGATTTCGTAGTTGCAACAGCCGACAAGGTTATTGCCGAATCCGGTGTCGCTCTCAAATACCTCATCGGTACAATGATCGAGCTGCCTCGTGCTGCTCTTACAGCAGATGATCTGGCTCAGGAGGCTGAGTTCTTCTCCTTCGGTACAAACGACCTGACACAGATGACCTTCGGCTTCTCCCGTGACGATGCAGGCAAGTTCCTTGAATCCTACTATCTCAAGAAGATCTTCGAGACAGACCCGTTTGCAAGACTCGACCAGACAGGCGTAGGCCGTCTTGTAGAGATGGCTTGTAAGCTCGGCCGTCAGACACGTCCGAATATCAAGCTCGGTATCTGCGGCGAGCACGGCGGCGATCCGTCCAGCGTTGAGTTCTGTCACAACGTAGGCCTCAACTATGTATCCTGCTCACCGTTCCGTGTTCCGATAGCTCGTCTTGCAGCAGCTCAGGCACGTGTTCACGAGATCGTAGCTATCTGCAAAAAGTACAACATTCCGAGAAATCCAATGTAACAGATAAAGCTCAAAGCCCGAAACGAAGCTTCGTTTCGGGCTTTTAATTATTCTTTTGTATTATCCTGCTCTGCCTTGAAGTACCTTCCGTCTATCTCCACCGCTACTTCCTTATCGTCCTGAGAATCCTTGATCCTGTATATCTTTGTATCGCTGTCCAGTCCCACAGCCTCGCCGTCCTTTGATGGTATTCCCGTCACACCTGCCACGATCGACGTAAGCTGCACGTCAAGCTTTTCTTTATCGATACTTTCATCCGTTACAGTATAGAGCTTGCTGTTAAACATGAACGAGCCTTTACCTTTATTCGTGCTGCCGTTTATCCCATTGCTGCCAAGAGAGCCTGCGGATGACATCGAGCCTGAGGATATGCTGCCGGAGCTGCTGTTGCTGCCCTCAAGCATATCGTCCAGTGTAGAGTTTATTATAGAACCTGGCTTCGTCGCCGAGCTCGATCCTCCGGAATTTTTCAGTGTACTTCCAGATGTGTTTTTGCCGTCGTCAGCTGTGTTCGCACATCCGCTCATCCCCATTGCAAACAGCATCGATGCTATGAGTATAAAAACAAGGAACTTTTTCATAATAATTTTACTCCTTTTGTGATTTCCGTTCTTATTATGAAACGCTTTTCTGTTTTTATACATTTATTTTTCATAGCATAAGCTCGTTATTCTCGATTGAAGCAGTGAGCTGCTTCCTTGTCATTTCCGAAATACGCATTTTCAGCTCATCGATATTGAGAATATCATAAGCAAAGCCTTTTCTTATCAATTCCTCGGGTACAAACTCGTCGTATTTTTCGAAATACGGTACTTCATCGGGATAAAGCAGCTCCATTGGATCTAACGGGCGGCGTATTTCCTCCTCAAGCGTCCTGAAAAATTCATCTCTTCCGACCTTCATCTTAAACTGTATAAAATACGGTCTCGCAGACTCCATTCCGCTCATTTGGAGCTTTCCGGCACATCTTATTTTCAAGAATCGTTCCATCGCAAGGAATGCATACGTTCCGAGCCACGGGAAGAATGCCCACATCTCGCCTCCGAGATTTATAAGTGATGTGTGTGTCATTCCCGCATTTCTCGCCATCATTCTGGCTTCACCCAGACGTGCCACTGCATTTTTCATAAGATACGGATATACCATATCCTCGCACAGTACAAGTCTCATACGTTCGAGTACCTTTGTCGTTATATCACCCGGGCATTGACCGAAGTAGGCAGGCACCTTTCCCTTGACCATCTCCACATACACAAGGTGACGCTTCAGATCTATCTCCTCGACTACCCAGACGTGACCTGCTATCGCTATCCTCTCACCTACCGGCGGCGGCATGACTATCGTGCCCAGCTCCTGAGACTTACATCTGACCATGAATTCCTCATTTTCCTGAAATACAGCATAAAACTTAAATGAATTTACTATTCTTTCACCTGCAAGTCCTATTATGAGTCCACCCTCAGCCGTTCTTTGCAGATGATTTATATTGAGCAGGTGCTTTAACAGCTGCTTATAATCCTCCTGCGGTACATTCGAAAATACAGATAATCCAAGCACCTTTGACGCAAGCTCTCTCGGATAAAGCTCTCCGCATGAAGCAAGAGTGCTCATTGTCTGATGATACAGCAGGCTGTACGGTAATCTGTCGGGCTTCGGCGGCTCAACATATTTCTCCTGCACATACAGCTGTACAAGTGCTATTCCCTGTAACAGCTTCCACGGCACCATATTCGGAAGCATCGTCCTCGGCTCAGGCTCATCCTCACGTATAACGAACCACATCTCCGGCGGAGTATCACGTCTTCCGGTACGTCCCATGCGCTGCAAGAACGATGACACCATAAAAGGTGCATCTATCTGAAACGCACGCTCCAGTCTGCCTATATCAATACCAAGCTCGAGTGTTGCCGTCGTGACTGTCGTCATAGTCTGAGTGTCATCCTTCATGGCAGCCTCGGCAGTCTCTCGATATGACGCTGAAAGATTGCCGTGATGGATAAGAAATCTGTCGGGCTCTGCTTTTTCCTCACAGTATTGGCGAAGTGACGTAGTCACAGCCTCGCATTCCTCACGTGAATTTACAAATACAAGACATTTTTTACCCTTTGTATGCTCGAAGATATATCCCATTCCGGGGTCTGCATCAGCCGGAGCCGTATCCTGCGGTGAGTCGAGCGGTGTCATTCCCATAGCTGTCTCCGTAAGCTCACCTGACTGAATGCCGCTTACAAAGAAATGCTCCATCGACAATCTCCACTTAGTACCCTTGACAGATATCCTCGGCGTTGCGGTCTTTCTTCCGCTGCCTGCGGAAAGGAATCGTCCTGCTGCTTCAAGATCACCTATAGTAGCCGACAAGCCTATTCTTCTCGCATTCGAGCCTGACAGCTTCGACAATCTCTCTATAAGGCACAGCACCTGTGCGCCTCTGTCACCTCTCATAAGTGAATGTATCTCATCTATAACGATGAATCTCAGATCACCGAATAGTCTTACAAGCTCGGAGTGCTTATGCATGAGCATCGCTTCAAGTGACTCCGGCGTTATCTGTAATATTCCGGACGGATTTTTCATCATCCGTTTCTTATGTGACATCGCAACATCACCATGCCAGTGCCATACAGGTATATCAGCTTCACGGCACAGCTCATTAAGGCGTTCAAACTGATCGTTGATAAGCGCCTTCAATGGGCCTATGTATAATGCACCTACCGTCATCGGAGGATCCTCCTCAAACAATGTCAGTATCGGGAAAAACGCCGCCTCAGTCTTGCCCGATGCAGTTCCTGCCGAGAGCAGTAGATTATCATCAGTCTCGAATATTGTTTTACATGCGGCTACCTGTATCGCTCTCAACGACGTCCAGCCGTGAGTGTAGATGTATTCCTGAATAAACGGTGCAAGCCTATAAAAGGGATTTGTCTCCATATGCTGCTTCCTTTAATATATCTTTTTAAATATCAAACTCGGCGTACTCGTCCTCTACGCTCTCGGTCTCCATGTTCGCAGGCTTGATATCAAGTCCCGAAACGAGTGACTCAAAGGACTCCTCGGGATTCTGATGCATAAGATTCAATAGTCCCGTAAAATCACGCACTACCTCACGAGGTGTGAGAAGTGTTTCCGCTCCCATCTTCTCCGTAAGTGATCGAACGAAGGTCAAAAGCTGTTCATCGCTGATCGGCACATTCCAATCGTAGTGTACCGAATGTATATACATTATCCTCTTAAGCAGAGCCAGAAGCTCTTCTGGAGTCAGAGGATCGAGCGTCAATACAGGTCCTCTGTAGTCACGCTTTCCTGCGGTCGCAAAGCGGTTTGACGCAAGACGTGACCTGAGTGCCTCATAGCTGTAGAGTCCTCGCCTGTTGTCCTCCAAAAGCTGCGGTGTTCCTCCGAAAAAGAATGCCATATTCGACAGCTTACCCTGCATACAATCATTGAATATATTCAAAAGCTTCTCGTAGTTTGCCTCACGTGAAACTGACTGCACGATCTTGTACAGATTAACAGCCTCATCGATAAATATTATAAGTCCCTTGTGACCTGCCGCAAGCATGAGTGAGCTTATCAGCTTTGTACAGTCGTACCATGTATCATCTGTAATGATCGACGACACCTCAAGCTCTCGCCTTGCCTGTGTTTTCGTAGTATATTCCGCACGTATCCATTTCAGCGATGCCTGCTTTTTCGTCTCATCGCCCTCGACCACACCTCTGTAAAACGTGGTGATCGCTTTCGCAAAGTCATAGCCGTGTACGAGTGATTCGAAATTCGATGCTGCTTCCATTATCGCAAGCTCTGTCGCCTTGGAAAGCTCCGCACTGCCCGGTGCATAGCCGTTTTTACGTGCCTCATCCAGCTGTAGCTTCGATATCCATCTGGTCAGTATGCCCGGCAAAGCATTACCGTCGGGAGATGCCTTGACCGAGAGATTCCTTATAAGCTCACGGTACGTCGCAAGCCCCTGCCCCTGTGAGCCGGCAAGTCTGCGTTCAGGTGACAGGTCTGCATCAGCTACGGCAAAGCCACGCTCCATGGCGTTGGAGCGCATGAGCTGGATAAGGAAGCTCTTACCGCTTCCGTAGCGTCCCGTAATGAGTCTGAATGCACTGCCTCCGTTTTCTACCACCGACAGGTCATCCAGAAGTGCGGCTATTTCGTTTTTCCTTCCTATCGCAATATATTCAAGTCCCAGTCTCGGCACGACACCTGCTGCAAGTGAGTTGAGAACAGCTGCCGAAATTCGTTTTGGGACAGACGGTGTTTTTCTTACCATCGTTTCGACCTCCTTTTTAGTCGAACAGTGTAATGTAATCTTCTATGATCGTCGGAACATCCGAGGTATCTATCAAAATATCGCCTAAAATATCAACTGCTTTTTCATTTACGGAGTCATATACAGCATCGGCGAAGGTAAACTCAGCGGCACAAAGCGAATCGATCTCACTTGTATCCGAGCCGTCCACAAGCAGCCTGACCACACGAGTCTCAAGCTCGGTGAGTGCGGATAAGAAGTCTTCGCAGCCTTCGCTCTCCTCCACTGCAAGCTCTGCCTCCTCCGGCTCAGCCTCCATTATAAGCTCCTCACCTGCCGCATCAAGCAGCAGCTTCGTATTCTCCCACGACTCGTTCTCCAGCTCCGCAGCCTTACCTATATCGATATTGTCAAGTCTTTTCGCATACTCCCTTGCCGCAATGCTTTCCTCCGTATCTACATGCTTTATCGGCTTTTCAACAGTATGCTTTTCTATCAGAGCATTTTCTATAACATCCGTGTATTCCTTATCGAGCTTATATGAGCTGAGTCTTCCCGTGAGCTTGCACTGTGTACGCACAATATTTTCCACATGCTTCATTATCGATGACAGCAACGTTCTGAACTGCTTCGAGGTGGAATACGGACGATACTGTATCTCGACACGTCTTGCCGCCGCATGAGCACATACAGCACCTCGATAGCTGTCCCACGAAAGCTGCGATATCGGAGGTGCAAGCTGCTCTGTCAGCGGCTTATCATATGTCTTGAGAGAATACTCCTCCATCGCTTCCAGAGCCTTTATAAGTGCTTTCTCATATCTGTCTCCGAAGCCGTTTTTGTAAAGTCTGCCGCTTCGCACATCATGATCGCTCATACTGTACAGTACATCTATAGGCAGCTTAGAAAAGCCCTTTTTCAGCGTCTCATTATAATACAGCTCTGAATAAGGTGCAAGGCAATCGGGAGCTATATCCACGCTTTGCAGGATGCTCTCTATCGAGCGGTCTATCGAATTTAAAAGTATATAATCCATGCACCACTGAGGCATATACCTGTCAAGTCTGGGAAAATCGTCACGATACGCTTTCCATATTGACAGCATCCTGTCGAGTGCAGCCTCACCGGGTGCTACCGCCTTGTTTATTATCTCGTAAACTGCGACAAATATATATGAAAAATCGGTTTTCAGTATATTTCCTTTCAGGAACTCACTGCGCCAGTAGAAATACCAGTCATGCTGTTCCTTTGTCATTGAGCTGTACACCGGGAGATAGCATACGAATGGTACGAAATCGCACTTTTTGCCCTGCATTGAGGACAATCGCTTTGCCTCATGGACAAAAGAAGTATATTTTGCACTCGTCGTTCTGTATTTTACTGTCACTACTGTATCAAGCAGCGCAGGGCCTCCAAAGCTTCGTGTTATCGGTTTTTTCTCCGGCACCGGAGCGGTATTTGCAAAGCTTTTCAACTCACTGTGTCCGATAATATCATTCATTTTCAGCTGTGAACCGTCATATCCTCCGGGCGACTTGAAATGCTCCTCCAGCTGCGGAGCTTCAAATTTGAACAGATAGGACGAGGTCGCATAAAGCCTTGACAGTGTGACCTCGTTTACTACGGCATTTTCGGAATCAAAGCCTATGAGAGTATTGACATCCTCGAGACTTCCCTTGTAAAATCTACTGCCTGCGTACACATAGCCGTCCAGACCTCGTACCTCTTTAAACAGGAACGGCTTATCGTACCATTCGACCATGCAGCCCATATTATTGAGTCTGCCCTTTACCGTTATTATCGCAAACGGCACTCCCGTGAGCTCAAAATTACGCTCGACTCTGATATTTGACGCAGTGATCTTCGGTATTATGACCTTTATCACGATCTTGAGATATTTCGATGACACAACTCCGAATCCGTCAAGAAAGGGATCGATTATTATCAGCGGCATGAGCTTTATATCCGTTACTCCGTCAAACACACGTCCTCGTCCAAGATACATCCACTTCTCATCATCCTTGAAAACTTCCATTTTCACAGTGCATTCATTCTCGTCATATGTGAAGCTCACCTTGAAATCGCCGGTATTCGTCTCTTTGCGTATCGGTATCGCCATATCGTCAAAGAACTCATAGTTTTCTGCATCTTTCAAACAAAACAACCCCTTATCCTGTTATTATAACATGTGTTTTACTATTTGACAACACATATTTATCGATTTATTTCGCACCGATCGGCACTGAAAACATTTTGTTAAATTTCAGTTAACCTATTGACATATGTCTTTAGGAGTGCTACAATTGAAATGTTGATTTTTTGAGAAATGCAATGATGGGAAAAAACGGACTCGTAATCTGTGCAGAGAGCTGTCGGTTGGTGCAAGACAGTCGGAGAAGTGTCTAACACTCATCCCTGAGCAGTCGTTTGAAAGGCTCACAGCCGAGTAGATGCGAACGGAACCCACCGTTAACAGGGCAGGACATCACGTTGTGTCCGGGAAAGGGTATTTTATATACCGAAAAAGAGTGGTACCACGAGGTTTATTGCCGCGTCTCTTTATTGAGACTCGGCTTTTTTATTTTTCATCTTGTGAAAATCATCTCAATGCTGCAATTCATGTGAGCATCATGTACGAGCGGTACGGTTCCCTTTCCGATTATATTTATTCTATAATATTTGAGGAGATCTATTATGAAGCTTTCATTCTCTACACTGGCTTGCCCGGATTACACATGGGCTGAAATCTATTCCACCGCAAAGGACTTCGGCTTCAACGGTATCGAAGTACGCGGCTTTGCAAACACCTTTAAGGGTCATTCTTCACCCTTCTGTCCGGAAAATATCGACGAGACAAAGGCTACGCTCAGAAGACTCAAGCTCGAGATCTGCTGTCTTTCCTCCGGCTGTGAGCTGAAGGATCCGTCAAAGCATGACGAGGCTATAGCTGAGCTCAAGCAGTATATCGTTCTTGCAAAGGAGCTTGGCACACCATATATCCGTGTTCTTGCCGATAGCAATATAGCTCCCGAGGATGATTTTGATGATGAAAATGTTATCGCTCCGATGAAGATACTCGCTCCCATCGCAGAGGAAGCCGGAGTTATGCTCCTTATCGAAACAAACGGTGTTTACTCCGATACGGCTCGTCTTTCGGATGTTCTCGCACGTATAGGAAGCGACAGTGTTGCAGCTCTCTGGGACTGGAACCATCCCTACCGCTTCAACAATGAGTCCCCCGAGACTACGATCAAAAATCTCGGTGCATTTATCAAGCACTGTCATATCAAGGATTCCGTCATGAACGGTGACCAGGTCGAATACCGTCTCGTAGGCGAGGGTGATCTGCCTCCGATGGAGGAATATATGAAGGCTCTGCGTTCACTCAATTACGAGGGCTATATCTCACTCGAGTGGCTCAAGCAATACGCTCCCGAGCTTTCCGAGGCAGGTATCGTTCTTCCGCATTACGTTCACTTTATGTCTCAGTATATGGGTAATAGCCACGGCATGGAGCGTCTTCAGAAGAATCTGCGCGGCGACGGCTACTACGTATGGGAGAAAAATCATATCATTGACTATACATTCCCTCAGGTCCTCGACCGCATGTGCGAGGAATTCCCCGAGCAGTATGCATTCCGCTACACAGAGTGTGACTACACAAGAACATATCCCGAATTCCGTGATGACGTTGACACCTTTGCACGTGCGCTCATCAGCATGGGCGTAAAGCAAGGTGACCATGTAGCTATCTGGGCTACGAACGTACCTCAGTGGTACATCACATTCTGGGCTACAGTAAAGATCGGTGCTGTTCTCGTTACCGTAAACACAGCATATAAGATACATGAGGCTGAATATCTGCTCCGTCAGTCCGATACACATACGCTCGTTATGACAGACGGCTACAAGGATTCCGACTACGTTGCAATAATCAAAGAGCTCATCCCCGAGCTTGAGCAGAACGATGAGGTAAAGCCTATCCACAGCCGCAAGCTGCCGTTCCTGCGTAATGTCATAACAGTCGAATCGAAGCAAAAGGGCTGCTGGACATGGGATGAGGCAGTCGCTCAGGCTGAAAAGACACCTGTCGAGGCAGTATATCGCCGTGCAGCTATGATAAACAAGCACGATGTCTGCAACATGCAGTACACCTCAGGCACAACAGGCTTCCCCAAGGGCGTTATGCTCACGCATTATAATATAGTAAACAACGGTAAATCCATCGGCGACCGTATGGATCTGTCCACCGCCGACCGTATGATGATACAGGTCCCCATGTTCCACTGCTTCGGCATGGTACTTGCCATGACAGCCTCGGTAACACACGGTGTTACCATGTCTCCGATCCCCGCATTCTCTCCGAGAAAGGGTCTTGCATGTATCAATAAGGAAAAGATCACCTGCTTCCACGGTGTACCTACGATGTTCATCGCCATGCTCGGACATGAGAACTTTGACAAGACAGACTTCTCGCATATGAGAACAGGTATTATGGCCGGCTCTCCCTGCCCCGTAAAGGTAATGCAGGAGGTAGTTGACAAGATGAACATGAAGGAGATCACCATCGTATACGGTCAGACCGAGGCTTCTCCGGGCTGTACTCAGAGCTATACGACCGACTCCATCGACGTTCGTGTAAACACGGTCGGCAGTGCATTCTACGGAGTCGAGTGTAAGATAGTCGATCCCGAAACAGGCGAGGACTGTCCCGATAATGTAGACGGTGAATTTGTAGCAAGAGGCTATAATATAATGAAGGGCTATTACAAGATGCCCGAGGCTACAGCTGCCGCTATTGATAAGGAAGGCTGGCTGCACACAGGTGACCTTGCAAGACGTCTGCCCGACGGTAACTATAAGATCACAGGCCGTATAAAGGATATGATAATCCGCGGCGGTGAGAACATATATCCAAAGGAGATCGAGGACTTCATCTATACGCATCCGAAGGTGCAGGATGTACAGGTCATCGGTGTTCCCGACAAGCAGTACGGTGAAGAGATCATGGCTTGCGTTATCAAAAAGCCTGATACGGAATGCACATCGGATGAGATAAAAGAGTACGTCATGTCTCATATGGCTAAGCATAAGACACCTAAGTATGTAGTATTCGTGGACAGCTTCCCGATGAATGCCGCAGGTAAGATATTAAAATACAAAATGCGTGAGGACGCAAAAAAGCTGCCTGAATTTATCGAGGCTGCCGGAATCGTAACAGCGTAAAAAAATCACACTCGAAAGCGATCTTAATATCACTTTCGAGTGTATTTTTTATATCTGTTTTTTTCTTATATTCAGTAGTCTTACGACGATCGGACTGAGCACGATATTTGTCGCAAGCTCAAACAGAAAGTTTCCTCCGACAAGTGCGTAAAACATATACTGTCCTACGCTGCCGTAGCCCAGCTCCGCGCCCCATTGAGAGATCGTATCCATAAAGAATACTACGCCGCCGAGCAGGAAAACTCCCGTATTGACTATCGGGCAGATTATCGCAGCAGCCACTACCGCTACGTACCGATTCTTTCCCTCAAGTGCCTTGTAAACCAGCCCTGCCGCCAATCCGCAGGCTATACCCTTGAGCAATACTGTCAGTATCGTTCCCGGAATATTTACTGCCAGAAATGCTGCCGCATCACCGCCGATGAGAACCACCATTCCGAATACGAATCCGAGCCATGCGCCTATCTTCACTCCGCAGGTTGCCGCACCGATAACTATCGGTATCAGCACCAGAGAGATAGAGAACATGCCGAATCGGATAAACTGTCCCATTGATTGCAAAACGACGACTAAAGCTGTCATTATTGCTGCAAGAACCAATGTCTTCGTAGTCATTCTCTTCCTGTTTGTTGCTTCCATGAAAATTCCTCCTTGCTGTCGTCCGCTCATGCGGTACAACGCATTAAAAATTTATACTGACTCCCGAAAAAGGAGCAATACACAACAAATATTTAATTGTTTTTCTTGTATATAATATTCAAGCCCTTCAGCACCATGTTTTCATCCAGTGTTATCCGATGCTTGCAGTGCCCCACGATCGTCGTTGCGTAGCCTCCCGTAGCATATACCGGGAGCTCCTCCCCTACTTCATCGTTGAATCTGTCTATCATACCGTCTATAAGACACGCATTGCCGAATACGACTCCCGACTTCATGCAGTCTGCGGTATTTTTACCGATAACAGACTTAGGAGCCTCGAGACTCACCTGTGGGAGCTGTGCTGTACCCATCGACAAGCCCTTCATGCCCATCAGTACACCGGGAATAATAGATACACCTATGAACGCTCCCGTCCTGTCAACCACCATCATCTTTGTAGCCGTACCGATATCGACTATCAGCGACGGACTGCCGTATATATAGTGTGCCGCAACACATGCACATATGAGGTCGGAGCCTACAGACGTAGGATTGTCAACATGTATATTTATACCTGTTTTTATGCCCGGTCCCACGATGAGCGGATCAACGCCGTAGATAAATTTTATCGCATTTCTGAATATCATATTCAGCGGAGGCACAACAGATGATATTATAGCACCTGTTATGACCTTTTTGTCGATCTCATACAGAGACAGCATATGATGTATTTTTGTAGCGTATTCATCCGATGTTTTTGACATATCCGTAGATATGCGAGCTACAAATGTAAGCTCATCATCATTAAAGCCGCCGAGAGTTATATTCGTATTGCCAATATCTATCGCAAGTACCATCACATTTTGTCCTTTCCAGAGCATTTCAATTAATTATACCATGTTTTCGCAAAAAAACAAGATACACTTGTTAAAATATTATCGTGTTTTTCCTGTAATTTATATTGAAAGTCGCGCCTCATCTCGGCTGTCAACGTTCAGTCTTTAACCGATTTGTGCGCTGAATGAATATTAATATGGGATCGTAAATGACAAGATATCGTTATCGTTTATCAGTAAAATTGCATTTTTTCATAATATTTTCCGTCTATACAAGCATATAAAATTATTTTTTAGCCGTAAATGCATATTTTTGTGAAAAAGTACCTTTGAAAGCTCGGAAAATAAATGTTAAAATATAGCTATGATCCGCAGAGCCACCGATGTGACTTTGCATGAGTATTAGCTACATATTTATTTTAGAATGGAGGGCATGGTAATGAAACGTGTAAAGGCGGCTTGTATCTGTCAGACTCTTCATTTTATGCTGAAGGAAGATGTCGGACATGATTACGCTGTGAAGCTTGTAAAGGACGAAGTGGAGCAGTACAAAAAGACTCTGGAACGCAATCGTACTCAGTATAAGATCGTGGAAGAGACCGAGCAGTCCGATGGTTCAATAATGATAAAGGTCATTAAGCAGTACAATTCCAGTCCGGTCGGCAACTATCTGGACTAAAATATCTCAAAAAAAGCGTGTAGCCTATGGCGTAATTCCAGCGACCATAAGCTGCACGCTGTTTTTATGTAAAGAAAGGTGAATATGATGGAACAAAAATCAAATGCGTTTCTGGAAACAGAAAAAATAGGAAAGCTGATGAAAAAGTTTTCTATTCCCTGCGTGATCTCTCTTGTCGTAGGCGCACTGTATAACATTGTCGATCAGATATTTATAGCAAATGCCGATTATCTCGGCTCGTACGGCAATGCGGCAAATACCGTTGTCTTTCCTCTTACTGTTTTAGCTCTCGGCATCGCAGTCATGATCGGTGACGGCTGCTGTGCATTCGTAAGCATATCACTCGGCAGTGACAATAAAGACAATGCACATCACAGTGTCGGAAACTCCGTTGTGCTCTGCGTAATAGCAAGCATTATCCTGACCGCCGTTTATATTTTGTTCAGCGAGCCTATCCTTACTCTTTTCGGCGGCAAGGTCAATGCGGAAACATACGAAATGTCAAAGGAATATTTCTTCTGGATCGCACTCGGCATACCGTTTTATATGTTCGGTCAAGCGATGAATCCGATAATCAGAAGTGACGGCAGTCCGAAGTTTGCCATGGCTGCAACGCTGTCCGGCGCCATTGCAAACGTAATACTTGATCCGATATTTATTTTCATATTCAATTGGGGCATGATGGGCGCCGCCGTTGCGACCGTTATAGGTCAGATACTGACCGCTGCACTCTCGGCATGGTATCTCTGCCACATGAAAGCAGTACAGCTCGAAAAGGACAGCTTCCGTCTTCGTGGTAAGCTGATACCGAAATTCCTTTCACTCGGCATGACAAGCTTCTTAGCGCAGATATCACTCGTTATTTCCATGGCTGCCGTTCAAAACACCTGCATGAAATACGGCGCACTCGATCCGATATTCGGTCAGCATGAGTACGCTCAGATACCGCTCGCCGTACTCGGCATAGTCATGAAATTCTTCCAGATCGCAATTTCCATCTCTATCGGTATATCCGCCGGCTGCATTCCGATCGTCGGCTACAACATCGGAGCAGACAGACGTGACAGAGCAAAGACACTTTTCACCTATCTTTTGATCGCAGAGGCTGCGGTCGGCGGAATAGCTCTCATCATAGTGGAATGCTTCCCGCTTCAGATCGCAAATCTCTTCGGAGCATCAAACGAAAGTGCATATTATACAGATTTCGCTATAAAATGCTTCCGTACCTACCTCTGCATGATGGTGCTTGCGACAGTCAACAAGGGTACGTTCATTTATCTTCAGGCACTCGGTAAGGCAGCAGCATCCACTATCGTTTCACTGACACGTGAGATCATCTTCGGCGTATTTTTACCTGTTATCATGCCGATATTTATGGGACTTGACGGACTTTTATGGTCATTCCCTCTTGCGGATATCCTGACCTTTGTTATCGCTCTGTTTTTTATTCGAAGAACGTATGCGGAGCTTGAATGCAGTAAATAACAGTTTGCAAAAGGCTCAGTCGGTACATACTATATACCGACTGAGCCTTTTATATTTTTATTCGAAAAAATCGTTATATCTGAGCCAATCCTCTGCAAGCTCTATCCACTTTCTGTTGTGATTCATATCCTTTCTGTCTTCGATCGGCAGACCTATGCCGTGTCCGCCGTCAGGGAAGATGTGCATCTCAACAGCTGTGCCTTTACGTCTTAGATTTTCCGCAAATCTGAGTGAATTTACAACACTTACGCCATCATCGTCAAAATTATGGAATATAAACGTAGGAGGTACGCTCTCGACTGCGGATCTCTCAAGACTCAGTTTATCTTTTAGCTCATCGACTCTGTCGGCGAGTAGATTCGTCACCGAGCCCTGATGCGTGAAATAATTATCGGGGTCAAGGCTTATCACGGGATAGCACAGTATCTGATAATTCGGAACAAAGCTCTCATTATCTATCTCATCCATACATTCATGATCGATCTTATCGAGATATGTCGTCAATGATGCTGCGAGGTGACCGCCCGACGAATAGCCTATCGTTGAGATACGGTTCTTATTGATACCGAATTCACTGCTGTGATACCTTATATATCTCATTGCACGTCTGCCGTCGAGGATAGGCAGCGGATATACATCAGGCAGAACTCTGTATACAAGCACGAACGTATTTATTCCCTTTTCACAGAAATACCTTGCAACTCTTTCACCCTCCTGCTTCGGATTTGCCGGACAGTTTTTGTATGCGCTTCCCGGAATTATCAGCAGCGCAGCATCAGTAGAGGGCTTTTCAGGAATATAGTGTGTGATATACGGCTCGTAATTTGCCGTACCCGGTGCAGCTTCCCATAGTGAATAATTTATCTCTTTCATTTCAGTATCCTCTTTCGGCTATTTTACGGAGAATCTGTATTCTGTAGTATAGTCGTATTTTTCTCCCGCTCTGAGTATCGGTGACGGGAAGTGTGAGTAGCTTGTGGAATTCGGGAAGAACTGAGTCTCGAGACAAAGTGCCTCATGCTTTGAGTATACTCTGCCGTCCTTACAGACTCTTCCTTCCTCAATGCTGTTACCTGTATAGAGCTGAACCCCCGGCTTATCCGTATAGACGTCCATTACGATACCCGAGGTCTTGCTTGCTACGGTGGCAGCTCTCCTGTAGCCTGTGCCGTCGATGATAAAGTTATGGTCGTAGCCTCCGAACATGGTGAGCTGCTCATAATCGTCATGGATCACATCTCCCATTATTCTTGCATCGGTGAAATCAAACGGTGTACCGCTGACAGACCACACCTCACCGTAGGGCAGGCACTCGTCTGTATTCGGAGTGAAGAACGAGCAGTTCATCTGCACGCTCAAATCATAGATATTGCCGTTTCCAACGCCGTTTACGTTGAAATAGCTGTGATTTGTCAGGTTAACTACGGTATCCTTATCCGAAACAGCCTCATAGCGCATTACAAGACCGTCCTTCTCGTTTAAAGTGTATGTGACCTTGACGTTGAGGTTTCCGGGGAAGCCCTCGTCACCGTCGGGTGAGAACAGTGTAAGCTCGAGTGACGGAGCATTCTCATCGTCATGCTCGACAGCGTCCCACACATATTTGTCGAAGCCCTTGATACCACCGTGGAGACTGTTCAGTCCGTTATTTATACCTACGCTGTACTCTACACCATTTATCTCGAACTTTCCTCTGTATATTCTGTTTGCATGTCTTCCTATGAGCGCACCGAAGCAGCCTCTGTTCGTCAGATATTCCTCCAAAGAGTCACGTCCGAGAACAACATCGACATAGTCGCCGTTTTTATCCTTTACCCACAGGTTTTTCACGATACCGGCATAGGTGATGATCTCTGCCTTTATATTTTTGCCGTTATCCAGCAGATAGGAAAACACTTCTTTTCCGTCCGGCATGAAGCCGAAGGAGCTTTTTGTTATACTCATATCGATATTCCTTTCAACAGGTTGATGTGTTGCAGTATTTGCAATAAAATTATACTTTACAAAATATGTTTTGTCAATCAATGATGAGTCTATATTTACAAGAAACGGTTTATATGCTATAATAATGTCAATATTTTTGATAAGTGAGGACAAGACATGAGTTTAGAACGTAGACTTAACGATTGCCTGAAAAATAAAGAGAGCGGCGAGCACGTTCTGCCGTTCTTCTGGCAGCACGGCGAGAGCCATGAGCGCTTACGTGAGGAGATAGATGCTATAGAGCGTGCAAACATAAGCGAGTTCTGCGTAGAGAGCCGCACGCATGAGGAATTCGGGCATGAGCAGTGGTGGATAGATTTTAAATTTATACTTGATGAGGCAAAGCGCAGAGGTATGCGTGTATGGCTGCTTGACGATAAGCGTTTCCCGACAGGCTACGCTAACGGCTATATAGAAGAGCACAGCGAGCTCAGAAAAAATCTTATCCGTCTTGACTGGCGTGATTATGCAGGGCCGAGAAAAAACGTACATACCATGGCTCTTGATATAGATGAGGACGAGTCATTCGTATCGATAGTAGCGTATCGTCGTGAGAAAAACGGCTATTCCTTTACGGGTGAGCCGATAAACCTGCTGCCGAGTTTGAAAAACGGTCTGCTTTCATGGGACGTTCCCGAGGGAGCGTGGAGAGTCTATTTTATTATAAAGACTCACAAGACCGTTGAAGCCGAATGGATAGATCCTTTGAATCCCGTATCATGTCAGGCTATGCTGAAAGCTGTTTACGAGCCGCATTATGAGCATTTTTCCGAATACTTCGGAAATACATTCGTAGGCTTTTTCTCCGATGAGCCGAGATTCGGAAACGATCATCACAACTATGATACGAAGCTCGGCAAGATGTACACTCCCATACCATGGCGTGATGATCTGCCCGAGCTTATAGCCGAAGCATCGGGACTTGAGCTTGATAAAATAAGGCTCATGCTTCCCGCACTGTTCCACCCCTATGAGAATGACGCTATCCATCCGCTCAGATGCTATTATATGGATGTCTGCACAAAGCTCTACAGAGATAATTTCGAAAAAATGCTCGGTGAATGGTGTCGTGAGCATGGAGTCATGTACATAGGTCATATCATCGAGGATATGAATACACATCAGCGTATGGGCTACGGAGCAGGTCATTTCTTCAGAGCACTCGAATATCAGGACATGGGCGGTATGGACATAGTTCTGCATCAGATCACGCCCGGTATGCTCGATACAGATCACTGCGGCCCTGTCGGAGGCAATGTGCTTGACCCCGAGTTCTTCCATTACCTCATTGCAAAGCTGCCCACGTCGCAGTCTCATACGAATAAGAGGATGCAGGGACGTGCCATGTGTGAGATATTCGGTGCATTCGGCTGGGCCGAGGGCATACCTATGATGAAGCAGCTCACAGATCACATGCTCGTCAACGGTATCAATTACTATGTACCACATGCATTTTCTCCAAAATATCCCGATCCCGACTGTCCTCCCCATTTTTACGCAGGCGGCTCGAATCCGCAGTTTGAAGCCTTCGCCGAGCTCATGAAATACATGCGCCGCAGTGCATATATGATATCCGGAGGTACACACAGAGCTCCCGTTGCGGTTATGTACAATCCGGAAGCGGAATGGGCTGAGGGTAAAAATATGTTTTTACAGAAGGTCGGACGTAAGCTGACCTGCTCACAGATAGATTTCGATGTGATAAGCGAGGATACCATGGCTGAGATCGCCGTTGAAAACGGAATGCTCCATGCAGGCAATGAATACTACAGAGCAATGATCGTGCCGGAAAGTGAATATCTTACACGTGCAATGATCGATGATCTGTCGAGATTCGCAAAATGCGGTCTTCCGATCATAGTAGCCGGAGAATTTGCACCTAAGGCATGTGAGGACGGTACAGTCCTTACCGACTGCGCCGTAGTTGCGCTTGATGAGCTGATTAACTACTTAAGAAGCAATGGTATTTATGATATCACGCTCACTCCGGCTCAGAAGCTCGTGCGCTATTATCGTATGGATCACGGAGACGGTGAAGCATTTATTTTCTGCTCCGAGGATGTTTATAATGAGGCTCGCTTTACTGTGGAGATGCCCGAGGACAGAGAATATCGTATCTACGATCCTTGGAAGAATAAGCTTTATACGCCAAGACGCAGCGGACGAAAGCTTGACATGTATCTGCCGCAGTCGGGTATGCTTTTCGTTGTTACATGTGCCGATGATGCTCCGGAATATGATTATCGTGAATCCGAGTCACGTGCTGCAACTCTTGATGTGCGTGTTTCCGTATGTGAGTCCGGCAAGGATGAGTTTATACCGTTAGATATAAATATCGGAGATGACGTTACGGCTCTTGACGGCATGGATCGCTTTGCAGGTACTATCCGTTATGAGGGTACTATCGAGCTGAACAGCACCGATAAGAAGCTTTGTCTCGGAAGTGTCGGAGAAATAGCACAGGTTTGGCTAAACGGTACCGATCTGGGCAGAGCCGTATGTATGCCGTATGATATTGAGCTTGACAACGTAAAGGACGGTACAAACGATATCAGGATCGACGTAATAAATAATATAGGCTACAGAGAAAGGGACAGCTTCTCAGGCTATTTGACTCTCCCCGGCTCCGGGCTTACCGAGAAAATTAAGATAAGATGATCACAGCAGCCGACCGTGACAAATCACACACGGTCGGCTGCTTTTTCATACAGCTGTCATCATTCATTCGACTTTTTTGCGTTAAAATTTTGATTGACACAGGATGATAAATGTGATATACTACTTAAGTATGAGACAAGAAGCTTTCAATTCTTGTACGCTACAGCTTCATAACGATCAATACGGAAGTGTATCGAAGTGGTCATAACGGGACTGACTCGAAATCAGTTGTACCTCACGGTACCGTGGGTTCGAATCCCACCGCTTCCGCCAGAGCTTGATAAAACGGACTTTATTAGTTAAAGTTCGTTTTATTTTTTCATTGAGAGTTTTAAGTTAACATCCGTGCTGCAAGGGGGCATACACAAATGAAATATAAAGTGATCGAATGGGAACACACCAGTCCGCATACCGCATCCTGTTTTTCATATACAGAGCCAACAGAGGCGATCAAGCAGGCTATAATAAATGATATTCGCGAAAATGGATATTTTTTTGATCGAGCCTGT
>CAYWVF010000017.1:0-57151 GCA_964461815.1 uncultured Oscillospiraceae bacterium
CACAAAATGTATAATCTTTGTGACAGGGAATATGTCTCATGATAAAAAACTAAACGGTTTTTTATAAAAATTTTTTAAAGGAGAGACAGACCCGTGAAGAAAATGCACAAACTAGTAGCTATTCTGTTGAGTCTGATCATGGTCATCGCATTATTTGCAGGATGCCAGCAGACAACAAGTAGCTCAAGCTCTTCAGACTCGAAGGGCGAGACAGATCCAAACTTTATTTATGATGGCGATTCCCCGATCGTCGAAGAACCCGAAACAGTTACAATGATATGCGCAGCAGGCGGCTCTTCCATTAACTATTCTAATGTAGAAGACATGTCTTGGATTCAGGCTATCATTGAGAAATCCGGACTTGATATGCAGATCGACTGCCTTGATAGCGCATCTTACAATGACAATATCAGACCGAGACTTGCAGCAGGTACAGACCTTCCTGATATCGTTCAGGTTCCGGGACTCGACCAGGATATGACATATGCTAATTCCGGCGTATTCCTTGAGCTCACAGATTTGTATGACAAGTATGCTTACAACCTCAAGTGGAGATTTGAATCCAACCCGACAGTTGAAGCTCAGTCTACAACACCTGACGGCAAGAAGTTCTATATCCCTGGCATGGATATGGCTATTGACTACTGCCCGGCTCTTATGTACAACCATTTCTGGCTTGATGAGCTTGGTCTTGAAGCTCCGTCAACAACAGACGAATTCTATGACATGCTCGTAGCTATGAAGGGTGTAGACTTCAACGGCAACGGTGAAGCTGACGAAGTTCCGATGTTCATTCAGACAGCTTACATGAAGAACCTCTTCACATCATGGGGCGTTGACGCTGAAAACGGTTACTTTGTAAATGAAGACGGTATCGTAGAGCCTTCTTACATTTCCGAGCGTTACCTCGAAGCTCTTAAGTTCTTTAAGAGACTGTATGACGAAGAGCTCATTACAAGAGACTTCGCTTCCATATCTTCCGATATGCAGACACAGATGTCCACAAACAACCAGTTTGGTGTAGTTGTTCGTTACCTCAACAACTGTCACGTTCTTTCACTGAACTACTATACAGGTCTCGGCGTAGATTGGGATACATCCTACGGCGATCTTGCTTGGGTTCCGCTGGAAGCTCCGCTTGAGGGCCCGTACGGACATAAGCTTTATGTAGGTAACAATCCTATCTTCGGTTACTGGGCAATTGCAGCAGATACAAAGGTTCCTGAGCTTGCATTTGCATTCTGTGACTACCTCTACAGCGAAGAAGCTAACAACTTCCTTTACTACGGTGTATACGAGAACGGCGACTACGAGATCCGTGACGGCAAGATCTATCCGGACCTTGCAAAGAGATCTGAAGACGACTATGCTACAAAGCAGGGCAACAACTTCGGCGGCTTCCCGCGTATCCTCCTTGCAGCACATCGTGACGTTTCCTACAACTACACAATAGGCGACTACAATGAAATACTCAATGATTACTATCAGCTCCCGACACCTGCAACATTTGGTACAGAGGAAGAGCTTGATACGATCACAATGTATTCAACAGACCTCCAGACATACTGGAACGAAGCATTTACAGCATTCGTAACAGGTACAAGAGACCTCTCCGAGTGGGATTCCTACTGCGATACACTTCTCAGCATGGGCTACGAGGAAATGGTTGCTGTTAAGCAGGCACAGTACGATCGTATATACGGTGATTGATCTATAGATGATCGTTCTTAACGAAATGCGGGATAATATTTTGTTCTGCATGGATAAAAGGTAAATAAGATGTACATTTTGCGAGGGATCGTTGAAAAACGATCCCTCGCTTTCTAATAAAAATCGTCGGTATATTATGTTTTACTCATAATATACCGACGATTATAATGTACTGATGATTATAATGTATTACAGAATGTGCTTCATGGTTTGTTTTACTCTGTCGGATATGTTTACTGTTCCGACACCGAATATAGATGTGTGAAGTGTGTCGTTTATCGGCTTTGTCCAGACTTCATCAATAGTATCAAGCCCGTTCGCCATGCCGAGAATAGAGCCTACGGTCGCACCGTTGCAATCAGTATCAAAGCCTGCTTCCACAGCCATGCAAATAGATTTTCCAAAATCACTTTTTCCGTACAAAAGCGATGCAGCAACGATCATAGCATTTGAAATTGTATGACACCAGCCGTGAGCTGAATATTCATCATAGCGTTTATGGATTTCATCGAAGCAGTCCTTTTGAGAAAGTCCATCTTCATAGCCTGTCGTAATAAATGTGATAGCCTCATACAGTCTTGAGGTAGAGGGGATCTGTGCAAGACCGCCGGAAATGATATCATTTATGTTATTTGTACATGCGGCGACTGCAAGCATCGCAGATACAAACATCTCACCGTATATACCGTTTTTGATGTGTGAGATCGATGCATCACGAAATGCCATTTCAGCAGCAAGCTCCGGGTTTCCGGGATTAATATATCCGAAATAGTCTCCTCTTATCTGTGCTCCGATCCACTCACGGTATGGATTTTTGTAAGCGGCGGATTCCGGTGGCTCGAAGCCCTTTATAAAGTTACAGTAGGCAACTCTTTCGGCGGTAAAATAAGCATCTCGACACTGTAAATTCAGCCATGCTCTTGACATATCATACGGTGAAAAGTCTCTGCCGTATTTCTCAATGACCTCCTGCGCCATTATTACATAGTTTGTATCATCATCTACAGGCATTCCGTCTACACTATCTGCATAGCATCTGCCTGCGAAGCGGAAATTATATTTATTCAGTATGTCATCGTTCAAATCGGTATGAAGAATGTAACGATGCATCGGATAATTATCTGTTTCCTTCAAAAACGGTATCAGCTCATTTGTCCTGATACCCTCGACAGTCTTTCCAAGAAGACATCCGCATATTCTACCCACCCAAGCACCGTGGATTTTGCTCTCTAAGCTTTTTTTGTCAACGATAAGCTCAGACTGATCTTGAGCATTCTTTCTTAAGCTCTTGATTTCATCCAAAGTAGAAGGCTCGATGTATTTGTATCCATCGATCGTTTTTGCCTGACACACGATGTCAAACAGAATATCTCCGAGCTTTTTCTTTGCTTCACTTTCCGGAAGCTTTGAAACTACAGTGAACAGGTCTGCGTATGAGCTCAGATCCAAGCCTTCTTCTATTGACTGCTGGTATTCTGTTGGCAGATTGGAAGCGTACGAAGCCCACTCATGCATGTTTTCGTATTTTGGTTTGAGTGTCTTGTTAAAGTTAAGCTCATCTGTGATACGAGCATCACTTCCGAGTACCAATGCATCAAGAGAAATATCAAAGTGCTTGGCGATTTTGATAAGCTTGTCCAGCTCGGGAACAGCAGTATCACTTTCCCATTTCTGGACAGACTGCCTGGAAACACCGAATAGCTCGGCAAATTGCTCCTGAGACATACTTGCGTTTGTACGTAATTTGTAGATGATTTTCCCTATTGTCATTTTATCACCTGTGCTTTGCCAAGCAAAGCAGCTACCCTTTCTTCGAAATTTGCGGAACTTTTCGTACAAGTGAAAATGAGCGATCTATGCGATGCGAAAGATACAAAAGACGTAGTTTGAAGATTCATTTTCAACCTGAAACCACACGATTATTTATACAATAATTATATCAGATAACAGTCGATTATACAACAAATTTAAATGTGCTATTTATGCAACTATGAGTTGCCGGGAATGAAGATAAAATTTATTATGTTTAAAAATAAAGATTGAAGATTGCGTAAAAATATTATATAATAGATACAGAAAGAAAAAGGAGATATGAAAATGATATACAACTCTATAGAGATGGAAGAAAACGCTGTCATACTGACTGCCGAAAGAATGTGTGCGGCTGCAAGAACTGCACCGAAGGCTAAGGGCCGTGATAATATTGAAACGATCGTACTGACAGGCGAGGAGAAGGATGCTCTTGCAGATAAAATGGATGAGATCGTTGAACGTGAAAATGATGAGAGATTGCAATTCTTTAAACGTGATGCGAATAATGTTCGAAATGCCATGGCAGTCGTACTTATAGGTGCAAGAAAAGCGAATGCCAGATTGTCGTTTTGCTCATATTGCGGATTTGAAAGCTGTGCTGCATGTGCTGAAGTTAATGGAAGATGTGCGTTTAATATGATAGATCTCGGAATTGCGATCGGAAGTGCTGTTGCAATAGCGGCTGACGATAGAGTTGATAACAGAGTTTTGTATACGGCAGGAAAAGCCGCTGCCGAGATGGAATATGGTGGAGACGGTATTGTATGGATCGCGATCCCGTTGAGCGTTAAGGCAAAAAATATATTCTTTGATAGAAAGTAAATTTTTAGAAAGAAGGAAGTAGCTTTGAAATTTGTATCAGCCAGACATCCGCTTTTTTCCTTGGGAATTTTAGTATGCATACTCTTGCTCATAGCCGGAGGTGTGTTAGCGATAATGTCATTTGGGATCACAGGAAAGATCATAATGCTGACTCTTGACGTTGTATTTATCGCAATGTTTGTTTGGATCTATTTATCTACATATTATGAGCTTAGAGATGATGAGTTATATATACACTCCGGCCCGTTTTCCGAGCATATTAAGTATGAAAATATAAAAAGTGTGACGAAGAAAAGGGGATATTCGATGATGTGTACGCTTGCGTTCGACAGGATCGAAATAAGACACAGGACAGATGGAATGCTCTCCAATTCTTACGTATCTCCTTTGGAAGAGGATGAATTTCTCAGAAAGCTGGAGCTGAAAAGAATGTAACATGATGGGCTTATGCGGTTTCACATAAGCCTATTTTATTATGTTAAAGTCAACCGTTATAGGAGATAATAATGCTTCTGCTGTGCTGTCGAGATCAACAAGAAAAGCTCCGAAAGCTTCGTTTTTGTTTTTCGTGCATATCGAAAGACGGTAGTCATCAAAGACCTTGCATGAAAAAAATGAAAAGTCAGAGGAGAAAATGCACGAATTTGATTTAATTCCTGTGCCGACAGCCTTCAAAAAGCTTTCCTTTAACGTCCATAGAAGATAAAACATATCACTCGTCATACCGCCAAAGCTAAAGCAGCTGCGTTCTTTAACAGAAAAAACTCGTGAAAAAATAAGCTTTGCCGCTTCGTTGGATCGACGTGGTATGCAGTGCTCAATATCTACTCCAACGGCAGAATCGGATACAGCAAGAACAGACCACTCACCATCGTGTGAAAGATTAAACTCCGGAGCACCTGTTATATACGGCTTACCGCTCTCGCTGTAGTGAACTTCACTGTTGCCAAGTGCTTTATTTATGAGTATGCCGCTCGCAACGCAGCGCAGTCGATCATCCTCTATACGGTATGATGCAGCTTTGCACTGCCTTTCCTGCGATAAAAGCGGAAAGAGCTTATTGTAATCGTTACGTATTGAAGAAATTGATAAAAAATAAAGCTTTATCATAATTTATGATCCACCTGATGCTGTTTTAGTGTGTAAAAAAATCGGTAACATTGTTTACATAGCTTATTATAGCATGTGCAGAAAATATTCGCAACAAATGCTTGACAAAATGTGACATAGGCTGTATCATTACATGAGCAATTCACATGTTCGGATATTATAGTAAATTCAGAATAAGGGGAATAGTGACGTGAAATTAAAGTGCTTTTCCATGTATTCACCGAAAACCTTTTTGACATTGTATTTGCCTCTGCTTGCAGAACAGGGGATGGCAACTCTCATAGGTATAATTGCCATGCTGATGGTGGGTTATGCAGGCGACGTAGCACTTTCGGCAATAGGTATTGTGAATACTATCAATATAGTTGTAATGAGTGCTTTTACAGCGTTAGCTTCGGGTGCTACAGCTGTGATCTCTCAGCTTTTAGGAGCTGAGAAGGAAAAAGAAGCAGGGGAATGTGCGACGCAGTTTCTCGTTGTGTCTATCGCAGCTTCGGTGATAATAGGTGCTGCCATGGCTTTGTTCGCAAGACCGCTGCTCAATCTGCTGTACTCATCGTCTGATCAGGAGGTCCTGGATGCGGCGTATATATATCTTGTTGCAATTTCGATAGCTGTACCCTTTTTAGTGGTTTTTACATCGATATCAGGCATATTCAGGGCATATAGAAAAAACAAAACTCCGATGATGGTATCGATCATTGTAAATATTATAAATGCAGTGATATGTGGCTTCACGATATATTATATGAATATTGGAGTGCTTGGAGTATCTATTGCTACATTTGTTGCAAGGGTAGTCGGTGCTGTGATTATTGTGATCGAGCTGCGTAAATCTAATTTCAATATAGTGCTGTCTAAAAATATAAAAGTTAAGTGGTCGACGATAAAGCCGGTTATGCATATAGGTCTTCCGATGGGACTGGATTCTATGGTGTTCCAGGCAGGAAAACTTGTAGTTACGATATTTATGTCCGGTATGGGAACGGCTACAATGGCAGCATATTCAGTTGCGACAAACGTGTGTACGCTTATGGAAACGCCGGGCGCAGCGATGCAGATATTAGTTGTAACGCTTGTGGGACGCAGCGTAGGAGCAGGGCGCGAGGATGATGCGAAAAATGAAATGATACTGACAACGCTTGTGAATGGCTTGGCATTTACGATAGTAGCCATACCTCTCTTCTTTTTCGGATATCACTTCACGTCACTGTTTTCATCCTCTGAAGAAGTCAGAATGCTTGCGTTCACACTTGTGAAAATATCGGCAGTGTGCGGCTCACTCATATGGTCACCGGCATTTGTGCTGCCGTATGGTCTGAGAAGTGCAGGCGATATAGTGTTTACTATAGCATGTACATGTACGACATTGTGGGCTGTCAGAATAGTTATGTCGTGGTTTTTGGGAATACACCTTGGCATAGGTTTAGTAGGTATATGGTGGGCTATGATATTGGATTGGGTCGTAAGGGTGATATTATTCTGCTGGAGACTTTTCAGTGATAAGTGGAAAGGCAGAGCAGAGATCAAGATCAACAGTTAAAAATGTGCGGAAAATGTGCGTTTATCTCTGAATTGCAAAATAAATATTGAAAATTGCACGATGCAGTGATATAATATACTGGTGAATAAAAAATGAAATGGAGCGAAAAGCTTGCAGAATAAAACAAAATTTATACATCTGGCAGTTATTTTGGTATTGGGGATCGTAGGTGGGATCGTACGTGGAACAGAGCTCATTTACGCCATTAATGTATATACGGGAATATACGAATTTGGTGGATTGTCCTTTCTACTCCCGATGATAAGTATTGTAGCTGTTCTTTTTTCTGCTGTTACGATGTATAAATATAAAGAAGACAGAGAAAAAGAATATATTGACATAATGAAAATCAATAACAGCTTTTTGGCTGTTGTAAATTATATCGGTGCAGTTGTTTTGATGATATCGGGCGTTATAAGTCTTGCAAGCGCGTTAACAGATCCGATCTTGCGTTCGGTCTTTTCAGGTCTGGCAGCAGGTGCTATAGGTGTAAAAGGTGCATTTACAAGCTCTGCATTTTCGTCTGCGCTCACCGACTCTCTCTTTGCAGTGCTAACATCCTTTTCGGGTGCATCAATATTTTTTATTACGGGAAAGCGCAAAAACGGCGAGCTTAAGGGAAACTCTGAGATATTATTGAATGTACCGCTTTATTGGGCATGCTTCCTGTTTATATTTACATTTATTGAGCATCCCGTAGAGCCTGTTATGCAGATCTTTGCATATGATCTTCTTGCATCCTGTGCTCTTGTTTTGGCTGTGTATAAGTTCGCTGCTATCGCATATGGAAGAAAAAGCCTGTATATTGCAATGTGCTCATCGTTATGTGCGCTGTATTTTATGATGACGGTTGCCATAGGCAGAGTGATCCATATTATCGTTATGCATGATATGTATTATTTGATGGATTCACCGTTCAGAATGGTATGCTACGGAGGTATGTTCCTGATACTGCTCTCTGATGTGGTATGTGTTATGCTGAATAGTGGGAAAAAACAAAATATTGATTCGGAGATATCAAAATAGACAATAAGAGACTCTCATACTTCATTATATAAATAAAGGGAGAAAGATATGGAGAATATCAAAGCGGTATTATTTGATCTTGATAACACACTGATCCAACGTATGCGAGCGATGCCAAAGGTCGCAGATGCATTGTGTAGATACTATTTTAAGGATAGAGTACAGGATCATAAGTATATTAATGAGACGTTCTGCGACTGCTTCAAGTGCGGATATGACAAAAATTCAGAATGCTATGAGCGATTTGTAAAGCTCGTGAATTGGGAGAATGCGCCCGAATATAACGTGTTCTTTTTGTTTTGGAATTTTTATTATCCGTATTCCACTACGCCTGTAGACGATATGATGGAGTCATTGTGTGATCTGAAGAATAAAGGCTACAAGCTCGGATTGATCACAAATGGGCCGATCGGAATGCAAAATGCGAAGATCGATATGCTTGGTGCTGAGTTTAGAAATATATTTGATGTGATCGTCGTAACAGGTGAGCTTGGTGTGCATAAGCCCGATCCGCAACCATTTAATAAGGCGTTGGAGCTTTTAAACCTGAAAGCTGATGAATGCGTATATGTAGGCGATCATCCGAGAAATGACATAGAAGGCTCAAGAAACGTCGGAATGCATACGATATGGTATGAAGGCTTTGCTGATTGGGAGGATATATATGCCCCTGCCGATGTGACGATCAAAGGACTTAAAGAATTACGAAACATACTGTAAAATTTTGTAAGCTGCGTCAAATTAACTGATGCAGCTTATTTTGTTAGGTGGAAAGAGTTATGAAAAAATATATATGGCTTATTATGATCGTTATATGCTTTACATCATTTTCGATAGGGATGCTGTATGGGCGAAATTCTCTTGGAGAGCCTCTAAAAGCCTATGAACAGGCTGAAATCGAGCTTTCAGCTGAAGAAAAGCATAACGAATATGTAGAAAATGAAAATTTGATAAACATAAACAAGGCATCCGAGGAAGAATTGGTGAAGCTCAAAGGAATAGGAGAGGTGTTGGCAGGACGTATTGTTGAATACAGGAGGTATAATGGTGAGTTTGAGACGATCGATGATATAAAAAATGTAACAGGAATAGGAGAAAAATTATTTTCTAATATAAAAGATGATATAACGGTTTAGAGAAAAGATATATGGTAATTTAGACAATGAAATATACTGCTCTGTGTCATAGTGTATAAAAAACAGCACAAAAAATCGTGCAATACGACAAAAAAGCGTTTTACGGATTAAAAAATTAAAATTAATATAGAAAAATAAATAGACATATGATATAATATATGAAGTTGCAGGTGACTTGCAACATATATAAAATCAATTGTACGGCTTTAAAGAAATACATTAGGGGT
The DNA here is from genome assembly GCA_964461815.1 of uncultured Oscillospiraceae bacterium. Taxonomy (GTDB): domain Bacteria; phylum Bacillota; class Clostridia; order Oscillospirales; family QAMX01; genus JAAZBA01. The sequence goes on from CAYWVF010000017.1 coordinate 9,387, forward strand.
AAGAATCCCTAGAGGAGGTACTTAAATGGCAAAAACGAAAACGCTTGTACCGTTTAAGGGTACTAGTGAGCAGGAATCACAGCTCCGTGCCGTAATAGCTGAGCATAAGGATGAAAAGGGCGCTCTAATGCCTATACTTCAGAAAGCACAGCAAATATATGGATATCTTCCGGAGGAGGTTCAGATCATTATTGCTGAGGGTCTGGGAATATCTCTTTCCGAGGTATACGGCGTTGTGACTTTTTATGCGCAGTTTACACTTAATCCTAAGGGACAACATCAGATAAATGTATGTCTTGGTACTGCGTGCTACGTCAAGGGCTCGCAGAAGATTCTTGAAGAAATTGAAGCTGAATTAGGTATAGAGGTAGGCGGGATCACACCGGACGGAAAGTTCTCTATCGATGCCACACGCTGCATAGGTGCATGCGGACTTGCACCGGTAATGGTCATTAAGACAGGCGATGAAGAAGAGGTATACGGACGTCTTGTTCCCGGTTCCGGCGAGGTAAAGAAAATCTTAGCAAAATATGCGTGAGCTGTCACTTCACATACTTGATATAGCCCGGAACTCGGTTTCGGCTAGAGCTACGCTTATCGAGATAGCTGTTAATGAAAGCTATGATGATAATTTGCTTGAGATATGTATCAGTGATAACGGCTGCGGTATGAGTGAGACTTTTTTGGAAACAGTCACAGATCCGTTTTCTACTACGAGAACGTCAAGAAAAGTAGGGTTAGGCATACCGCTAATGAAATTTGCGGCTGAATCGGCAGGCGGCTCATTTGATATAAAAAGCGTTATAAATGAGGGTACAAATGTGTATGCTTCATTTGAGCTTGATAACATTGACAGAGCTCCTTTGGGTGATATTGGAAGCACGATAATTACACTTTTGACCGCAGATACACAGATCGATATCGTGTTTTCACATCATGTAAACGGAGAAGGCTATATCATGGATACAAGAGAGCTGAGAAAGCTGCTTGGAAACGACATGCGGCTTGATGCTCCGAAGGTGATAGGATTTATCGATTCGTATTTAAAAGAAAACGAAGAAAAAATATATGGAGGTGCCAACTAGATGAAATCTTTAGCTGAGCTTGCAGCTATTCGCGAGAAGATGCAAGATAGTCTTAAACTCAGACGTGAGGATCACGCAGGAACAAGGATAATTGTCGGAATGGCAACATGTGGTATAGCAGCCGGTGCTCGTTCTGTTCTTACAGCTTTTGTAAGTGAAATAAACAGTAAAAATGTTCAGGATACAATGGTAACACAGACAGGCTGCATGGGTATGTGCAGTCTGGAGCCGATAGTCGAAGTGCATAAGCCGGATCAGGAGAAGGTGATATATGTTAAGGTCACGCCTGATAAGGCCGCGAGAATTGTCGAAGAGCACATCATAAACGGCAATGTTGTTACAGAATATACGATCGGCGCAGCCGAGTAAGGGGGATTAATAATGGATACAGTAAGATCGCATATATTAGTCTGCGGCGGCACAGGATGTACTTCTTCCGGCAGCGCAGCGATCATTGCGGAGCTTGAAAAAGAGCTTGCGGCTAACGGACTTGATAAAGAAGTCAAGGTAATACGTACAGGATGCTTTGGACTTTGTGCATTAGGACCTATTATGATCGTTTACCCGGAGGGCAGCTTCTATTCGATGGTAAAGCCGTCCGATATTCCGGAGATAGTTTCGGAGCATATTTTAAAGGGTCGTGTTGTTAAGAGACTGCTCTATCATGAGACAGTCGAGGGCGATACGATCAAGAGCCTCAATGATACGAGCTTTTATAAAAAACAGATGCGTCTTGCACTGCGCAACTGCGGTGTTATAGACCCTGAAAATGTTGAAGAATACATAGCTGTTGACGGCTACAGGGCTCTCGGTAAGGTGCTGACAGAGATGACACCTGATGATGTTATCGATGTAATGCTTAAATCGGGACTTCGCGGACGTGGCGGCGCTGGATTCCCGACAGGACTCAAATGGAAGTTCGCAAAGGCTTCCGCAGGCCCGAAGAAATACGTTCTCTGTAACGCCGACGAGGGCGACCCCGGTGCGTTTATGGACAGATCGATCCTTGAGGGCGACCCTCATGCTGTAATTGAAGCAATGAGCATAGCAGCTTATGCTATCGGTGCTGACGAAGGCTACATTTATGTTCGTGCAGAGTACCCGATCGCTGTTCACCGCCTTGAAATTGCTATTAAGCAGGCACGTGAATACGGACTTTTAGGTAAAAATATATTCGGAACAGACTTTTCCTTTGATCTTTCGATAAGACTTGGCGCCGGTGCATTTGTATGCGGCGAAGAGACTGCTCTTATGACATCTATAGAGGGACATCGTGGTGAGCCTCGTCCTCGTCCTCCGTTCCCGGCTGTAAAGGGCGTATTTGCTAAGCCTACGATCCTTAATAATGTAGAAACATATGCAAATATTCCTCAGATCATCCTTAAGGGTGCAGAATGGTTCTCATCTATAGGCACAGAAAAGTCCAAGGGTACAAAGGTATTTGCTCTGGGCGGCAAGATAACGAATACAGGTCTTGTTGAGATACCTATGGGAACGACGCTCCGTGAGATCGTTGAGGAGATCGGTGGCGGTGTACCTAACGGTAAGAAATTCAAAGCAGCTCAGACAGGTGGTCCGTCAGGCGGCTGTATACCTGCTTCACTTATTGATACACCTATCGATTATGATAATCTTATAGCTATCGGTTCTATGATGGGCTCGGGCGGACTCATCGTTATGGATGAAGATAACTGTATGGTTGACATTGCTAAGTTCTTCCTTGAATTTACAGTTGATGAATCCTGCGGTAAGTGTGCGCCATGTCGTATCGGTACGAAGCGTCTTTATGGATTGCTTGAAAAGGTGACAAACGGTACGGCTACGATGGAAGACCTCGATTTGATGGAGGAGCTTTGCTATCATATCAAATCCGCTTCACTTTGCGGACTCGGACAGACAGCACCGAATCCCGTGCTTTCCACGCTTCGTTATTTCAGAGATGAATACGTAGCACATATAGTTGAAAAGAGATGTCCGGCAGGCGTATGTAAGAAGCTTCTTTCATACACTGTGGATGCAGAAAAATGTAAGGGCTGTACAGCTTGTGCCAGAGTATGTCCTGTTGGCGCTATTTCCGGTTCTGTTAAACAGCCACATGTGATCGATAAGACGAAGTGTATCAAGTGCGGTGCTTGCATAGAAAAATGTAAGTTCGGCGCGATTTCAAAGAAATAAGGGAGGGCTGACCGTGAATACAGTTAATATTAAAATAAACGGCATAAGCGTAGTAGCTCCCGCGAATGCGACTATACTCGAGGCCGCTCGAGGCGCGGGTATTGAAATACCGACATTATGTTATCTTAAAGATATAAATGCCATCGGCGCATGCCGTATTTGTATGGTAGAGGTCAAGGGAGCAAAAACTCTTGTAGCAGCATGTGTATATCCGATAAATGAGGGTATGGAGATATTTACAAATACTCCGGCAGTCCTTAAAGCACGTAGGATGACGTTAGAGCTTATCCTCTCTAACCATCGCAAGGAGTGCCTTACGTGCGTGAGAAGCGGCGATTGTGAGCTTCAGAAGCTTGCACGTGACTTTGGCATTGACGAGATCAGATTCAATTCCGCAAACGACCTTGTTCCGCAGATCGAAAATACTGCTCCGCATCTTGTACGTGATAATTCAAAGTGTATACTTTGCCGTCGTTGTGTTGCGGTATGTAAGCATAACCAGGGTGTAGCGGTAATAGGACCGAATGAACGTGGCTTTGATACAACGATATCATGCGCATTCGATAAGGAGCTTAAGGACGTTGCATGTATCGCTTGCGGACAGTGTACGGCAGTATGTCCGACAGCAGCACTCACCGAAAAGGATGATACAGCTAAGGTTTGGGAAGCTCTTGCTGATCCGTCAAAGCATGTTGTTGTAGGTCCGGCACCGTCTGTACGTGCTCAGCTGGGTGAATGCTTCGGTATGCCGATAGGCACGAATGTCGAAGGAAAGATGGTAGCTGCATTGAGAAGACTCGGCTTTGACAGAGTGTTCGATGTTGATACAGCTGCTGACGTAACGATCATGGAAGAGGGAACAGAGCTTCTTCACCGTCTCAAGGAAGGCGGAGCGCTTCCTCTTATCACATCATGTAGCCCGGGCTGGATAAAGTTCTGTGAGCATTATTATCCTGAATTTATTCCGAATCTCTCAAGCTGTAAATCGCCGCAGCAGATGTTCGGTGCATTGATAAAGACATATTATGCTGAAAAGCACAATATAGATCCGAGAGATATATATGTTGTATCTGTAATGCCATGTACTGCTAAGAAGTTCGAGATCGGACGTGAGAATCAGGCTGCATCCGGCTACGCAGATGTAGATGTATCTATCACGACAAGAGAGCTTGCGAGAATGATCGATCGTGCAGGTCTGCTCTTTACAGAGTTACCTGACGAAGAATTTGATCCTATTTTCGGTATCGCTTCCGGTGCTGCACATATTTTCGGTGCAACAGGCGGCGTTATGGAGGCTGCATTACGCACAGTATCTGAGGTCGTAATGGGCAAATCGCTCGAGAATGTTGATTATACAGAGGTTCGCGGTACAAAGGGTATTAAGGAAGCCGAATACGACCTTGCAGGAACGAAGGTAAAGGTTGCAGTTGCTTCCGGCACGGCGAATGCTGCAGAGCTTTTGAATAAGATCAAATCCGGCGAAGCAGATTATCAGTTCGTTGAGATCATGGCATGTCCGGGCGGCTGTGTAAACGGCGGCGGTCAGCCACATCAGCCGGGTAATGTCAGAAACTTCAAGGATCTTCGTGCGCTTCGTGCCGGTGCGCTTTATGGCGAGGATGAAGCAATGACACTCAGAAAGAGTCACGAAAATCCGGTCGTTAAGGAGCTGTATGATACATATCTCGGTGAGCCGGGTAGTCATAAGGCTCATGAAATACTTCATACTACATATGTAGAAAGGTCTAAGTATTAATATTGATAATTTGAATTGCCCACTGCTTGTCGGTGGGCAATTCCCGTAGATAAAGCGTTGACATATACGCAGTATCCGTGATACTTGGCTTATATAACCGAGCATCACTTTTATTTTCAAAGAGCATCTCTTTTGATATATAAAGAGTTATCGTAGAATTTTTCAAGATTGGAGAAATATTGTAAAAAAACAGGTAACAGAAACTATATGTGAGTTAAGATTAGAGTAAATTAATATAATGTAATGTGTAAATTATCAAAATTAAGTTGAAAAATGCAAGTTTTTGTTTTAATGTTCTATTGATATCTAAAGCTCATTAATATATAATTAATACAGTAGTTAATAAATATATCAAATAGCGATAATTCGGATCTAAAAGGCAATCGAGTGTAAGGTAAGAGATATCTTATATTTGTCAAAAAAACTATACTTTATGTGACAAATAAAAAACATTTTGTTTGTGATTCTTTTTGATCTTTTTTTGCTCTTTTGGGTATTTTTTATTATGTTACATAAAGTATACATTTTGTGACAGGCAAAAAACATATCATTTTATATGTTTTTTGCCGTTTTTTGCTTTTAAAGGGCGGTTTCTATTAAGTCACAAAATGTATACTTTACGTAGCATATTTTTTGTATCGGAACATGAAAAAAGATATACGATTTAATATCAAGTATCGCCTGATAAACTGTTTTATGTTTATAATGTACACGCAAGTGTGCGTTAAAAAATAAAAAAATGGAGGTTCCCAAATGAAAAAGTATCGCGTAATTGCTATCGTACTTGCAGCAATGATGATCATCGCTATGTTCGCCGGCTGCTCAAATGATAGCGCAAAGACAGATGATTCGTCATCATCAACTAGCTCGAGTAGCTCTGCTTCGTCAAGCAGTTCGAGCAGCTCAAGCACATCCGACGAATCTAAAGAAGCTCCGGATGCTGCAAAGGAAGAAAGAACAACAATAAAGTATTCCTCAATGGAGCAGTATCAGACAGAACCGTGCGATTGGCTCGACACAGAGATATGGCAGTGGATCCAGGAAGAAGCTAATGTAGACATTCAGTACAACTACATTGATGGTGATAAGTTCAACCTTATGCTTGCTTCCGGTGATATGGGTGATATCCTTTGGAGCGTTGGTATGGGCGATAAGCTTAACGATATATTGGATTCAAAGCTTTCATATGACATGCTTCCTCTTATTGATGAGAAAATTCCAAATATGCGTAGCGATGCTTACAAAAGCGGGCTAGAGCTTTTTATAAACTTAACGGAAGAGGAAGCTTTGTATTTCCTCCCGGAAACTTTAGGTGTTGAGTTCCCTGATGGTGCACCATACGTTGGACGTGGCTATAATGTACGTTGGGACTGGTACAAAGAGATAGGTGCTCCGGAGATCAACAATGACGAAGATTACGTAGCGGCTCTTAAGGCAATGGTAGCAAACCACCCGACAAATGAGGATGGTGAAAAGGTTTACGGTATCGGTCTTGCTGACAGCCTTGATAACTGGGCTGGCCACGCAGTATTTACAACAGCTATGGTAAATCCATGGGCATTCAGCGGATATATGTTTTATGAATCTGTTAGAGAACCTGAAGTTTTAATTGATGGTTATAGAGATACAGAAAATTCTGCATTTTGGAGATCTATGGAGTTTTACAATGCAATGTGGAATGAAGGACTCCTCGATCCCGACTCCTTTACACAGACAACAGATGAGTATATAACAAAGCAGAAGGCTGGCCGTTATGCTGCAACAGCTAACTGGTCAGACGAAAACCTCTACACAGAGATGAGACAGAAGGATCCGGATACACTTGCAGGTATAATTGCTATTCCGTCAGAAGGAGAGTTCTGGTTTGCAAACAAGCTTAATCCATATGGTAATTTCCCAATTTATATGCTTTTCGTAGCACATAATACAAAGAATATTGATGCAGTTTGCAGATTCCTTAATGTCATATACGATCTCGATACACAGCGTATGTTATATATGGGCTTTGAGGGCGACACATGGAATTATATTGACGGTGTTCCGACATTTACAGATGAATATATTGAGATGGTATCCAGTGGCAATCAGAGACTCCAGGAGATCGGTATTGGAGTATTTGGTGGTTTTGTTACACTTCAGGAAACTGAATACCACACAGACGGTTACCGTATTCAGGCGAACTCAGCAGATGTAGACGAGCTTGCAAAAACACTTACACCGCTCCAGAAGGACATGGCAGCGCATTACGGCGTAACACTTCCGTCTGAAGCATCTAAGAAGCTTTTTGATGAGGGCAAAATGGTTGATCTTTCCGGAATTATAGGTAATCCGGCAATTATTGTGCCGATAGATGAAAAGCGTATTCTTGCAAACTGTAATGATATCCTCTATGCTCATATTTACGATCTCGTAAAAGCTGCAACAGCTGAAGATTTCGCAGCTATCCAGGCAGACGTACTTAAGGAATTAGAGGACGCAAATATTGAAGAAGCTTGGAATTTTGCTGTTGAAGAGTTTGCTAAGGCGTATGAATCAATATCTCCGATCTTACAGGAACGTTTAGCAGCTGATGCAAGCAGATAAGCTGATAGTACATAAGTATAGTAAAGCAGGACTGAGTTTAAGCTCAGTCCTGCTTTTTGTAGTTTAGACAGATTATGCTTATAAAGTCAAGCTTACTTATCGGAGGTCAAGGATGAGCTGCAATTACAGCTGCTGCATTCATATCCACAAATTGTTGCCCTTTTTCTCAGGAAGAGTATAATAAGAACTATGATATGAAGTAAGGCCTGAGTAAATAAATGTTCGGTAATGTGTAAATTATTAAAATAAAGTTGAAAAATACAAGTTTTTGTTTTAAAGTGCTATTGCTATTCAAGTTGCATTAATATATAATTAATACAATAGTTAATATGTGTATCAAATAGCGTAATGCGGATCTAAAAGGCAATCGAGTGCAAGGTAAGAAATATCTTGTATTTGTCAATAAAGCTATACTTTATGTAACATAATAAAAATTACCCAAAAAAGCAAAAAAAGATCAAAAAGAATCACAAACAAAATGTTTTTTATTTGTCACATAAAGTATACATTTTGTGACTGAATAAAAAGCGCCATCGGAAAACAAAAAACGGCAAAAAACATAAAAAATGATATGTTTTCTGCCTGTCACAAAATGTATACCTTTCGTAGCATTTTTTATATTGGAACATGAAAAAGATATACGATTTAAAATCAAGTATCGACTGAAAACTGTTTTATGTTTATAATGTACACGCAAGTGTGCGTTAAAAAAATAAAAAATGGAGGTTCCCAAATGAAAAAGTACCGCGTAATTGCTATCGTACTTGCAGCAATGATGATCATCGCTATGTTCGCCGGCTGCTCAAATGATAGCGCAAAGACAGATGATTCGTCATCATCAACTAGCTCGAGTAGCTCTGCTTCGTCAAGCAGTTCGAGCAGCTCAAGCACATCCGACGAATCTAAAGAAGCTCCGGATGCTGCAAAGGAAGAAAGAACAACAATAAAGTATTCCTCAATGGAGCAGTATCAGACAGAACCGTGCGATTGGCTCGACACAGAGATATGGCAGTGGATCCAGGAAGAAGCTAATGTAGACATTCAGTACAACTACATTGACGGCGACAAGATGAACCTTATGCTTGCTTCCGGCGATCTGGGTGACATTATTTGGAGCGGCAGCATATCAGATAAGCTTGGTGATATAATCGAGACAAAGCTTGCATATGACCTGCTTCCCCTTATAGACGAAAAGATCCCGAGCCTGCTTAATGAAAATTATACAGGCGCTCTTGAGCTTTATGTTGAGGCAGGAGACGGCGTAGGTCTCTACTTCCTTCCTGAATACCTTGGTGTTGAGCTTCCTGAAGGTGCTCCGTATGTAGGTCGTGGCTATAATGTTCGTTGGGACTGGTACAAGGAGATAGGTGCTCCTGCGATCAACAACGATGAAGACTATGTAGCAGCTCTTAAGGCAATGGTAGCAAACCACCCGACAAACGAGGATGGCGAAAAGGTTTACGGTATCGGTCTTGCTGACAGCCTTTTCAACTGGTCTAACCATGCATCATTTACAACAGCTATGACAGACCCGTGGACATTCGGTGGTTATATGTTCCAGGAATCTGTTAGAGATACCTCTGTTCTGATCGACGGTTACAGAGATACAGAGAATTCCGCATTCTGGAGATCCATGGAGTTCTACAATGCAATGTGGAATGAAGGACTCCTCGATCCTGACTCCTTTACACAGACATCTGATGAGTATACAACAAAGCAGAGAGCAGGCCGTTATGCTGCAACAGCTAACTGGGCTGAAGGAAATCTCTATGACGAGATGAGACAGAAGGATCCGGAAACACTTGCAGGTATCATTGCTATCCCGTCAGAGGGTCAGTATTGGTTTGCACATAAGCTTAATCCGTACGGAAACTTCCCGATCGATCTTATCTTTGTAGCAGCAAATACAAAGAATATTGATGCAGTTTGCAGACTTGTAAATGTAGTTTATAATATTGATACACAGCGTATGTTCTATATGGGCATTGAGGGCGACACATGGAACTATGTTGATGGCGTACCGACATTTACAGATGAGTACACAGAGATGGTATCCAGTGGCGATCAGAGACTCCAGGAGATCGGTATTGGAGTATTCGGTGGATTCATGGCAGTACAGGGTACAGACTACCACACAGACGGTTATCGTATTCAGGCAAACTCAGCTGATGTAGACGAGCTTGCAAAGACACTTAATCCGCTCCAGAAGGACATGGCAGCTCATTACGGCGTAACACTTCCGTCTGAAGCTTCCAAGAAGCTTTATGAAGAAGGCAAGATGATCAACTTAGCAGAGCTCGTAGGCGGCCCGGCAACAGCTATGCCGACAGATGATAAGCGTATTCTTGAAAACTGTAATGATATCCTTTACGCTCATATTTACGACCTCGTAAAAGCTGCAACAGCTGAAGATTTCGCAGCTATCCAGGCAGATGTACTTAAGGAATTAGAGGACGCAAATATTGAAGAAGCTTGGGATTACGCACTCAATGAATTTAATAAGACATATGAGCTCGTATATCCGATCTTACAGGAGCGTTTAGCAGCTGAAGCAGCAGTAGCAGGCAAATAAGCTGAAAGTACATAAAGTATAATAAAGCAGGACTGAGTTTAAACTCAGTCCTGCTTTTTCGCGGTGTAGATGATTATGCTATGCTCATAAAGTCAAGCTTACTTATCGGAGGTAGGGGATGAGCATGAGCTGCAATTACAGCTACTGCATCCACATCCGCAGCCAGTGCCTTTTTTCTTCCTTTTGCTCAGGAAAAATACAATAAGAACTATGATAAGAAGTATTATACCGAGAATGATCCAATCTATAGCATTCATACAAACAGTCTCCCAATATTATATACAATAAATGTTACGATCCATGCGATACCGGTTTGTGCAGCCATCATTCCGGCAGCTTTACCGAGTCCGCCAAGCTCACGCTTTACTGCTGCCATAGCTGCAACACAGGGCATGTACAGAAGCGAGAATGTCAAAAATGAGAATGCTTGCAAGGGTGTAAAGAGATTCGGAAGCAATAATCCGAGGGACTCGCTGTCACCGGCACCTGTAAGGATAGCCAATGTGCTGACTACCGCTTCTTTGGCTGTCAGACCTGTGATAAGTGCTGTTGAAGCTTCCCATGTACCGAATCCAAGAGGTGCGAATATAGGTGCGATGAATCTGCCGATAGATGCCAAAAGACTGTTCTGACTGTCCTCAACGAGGTTAAATTTGTAGTCAAAGCTCTGGAATACCCATATTATAACTGTTGCTACAAAGATTATCGTGAATGCCTTTACGATAAAATCCTTTGCTTTTTCCCACATGTGAAGTGCAACGCTTTTTGGTGACGGTAATCTGTATGCCGGAAGCTCCATAACGAACGGAACGGGATTTCCACGGAAAACTGTCGTGTTAAGAAGCAGACCGTATATTATTCCGACTACCATACCCATTACGTAGAGTGTTATCATAACGAGTGCCTGATGCTCTTTGAAAAATGCAGCTGTAAAAATCGTATATATCGGTAATTTTGCACTGCATGACATGAATGGTGTGAGAATGATCGTCATTTTACGGTCACGTTCGCTTGGAAGTGTACGTGTAGCCATGATCGCCGGCACACTGCATCCGAAGCCGATCAGCATTGGAACGAATGAACGGCCTGAAAGACCGATTTTTCTAAGTAGCTTATCCATTACAAATGCGACACGTGCCATATATCCGCTATCCTCGAGGATCGACAGGAAGAAGAACAGAACGATGATCGTCGGCAGGAAGCTCAATACGCTTCCGACTCCGTTGAATATACCATCAATGACGAGAGAACGGATAGTCTCATTTACGCCTGCTTTTATCAGAGCACTGTTTACGGCATTTGTTGCACTATCTATAAGGATCGACATTAATGAGCTTAGAGTTTCACCAAACACGCTGAATGTCAGATAGAATACAAGCATCATTATGCAGAGAAAGATAGGAAGTGCAAATATTTTATGAGTAAGCACGCTGTCTATTTTGAGAGAACGCTTATGCTCGTTTGAATCACCGTTTTTAGTAACCGTATGACTGCAAAGCTTTTCAATATAGTCATATCTCATATCCGCAAGCGCAGCTTCACGGTCGGTTTTCAGCTCACTCTCCATCTCGCTTACGATGTGACCTACAATGTCACGTTCATTTTCCGTAAGCTCCAGAGCATCCATTGTGATCTCGTCACCCTCGACCAGCTTTGTGGATGCGTATCTCAGTGGTATACCTTTCTCGCTAGCTTTATCTTCAATAATATGTGCAAGAGAGTGAACTGCTTTATGTACACCGCCTGTACAAAAGTCGAGTCGTTTAGGTGCTGCGTGGCTCGTACTCGTTTTAATCACTCTGTCAAGCAGCTCCGATATACCTTCGTTTTTGCTTGCGGAAATAGGAACTACAGGTACTGTCAGTGCTTCGCTGAACTTCTCTATATCAATGCTTCCGCCACTCTGCCTGACCTCATCCATCATATTCAGTGCAAGTACCATAGGACGTCCAAGCTCCATCAGCTGTAACGTGAGGTACATATTACGCTCAATATTGTTTGCGTCAAGAATATTTATAATACAGTCAATATCGCTATGTATAAGAAAATCACGAGTCACTATCTCCTCAGCAGTGTATGGTGAGAGTGAATATATACCGGGAAGGTCTACAACAGTCATAGTCTCGTTTTTTCCACCGAGCTTTTTCCTTATATAGCCTTCCTTTTTCTCAACCGTTACGCCGGGAAAGTTTCCAACATGCTGGTTACTGCCGGTAAGCTGATTAAACAGCGTAGTTTTACCGCAATTTTGATTTCCGATTAGTGCAAATACCATAGGTCGTACTCCTTTTAGCTTTCTACTTCTATCTTAGCAGCGTCATCGATCCTGATGGTCAACTCATATCCGCGTAGATATAATTCTATCGGGTCACCCATGGGAGCGATCTTTCGTACCATGACCTTTGTGCGTGGCGTTAAGCCCATATCGAGAAGTCTGCGTCTTAACGCACCTTCACCGCCGACAGAAAGTATTTTTACGACTTCTCCGGGTTTTACATCACTCAATACCATAATGGACCTCCTCAACTGTTAACAAAAAAACTATGTGAAAATTATAATATATATGGATGTAAGTGTCAAGAGTTTTGATATGTTTATATTCCAAAATAATTGAATGATCGTGCATGTTTTGTTTTCAAAGTGTTGATATGGAGTATAAATTTATATTAACTTCGCTTGACTTGACTCGATTAATCTGTTATCATATAAATAATGAATATACAAAGGAGATTTTTTACAATGCAAGATATTATAAAAGAATGTGTTGCCTGTGCAGTAGAACGTGCACCGGGATACTATACAGCGCATATCGGCAATGATGATTATCTTGTCGTGACAGCTTCGGATGCTCCTACATTTGATGTTATCGCAAGCGACGAAAAAACAAAAATCTGCCCACAGAATTTGAAAAACTCCAAGCTTCTTCGCAGCGTCATTTCTTATCTCAATCCCGTTTCACGTAAGGGTCATAAGTTTACTATAGGTCTCGGAGACAGACTCGGCTGTGCAGGTGAAGGTCACTTGAAGCTTCTCGCAGGGAAGGGAATATTCCCTGTTCTCGCTCAGCAGTCCATACGTGAGCTAAATCTTACAGGTCGTACATATGATGACGTGCTTGCAAGTGCTGTATGGGCAGTGTTCAACGAGGGATATACGGATGGATACGGAGCTGACGGTGATCATCTGAAGCAGCCGTTCGAGATAGAATATGCTATAGCATGTGGATATTCCATGATAACACTCGATTGCTCCGAGCATATCGACAATACAATCATGGGACTTGATGATGCAGCTCTTGCGGCAAAATATGAGACTATTTCCGAGTCTATACGCAAAAAATATGAGGAAAAGTATCTTAACTGTACAGAGTGTGGCGTTAAGTTCGATAAAAAATCACTTATGCAGAGTGTTTTGATCTATTCAGATGCAATTGAATACACTGAGATGATCTATAACAGATTCATTAAGCCGAATAACATGGACTTTGAAATGTCTATAGACGAGACAGCAACCCCGACATCCCCGGAAAATCACTTCTTCCTTGCTTCCGAGCTTTATTCTCGTGGCATTGAGTGCGAAACACTTGCGCCTCGCTTCTGTGGTGAGTTCCAAAAGGGTATCGATTATATAGGCGATCTGGCACAATTTGAGAAAGAGTATATTGCACATGACAATATAGCTCGTCACTTTGGTTATCGCATTAGCGTACATTCCGGAAGTGATAAATTCAGCGTATTCCCGATAATCCATAAGGTATCCACCGGTGGAGTTCATGTAAAGACAGCCGGAACAAACTGGCTTGAGGCTCTCAGAGTTATAGCAAAGACAGAGCCTGCTCTCATGCGTGAGATTTACGAATACGCAGTGGAGAACTTACCGACAGCACAGGCTTATTACCATATCAGACCGAATCAGGCTGACGCTCCGTCTATTAAGGATATGTGTGACTGCAAGCTGCCGACACTTCTTGATGTGGATGACACAAGGCAAATACTTCATATCACATATGGCTTGATCCTCAATGAAAAATGCGATGGTGAATATGTGTTCAAGGATAGACTTTATAATTGTCTTAAAAATAATCGTGAAGCATATGCAGATGGATTGGAGAAACATATCGGAAAGCATCTGTCATTAGCATTTGAAGCATAAAACGATCTACAGTAAGCTTTTGAATATATGAAAAACAGCAGAGTCTGATATATCGGACTCTGCTGTAATGTTTTATTCCATAGACGGTCTTTCACCGAAGATCCAACGCATTACTGTAGCAAATGTTGAAACATCGAATACCTCTTGGAAGAGATCCTCGTGGGTAGCTGCGTAATCGAGAGTATCCTCCCACAGCATATAGGCACGGGAATCATCACCCTCGGCTTTTGCGGACAATGCATTAGCAAGCCTCTTGATAATACGTGCATGATAATGGAGGTATCTCCAAGAAATCTCAATGCTTCGAATGTCGTTGTGCTTGTTGCGATCTATGATCTCAGTAAATCTGTCAACAACGATAGGTATTGTGTCGAGATTCTCAACATGAGAAGGATTGTAGAACGGTCTGCCATCAATACCTTTTTCACCACGTAAATACACCGGGTCGAATAGACGGCTTATTTCGGCAAGGTAATCCATACAAAGCTTCCAATCGTCACCGAAGGAATGCTTGAAATAATCCTCTGCGATCTCCTCAAATGTAACTGTATCATCAAACATTGCCTGACCGAACAGATACATTGGGAAGCCTGTAGGCATGAATGAGCGCTGCGTCAGATCCTCGATAATACCGTTGATGTTATGCTTCTTCAGTGAACGAATATCCTCAAGTAGCGTTTTACCCATCTCGTAATAGCCCGGATCCTTATAATGATCCCACATGAGATGGTACTCGTAAAGGAAGCTGTCACCTGAAAAGACCTCTTGCCATTTCTCCAGATATGCTAGATTCTGTGCCATGCCTACAGGGAATTGCAGCTTATTGCGATCGTACGGTACATATGCGTTAGGATCGGCATCAAGTGCATATGACTCACTGTAAGTGCGTGTGATCGGAGCAAAGAGCAGAGAAAAGCGTGATGGATTGACGAATCTTTCTTTTATAGGAGGCCAATAGAGATCAACATAAACTATAAACACGAGCTTTGTCGGAAGACCACGACGTGTCAGTTCGGCATCCATTTCGTTGAGAAGTACTACGTAATGATCCGCAGTGTCCATCTTACGGCATTCTTCGCATTCGCAGTGGTTATTCCTATCATCGGCAAGCCAGATGTGAAGGTAGTCTACATTCGGATGACATTCGGCATAATCTGCCATATAGTCAACGATCTTTTTGCGTGCCTTGGCATTCGACATGCATATATTTGTGCAGAGCGGAACGTCTCTGAAAAGCTCACGCTTGCCATCGACTTCGGCAAAGCATTGCTTTACGTCATCAGGTATATCTATTTTCTTGGGATCCCAGTCTACGCCTTCTATTCCAAATGGTTCACATGTCCATCCGTGTCCCATAGCATTGTAGATAAGTCCACGCTTCGAGATCTCGGCTTCAAGCTGTGCCTTGTATTGCTCGGCTGTGTTAATCGTGATACGCTCCGGAAGCTTATATTTGTTATCTCTGTGACCATACCAGCGGTCGTAGAAAATATATGGTACATTAAACTGAAGCATGTAGGCGTTAAGTCCGACCTTCGGTGACCACTCGATATTGTCAAGCATGTTCTGCTGGCTCACGGCACCCTCGATACATTGACCTCTGTGGCGATATGATGCTTTTTTATGGTATTTAACGGGAGTTACAGTGCGCTTAGGTATATATTCACCATCAATACCGGGACGGAACCAACGGCAGCCGTTTTCCTGGAGAAATCTGTAGACAGCAAGAAGAACACTACGTGGATTCATACCTGCAATAATACCGCCATTATCGTCTGTATCTATATGTATGACGTCATCAAACTCGGTTGATTCGACCTCGGAGGTGTCGAGACCGAAATCCTCGAAAAGACCAAGCTTATAGCCTTTATCGGAAGCTGTGCCGTATTTTATGGGAATATCACCGGCTTTGACCATCATCATACGCATATATTTTTTTAGCTCAGATGCGGCATAATCAATAACAGGATTCGGGCGAAGCTGGATTATCGTATACATAAAAAAACTCCCTTCATATAAATGAATTTATAATATTATTTAACATTCTAAAGAAAATATATAGCATTGATTTTTTGTATACAGTATGCTATACTAAATAAAAAAGTGGAATGGAGTGATTTGATGAATAGCTTAGGTATAATAGGCGGAGCAGACGGACCTACAGCAATTTTTATTTCAGGAGATCCGACATTGCTGATAGCGATTTGTGCGGTCATAGTCGCTGTCGTAGCAGTGGCAGCTATGTTTATAGTAAAGAAAATAAAGAAAAAGTAAAATCAACGGGGTTCGAGTTAATTCGTTCCCTGTTTTTTTATGTATACAGTAGCTAGTCAGCAGCATATTGAATGTATTTGTCTTTTTGAAATATGCTGACTGTATTCTGTCGGCGTAAGCCCTGTTTTTGCTTTAAACACCTTTGAAAAATAGTTTGCGGATGCAAAACCAAGTGTTTCCGCGATCTCTGTGAAATTACTTGAGGACTCGGCAATCATTTGTTCGGCTCGTTTTATTTTTAAATCGGTAAAGTATGCTATTACACCCTGATTTGTTTCAGCCTTAAATAGCTTCATAAGAGTCGTAGGGTTGACACTGAATTTCTCACTCAGATCGTTGATCGTAAGCTTCAGAGAAAGATTATCACTCATATAAGACTTGATCTCGGAGATCAATCTTGATTCGTTTATATACTTATTTGCCTTTTGAGATTCATCCAAAAGAAGCGGTATTTTTTTAAGTCTGCAATAGACCATTGCGAGAAAACGCTCAAGAGATGCGCCAATATAGCCCACTACTACCTGAGGTGTATCACTTTTTAGCTTGAATCCGAGTCTGTCGCTATCTCGTCCGGTTGGTTCGCAAGCTCGTGCTCCTGTTTTTATCAGATCAAGGAGAACCCCGCTTTCTTCACCATATAATTTTAATGGCGCAGTACCGAATATGTTCATTGCCTCCGATTCACAGACAAAGCTTATAATTGAAAAAGAGACCTTTTCGGTTTCCCATATATATTTAGATGTTTTAAAGGGTGGACGGTAGATCATGGTATTCGGCTCGATGTCGTATACACCATCCTCTGTATAGTACTTACCTCTACCTGAAGATATGAAAAAAATCTGGGCAAAATCGTATTTTTCCCAATACGGAATTGTATCGGATATATATGATTCAAAATTATAAGCGGTAATAAAGCTTGAAACGTTAAAGGTTTTATCTATATATATTCGGTTAAAATTTGTCTTTACATCAATATCCACGATTTCAGTACCTCACGTATATTGGGGAATATTAAAAATTGTTATTTCATATCTTTTTCAAACAAAACTCTATACTATCATTATAGACATACAGCTTTGTTATGTCAAGCGAAAAATAAATAGCGATATAACGAAAAAGTTGACCGTAAATTGTATAAAAATGCATATCCGCATGGACTTGTAAGCCTATACGGATATGTGTTTTATACTGTTTCAAGAGAATCGTCTTCGACCTTTTCCTTTTTATGTACGAAGAATACGAAAATACCGTAAAGGATCAGGTAAACACCTGTAATGACCGGCATGATTTGAGGCGTAACAAAAGTCACACCGAACAAATCTATTTTTAAATTTTCGAATAATGACATAAAGAGTATGGAATATCCGGTGCCGCACATAGCACCGAGATATAAAAATGTGGCACAGAATGGAAGACATACAGACTGACTTTCTCTCGGTAGATTGTAATACGACATATTTGATATAACGATATTTATGGCGACGGAGAATATATGGCATAGTACTGCAACGACAAAGTAGAACCATTCCATATCCTTCATTACCAATGCATGTGTCATGTGTATTATGCCGTATACAAACATGACCTTATACAGAACGGAGAGCCAGGATGTACGGTTGATACGCCGTACCCATATAGGGCTCATTATCATTGCAATGGGAACATACATGGCTGAACAAATATTGATAAATGAATAGCTGATTTTCAGCTTATCAAGCATATATACCGAAAAATACGAGCCACAGGTATTGGCAACAAATTGCCATAGAAAAATCAATGCGATCGAGGTAAGATACTTTTTATGCTTAAACGGTTCGATAAATATTTTTTTCAGATTTACGTTACTGATAGTTTCACCGTAGGGATATTCTTTGATCTTCGCAAGCCAGAATATATCTATGGCAGCAAAAATAATTGCTACGATCCTGAGAATAGTCATGCCTAAAAGCTCCATATCGGCACTCTTAAATCGGTCAAGCATCGAGCTGCCCGAAAGTACAAAAATATATATGGCGAGATTTGAAAAAATACTATTTTGTGAAAAGTGTGCTGCACGGCGATTTTCAGGTATACTCTCAATATGCCATAACGAAAAGCCCTGGGCTGTTGACGCAGACACAATGTTGAGAAGTGCTATGCAGCCGAGTATGAGATATATCTGTATTCTGTTTGGGATCGGCAGATTACTGATTATTCCTATGAGGATAATATTTACTATATGAAAAACTATGCGTGTGACAATGAGCAGTTTTTTTCTCTGTTCGTATCGGCTAAGCAGTAACGGACTGAGTATCTGAAGCATGTTGCAAATATAGGCTATTATATTGACGATACCAAGCTCGAGGTTGTTTGCGTTGAGATAAATAAGAAGGCCGGTAAAGAAGTTTCCTCCGACTAGGTTCACGGCAACGTTGTACGACGCATTTTCAGCCATGATCTTATAACGATTACCTTCTTTTTCGCTATATGGATGCTTGACATTATAAAAAAGGTTGTTTAATTTTGTGCTGATAGCATTCATAGCAAACCTCCGAGAATTTCGTGTTTATGTTAATCATGATATAGCAAACAGAATGAATTTGCAAGCTTTTTCTTATGTGTATATTTACTGAAAATTACGCTGTAAAACAGTATATAAAAGCTAAAAACAATATAAGTAATATTTGTATAAAAATATCTGACGGAAACAAAATCAAGCGATATGATGTAAAAATTGACACTAATTAAATTGCAAAGAACGGAACAAAATATGAATATCTCATGAAAGGAAATGAACGTATGACGAAGTTTTTAAAGGGTATGACAGCAGGTATAATAACCGGTGCTGCACTTACTATGGTCGCTGTACCGATAACGGGTGCATGCAGAAAAAAGACAGCAGCCGGACGTGCGATACAGGCGGTAGGAGAGATCGTGGAGCATATAGGCTGTGCTATAAGGGACTGATATTTTAATAAATATAGTAGAAAACACGGCTTTGCGCCGTGTTTTCTATGCTTCAATGCCGATAAGTTTTTCGTCGGTCCTTCCTGTTATTTTCATATCGCATAGCTCGCCCGGAAGATGCTTTTTGGAGGCGTCATGCACCTCGAGATAGTTTTCACTGTGACCTGTTTTATCTTCAAATAAAACGTGCATATTTTTCCCGATCTGGCGATCCATGTATATATATTTCATTTTTAAAGCTATAGCGGATGCTTCCTTTGCTCTGGCTTCCTTAACACTTTTTTCTATTTGAGGAGACATTTTTGCAGCCGGAGTGCCTTCTCTTATAGAATACGGGAAAATATGCATAGCGGCAAATCCGCACTTTTCGATAAATGCGAGTGTTTCTTTGAACTCCTCATCTGTTTCACCCGGAAAGCCTGTTATAAGATCGGTAGTTAAAGCAGGATCGTCAAAATACTCCCTGAGCAGAGTGACCGATTTATAATATCTTTCGGTATCATATTTTCTTTTCATTCTTGACAATACGCTGTCACAGCCACTTTGGAGTGAAAGATGAAAATGAGGGCAGAGATTATTCAGCTTTGATGCTCTTTTGCAAAATTCTTCATCTATTGTACGAGGCTCAAGCGAACCGAGTCGAAGTCTGACGTTCGGAGCAGCATCGCACAGCTGTTCAAGAAGTGAAATAAGCGATACCGCCGGATCGAGATCACGACCGTATGAGGAAATTTCTATACCGGTAATGATGACCTCACGATACCCGATATCCTGAAGCCTTTTTATTTCCGATACAGCGTATTCGGGTGACATTGAACGAATATGACCTCTTGAATAGGGGATAATACAATAGGTACAATAGTTATCGCATCCATCCTGTACCTTTAGCATTGCACGTGTACGACCTTCAAGTCCTCCTGCCGGAAGATATTCGAATTCACGCCTGGCTTTTTTTATTTCCATGTGCTTTTTTCGTTCGGCAAGTGCATTTTCAAGAAGCTCAATAAAGGCTTCACGATCGGTAGAACCGCAAACGACATCAGCTTGAGCAAGAACAGGTGAATCGGGATGCATTTGGGAAAAACATCCGCAGACACCGATGATCGCATTTGGAGAACGACGCTTTGCTTGACGGATCGCCTGCCTTGATTTTTTGTCACTGACACCCGTGACAGAGCATGTATTAATTACATAGGCATCGCACTCACTCTCAAAGTCGGATATGGTGTGACCGTGGGAGATGAGTATCGATTCCATTGCCTGTGTATCAAATTGATTGGCTTTACAGCCTAAAGTGAGAAATGATATTGTCATAGAGTAAAACTCCTGTGAAGATATTTTGAATTGTCAAATTAAATACTTGTAATAAGCTCTCAAATATATTATAATATTAAGTGAAGATGATTTCAACATAAATTTTTACCGAAGCTGTTCGGCAACTGCTTATCGTAGACGAGATCATGCCATATTTGCGTACCTGTACCAATTGAATAACTTGACCCGGTGCATGAAATAATACCTTTGTAATTGATAGATCGGAGGTATTATAGCTTGAAAAGGATATTAAAAAAATCTATGGCATTTGCGTTGTCGCTCATGCTTTTAACGATATCGCTTAATTCATTTCCCGCAAAGGCGGAGGAAAGCAAAATAGTTTCGATAGCTGCACCGAGTGCGATACTTGTGGAAAGAAGTAGTGGTAAGGTCATTTACGAGAAAAATTCACATGAAAAGTTAAGACCTGCTAGTGTTACAAAAATCATGAGTATGCTTCTGATTATGGAAGCCATTGAGGATGGTAGCTTAACGATAGAGGATGTGGTCACAACGTCGGATCATGCGGCAAGCATGGGTGGATCACAGATATACCTTGAACCCGGTGAACAGATGAGTGTCCACGATATGCTGAAATCCATTGCAGTGTCGTCGGCTAATGATGCATGCGTTGCAATGGCAGAGCATATAGCCGGAAGCGAAGAAGCGTTTGTTGCTGGAATGAATGAGCGTGCATCAGAGCTTGGGATGAATGATACTACATTTAAAAACTGCACAGGTTTGGATGCGGACGGTCATGTTACGAGTGCATATGATATATCGGTCATGTCAAGAGAGCTTTTAAGCCATGAGCTCATAAGAAAATACACAACGATATGGATGGACACTGTACGTGATGGGCAGTTCGGACTTTCAAATACTAATAAGCTAGTCAAGTTTTACAACGGTTCTACGGGACTTAAGACCGGCTTTACAAGTGCGGCAGGATACTGCGTATCTGCAAGTGCAATGCGTGACGGTATGGAATTGATAGCGGTAATAATGAAAGCCGAAACATCACCGAAGCGTAATGCAGATGCATCTGCGTTGTTGAATTTCGGATTTGCAAACTATGCCGTATTGAATCCGGGCGAGGATGATACGTTTGAACCTGTGCCGGTAAAGCTTGGTAAAGTAAAAACTGCTGACGGTGAATTGAAGCACTGCGAGGGCATACTCGTAAAAAAATCACAGATGTCTAAATTAGAAAAGAATATTACGATCGCAGATGAGCTTACAGCACCAATCGAAAAAGGTCAGCGCATAGGCACTTATATGGTAACGCTTGAGGGTGAGACTGTAGCTGAGATTCCGATAGTTGCTTCTGAGCAGATAGACAAGCTCGGCGTGGGTGATATTTACAAAACGTTACTGGGAAATATGTTTATGCATTCAAATTACAATGAGTAAAAAAGTGGCAAGGGGAGTAGCCCTTGCTTACATATAAGAAAGGAAGAAAAACAATGACACTTAGCGTAGATCTGAAAAATATCAACGGTTTTGTAGAAGAAAATGAACTGCAGGACATACTTAAAGAAATTAAAGAGGCTGATACGGCTCTCAGAACAGGTACAGGAGCAGGTAATGATTTTATAGGCTGGCTCGGTCTGCCTGAAAATATTGATATGGAAGAGCTTGCACGTGTAAAGAAGAGTGCAAAGAAGATAATAAGCGATTCAGAAGTACTTATAGTTGTAGGAATAGGCGGATCATATCTCGGAGCACGTGCAGTTATAGAATTTATCAAATCCGCAAACTATAATTTAAAAAAGAAAAACACACCTGATATATTCTTTGTAGGCAACAATCTCAGCGGTGATTATATAAATGATATAATAGCTATCCTCGGAGACAGAGACTTCTCAGTGAACGTTATCTCGAAATCCGGTACTACGACAGAGCCTGCGATTGCTTTCAGATTATTCAAGAAGATGCTGGAGGATAAGTACGGAGTCGAGGAAGCCAGAAAGCGTATATATGCTACAACAGACAAATCCAGAGGCGCATTAAAGAAGCTGGCTGATGCAGAACATTATGAGTCTTTCGTTATTCCTGATAACGTCGGTGGACGCTATAGTGTACTTACACCTGTAGGACTTCTGCCGATAGCTGCTGCAGGTATTGATATAGATGCACTTATAAGCGGTGCGAAAAAGGCTATGAATGAGCTTAAGGAAGTTAGTTTGGATAATCCTACATGTGCATATGTTGCGGCAAGAAATGCATTGTACAGAAAGAATAAGTATATAGAAATACTCGGATGCTACGAGCCGTCATTCAGATTTATGGCTGAATGGTGGAAGCAGCTTTACGGTGAAAGTGAAGGCAAGGACGGCAAGGGTATATTCCCGGCATCTGTCGAGCTTACAGCAGATCTTCACTCCATGGGTCAGTACATACAGGACGGAGAAAGAATACTTTTCGAAACAATAGTAAATATCGTCAATCCAAATACTACATTAAAGGTTCCGAATGATCCTGAAAATATAGATGGTCTTAATTTCCTTTCTGATGTCGAACTTGATTATATAAATAAGCAGGCATCACGAGGAACAGTGCTCGCACATGTAGATGGCGGTGTACCGAATATAATAATCAATCTTGAAAAAGCAGACGAGCTGTCTCTCGGTTATCTTATATACTTCTTTGAGCTGGCATGCGGACTCAGTGGTTATGTGCTTGGAGTAAATTCGTTTAACCAGCCCGGCGTAGAAGCATATAAGAAGAATATGTTTGCACTCCTCGGAAAGCCGGGATATGAAAACGAGAGAGCAGCACTGGAAGATAGATTAAAATAAAAATGATTAAATAATTCATTGCTTTATTTGAAAAAATAGGTTATAATGAATATATCAGAAGATGTATCGCAAAAGATATATCAGATTGGAGGAATGATTACATTGGTTAAGGTCGTAATGGGAAAGAAAGGTATAGGAAAGACAAAATTATTGATAGATTTGGCAAATCGCGCTGCTACAGAGGAAACAGGAGACGTTGTTTGCCTTGAAGGTGGAAGAAAGCTTACTTACGATATCAGCTATGCCGTAAGACTTATTGACATTTGTGACTACGATTTGGTCATGAATTATGACGTGCTTTACGGATTTATTTGCGGAATATATGCTCAGAATTTTGATGTATCTCACATTTTTATCGACAGCCTTTACAAGGTATCAGGAAACGATGATTTAAGTGAGGCTGAGAAGTTCATTGAGAAGATCGATAAATTTGCAACGAAAAACAATATCAAATTTACGATCATGATAAGTGATGAAGAGGATGACATAAGCGAAAATCTTAAGAAATACCTTTAATATATTATAAATACAAACAGGTTGGAATGATGTATTTCAGCCTGTTTGTCTGCATATAATTAAGTTGAATAAAGCTTGCAGAGGAGATGCCCTGTGTCTGATAAAATTTATAAGCTGATCCTATGGTTATGTGCAGTGATAACGATAATTTTGATGTCAGTAATGTTGTTTATTCCGACAAGCGAAACAAAAATACCGAAAAAAGAAGCTGCGGATTACAATAGCATGAGGTCGAACGAATTAACAAATATTTCGTACGATGATATGAATTCCATATCGCTCGAGCAGGCAAAAAAGATCGCATCGCAGGAAATACCTGAGCCGTGGCTCGTACTGAATGATGATAATGAGAGAACAGAGATGTACAATATAACATTTAACGAGAGTGAATTAAAAAACTTATTGGAAAAAGAGATCGGGAAATATATCGGTATAAAAATAGATACGTTAAGCATCAAGGGTAACGGATCGATTGATATCAGTGGAAGTATAACGAAAAGGGAAGTCCAATCCATAATGGAAAAGTACGGTAAGTTAAGCGGCACGATGGGATTGATGATGCGTGTTGCTCCGAATAATATCGATATTGATGCAGCTTTGCACTTGGATGTAGAATCGGATGAGCTTGTCGCATCGGCAGAACGTATAAGTGTGATGGGAATACCGATATCGGAAAATATGATCTCAAAAAAGATCACTATAGATAATGTCAACGAGAAGATCTATGAAGTACTCGGAGACAGAAGACATGATTTGAAGATCGATTCTATAAATGTCGAAGATGGATGTATAGTGATAGACTGTAAGAGTGTTGTGGGATGAAAGAAGATATATTAAAATGTGATCGTGAGTGCAAAAAATGCGAAAAAATGAGATTTACGTAAAATAATTCTTGACATTTTACGTAAATTGTGTTATACTAATCAAGCCGTATCCGGAAGCGGGTCTATTTTGTTATGTAAAGACAGTGGTAATGCGCTGCACCCGCCGGAGCGAGACTGTGTTGAAAGAGAGGTGCTACCGGTATAATGTATGCTATTATCGAAACCGGCGGCAAGCAGGTAAAAGTCACGGAAGGCGAAATCATTTACATCGAAAAGCTTCCCGTAGAAGAAAATGAGATGGTTAAGTTTGACCACGTACTGCTTTGCGGTGAAGCAGGATCAGTTAAGATCGGCGCTCCGTATGTTGCAGGTGCAAGCGTAGACGCTAAGGTTGTTAAGAATGGCAAGTCACGCAAGGTTATGGTGTTCAAGTATAACGCCAAGAAGAACTACAGAAGACGTCAGGGTCATAGACAGCCGTATACAAAGGTTCAGATCGAAAAGATCAACGGTTAATGATCATCGCAGAATTTCGAAGATCGGACAATGGACTGAGCGGTTTTAAGGTAAGCGGACACAGCGGCTATGCCGAGAGTGGACAAGATGTGATCTGTGCTGCGGTATCGGGTGCGGTAACGTTGGCTGAATGTATTATCACCGATATGATGAAGGCGAATGCCGATGTCAAGGTGAATGAAAAGAATGCCGATGTTAGTGTGATGCTGAGAGAAAGCTGCGAAGGTGCAAAATCAGTAATAGAAGGTTTGAAAGCTTATCTTGATTATTTGTCCGAGGAGTATCCCGAAAATATTAGGGTAAGAGAGGTGTAAAAGATGCTTAGATTAAGTATTCAGTTTTTTGCTCATAAGAAGGGCGTTGGTTCCACAAAGAACGGACGTGATTCTGAATCCAAGAGACTTGGTGCAAAGCGTGCAGACGGTCAGTTTGTATTAGCAGGAAACATCCTGGTAAAGCAGCGTGGCACAAAGATACATCCGGGTGAAAATGTAGGTCGCGGAAGCGATGATACACTGTTCGCTCTCAAGAATGGTACAGTTCGTTTCGAGAGACTCGGACGTGACCGCAAAAAGGTTTCTGTTTACGAAGCCGCTGAGGAATAATAGTAAAAGGATTCCGAATTTAGGGCAGTGCCCGTAAGACAGTAAGACTTAATTTTTTGGAACAGGCGTGATTTCGATCATGCCTGTTCTGTTTTTTAGAAGCATATCCACCGTGGAAGCGTATCCACTGTGAAAAAGCCAACGAGGTCATATCAGATACGGATATTTGCTGCTTGTATATGCATCCGGATTTGTTAGTGGCATATGCTTACACTCCGTTCATAAGCCTTCTTAGGGCATATGACTCGATTGCGTAAGGTCGTTGCTTTTATTATCCAACTGATAATTGCAGTCAAACAGAAGAGCGCCGCAGCAACATTCATATTCGGCTCGAATATAATGCTCTTTGGAGTTGTCCTCACTGGCAATAGTCGGGAAAATCTCATCCGTCAATATCGCCCGTAGATAGGTATTCGATTGTCCGTACCGAACTGCGCCATTCGCTGTTTAATGGCAGCGAACTCGCTTTCGGCTGCAAAGAATTTGATCTGTATTGGTCACTTTCTATTTCCGTTATCCGGCGCCCTGCTCATTTCTTGGTTTGAATTTATCTGCATTATACTCTAATTATTAAAAAGCAGATCAAGGTAAGCGAATATCATCACGTGTCATTTGATATTCAAGCCAATCAAAGAGCTGTGCTATTTTACTTTCATCCTCTTTTATCAGCTTAATTTCATTCAGGAGGAACCACCAAAATGAATTCATATATCTGAATAAAATCGGAAATACCTCTTTTTCAAATGGACTGAATTTATAAGTTCCTTGAATATAATTGATATTCTCCAAAAAAGTTGATCCGGAGATCGTCTAATTCTTTGTCATAAAAATACAACCTACTGTCTTTTTCTCCAATCAGACGTTTGTCGGAAACACCCCACAATGCCTCGCGGACAACATAAATTAAAATCAATTAGACCGACAAAATTGGAGTTTCCGTCAAGAAGAATATTACTATCGCTTAAATCAGCTTGAAAGCAAGATGTCTATTAGGATGTACACACATTATAGCATAGTGTTGTGCTATATTCAATATTCACGGAGTAATTCATCTGAAAAAGTGTAGCCAGTAACATGGCTGATTTAAAATTATCTGTTGAAAACAGGAACGATATATGATAAACTAATATGTAGAGAAAAAATAGAGGAGGTAAGGAAATGAAAAAAGATAAATATATGCTTATGGGTATACCTCTTATTGCTGTGATCTTGGAAGCATTACCGTTTGGTGCGGTTTTGAATTTTGGAACTCAGGCAGACGACGGCACGATAAGCTATGTCAGAGAAACATTTTCCTATTTTGATCTTACACCGTTTGGATATGCCAATTTCGGTCCGTTTTTAACAGCAATATTGTCATGTGTTCTTTTAATTGTCGGAATCATATACTGCAAGACGGGCTCGGTAAAATGCAAAGGTGCTATCAAAGCTCTATCGATAGCTGCGGCAGTAACATCGATTTTGCCTTTGATGCTTGGAAGAGAGTATTATTCGATAATAGGTATCACCATAACTGCGGCAATGTTGTTTGAGATTTTTTACGCATTTGAGTAAAAAAGCGAGATACATTTGCATAAAATGATGATCATACCGGTGAAAATAAAGTTGATCGAAAGATTTTGAAGGGATAAATAAGATGTTTGTTGATATAGTAAAAATATTTATAAAAGCAGGCAAAGGCGGTGACGGTGCAGTATCTTTTCACCGTGAAAAGTATGTTGCAGCAGGAGGTCCCGACGGTGGCGATGGTGGTAAAGGCGGAAACGTAGTGTTTGTTGTGGACAATCACATGAGCTCACTTATGGACTTCAGACTCAAACGTAAGTATATCGCCGAAAATGGTGAGAATGGTTCTGGAAAGAAGTGCTTTGGTAAGGATGGTAAGGATATCGTCATAAAGGTTCCGAAGGGTACACTGATAAGAGAATCTGAAAGCGGCGCACTTATAAAGGATATGTCGGATAACGAGCCGTTTATAGCTGCACGTGGCGGAAATGGTGGCTTCGGAAATACACATTTTGCAACTCCGACACGTCAGGTTCCCAGATTTGCAAAGCCAGGATTGCCGGGTGAGGAGCTGTCGATCACACTTGAATTGAAATTGCTTGCGGATGTTGGACTCGTTGGATTCCCAAATGTCGGTAAGTCTACGCTTCTTAGTGTTGTAAGCTCGGCAAAGCCTAAGATCGCCAACTATCATTTTACGACTTTACAGCCGAATTTGGGCGTTGTATACGTAGATGAGGGCGCATCATTTGTTATGGCTGATATCCCCGGACTTATTGAAGGCGCAAAGGATGGCGCAGGACTGGGATATCATTTCCTCCGTCATGTTGAAAGATGTAGATTGCTTGTACACGTAGTTGATGTCAGTGGTATTGAGGGTCGTGACCCTATTGAGGATTTCGAGACAATTAATAATGAACTTGTAGGCTACAGCGAGCTGCTCAGTAAACGTAAGCAGATAGTTGTTGCAAATAAGATAGATATAATACAGGATCCATCGCTGCTTGAGCGTTTTGAAGAATATGTGACTTCAAAGGGATACGACTTTTTCAAAATATCTGCTGCTACACGTGGCAATGTAGGCGAGCTTATAAATGCTGTGGCAGCCGAGCTTGAAAAATTACCGCCCGTGATAATATTTGAGCCTGATTATGTGCCGGAAGTAGTTGTTGAAGGTGGCACTAAGGAGATATCTATTACCAAGCAGGACGGTGTGTTTGTTGTCGAGGGCGAATGGCTGTATAAAGCAATGAGAAGTGTTAATTTCGATGACTATGAGTCGCGTATGTATTTCGAAAAGGTGCTGCGAAAAGCCGGAGTGTTTGATCGCCTGCGTGAGATGGATGTCAAGGAAGGCGATACAATAAGTATCTATGACCTTGAATTTGATTACATCGAATAAAAATGTATGTATATAAAATCTCCACTGTGTAATTAAACTACACAGTGGAGATTTTTGTTATAAAGAATAATTGCTTTAATTATACATGGTAAATTAATATATGCACATCAAAAAATACTTCATAATAGTTTACCATCATAAGGAAGAATTTTATTTCGTCGTAAACCGTATTTTTATTACCATATGATACTCAGCAGAAAAAGATATGGTAAAATCACTTTTTCCCGACAACGATCATATATGTATTTATGTCTATATATTTCCCAAATTTACAACCGGCTTCTTTTATTGTACCCGAATAGATGAAGCCGAATTTTTTGTGAAGTCTGGCACTCGGCTCATTTCCACCTGTAATTACAGAAACAATAGTATGTATGTCGGGATTTTTTCTGGCTTCAGTAAGCACATAAGCCATCATAGCACTCGCAACACCCTGACGCCTGAAATCTGTATTAACGTAGATCGATAATTCAACTGTCGTAATATATGCGTCTTTCGGACGAAAAGGGGATAAGCTAACATATCCTGCAATACGTCCGTCGATTTCAGCTACGTAAAGAGGATGATTATCCTTGTTATGTTCATTAAACCATGTTCTCCATTCGTCAATGCTTTTTTCATTGAGGTCGAGATTCGATGTGCTGTGTAGTACCTCATGGTTATAAATTTCCAGCATCGCTTCAAGATCTGTGATTTTTGCTTGTCTTATATGCATGTGTTTGATTATCCTTTTATATCACAAGATTTATTGCATAAAAGCAGAGAAAATTATAGCATAAATTATGCAATAAAGCAAGATGTTTTTTCAAATTTCGTCGAAAAAAGTGGGATCCGTATATTTTACAAATGTATAGATATACGGATCCATGTATTTTATTTTTGTGAGAAGAATATTTGCGTATAGTACAGTATTCCATCGGAATCAGCATTGAAAGCACAGCCGGAGCCGAATTGTGTATAGCGTGCAAGCATTGCCGAGACAAAATCACTATTGGAAAGATGTGATGAAAAAGCGGCAAAGCTGTTAGAAAAAGCCTTTGAGATAGCTTCCGTTGAGTAAAAATCAGCAAATCCGGCTTGTTCAAGGCGCTGATAAGGTGACTGTCCATCCATGTTTATATGACTGTAGTAGTTTTTATTTGCCATATCGGTGGAATGCTGTTTTGCTACGTCAGAAAGCGTGTTGCTGAATTCAAGCTTATCAACAGATGCTCTGGTTCGTTCTATATTTACAAGATCAAGCAAGGTTTTTTCAAAACCATCAAGCACAGATGTGTTAACACGGTTGAGATTGTGGTATTCACTTGCTTCAACCATCATAGCGTAGCATTTGGAATTTGCATCAAAATATACTGTAACGATCTGATCGTCATTGGAATATATTGTGTAGCTGTTTTTTGCATTTGCGCTGTAGCCGTTGGATTTCATAAGTGAATTACAGTCTGAACGTAATAAACCGCTTCTAACGCCTGTGGAGTGGACAAATGAATGCATATGAAGATAATAAGCCACTACCTTATTGTCGTGCATACCGATCTGCATGTAATTCGAGAGATCTGATGAATAGACATTCCAGGAATATCCTTTTTCACTTGCATCTACTCTGTCGGGATCACCGAAATGTGCTGAAATATCAGATTTTGTCTGTCCAAGCTCAACACAGGGGCGACTTGTAAGTGTCACTGTGCGAGTATCACTATTCCATCCTACGTTAAGATTCATATTTTCGGATATAAATCTCAGCGGTACATAAGTGGAAGCTTTGATGATCGTAGCAGGACAATCAAGCTCGACCGCAACACCGTTTACAAGTGCAGATGCATCATTTACTACAAGTGATATATCAACATTTTCACCGATTATTGTGATCGTAGCCGTCTTATCATCGTAGGAAACATCAGCATCCATTGCTTCAGAAAGCTGTCGAACAGGTACCATGACACGCCCACTGCTTTTATCAAGATAAGGAGCAACACTTTCAAATTTCATGCTTTTTCCGTCGAGTATGACCTTAACATTGTCGTTGTTTGTTGCTTCGACCGTGCAAACGGATAGCGTTATCGTGAACATACACGCCAATACAAGAGAAAAACACTTTTTAAGATGATTCATATATAATATGACTCCTTATAAGTTATTTTATCAGATTTGAGATTTTACAAAGCTGAGAAGAGTTTATTCAACAAGAATATCTTCAAATTCCTTTATATAAGGATATGTTTGCAGAAGCTCTGCATATCCCTCTTTGTATCGCTTGATGAGATCGTATTCGGCTTTTGTTAAAAGAGGATCTGTGCCGCTCTCGTAGTCGGCTATTGCTTTATTAAGTGCTACGACTCTGTAGCGTTTTCCTGTAGATAAATCGTTCGGATCAATAAAGGTGGGAGTGTAGGATATCGATTCTATACGATTCTTTGATGTGTCTTCGCGGTTGATGATTATTTTAATATTGGCAATTATGCCGCTGTTGCGGTAATTCTTTGTTTGAGAGCATGTGAAATTTCCCAAGGCATAAAAAACTATACCTTTTTTCTCGCTGCCATTAAACTCAACATTAAATTCCTCTATCGGTTGTACTACATGAGCATGATTACCTATAATAAGATCGGTATAGGTGTTTTCAAATATCCATTCGGCAAGAGAACGCTGGCTATTCGAAGCATATCGCTGATATTCTATGCCCCAGTGTATCAAGGCGATAACATATTCCGCACCTGCATCCTTTGCAGCTTGAGCCTCTGCCTTTATACTATTCTTATCGATAACGTTGATGCAATAGCTGTGCTTCGAGGGAATA
Source organism: uncultured Oscillospiraceae bacterium (assembly GCA_964461815.1). Lineage (GTDB taxonomy): Bacteria > Bacillota > Clostridia > Oscillospirales > QAMX01 > JAAZBA01. Next base: position 41,208 of record CAYWVF010000017.1, read on the forward strand.
GAGTTGTTTGAACCATAGGTGTACGAAATAAATGCGACCTTTACACCATTTATCTCTGTGATAAACGGTGTGGACTGCTCATCTGCACTCCTGTACGTTCCAACATGATCGATATCGTATTCGTCGAGAAAATCGAGCGTTGATACAAGTCCCGAATAGCTTTTGTCGAGACTGTGATTATTTGCTGTGGAAAGAAGATCAACGTTGAGAACGTTCTTTAAAGCATCACCCATTTGCTCAGGCGTGTTGAAAGTAGGGTAGCCGCTATATACACGGTCTGCGCCTGCAAAGGTAGTCTCGAGATTTCCTACAACGTAATCTGCATCAGATGTATACGGTGCGATCTCCTCAAGCATAGCAGTAAAATCGTACGTATTTCCACGTTTTGCTGATGCAATAGTCCCATCGTGAGCCATGACATCTCCTATGGCACACAGGTTTATTGTGATCTCGGGTTCAGGCGGAAGACGGTCGATAATATCAACGCTTACCTCACCGTTATCCGGGAAAGCCAAATCAAGCTCTGACTCGGAAGCGTCATCGCTGTGAGAGCCGTTAAGCTTTACCGTGCCGTTACTCTCGTTTAGCTTGATTCCATCGGTAAATGATGGGTCACTGTCGGAAGCAGGCTTAAATGCAATGGCACATGTCAACGCCGAGATCATTATGACGATAGCCAAGGATACACGCAGTACTCTTGAACGATTATTTTTTTTCATTTATAACAAACTCCTTAGAAGCTGTAAAGGCTTATTGACCTATCAGACCCGATATCCAGTCCAGTATTCCGCTTCCACTGCTGTTGTCATTATCGTCCGGAATATCAATAGTTCCGCCTCCGGGTTCGTCATCACCATTCGGGATATCCGGGATACTCGGATCTCCTGTTTGATTGTTCGGATCACCGTCTTCAGGCGTAGTATCCGGAATATCGGTTGACGGTGGGAGCCAATCGTCAGGGATCAGTTCATCAAATGACGTGTGCTGCGTGCAATAGGTATTGTAATCACGTGCATTTCCGGAAGCGTCTGTGGCCGGAGACGAGCCATCGGCAGCATATACGGCATCCTCATAAAGATATGCATCATCTGACATGGAAATGTTTCCTGTACGATCCACATCGATCAATGCAATCGTGACAACATCATCCTCAGGACAATAGACCGTGCTTCTCATGTTAGTTGTTGAGTCGATCGTTACAGGTACGTGACAGTCACATGTCTGAGTAGGAACATCCTCCTTCAAGAATGTGCCTGTGGTGATCCTGTTGCCACGCGGATCAAGCGAACAGTACTGTGACGGAGCAAGACCGCTGTCGATACAGTACTCGGCTTGAACGGTGTCCATTGTAAAGAAGGATTTATATTCAAGACCTTCATGAAGCTGCGACATAACAGCTTTCCATATATAAAGCGAGGGGTTATATGACTTCTCAAGCTTTATTTCCTTTGGCGTATCATAGCCGAGCCAAACAGCAGCAACATAATACGGTGTGTAACCGACGAACCAACGATCCTTATCATCGTTCGTAGTACCTGTTTTACCTGCAACAGCCATGTTTTCGATCTGAGCAGCTCTACCTGTACCTGCATCAACAACATTCTTGAGGAGATTGTTCATGTAATACGCTGTTTTTTCCTTCATCGCAACATGAGTTTCAGGAGTATTGTCAAGGATCACATTATTATTTGAATCAAGCACAAGTGAAAATGTTGATGGTTCGGTATATACACCTTTATTGGGGAAGGTTGCATATGCTGCGGTTATTTCAAGGACGGATATACCATCTGTAAGTCCACCGAGTGCAAGCGGAGCGTAGTCAATATCAGAATAAACCTGCTCGCTGATAGTCTTTGAACGTACAAGATCAAGACCGAGATTTACGGTTGCAAAGGAAAAGGCACGTTCCGGGGTAACAAGATCAAGTACTTTCGCAGCAACTGTATTTGTAGACTGCTGTACTGCTTTTTTTACCGTCATTCTGCCTGTGAAGCCGCTGGACTGATTCTTAGGCCAACGTGTATCCTCATACAGAGGTGAGTCGTCAAATACGGTAGCAGGTGTTATAAAGCCGTATTCTATACCGGGAGCGTAAACTGTAAGAGGCTTGATAGAAGAACCGGGCTGACGTTTAGTCATAGTGGCACGATTCCATGCTCTGTTTGTAGTTTTTTCTCCGCGCCCACCTACCATTGCAAGCACTTGTCCGTTGTACGGATCCATGATGACCATAGCCGATTCGGGCTGCTTATCACCGGTGATGATCGGGAACTGATCGGGATCTTGATAAACGGAGTCAAGGACCTCTTGTACATCAAGGTCGATGTTGCAATATATTTTGAGTCCGCCTGAGAAAAGCAGGTTTTTAGCATATGTCTCTGAATAGCCTTTTTCTTCCATTAATGCGGCGATAACGTCGTTGATGACCTGATCGACATAATATGACTGCATAGGCTGATTTGTAAGATCAGATGCAGCCTCATTGAATACCAGCTTTTCTGCTTTAGCTTCGTTATATGTTTTTTCATCGATCATACCCTGATCATACATGAGCTTCAGAATGAGCTCTTGACGTTCCTTATTATTATCAGGATTACGGAGTGGGTTATAGTATGTCGGAGATTTTGTGATCCCGACGATGGCAGCCGATTCCGCAAGCGACAGCTCGGAAACATGCTTACCAAAGTATGTCTGAGCTGCGACCTCTATACCGTTACAACCATGCCCGAAGTATACTATATTTAAGTAAAGCTCGAGTATATCATCCTTTGTAGTGTTTCGCTCAAATTCCAACGCACGAAGTATCTCCTGGATCTTTCGTTCTGCTGTGATATCATCCTCTCCGGTAATATTTTTTATGACCTGCTGAGTGATAGTAGAGCCACCACCGGAAAATCCGGGAATAGGAATTACCATATTGATAGTTGCACCTATCGTACGTATCCAGTCAACGCCCTTATGGGTGCGGAATCTCGAGTCCTCGACTGCAATAAGTGCATTTACGAGATGATCCGGGATCTCTTCATATTCGACCCATATTCTGTTTTCTTCGCTGTAAAGCTGCTCAAGCTCGATCTCTTCTCCCGTTTCAGAGTCGGTGGCGTAAACAAAGCTTGTAAGATTGAGCTGTAGATCCTCAATATCGATATTATTGATATAAGGCTTGATATATTTATCAATGTAGATAGCAAAAACCGTTGCACATATTGCAGATGTAACAACTGCAATCAGAAGAATTGTTGCGATGATCTTTACTGCAAGACTAACTGTACCGGAAAAGAACCAGTATGTCTTTTTTAATGTTGTGGATTTTTTCATTTATAACTCCTTTCAAGGAAAATATGCAGACTATTACAGATACACTCTTTATATTATACCACATTCTCTAAATAAATCCAGAAATAAATTATTAAAAAGAATATAATTTTATATTTTTGGCAAAACTTAAGATAAATACATGCGTAAAAAGCTGAAAAGGAGAAAAACATCATGAAAGACGAAACAAAAATAAAATATAGGATAAGTCTGTCACTGTCTGTACTGCTAGCAATGCTTTGTGCAGTGCTTTCGGGAACTCTGATCGGAAGTAAAAGCGAGGCAAGGATGATCGAATATGATACAGTACAGACTGTGATGAATACAAAGCCAATGGAAAATGCTCCTTTATACAGGATCGTGGCGGAAAACGGTTGCGTAAAAATGCTTGATCTGAAAAGTCCGGAAAAAAGTCGAGTACTTGAGGAGATAGATGTAAGAGTGCTCAGAAAAAATGATGTTGTGATGCTTGAAAAGGGAATAGAACTCTATAATAGTGATGAGCTTGTCAGTTTTTTGGAGGATTTTGGAAGCTAGATTGTGAAAAACAAATAAATTTAAAAAAATGAAAAAAAAGACTTGCTATTTCGAGAAAAGTGTGATATCATAACTAGTGCGTGTTAAGATGAATATAATTATTTTTCGGAATATAATTATATGCGAAGCGACGCAAAACCTGTGAAGAGAGGTGTAAAAGATGAAGGAAGGTATCCATCCGAAATACGAGAAAACAACCATAAGATGTGCTTGCGGTGAAGTTTTTGAGACTGGCTCAACGAAGCAGGATATCCGTGTTGAAATTTGTTCTAAATGCCATCCGTTTTTCACGGGCAAGCAAAAGCTCGTGGACACAGGTGGACGTGTCGACCGCTTCAAGAAGAAGTTTGGTATGACAGACAAATAATTGTCGGCATCCGTATATTTTGTGAGTCTCCGCCATATGGCGGAAAAATGAACCTGCCTGCATAAAGGCAGGTTTTTAATTTTATATTCGTAAATATTTGTATTCACAAAATGATTATGCAAGCACTCCGAAGAGTAGGAGGTATTGATATGAATGATAAATTACCCCAAAAAACAGATGGGAACGAATCAAACCAGTGTGCGGTACTGGTAGGCGTGAATTGTCCTTTGCTTGGTAAGGATGATGCGACATATGAGACATTAGATGAGCTTGAAGAGCTTCTGCACACAGCAGGTGGTGTATGCGTGGGAAAGGTGCTTCAATCACGTCAATCACCCGATACGAGAACGCTCATTGGATCGGGAAAAATTGCCGAAATAAAGGAATTTGCGATAAATAATGACGCAGAACTGATAATTTTCGATAACGAGCTCTCGCCGTCCCAATTTAAAGCCATTGAAGATGATACAGGTATGGTGGTGCTTGACAGAAGTGGTTTGATTCTTGATATTTTTGCATCAAGAGCAAGAAGTGCCGAGGGAAAGCTTCAGGTAGAGCTTGCACAGTATAAATATTTATTGCCGAGACTTGCCGGACTGGGCGGACAGCTTTCACGTCTGGGCGGTGGAATCGGAACAAGAGGACCTGGTGAAACAAAGCTTGAAAGCGACAGACGTCATATAAGAAGAAGAATATCAAAGCTTGAGAGTGAACTGTCGGATCTGCGCAGACTTCGTGCAGGACAAAGAAAAAGACGTAAATCTCTAGAGATACCTATGGTATCTATCGTAGGATATACGAATGCAGGTAAATCTACGCTGCTCAATACTTTGACAAACTCAAGCATCCAGGCTAACGACAGGCTGTTTGATACACTTGATACAACGATACGTCGTCTTAAGGTGTCGGATACACTTGAGGTATTGGTGTCGGATACTGTCGGATTCATAAATAAGTTGCCGCATAATTTGATCGAAGCATTTAAAGCTACACTTGAGGAGCTTGAATATGCGGATGTACTTCTGCATGTTATAGATATATCAAATCCCCGATGGAAGGAGCAGGCAGAGGTCACGGAAACACTTATATCCGAGCTTGCCGGTGAGGATGTAAAATGCATAAATGTGCTTAACAAGTGCGATAAAACGTATATTGACATAAACCCGTCAGGTGGAGATACTGTCATGATATCCGCAAGGAACGGCGAAGGGATAGACACACTGCTGAAAATGATAGAGAAGCTGCTTGATAATGGCACGAGAAAGGCGAGATTTATATTCCCGTACTCGGAATCCGGAAGACTTGATATTCTATACCGTGATGCAAAGGTGTTATCGGTAGATTATACGGATGAGGGAATAAATGTTCAGGCAATATGCGATAAGCGTACGCTTGGATGGGCTAAGGAATATCTGTATTTAGATACTGTGGATGATAAAATAACCGAATAAGGATGGAACACATATGAGCATACTTGTCCCATTTGGCTCGAGTGAGATAGAATTCATCGAAAGAAAATCACGTTTTATAGGAAATGTGTGGCTTGTGGAAAGCGAAGCGGAAGCGAGAGCGCGCATTGACGAGACGGCTGCGAAGCATTACAGTGCGACGCACGGAGTATATGCATATGACATAAAGAGTGAAAATGCATCCAGGTTTTCCGATGCCGGAGAACCTAAAGGAACTGCCGGAATGCCGGTGTTTGAAGTATTCAGACGTGAGGGAATAACTAACTATTGCTGCATTGTCACAAGATATTTCGGTGGGATACTGCTGGGCGCAGGAGGTCTTATCAGAGCCTATGCAAGCACAGCGAAGCTTGCACTTGATGCAGCCGGGATCGCAGAAATGAGACCATATGTCATGATGGATATAATGTGTGAATATTCACATTTCGATATGATCAAAGCGTTTCTGAAGGAGTATGAGCATACGGTAGAGAATATCGATTACGGCGCCGACGTTACATATTCAATATGTATAAGAGATGAGGACAGGAACAGCATAAGCGACGGTATAGTGAATCTTACGTCCGGACGTGCTCTGCTGATGGAATCCGGGAACACATTAAAACCGTGCAGAATAAAATGAAAATTTTTTGTGAACGGGTAGGATTTTCGACCTTAAGTTTCGAATATATAAATAGGAGATAAATGAGGATGGTGATAAAGTGGCAATTCCGGGAAGCTTTATAGATGAGCTTGTGGCACGAAGTGATATTTTCAGTGTTGTCTCATCATATATGGAGCTGAAAAAGAGCGGAAGCGGTTATGTAGGACTGTGCCCTTTTCACAATGAGAAAACTCCTTCTTTCAGAGTAGATACGGATAAGCAGTTGTTTCATTGCTTCGGGTGCGGAGTCGGCGGCGGAGTGATATCGTTTATTATGAAGATAGAACATCTGGAGTTCGTGGAAGCGGTTGAAAAGCTTGCACAGCGTGCCGGAATGGAAATGCCGGAGGGTACGACGGATGTTGCCGAGCGGCAGAGCAGAAAACGATATATCGAAATGCAGCGTGAAGCCGCAAGATTTTATTACGGAGTTCTTTCAAAGCCGGAAGGTGCCCCTGCACTTGAATACTTTTCCAAACGAGAATTGACTGTAAAAACTATCAAGCAATTCGGACTTGGGTTTGCACCGAATGAGTGGGACAAGCTTATCAGATCACTCAGAAGCAAGGGGTATAAGGATGAAGAGCTGATAGAAGCGGGACTTGCCGTAAAGAATAAAAACGGCAGAGTATATGACCGCTTTAGAAACCGTGTCATGTTTCCTATAATAGATATACGTGGTGATGTTATAGGCTTTGGTGGACGTGTTATGGATGACAGTGTGCCTAAGTATCTCAATTCACCGGAAACCAGAATTTTTAATAAGCGTTTGAATCTGTTTGCTCTAAATATAGCAAAAAAGGATGCATCAAAGAAGATCATACTTGCAGAGGGCTATATGGATGTGATTTCTCTGCATCAAGCGGGCTTTTCAAATGCTGTGGCATCGCTCGGAACTGCGTTGACACCGGATCAGGCTAAGCTCATCAAAAGATATGCAGATGAAGTATTTATAGCATACGACTCAGATGGAGCCGGAGTCACTGCAACGGAAAGAGCAATATCGATACTGCGTTCAGCAGACTTAAGGATCAGCGTTATCAAATTCAGGGGAGCAAAGGATCCGGACGAATTTATAAAAAAATACGGTGCAGAGGAGTTTAAGAGCCTTATAGAGTCTGCAAACAGTGACAGCGAGTTTCTTTTAAACGGTGAAAAGGAAAAATACGATCTGAATAAGGATGAGGACAGAGCGGAATATCTGAAAAAAGCCGCAGTGCAGATCTCAAAGCTTGAAAATCCTGTAGAGGCAGATATATATATATCGCGTGTTGCATCGGAGACAAATGTATCACGAGATGCACTTAAAAGTCAGGTGGAGCTTGAAAGAAAGAAAACCTATAGAAAAAAGCGAAACGAAGAAAACAGAAAATCATTGCGACCGGAGATGTATGTTCAGCCCAGATCAAATGATTTGAAGTATAAGAATATACGTTCAGGCAGAGCACAGGAGGGCGTTATCGCAATGCTTTCCGAGCATCCGGAGCTATTCGATGAAGTCGATAGGTTGGGCTTGAAGGAAGCTGACTTCGATTCCGAATATCTGAAAAAAGCGTTTGTTATAATGAAAAGGCGATACAGCGAGGGCTTGTCAACGTCGCCTGCATCATTGAGCGGCGAGTTGAGTGAGGATGAGTTGTCAGAGGTCAGCCGTGTAGTAAGATCAATGTCGGAAAGCTACGACAGAAAAGCCTTAACGGATTACATAAGCGTGATAAAGGTAGAAAACGCATATGGCGGCAGCGATGAGGAAATGTTGAGCGCAATAAAGAAAACTAAGGGTTAATGGGGGATAAAACACATGTTGCTTGAAGAAAAGAAGCAGGGTATAAGAGATCTGATAGACTATGGCAAGAAAAAGGGTAAGCTGAATTACAAGGAACTGATGGATGTTCTTGAAGAGCTTGAACTTGATTCCGATCAGATAGATAAATTATACGACACTTTTGAAAGCTTGGGTATAGAAATTGTTGTTGATGATTTTCATGTTGAACCTGTTCTTGATGATGACAACATGAATTTTGATGATGTAGAAGAAATATCTCAGGAAGAACTGGCAGCAGATGCTGCTATGGCTGACAGCTTTGCACTTGATGACCCGGTCAGAATGTACCTTAAAGAAATAGGTAAAGTCGATCTGCTTGACCCGGATGAAGAGATCAAGCTTGCTCAGAGGATGGGCGAGGGTGACGAGGAAGCAAAACGCAGACTTGCAGAGGCAAATTTGAGACTTGTTGTTTCGATCGCAAAGCGTTATCTGGGACGCGGTATGCAGTTTCTTGACTTGATCCAGGAAGGAAATTTCGGACTTATCAAGGCTGTGGAAAAGTTTGACCATACAAAGGGATATAAATTCTCCACATATGCAACATGGTGGATCCGTCAGGCTATAACAAGAGCCATTGCAGATCAGGCAAGAACGATAAGAATACCTGTCCACATGGTGGAGACGATAAATAAAGTTATGAGAGTGTCACGTACACTGCTTCAGGAGCTGGGACATGATCCGTCACCTGAGGAGATATCCGCAGAGATAAATATGCCTGTAGACAAAGTACGTGAGATAATGAAAATAGCACAGGAGCCTGTATCTCTTGAGACTCCTATAGGTGAGGAAGAGGATAGCCATCTCGGAGACTTCATTTCCGATGACGATGTTCCGGAACCGGCAGAGGCCGCATCCTTTATGCTTCTTAAAGAGCAGCTCGTGGATGTTTTAAAGACACTTACACCAAGAGAGGAAAAGGTACTGAAGCTAAGATTCGGTGTTGAGGATGGAAGAACACGAACACTTGAGGAAGTTGGACGTGAGTTCAACGTTACACGTGAGCGTATTCGTCAGATCGAAGCAAAGGCATTGCGTAAGCTGAGACATCCGAGCAGATCGAAGAAGCTTAAGGACTTTTTAAACTGATCGAAGAAGCTTATGAAAAGATTATTTCATGGCGTGTATGACGTGACGGAATCAGATGGTCATTATCGTCCGTCACGTTTTACAAAAAAGCAGATCAAAGCACTTGCAAGTCTTCGAAAGGTGTTTGGTGAATTTGGTCAATGTGCTTCCGGAGTGTCACTGGCCTTTTATACAGATAAGGAAGAGCTATCATTTGAATATGCGATAAGTATTGTATATACTGAGATCGGAAGCTTTGATGTATATGAAAATGGCGTAATGGAATACTCATACCGCCTTCCCACGGCAGATGCAGTAGGAAAGTTTTCATACAAGAAAAAAGCAAAAGGCGAAACGCTTGTTGAAATATTCATGCCTAATAATGCTAAAGTTGAGCTTTGGGGATTTGACTTTGGAAACTATAGAATCGTCGAAGAGAAAAAGAGAAAGCTTCTGTTTTATGGTGATTCAATTACACAATGTGCGTATATTCCATCATCCTCGCTGTCGTTTGCAACTGTAGCTTCACATATGACAAACAGTGAATTCCTTAATCGTGGTGTGGGTTCATTGTATTTTGATGAATCGACGATCGATGAGGATGATATGTATGAACCCGATATTATTTTTATCGAATTCGGAGCAAATGACATTGTAAAGAAGCTGCATGACGAGGTCGTTTTTGAGAACGGAAAGGTTCTTTACTGCAACGAGAGCGATTTACCGCAGCTTGAAGAAAAAGCAAGAAAGTATCTTGAAAAGGTAAAAAGAGTATACAAGAATTCTAAGATATATGTTATATCTATGATGTGGAATGATGTTGTGGGCGCAGATTATTCCAAAGTATTTTATGAAAAATATCGAGAGCTAATAAGGCTTAATGCGGAAATACTCGACATGGGATATATTGACGGAAGAACATTGTTTCCACATATAAGGGAATGTTTAGTAGAAGATGGAATTCATCTTTCACAATTGGGTTCTGTAATAACTGCGAGTTTTTTGATAGAATACATAAATTAATTGTAAAACTGACCAAAAAGCGGTTGCTTTTTGGTCAGTTTTGTGTTATAATTTATCACATGAAAATTAACGGTTGTTTAGTAAGCAATCGCATTTTATAGTGATTTTTGCATTCCAATATAATTAAATGATAAGAAAAAACGTTTAATATTTGTAGGAGGTATGATTTAATGGCTAATTTCCCCAAAATAGGTATAAGACCTACGATCGACGCCAGACCTGTATGCAGAGATGACCTTGAAGTACAGACAATGGGTATGGCGATAGCTGTAAAGAAGCTTTTTGAGTCAACACTTAAGAATAGCGACGGCTCTCCGGTGGAATGTGTTATTGCAGATACAACTATAGGCAGAGTTGCAGAGGCAGCAGCGTGTGAAGAAAAATTCTCAAGAGAAAATGTAGGTGTGAGTCTCACGGTAACACCGTGTTGGTGCTATGGTCTTGAGACACTTGATATGGATCCGTTCCGCCCAAAGGCTATCTATGGCTTTAACGGCACAGAGAGACCGGGTGCAGTATATCTTGCAGCTGCCTTAGCCGGATATAATCATAAAGGACTCCCGGCGTTTTCAATATATGGTCATGATGTTAAAGACGCAACAGATAAGGAAATTCCGGATGATGTAGCGGAAAAGCTTATCCTTTTTGCAAAAGCAGGTCTTGCAGTTGCAAATATGAGAGGCAAATCATATCTTTCAATGGGTGGAGTAGCTATGGGTATTGCAGGCTCTATCGTTAAAGACGATTTCTTTTCGGATTATCTCGGAATGCGTAACGAATACATAGATATGATCGAGATCGACAGACGTATAAACAAGGGTATCTACGATCATGACGAATATGAAAAAGCAATTAAATGGGTACGTGAACACTGTGTAGAGGGTAAGGATTATAATGATCCTGAGAGAATGCATACACGTGAGCAGAAGGATGATGAGTGGGAGTATTGCGTTAAGATGATAATCATCGCAAAGGATCTCATGAAAGGAAACCCAAGATTAAAGGAACTGGGTTATTTCGAGGAGTCGCTCGGACATAATGCAATCGCTGCAGGCTTCCAGGGACAGAGACAGTGGACCGACTATATGCCTAACGGCGATGTTATGGAGTCATTCATGTGCTCAAGCTTCGATTGGAATGGAGCACGTGAGCCTTATGTTCTTGCTACGGAAAATGATTCTCTAAATGGTGTTGCTATGCTGTTTGGAAAGCTCCTTACAAATACTGCTCAGATATTCTGTGACGTAAGAACGTATTGGAGTCCTGATGCTGTCAAACGTGTAACAGGCTATGAGCTTGAAGGTGCAGCGGCCGGCGGTATGATACATCTTATAAACTCAGGTGCAGCAGCTATTGATGGCTGCGGTCAGCAGGAAATCGATGGTAAGCCTGCTATGAAACCGTTCTGGGATATTACAGAAGAAGAAATTGAAAAGTGCATGAAGGCTACAACATGGGGTCCTGCAAATCTTCCGTACTTTAGAGGCGGCGGATTCTCATCCACATTCAAAACACGTGCCGGAATGCCGATGACAATGGTAAGACTTAATTATGTTAAGGAACTCGGCCCTGTATTACAGCTTGCCGAGGGATACAGCGTAGATCTTCCCGATGATGTATTTGATATTATTAATTCACGTACAGATCCTACATGGCCGACAACGTTCTTTGCTCCTATCACAAACGGTAGTGATGCATTTAAGGATGTATACAGTGTAATGGCTAATTGGGGAGCTAACCACTGCTCGCTGTCATACGGTCATATCGGAGCAGAGCTGATCACAATGGCGTCTATGCTGAGAATACCCGTTTGCATGCATAACGTAAGTGAGGATAGAATATTCCGTCCGACAGCGTGGAATGCATTCGGTACGAAGGACAGAGAAGGTGCAGACTTCAGAGCTTGCAAGAACTTCGGTCCTATATACGGCTAAATAAAAATTCGGGATGGTGCATTGATCTAAATGTACCATCCCGTTTTTTGTTTTGATCTTAGGCTCATGCTCTGAAATTATGCCCACAGTCATGGCAGTAGTATATTCTTCTGCGATTTGAAAACCATCTTTTCGACTGCCATACATGACCTTTTCCTGTAACTGTCTTGATTATCGCCATCCACCAATCGTAGCAAATGAAGATCACAAGTCCGATGCACCATTTTACCATTATCCATAGTAAATAGTAAATACCAAACAGCACCGTCCAAAGACATCCATGCTTGTTCATTTCATTGGAAAGCTGTACTTTCGTGCTTCCGCACTTGGGACATTTAACATTTATAGCCATTTGATCTCCTCCTACCGCTTTATTATGATATATTATACCATGTTAGAATATATATGTCAATGCAAAATAAAGATTATAGTTAATGTTTTAAGATTATAAATCCTGTTAATACTACCTTTGAAATGTTAGACTAAAATAAAGGTAGGTGTTAATGTTTTGAACTATGAATTGTTAGGGAAAAATATAAGAAAGCATAGAAAGGATAAGAAGTATACATTAGAGCAATTGGCAGAAAAGCTGGATGTATCAACTACCTTTATAGGACAAATAGAAAGAGCAAAAGGTGTACCATCGCTTGAAACATTTGTAAAGATAGCAAATATTCTCGAAATATCGGCAGATAGCTTGCTTTTTGGTGATTTGAACACAAAATCGGGCAATGATTACTTCGTACAAAGATTCGTGGAACTGACAGACGGCTTTACGTCGGAGGAAAAGGAGCTTGTGTTAAAAAATATAGAGATAATCAGAGAGCTTAGAAGCAGCTCGAAATAATAGGATATACGTAAAAAGGTGATCCTCCATATGACTCACTATCATATGGAGGATCCTTGCGTCTATAAGTTCCATAAAACCTAATCATGGATGTGACATTGTTCATATGGTTGAAAAACTGACGAACATTATAATGCCGATTATATGTGGCTTTCCGATTTCTCCAAGCCTCTCTATTAAACTGTATTCAAATAATATTCGGTCGGCATTTGTTTTTTTATCAGTATTGTTCAGCATTTGTAAATCTCCAAATATTTTTGAGTATATTTCAGAAAAATACAAGAAATGTTCGAACAATTTTTTGAAGGGAAAATACTTTTCAAGCCGCATCTATTGTAACTCTACAAGTTGCTGAAGGTGTTTTTATGTAGACGGTTGACGAAAGCTCATTTATCTGGTATAATAAATTGTTAGTTAAATGTATCAAATACTTTCAGGGAGGCGTTTATATGCCAAGAAGCAGTGAACTTATCAAAAAGATAAACAGCTCTGCCACAGACAGCATATTTGCAAAACTATACGGATCGAAGAATGGTGTTGTAGAGTATCAGAAAACACGCTATACATCGGCTGTTGAGAAATTCGTAGAGCTTTATGGCGACAATGATAATATTTCTGTTTTTTCTACACCCGGAAGAACTGAAGTAGGCGGTAATCATACAGATCACAATCATGGTAAGGTTCTTGCGGCAAGTGTAAATCTTGATACTGTGGCGGTTGCCGCTAAATGTGAAGGCAGTCTTATTACGATCAAATCCGAGGGCTTTCCTCAGGACATCATTTATATAGATCTTCTGGAGCCGGTCGAGGAGGAAAAGTTCAAATCTGCGGCCCTCATTCGTGGTGTATGCTCCAGACTTAATCAGCTCGGCTACAAGATAGGTGGCTTTAATGCGTACACAACGAGCAATGTTCTTAAAGGCTCGGGACTCAGTTCATCCGCTGCGTTTGAGGTTCTTATTGTAACTATACTCAGTAATCTTTATAATGACGGAGTGATAGATGCTGTAGAAGCAGCACAGATATCGCAGTATGCAGAAAACGAGTTTTTCGGAAAGCCATGTGGTCTTATGGATCAGACAGCCTGCTCTGTAGGCGGCTTTGTAACGATAGATTTTGAGAATCCCGAGAAACCGAAGGCAAAGAGGATCAACTTTGACTTCGAAAATTGCGGATATACTCTTGTTATCACAGATACGGGAGGAAATCACGCTAATTTGAATGCAGAATATGCGGCTGTAACAGAGGAGATGCGCGAAACAGCTGAGGTTCTCGGCGGAAAGTATCTCAGAGAGTTTTCAAAAGCCGATATAATGAAAAATCTTCGTCTTATTCGCGGTGCCGTTAATGACAGAGCCGTGCTTCGTGCGCTTCATTTCTATAATGATAATGAACGTGTGGAAAAGGAAGTGGAATACTTGGAAAAAGGCGATATTTTCGGCTTCCTGCATCTTGTAAACGAATCGGGCTCAAGCTCATGGCGCTATTTGCAGAACTGCTACACTTCAAATGCGACAGAGCAGAGCGTAACACTCGGTTTAGCTGTAAGCGAGCAAATACTTGCCGGACGCGGAGCATGTAGAGTACACGGCGGAGGCTTTGCAGGTACGATACAGGCATTTGTGCCGAATGATATCTTAGATGATTATCTGAAGGGCATTCGTACTTTGTTTGGTGAGAGCAATTGCTATGAGCTGATGATACGTCCCGAGGGCTCGATAAAACTCAATTTTTAAAATATATTATATTGATTTTTTTGCAATAATATGTTATAATTTCAATATCTGTGATGATTTTTAGTCATGACTATAGAAAGGAATGGTTACTCGCATGAACTACACACATGAAGTACAGCAGATGTGTTGTGTGGCAAAGGGCCCACATCACGGTCCGGCTCCCATACCCGAAGAGGGCAAGTGGGTCAAGGTAAAACAAATTTCCGACATTTCCGGTCTTTCACATGGTATAGGCTGGTGTGCACCTCAGCAGGGCTGCTGCAAGCTTACACTTAACGTTAAAGACGGTATCATCGAAGAAGCTCTCGTAGAGACACTCGGATGTTCCGGCATGACACACTCCGCTGCTATGGCAGCTGAGATACTGCAGGGCAAGACACTTCTTGAAGCTCTTAATACAGACCTTGTTTGCGATGCTATTAACGTAGCAATGCGTGAGATATTCAAGCAGCTCGCATATGGTCGTTCCCAGACAGCATTCTCCGAAGGCGGTCTTCCGGTAGGCGCTTCTCTTGAAGATCTCGGTAAGGGTCTGCGTAGCCAGGTAGGTACAATGTTCGCTACAAACGCAAAGGGCGTTCGTTACCTCGAGATGGCAGAAGGCTACATTCTTAACATCGGTGTTGATGAAGACAACGAGGTTATAGGCTATAAGTTCGTTCATCTTGGAAAGATGATGGAAGCTATCCGCAATGGTATGGATCCTAAGGAAGCTTACGAGAAGAATATCAAGACATACGGTCGTTATGATGACGCAGTTCGTTATATCGATCCGAGAAAAGAATAAGAGAGGGGGCGTCCACAATGGCTAAATTTGAAGGTTATGAAAGAAGAATAGAGAAGATCGAAAAGACTCTTGCTGAATATGGTTTTGAATCTCTTGATGCAGCTCAGGAATTGTGCGCTTCCAAGGGTATCGATGTAGACGCCATCGTTAAGGGCGTTCAGCCGATCGCATTTGAAAATGCAGTATGGGCTTACACACTCGGCTGTGCAATTGCAATAAAGAAGGGCATTTCAACAGCTGCTGAGGCTGCTGAAGCTATCGGTATCGGCCTCCAGGCGTTCTGTATTCCGGGTTCTGTTGCTGAAACACGTAAGGTAGGTCTCGGACATGGTAATCTGGCAGCTATGCTTCTCCGTGAGGAGACAAAGTGCTTCTGCTTCCTCGCAGGTCACG
>CAYWVF010000018.1:0-52767 GCA_964461815.1 uncultured Oscillospiraceae bacterium
GATTACGCAAGCTGAAGGACAGTGATAAGTTGCTGATCCTCAATCACATTAATAGATTGTCTGAAGATTAAATCGGGTATGGCGGTTATGCGCTGTACCCGATTTTGTTCTATCGGATGGGTGAAAATGCTTGCGTATACCGAGTAAGTGTACTAAGGGGTAAGTTGAAAATGAAAAAGCAAAAAAATGTAAAGTACCCCTTCTTTTACTACATCCCCGGGGGACTACATCAATAAAGCGTGGTTAGAAATTGCCTGTTCAATTCTCTGCGGTTCAATACCAATGTATTTTTGCGTCACAGCGGCACTGCTGTGCTGAAGCAAACGCTGGACAAGGGAAATATCATAGCCGTTAGCCTTATAAATCTCAGTTGCATACCATTTACGAAAGCTATGTGTGCTGATTCCCTCAAAGCCGAGATAATCACAAACGATCTTCAGTTGCTTTTGCACTGCCCTTTCCGATATGGGAAATATTAAATCATTGCGGCCTATCCCATTACGCAAGCAATAGTTTTCAATATACTGCTGGATTACAAGCGGAACTGTAAACACTCTGCTTTTCCCTGTTTTCTGTTCGGTGATCTCAAGGCGGTATCTGTCACCATCCCGCACAATATCACAAGGGCGCAACTTGAGTATATCGCTGATCCTGATACCAAGATTCCCTTCCAGTACAAGAGCCGTTGCAATTCGATCATTAGGACGGCAACCACAAAAGCCGCAGCGCATTGTATCAATTATTTCTCTGTATTTTTCGGTTGTTAGTGCCACGGTTTTCTTGTTCATGTTCCCGCCTCCATCTTTGAAAAGTTCGTATTTTTCCGAGTAATAGTTCGTAAAATTATGTTGATTATGGAAATATCCCGAAATTACTGGATTTTACTGTTCGTATTATTTGAATTATACGAACTTTTATATTTTTGTCCCGTCCTCAAACTCAAAAGCAAAAATATACTTTGCTCCTAAAATAGCAGCAATCTTCTCCAAATCAGCAGTAGTAAACTTGTCGGTTTTCATTCTCTGGTTAAAGGCTTGTGGACTGCTCCCAAACTGTCTTGCTAACTCTGATTCGCTCATGTTCTTATATGCCAAAGCCATTTTGATCTTCTGTGCATTCGTCACGGTATCACTTCCTTTCGAGTTGATTTTACCATCAAAGCAGTTTATTGTCAAGGATATCCTTTATAGAAACAAAAATATAAGTATAAATTAAAGAAAAATCTTAAAGTCACTCTTGACATTATAAAGGTTTTCCTTTATAATATAAATATAAGGTAACACAAAGCCAAACAACCGAAGGGAGATAGAATCATGAGTGCGTTGAAAAATGATAAGCGTATGCTCGTTCAGGCCAGCGGCGCAGCTTCCAAAGCAGTTGATTTGATTCTTGGTTGATGGCCAAGGCGGGGAATGCAACCGCAAACCCTGCCTATTGTCCTTGATATGGTACAGAAACTATGCGATAATTATGGACGGTGAAACCAATGTTTTGTGAATTAGCCTGTTTATTTTTCATGCTGGGCAGTAGCACTATCAAACAGAAATCCGTAGCAGTGGAGGGATGCCGCATGGCAGATAACATTAATACACGGCGAACAGAGTTTTTTGCTAAAAGCCGTCAATGGCAGGAAGATATGTTTACTCTGTTTGGCACAGAGCAGCTTGCCAGCGGCAAGGATTTTCATTGGCATGAAGCACTGGAAAAGCTGGATTTGCTGGAAGAAGGATATTTCCCTTATGCACTGACTTTTGAACCGCCTATTACGGATCAGGCTTTAGAAAAAAGCAAACTGGACGGCTTTGAGTGCAAGATTGTTCCTGCGGCAAGCGGCAAGTATGCGGATTTGTACCTGAAGCTGTCTGATGTGGAAAAATACATTGTCCATCGTAACAGCAGCGGGAACTATTACAGACCTTCCATGTATGAGCAAATGCCGCAGGAAATCAGAAACTTGTTTTACGCTGGAAAAGTGACCATTGGCGTTCCCTTCGGGCAGGACGGTTATATACCTACTCAGGTGATGACCATTCCAGAGGCAAGGGAGTTTATGAGTGCCAAGATGGAAGAACGCTTTCAGGAATATTGGAAAAGCATCACAAAATGACAGACAGTTGTTTGAAAGAAAATATAAAAGCCGCTTCCCACACAATTACAGGGGGGCGGCTTTTAAGCATATATACACCAATTAATTGATTGGTATTTTAGTGAAAAATCAATATAATTCTTGAAGCTCACTATCATTACTAATGAAAGCATGAAGCTGTTGTTCCTTTTTGCGATCCTCAACCCATGCTTGCAGGGCAGCAGCAATAATACTGACAAACAGATCATCATTTGCAATATCTTCTGGATTATCTGCCTTCGCAACTGATTTAAACAATAAATCAAGGTATTGCGGGGAATGCGAATCCAGAATAGAAAAAAACTTCTTGATTAACGGTACTTTTTGCGGATCAGCGATACACTTTTCCATTCTTTGTAATAAATACTGATAATCAAGACTATTGGTATCATTCTGCGAACCATCACTCAAAAAACCATTGTCGTATGCGTCCATCTGCCATTTTGCATACTGTATCTCATCCATCTGTTGTTGAGTAATTTCTGAATCGAAGTATTCTGCATCAAGACCAAAATACGCAGCCAATTCTTTAACTCTTTTATCTGGAATCCGTTGTTTCTTTTCCCATGCACTTACTACCTGATTACTAACACCAAGGGCAGTTGCAATATCATTTAGAGATTTGCCATACAAATTTCTGATATATGCAAGACCTTTCATAGAATCACCTCAGCATATATAATACATAGAAAATTGGAAAAAGTCAATAAAAACAGGTTGACTTTTTCCTCGTAATGATCTATAATGAGGTTGGTTGGAAATCTCCAATAAGAACAAGTTGGATGCTTGCGTTTAATGGTAAGAGGTGAGTTTGCAGCTCGACAACACAGCCTATGGCTGGTTGCCTTCACTGTCATTCGCATTGCCTACGGCAATACTCATGAATATAATAAATGACCATGTTTATGGTGTTTTATATTTTTGCCCTTTTTGAAAAGAGGCTGAAAAGTCCAATTTGATGGTGTTTTGGCGGGATTTTTGCGTGTACCATTTTTCCATAATAAGTATATATATTATTATGGCCTTTTGGTACATAGGCAAACACGCCGAAATGGACATAAGCATGGAGATTTCAAGCATTTTCATCAAGGGAGCAACTGCGGTATAAAAGAAGGAGGGAGCGAAAACAGGGGATTGAAATTTGAATATCACAATATAACTAGATAAAGCGGCTGATTTGGATTTCATATGATGTATACCATCGAAATGCAATCGGAAAATTCCCATAAATACGGCACTTTCAGCCTTTATGATGGGTGTGAAACTGCGGTTATTAATCAATCGCCGTCTAAAAAATTATTTCAAGTAGAACAGATACAAGGAAAAGTAACAGATAAGACAAGTTGAAGAGATTGGAAAAGTTATAGTTATCTAAATAAGAATAATCGCCCACTTCGTTGTATTTGGCTTAACATATACAAGGCATATAAAGAATAACAAGATTATCGTACTCCACAAGAAAACGAAACTCCACAAGATCATGTAATAGGACAAGTCTGTAAAATCATAGACTTCAACGTGGAGGGGGCGATAATACGAACTTACTTATTAGTACAGACAAAATCCAATTACCGAGATCGCAAAAAATTGCGTTTGAAAATATTTTGAAGATTGGCATCCTGAAAGATTTGCACCGTGAAGGTATGCTTTCTGATATACAGCTAAACACATTGGTATCCAGAATCCAAGGGCAGAGCAACAGGCTATCTCCAATGGCTGTTGTATAAGCACGAAGAAGTACATTGGGGGTATTGCAAATGAGAAGTAAAACAACGACACTACCAACGATAGGCATATTTGATTTTTCAAACATTTCAACAACAAAAAAACTTCGTGTCTGCGCCTATTGCCGTGTCAGTACGGACAAGGATGATCAGACCAACAGCTACGAAAGTCAGGTCAAATATTTTACCGATTACATACAGCAGCATAGCGAATGGAAGTTTGTAGGCATATATGCAGATGAAGGAATTTCAGGTACTACCACAAAGAAACGTGTCCATTTTAATCAGATGATTGCAGATGCAGAAAACGGCCTGATTGATTTGATACTTACCAAAGAAGTTAGCCGTTTTGCAAGAAATACGGTGGACACGCTTTCTATAACCCGATCTCTGAAAAAGAAGAACATCTACGTCTATTTTATGAATGACAACATTAATACCGAAGATAATGATGGGGAATTGCGGTTATCGTTAATGGCAACGATTGCGCAGGACGAGAGCCGCAAAACCTCAGAGCGGGTAAAATGGGGACAAAAGCGACAGATGGAGAAGGGTGTTGTATTTGGGCGTGATATGATAGGCTACAAGGTGGAGAAAGGAAAACTCTATTTAAAAGAGGATGAAGCGGAAATAGTAAGACTCATATTTCACAAATTTGTGAATGAGGGAAAGGGTACACATATAATCGCACGAGAACTTAGGGAATCCGGGATTCGCCCAATGCGTGTGCGGGAGTGGTCAAATACCGTGATTCTTCGTATGCTCCGAAACGAAAAATATGTCGGTGATCTCTGCCAAAAAAAGACATATACGCCTGATTATCTGGATCATGCTAAAAAGTATAATCGTGGGGCAGAAGAAAAGGTGTATATTAGAGATCATCATCCAGAAATAGCCATTATAGACCGAGATACATGGGATCGTACTCAAGCTGAACTTGCCAGACGTTCACCGTCAGACGATATTAAAGCAAAGCATTCAAATAGATACTGGTGCAGCGGAAAGTTACGTTGCGGGATATGCGGAAGTCGCTTCGTCAGCCGCACGAAAGAATTAAAGAATGGGGAAGTTTATAAAGCGTGGCGGTGTCATGAAGCGGCAAGATATGGATTGCCTAAGTCTGATCCATACGGTAATCAGATTGGTTGTGAAGGTAAGTCAATAGCAGATAAGACACTAAAAACTTTAGTAGCCTATGCAATCAATACCATAATTGCGGACAAGGAATCCATAAAGCAGCAACTTGTTCAGAGTATCAAAGAAGTCTTGAATGATGCACCGCAAATTATTGATGTAAAAAGGTTGGAGAAAGAGATTGAAAAACTGAAGAAAAAGAAATTAAAGATTATTGACCTTGCCGCTGATGGTCTTATATCTACGGCAGACATGAAAGCGCAAAACCAAATGTACTCTGCGGAAATTGATGCGCTTACAGAACGAATAGCCAATGCAGAAAGGGAAAATATCATTCAAACTTCCCACGCTAAGGAAATTGAAAAGTATATCCAGCGCATAGACGAGTTATTAACCTTTGATGATAGCAGTGAGCAAACATTTCACGAAGCATTGAAAAAAGCCATTGTTTACAACGATGGGTGCATTGATATTTACCTAAACTTTGTGCCGTTTGGATTTCGATTTGTATACAGGACTCATGGAAAACTGGACTTTTTTACGGTTGAAATTGAGTCCTGCCAAATCATAACCTCAGATGCGCAATAACGATACAGACATACCTATATCTGTTAATACTCCTGCCACTTCCTTATACGGCATACTGTAACGTTGACTGAGATATCTCTGCGACGCAGCCAGCTCACCGTCCGTCCCGCCGGGCTTCAAAAGGATATGTTGGGTTAGGGTAGCTGGGGTTGGGAGTTATGGGTAGGAAAAGGCAGCGGCGGAGGGACTCCGTCGCTGCCTTTTCTCGATAGCAATCACTTTTTAAGCTCACTTTTTCTCGCTTTGCAGAGTGCTGTGGGACGCACAATACTCTGCAATGAACCTCTTTATCTCCGTTGTAGGCGTTGTTTCGTTAGCCTTACAAGCGCTCTTGAACTCCTCCAGCTGCTCCGGGCGGAGGTCAAACGCAAATCGAGCATAATGCGCTCGAATATGCCTTTGCTGAGCTGAATAATTCTTTTCACTCATTGTTCTACTTCCTCCGTTTCGCAGATAATATGATGGATATGATCGACAATGTGATGCTGATCGCAAGAAGAATATATATTACTGTATCCATAACCTGTTGACGTTAAGCATTTTTTGTGTTATAATTTTTATTGTTAGGGGGGATTGCTCCCCCGTCATCACCTTGCGGCTTTTTCTACTATAAGTAGAATCGCCATCGCAAGATTCAGAACTGCGGTAATAAGATTGATTACGTTTGTTGCACGCTCGATCTTATTGCCGTTTTTCTTTTTCCTCTTTCTGCTCAACGTCCTTACCTCCTTTCTGATATTATCATATACTTGAGTATATGTCAATAGTTTTTTCCAAAAAAGTAAAAAATTTAAAAATAAAATGCCGTAAAAATTTTCCTATCCTGCCCTGGCTCAACCTTGAAGCAGAACGGACAGGCGTGAATTTTCCGCCGTCCTGCAAGCAGTACAGAACAAATTGCATATAACAAAAAAGGGCAGCAACTCAGCCACCCTTTTCTGCATGTAACATTGCCAATATCCGCACATTATCCTTGCAAAAGCTTATTCGCCTTTTTCTATCTTCTCCATGACCGCAGTCTTGATAAATTCGCTCACGCTCATTCCTGCGTCAGCTGCTGCCGATTTTATCAGCTGCTCGTCAGCTTTTGGAAATAACACACGTGCGGTATAATAGTTTGCTTTTTTGTACTCGGCAATATATTTGTTCTGATCAAATTTTTCCGACATACTACACCTCATTTATAATATCTTATTTCGTCTTTTTCTTATCTTTTATAATCATTCTTGTTATTATGACGATAGTCAATACGCTCACTACGATGCTGATAATGTCTATTATTACGTCTACCATACTTTCTCTCCTTAAAACAATTGACAATTAGCTTTTTTTATAGTATCATATTATTGAGTAACGGAGGGAGGTTATCCCTCCCTTCGCTACTCATGAAGTTTCATGATTAAATCAACAACAGATTTAATCAGATTCAGAGCAGCGGTAGCCAAGATTATGGACTTGACAAGTAGGTCTTGGTTGCCGCTCTTCTTTTTCTTACTCATAATTTCACCTCCCCTTTCTCATCTGTATATATTATATCATATGGTAACCACAATGTCAAGATTTTTTGAAAAATAGTTTTGAAAAATGTACAAAAACAAAAGAAGCACCCTTTCAGGGTGCTTCTTTTGTTAGAACAACTTCCCGAACATCGTTTCAAGCAGCATTGCAATAATGCCGCTGCACGTGAGCCATAATAGCTTTGTGATCGTTTTCAGCTGATTCTCGATCACCGAGAGGCGTACGTTATCCTTGCCGAGCTTATTCTCCACTGCATCCGTTTTCAGTCCGCATTCTTCACGTGTCACGAAGACACCCTTGAGCAGCTTAATGTCTTTCTCATCAATCATTCTGCGGCTATCTCCTTTTGTGATTCAATTTTGTTCTGATTTTTTTGATGCTGAGTACCAAAATAGAAAGCAACCACGACGTTGTAAATCGTTCTAAACCACTCAGACGCACCTCCGTTAATTTCGAGGATGACAAATGTGGCCGTTAAAATCAGCGTAAGCAGTGACTTAACTGTCAAAAGGTCGGATATCTTATTTGCTAATGTTTTCATGCTCTTTCCTCCTCCGAAATTTTCATCTGTTTTATTGCATTTTCTATTTCTTCTCGCATCCTGACAAGCGCACGATTAGCCATAATAGCAGCCTGATATCTGGGCACAAACTGCATTGGATATGCTCCGTCTGTTATACCGTTGCTTTTTGCCATTTCGACCTCTTTTTGCGCCCACTTTGGAACTCCTTGCTTCGTCTGTTCTAAAATATATTGGTCCATGTATGCCTTAAATGTTTCATAAGTCATGCTCTCGTCCTCCCATGATTTTATAAAATTCTCAGGTGTGCCGTACTTTGATTTCAAGCTTTTTACGCTATTGTTCGGCAGAAATTCAGCCAGTTCGAGATGTGGCTTATCTACGAATGAGCGGAAGTCACCGCCCCAGAAAAGCCCTAAAGATTTGCCGATCTCACCGCACTTTTTAAAGAAGCCGTCACTATCGTCATAATCTTGTCCTTTAATATTACGACAAAAGTCAAACGCCACGCCCCAGCAGTGAGGAGACATAGGGTATCGGCAATTTGTGACGATGCTGCCCGGTGCAGTTCTGCCTTTAGCGTACAATGCTTCCTGCTCTGCCTTAGTGCGGAATGTTTCCGTGACGAGTACATTTAATCCCGCTTCACGGCACTTTTTTTCAAACTCCGCTACAATTTCCTGTAGCTTTGGATGTAAAAGCGATTTGTTTCGGCTCACTCCGCTACCTCCCACAAAGCCGGGGTAGTATCGGGAGTCCAATCAGCTTGTGTCGTATGCGCTTGAATGCACTTGTACAGCGTATCCTCGTAACGGCGATGCATACCGACTGTGACAGCTTCGCCTGACTTCCATTTAGGGTAAAGCAGTGCTGCACTCTGAGCGTCCGCATTCTCCTGTGTCAGGCTGCTCATGGCTTTCTCGATCACTGTTCTGAGGTATTCAGCCTGTGCAGCGGTCAGCGTTACGCTTTCGCCATCCTCCGCACCTAAGAGAATATTTTTAATCTCGTCAGAAGCTTTCATGTGCTCGATCTCAAGCTCGTCCTCTGTCTTTTTGCTCATCGTCACGGAAAACGTACCGTCACGATGGTCTATAATATTACCCGCTATGCAATATTCCGTAAGTACAGCTATGATCTCCGTTCCGTTCTCGTCCGCAGTCACGTTCTCATACTGCGCTCCGTCACGAAACAGCAGCTCCACCTCCGCATACGTAGCTTTAAGCTTAAATTCCATTGACACCCTGTTTCGTCCACGGATAAAGCAGCTCACGAATCTGCTTGATATGATATCAACATTTACTGCCTTATCTCCATCCTTGAATCTCAGCATTTCTTATACCTCCTCGTATGATATCTTCTGTATTTTGACCGCACCCTTAGTGCCGTTGCTGCCGGCTGTTGGGTCTACTTCAGTTTCACTATTATTACTATTCGTAATAGAGCCGCCGTCACCGCCCTTGCCGCCCTTGCCGCGTCCCGAGCCGTTACCGCCGCCTGTACCTCCTGTGCCGCCTGTAGCCGTGTTTCCGTTATTTCTACGTGCACTTTCACCATCACTGCCAGCCGCACCGCCTGTAGTGCCGCCTGCGCCGCCTGTAGCAGTAGCATTAGGCGAGCTTGCAGCTCTGCCGCCGCCTGTGCCGCCGGACGCCGTGAAGTCGCCGAACGATGAGCTGCTGCCATCAGTACCGTTCTGTGAACCGAATGTTGAAGAACCGCTACCGCCGTTACCACCGCTTCCACGATTACCGACAGTAGCCGTATACACCGCATCGGCAGTCAGTCCGAGCAGCACGGTCACGACAGCACCTGCACCGCCTCCGCCGCCACCTGCACCGCTGTACATATTATAACCATTTGTGTACGCATCACAGCCGCCGCCACCGCCTGCACCGCCTCCGATGATCGTGATTTGATACACACCTGTCTCCGGAACAGTCCAGTCTGATGTGTTATTTTTCGTCCACTCTGTCGTGCCGCTGTAATCAATAAACTTTACATACCAATACCCATCAGTATGTAAGCCGTTTTCCGGGTAACTATCATTATTGCCGTACACATCACCTATGTACTCATCAAGTGACCCATCGTCATTGGCACTGAATTTCAGGAAGCGTACCGGGCTGCTATCTGAGCCGAAGCCCATTCTTCGTGACAGTCTCATAACTCAAACCCCCTCTATACTGCCCGTTAGCAGCCACGCATTGGCGGCAAGCTGCTTTAGCACCGCAGCAGTATACTGCCCACCAACCATTAGCGCACTGTCCTTTGAGCTTACAGTCACGCCGTCAGTCGCAGCTATTGTAACGCTGCCCTCACCGTACTGCACTATTTCAAGCTCAGTACCTACAGATAACACACTGCTGCCGGGGACAGTGATAGTTATTGCAGCCGAGTTCGAGCATACGAGACATTTCCCGGCATGAGCAGCCGTAAGCGTAAGGCTCGCCGTTACCGCTACGATATCGGAGCTTGCCTGTTCTGCTTTGACCTTGCCTGACACAAGGTCGGCTTTTGCCGAGAAAAGAGTGCTGTGTGCTGAGCTGCTTTCGTTGTGCTCGCTTACAAATTCATCAAAGCTCACGCAGTATTTCCACACCGCTGCGCTCGGCGCACCGCCTGTAGTACATTTATACACGTTCCCCAGAGCTGTATTTAGATAATAATCGCCCTGCTTTGCCGAGGCTATGCCGGAGTCGGACGCTGTGATCGTCTCGCCCTCGCCCGTGATCGCTGTACCGCTGTACCATTTCGTACCGTCCTCTCCTGCAAGTGCTGCCAGCTGCTCGTCTGTAAAATCATCATATGTAAAAGCGTCACCCTTTTCGTTCAAAGCGCCGTGATCCTGCCACTGCCTATGTACACTGTCGTAAATATACACGCTGTACGGCAATGTCTGACCGATAGTATATGCATCACCGCCCTGCGGACGCGGTACAGCCGATGTCAAAGCCGTAAGCGTATCAAAATGACCATGTATCAGCAGCGCACTGACCGTCTGAGGCTCAAGATATGCGTTGTATTCCTTAAATTCCTCTGTGAGAGGATCATATACCGTAAGTATCGACATTTCCTATTCCTCCTCTGCTCGCTGCTCTGCGTAGATCAATATGACGCCCTGTTTTCCCGCTCCGTACGTACCTGAGCTTCCTCCGGTGTCGTTTCTGTCTATTTCATTGCCGACTACGTGACTTTTGACGATACTGCCGCCTTTGCCGGGGTTTCCTCCCGTACCGCCCCAACGTGTAGCATCACCGCCGTTACCGCCGTTGCCGGCAGGAAGCAACGTATCACATACCTTAGTGCCATTGCCGCCATCGCCGCCGTTACCTCCGTTTCCACCATCACCGCCGTTACCGCCCGGAAGCCCCGGACGGCAGCGATAAATAGCATAGCCGGTGCTGCCCTCTGAAAGATACGCTCCTGCGCCGGCTCCCTTGCCGCCGTCACCGCCCTGAGCTACTCCCGTACCGCCGTCACCTCCGCCAGTTCTCGCCGTCGGTACTGTGCCTGAAGCAAGAGTATAATCTGCTGATGTGAGCCCTGTGCCCTCTTTCTCCCATTTCAGCCTCGTCAGCCCCTGTCCCGGTCTGCCGCCGCTGCCGCCGATATAGCCGTCACCTCCGTTACCGCCGTCTGTTTCCTGAACAGTCTCGTTTTTCCCCGGTGCAGCGTCACCGCCCTTACCGCCGATAAAGCCATCACTGCCGTCACTGCCTGCCGTACCGTCAGCACCGTATATCACTGTATAATCCTCGTACGGAGGGTTGAACTGTCCTCCGAATTCCGCTTCCGTTATCTTCCACGGGTAATACATCGTATTGTCATACGGATTATAATAGTGGTCGAGATCGGCAGCCTTGACCTCCGACGGCTGCACCGTATATTCTCCAAATGTCGTTGTACGTGCCTGCATTGTCCCTCCGGCTGTTCCTACCGAAAAATCTATCTCGTCTCCCGGAGTTACAGCAAGATTTCTTATGAATCTGCAATCCGACAACGCACCGTCATACCCCGACTTACCGCCCGACACCATGAACACGTCTACCTGCGTGATCTCAGACGGTACAGTCCACGTTCCGGTTGCAGCAGTGAGCGTTGCAAGCGGTGTCTTCGGCTCTGCTCCCAGCCCTATGATATAGTCACGCAGCGTCTTTTTCAGGATGTTGAACAAGCCCTGCTGACCTCCGTGACTTGTATACGTCTGACCGCTGGATATCGACTTGAATTTGACAAGTCCCTCTGTAGTCAGATTATTCCTGTAAAGCCTCTGATACTCTCTCGCCTCGTCTACCATGTCCTTAGGCAAAAGCTTCGCATATATACTTACAGCCATCCTCCGCTACCTCCCTGTAAGAAAAAATCATATCCGTAAAATGACGCACCCCAGAAGCCCCTCAGCGGCTGCGGCGGATATGTGTTTAATACTATCTCCATATTCACAGGCACTATAGCCCGTATTGCTCGAAGCACCGCTTCGTGTGCATCATCATCACACACAACTATAAGCTGCTGCTCTCGCTCGTCAATAAACGCTTCGTAGCTGTCACATACGTTTTCCAGTGCTTCCTCAAGCCTCGCATATGTCAGTGCTTCACGTGCTCCGTACAGCTTCATAAGTCTCTCACGGCGCTGTGAAAGCTCAAGCTCCACAGGTGTAAGCCCCAGAAATTCCTCGAGCTCGGCTATAGCCGCTTCATCTGCCGTAAGTATGAAGCGGCTCCTTGTCATAGCATCGATCTCGTCCGGGATAGCCGATAATGTCACGTTCTCACTGTCCCATATCTGCTTTAGATCCTCGACTGTACGCAGAAATTCAGGTACATACTGCTTTATATCAACCATTCAGCGTTACACCTCCCATTACAGGCACCTGCTGCCGCTCATGATCCTGTATAAACGTAATGTCGGACGTGCTGCCGTTGATCTTCATGTTCCGCACGTCACGCACACCTGTTATATTCATCAGCTCAACAAATATCTGCGAATAGTACAGCTTCAGAGCATATTCAGCCGTGTTTGCTTCACGCTCAACATCCCACGTGCGGCGAAGTCTGCGTAAATAATCGTCTATCGAACGCTCCGCAAGAGCTGTTACCGACGTAATGTCAGCTCCGCTATTAAGCACCACATCGGCATTGACCTCGATATTATACGCATCCGCGCCCTTTACAAGCACCTGATGTCCTATAGGAGCTATCCCCGCTCCCTCATTTAGCGTATATGGGCAAAGCTCAAGCTGCACCTCGTCAATTATGCTCTGCTCCGGCACATCATAGCTGCGGTCGAGTATCGCTATCTTTACGCTGCCGCCTCCAATGTACGCAGGATATATCTGCACCGCTCCGACGTTGTAGAGCGACAATACACGCTGCTTGTAGTCGGCGAAATTACCGCCGTACGGCGTAGTTGTCACCTTGAGAATGTAGCGCCTCAGAAGGCTCTCGTCATCCTCCTCATCTCTTCCCGGGCTCAGTATGTCACCCAGTACAGCCGTGCCCGGCGACGTTGGATCATCCTCATTTTGAAGCGCACCGAAATAGTTGTTTCCAACATCCCCGGCTGTAGTGCATACCAGCTGATACACTCCATCCTCGATATGCGACCGAACGACATAAACAAGGCTGTCCTCTCCGTCCAGTGTGCTGTAGGATGAGCCTATCGGTATTATCGCATCCTCGCCGCCCGGCTCGGTAAACGTTCCCCTACGCACCGCATATTCCGCAGGCTTCCTCGTAAGTCCTACCTCAAACGCCTTAAGGTCAAGCCACTTGCCCCTTGCAGTCTGCACGCTTGTATTTTTATAGCACTCCGCAATCTGCAAATACAGCTTTTCAAGCTCTACCGCCGCAGGTGCAAGTGCGTCATATATTATACTTCCCTCACGCTTATCCAGTGTGTCCGGAATACGTGATAACATATCATTTGAAATGATATCAAACGTATATTTATCATGAGACTCCATTTTTCTACCCCTCCCATGTAAATCGGAGCGGCTCTGTTTCTCCGAATATTGTTTCAGCCGTGAACGTTACCGTCATGCTGCTGCCGCTTTTCTCAAAGCTAAAGTCCTTCACAGTCAGTACACGCTCATCACTCGTCACAGCTTCCTCTATTCTCTTCTGTATCACCGCATAGACATATACATGCTCCTGACCTATAAGGTCCTCCGTTCTGAGTCCGTAGCTTTTGTATATCGGATATGCGTTCTGCTCTGTCAACAGCATTTTCTGTATCGCCTGACCCATAGCCTCAGCACCGTCAATAAACCGCCACAGTCGGTTTTTATCAAGCTTAAGACCGTATGTAAGCGTAGGCTGATACGTTTTCCCGCTTCTCTGTATCGCATACGACTCCGGTAAATATGTACCTCTCACTTTGTGTCCTCCGCATCGTAAAGCTTTGACAGCGCTATGTACTGCTTGCCTCCCGCTACTCTCAGCATAAGAAGTATATCGCCATCGTAAAGCTTTTCCTGCAGCGTAAAGCATTCATCACAATGCGGACGTATCGGATTCGGTAAGCCGTATCTTGTACGGAACGGCTCGTCCGGGTGCTGCCTTCGTCCTGCGACACCCGACACGAGATCCGGCGGTACCGCTCCGCCGTGATCGTGTGCCAAAAGCAGAGTCCGGCATACAAGCGACTCTGTATACATCACCTCATTAGCTGCATCTACCTTTACACTCTGTCCGCTGCCTGTGTAGATGAGGATATAGCCTGCCCCACTGTAATATGTGCCTATGCAAAAATCAGCTCTCAGCTGTGATTTATCGTATTTTTCCGCTGCTGCCATAAGTGCCGCCGCAAGATTTGACATAATTCTTTACCTCCTCTATTTTTTGATAGAATTATGATTCGTCCTCCCTCTCTAATATTCACGTACTACATTTGTTTCAAGCGTCATAGTGTGCTCGCAGTTTTTGAATTTATGCGTCGCCTTTTCTATTATCAGCTTCTGAGACAGCGCTATGTCGCCAAGCCGCTTTATCTCAAACGGCACAATGCTGCCTGCACGCACGCCGATCACGCCAAGTGAATCGACCTTTAGTCTCCTGCGCTCTCTGTTATAATAGTTGAGCATTGTTTTTGCAAGCTGCTCCGGAGACGCCGCCGCTTCATCGATGCGCTCACGCAGCACAAGACGTCCCCATCTCGACATGCTTTGTGAATCATAGACTATGTACGCTTCCATTTTTCCGCCCTCTTTATTTTCCTTCGTCAGCTTTATCTCGTTATACGTTTCCTTGATGTCAGTCGTATACTCATATGCATAAACAAGGCTTTCGTCTCCGAGAACTACAGGTATCTCTATCGCTGTCGGCTCTGTCAAACAGATCTTCCCGAAGTCATCATACAGGCAATATACCTTTGACTCCGCTCTGATCTGACGATTCACCATATCAACCATTATATCCTGCACTGACATATCATCGGAATACAGCCAATGCTCCCTGTATACACCGTCAAGCCGCCCCGTCTCAAGACCGTATCTCGCACACAGTGAAGCTATCGCCGCAGCAGCAGTCTCCTTTGCACCTACGTCAGACTGGTACACATCCTTAGCCTTTAGATACCACAGCTGATCTACTGCCTTAACCTTTATTACTCCGTTCTGATCCTTTCTTTTCTCGTTGATAATACCGCGAAACAATCCCTTACCATCTGCATAAAACGATACGGTATTGCCGTTTTGAAAGTCGATCACGTTATCCTTAAGCACGGTGAACGAAAGCGTTGAAGCCTCGCTCCCGCGTGTGGAGGAATATTCAACGCTTTCACATATGCTCGATACATCGTACGCTTTTCCGGCAACGCTGTTTGCTATAAACAGCTCAAGCCTTGGTCCCATGCTGTCAGCCTCCTATCACCCTTGCGCCGAACTCACGGTATTCCGTCAAGGCTATCGAATAATTTATATCATTCGTACCGAACACATCCTCAGTATCAAAATCCGTGATAACAGCCTGCGTATTTGTCATGATATACGGCTCGCCTGTCGGCAGGAACCGAGCTATGATAAGCGCACACGGCTGTGCTGCTCTCATGATGCTCTCGATATGGTCAATATATACTCCCGGAGCTTGACAGCCCCAGCGTTCCGTATCTGACGGCAGGAAGCTCGAAAAGCTCCACTTTTTCAGCTTCGGTGTCCCCGGAATGACTATATCTCCCAGCTCGATAACATTGTATTCGAAGCTCGATGCCGAGAAATCGCACTTGCTTTTATCGGGGTTGACGGGCAGTCTCAGACCGTCGATATACACGTAATACGTAGTTCTCATTTAGTATACCTCCTCCGGACGTGCCGATACAAAGTCAAGGCTTCTGATTATGCTGTCCGCTATGTCGCTTGTAAGCTCATCCACGTCAACGCTCTCATGCACATCTCCGAATTTGACATGCACCACCGGTGCAGGTGACGACAGGTTTATCATGTTTATGTATCTGCGTTCGGTCATGTCGAGAATATATTTTATATCCTCCTCTGCCACCTCGACCTCGCCCGATACACCTACAGATGCTCCGCCCGGCACGCCCTCAATGCTGAGTCCTCCGGAGTTCCCTAAAAGCTCATTGTTTCCGAACAGTCCCGACAGCGCATCACCCGAGCCAAGTCCCGACAGCAGCGAATCAGCCATTTCCGCACCTGCTTTCATCGTGTCCGAGGTGCTGATCTTCTCCATTCTGTTGAACTTGATCTCGTTTTCTCCTACCGCTTCCTTGACCATTCCGCTTAGCTTATCACGAAACGACTGTAGCCCTCCGGCAAGATTAGACCCGAACAGTGCATCTATCGCATCTGCTATCGTTTGCAGTACGCCGAGTACTACGTCCGCAAGATCATAGAATAATCTCACGGTTGCACCTACAGGATCATTCATGAAGTTTGCAAAAAACTCTGCAAAGACGATAAACAGATTATACAGATCCGCTACGATGTTGTATATTATACCGTACAGCCAGCCGAAGGCACTGCCTATAGCCTGCCCTATCTGCTGTGACGTCACGCCGAGCTGACTGAGCAGGTCGATAAACAGCAGCACTCCGAGCACGATCAGCACCAGCGGCATGTGCGATATCATCCACGATACAGCCATCACCGCCGCTACGCTTACCGCTATCGTTCCGAGCAGCAGCACCGCCATCGTTATTTGATCTATATGAGCCGAAACCCACGTCATAGCGCCTGTTGCAAGATTTGCCGCATACAGCGCCGCATTTCCTACGCTGTTCATTGCTCCGGCAAGCATATTTAGCGTCTGTGTGCCCTGCTCACTCGATAGATACGCCTGTAAAGCCTCCGTCGCCGGTTTGAATACACGTGTCGCCTCGTTTTCTATAAGCGTCGCCGCCTGTCCGAACGTCACAGGCATTTTCTCAAAGCCTTCGTTGATCTTCTCCGATGCTCCGAGTATTGCATTTTTGATAATATCAGCCGTTATCACGCCCTCAGACGACAGTGCTTTCAGCTCGCCGCGTGTTACGCCCATATAATCAGCTATGTACTGCAGTATCTTCGGTGCAGCCTCGCTTATAGACCTGAATTCGTCGCCCTGCAGCACCCCCGAGGACAACGCCTGTGTCAGCTGCAGCATTGCAGACGATTTTGATATCTCATCCGTTCCCGATATCGTAAACGTCTTTCCCAGCAGCTCCGAAAACGCTGCGATCTCTGCATTACTGTCAAACGCATCACCTGCAAGATTGCCCATCTGAGCGATCGACTCGGACATGTCTATATAGCTCATCCTGCTTCGGTTAGCTGCACTGTATATCCGCTCCGAAAGCTCAAGCGTCGTCTGTAAGCCGTCATTCATCATGTCGAGACGTGAATGCTGGCTAGTCAGAGTATCGGAAAGACCGGTCGCCTTTGTCCATAAGCTCCCTACTGCCGCTCCTGCACGCTGTACAAGGCTCATCCCCTGCGATATCACGCCGAGCGCATTGTTTGCGTTCTGTAGAGCTGTATTCCATCCGTTAAGCTCTTTCCCCATTTTCTTAGCACTTACTCCCGTTTTTCCTATTCCGCTTCTTACGCCGTCCACCTCACGTGACACGCTCTCAAGCTCATTTGCAGCCTCGAGTGCTGCCGCACGTGCGCTCTCCAGCATAGGCGTGAGCTTTACCGCATCACTCGCACGGTCGAGCTCCTCCATTGCGTTTATCGTAAGATTTACAGAATTCAGCACACTTCGCAGCACAGGCGAGAAGCGGTCTATCAGCTGTATTGTACCCTCAATAGATGGCATCAGTCTAACCTCCCCTCTGCGCCTTTTTCCTTGCTTGCGCCGCCTTTTCTATCATTGCAACGACAAGTATTTTTTCCTTCATGGGCAGTGAAGCAAAGCGCGACGGTTCCCAGCCGTGCTCTATAAGCATATAATACGCCGCCGCTGCCTCACCGCTGCCCTCTATCAGTTTTTTGCTTCTTCCATAAGCTCCTCTTCATCTCTACGTTCAAAGCCGCTTATCTTGCTGATCTTCTCTGCCAGCGCTGCGATCTCGCCCGGCAGCAGCACCTTTGTAATATACTGCTCGGGTGTCGTCACCTTATGCGCTTCTATCGCCTCCGCACTTCGGAAGTTCGGCTCTATCGTACACTGCACCGCCGCAAGGACGTTGAATTTCTTTGTGTCAAACGTCACCTTCCTGCCATCGATCTTGAGCGCACGTTTGTTCAGCTCCGCATATTCATCGTTTGTAAGCGGACGCACTTTAAACGGCAGCCCCTTAAAACGCTCCGATACTACCACCCTTTTCTCGATATTGTCTATCGGATTTTCCATCAAAAATAATTCAAGCTCTGTAAATGCCATTTTTTCGTCACTCCTTAAAAATTATCATTACTAAATTCTTCTCCGAGATCTGCATCCTCAAACGTAAACGGATACGACGCTTCAAGTGCATCACTGTCTGCATCAAGCTGTGTCAGCACCAGCTCGTCAAGGTTACAGTTATACAGTGTCACCGTCTGTGCTCCGAAGTCCGATGTTTCATCGTTATTTCTCACCGTCAGATCAAAGAAAAAGTCCTTGCCCGTCTTCATGTACCTTATCATCAGGCGGCGCATTACGCTCGATACATCGTACACATCAAGTGTACCGCTGCCCTCGTAACCTCCTGCCTTCTTCTGCACACCTCTCGCGCCTATCACCTTTACGTCCGATTTGGTTTTCTTCAGCTTCGCTTCTATCTTCTTGCACGAAAACAGATAGTACACATTCCCGTCAAGTTTTATCGTCGCTTCTCCGTTCTTGCCGCTTATAGTGTCCTTCGCCTTTAAATACTCTCCCATGCTCTACACCTCCATCATCCGACGTATACCGTCATGTACATTATCTCCATCGCATCGATCGGCTTTATCGCTAAGTTTACTATCACAGCGTTTTTCTCTTCCCCTGCAATAACATCAACATCCGTTGAATTTACATTCTCGACCGCTCCGGCATCCGCAAGAGTGTTTATATACCCTGCGATATCGGCACGAAGCGACTGCCGCCCAAGCTCGTTATTCTGTATTTTTCCGATGTACGCACCCTCAAAGCGTGTTACGATATAATAATTCAGCTCGTCAAGCGTTCTGATTATCAGGTTTTTCGAAAAGTCCTTTGACTTGTCAGCCGTAAAGGTGTGGAGCGTGTTAATGTCCTGCTCTATTACTATCGTGCGGTCATATCTGCGTGAGATCACAAGCTTTCCCTCAGTCAGTGCAGCCTCGATCTCGTCATGTGTCATCTCATGCACCTCGCCCGTATCATCAAGTATCTGCTCCGCATCCGGCACAGCATAATACGTCAGACTCTCGGGTATTCCCGCACCTGCTGTCAGTGACGCTATGAGCAGCGGCATCAGCTTCTCAGCTCCTACGTCTATGCCGTCTGCCGTTCGATAGCCCTGGTGCGTCGATATAACGCCCTCGTAGTCTGCCGATGCATAGTTATATACCGCAGCCTGTACCTTTACTCCCAGCTCCTCACGTACACGTCTGACCTCCTCCGTAAACAGTGATGCCTGATCTGCATCAAGGCACGCAAGACATGTGTACGGCAGCTCATTGACTGCTTTAAAGAAGTCAGCTACCACCGTCTCGGCTGCTTCACCGTTCGTACCGCCCTCAAGCTTTGTCGCAACACTCGCCGATATATCACCCTCGCCGCTGAATACTACGTAATCATTGGCTTTGAGCTGCGCTATCGTGCTTACAAACTGACGGTCTGCCTCTCGCCTGTCGATGTAGGTTGTAACAAAATATCCGCTCTCGCCCTTTGACTTGACCTCGACCGATACCCTGTTTCCGACCGTTCCCGTATATCTCGCCGTGCAGGTTATACCGCCTATCGTCTTTGCGGCCTTGACTCCGCCCTTTCCGCTGCGATATATCAGCGCTGTATCTGCCTTCGCAAACGCCAGCCTCTCTATCGCAAATGCCGTAAGTGAATCCTCATTCGTTATATCATCTATGCTGTACGCCATCGATGCATATATTCCGATCTTCTTAAGGCTTGCGCCTGTTGTCATTTCCTCCGCTGTGACCTTTATGATCTCCTCCTCAGGTCCCCACGCAAGCGGCCATATAAACGCTACCACTCCTCTGTTGCTGCCAAGCGCACGCGGCTTTGTCGGAGCTCTGTAGTTTATGTACGCTCCCGGACGTACCTTTGACATCTTAGTAAATGTTCCTGTTGCCATATTAGCTTGTCTCTCCTCTCCTGTGCTCTATTCCCTCAAGCACTTCCATCACTTCACTCTCGCCATCTGCTATGTAAAAATCATGTTCTATGTCGAATATGAAGTGATATACTCTGCCGTCATCATCCCTGTATGCCTTCGCATTTTTCACCCTGTGAAGCTTGTACACCGTATTCCCGTTCTTGTCCGTTCTGTCTGCTGTCTTGAGCGTCTCAAAGCTCATAAGCATACCGTCAGCCCAGTCGTTATATGAAGCATTCTCCCGCTTCGCTAAAAAATACAGTATCTCCATCGACACCGCACGTCTGCGCCAGTCTCCAAGCTTCGTCTCCTGCGACGCATCCGCAAGCCTTATAAAAAAATTACCGTCCGCATTGGACGGTAATTCCTCCGTATAGACATGCCGCTCCGGTGCAAGCTCGCCTAGCTTTTCCGCACATGCCTCAATATAATCGTTAAGTGTCATTTTATCGCCTCACTAAGATATTTCAAAAGCTTCCGCTGCAGTCTCGCATCCTGCGTTCTCTTTGTCTCAAGCAGCGCACGGCGAAGCGTGTAATGTCCCGGTACGTAGCCTCCCTTCGGTCCTACATACATACCTGTCTTGCTGCCCCTCTTATAGACAAACGTGTTCCCTTCCCAGTGACCCGGTACAAAGTGACTTCGAAAGCCGTACTCAAGGTGCTTAGCGTAGTCGGTATTGTTATACACGTCGATCTTGTAGCGGTTGCCCTCACGAATAGCCGCTGTACCGCTCATGAAGCCTCTGCGATATGCTCCTGTGTTTACTATTTTTTCTCTTTTGCATATCCGTCTTGCATTATCTCTTGCATTTATGCCCTCGCCGACAACGAGCCTGTCCATGATCGACGCACTGTCTACCCTCGCAAGACGGTCACGCAGCTGTGTAAGCTCCTTAATGTCCATGCTCACGCTATATCACACTCCCTGACGTCTATTTCACGGTGCGTTTCGTATACTCTCGCTCGACCTATAGCCTCGTACATGACGCTTTTCCCGAAGCGCTGCACCGTGATGCAGTCGCCCGGCAATGTCTCATACTCTGGCGCACAAAATATGACCGCCTCGGAGTCTATTTTATGCAGCGTGTCCGTCTGCTCCGAGCTGTTACGCTCGTACGACAGCGCACAGCGTACACTCTCGTATATCACTATCGTATCAACTCTGCTTATCGCGCTGTTCCCTCGCTCAGTGATACGTCTCGTCACCGTCATGCTGTCCTCGTACGTCATTTCCAGCGCCGCTCGCTCCGCTGCCGCATTTCCAAATGCCATACGCTCACCTCCTCAACCTGCGATAGCCGTTCAGTACCGTTCTCCATCCGAAAAAGCCGTCGCTGTCAGCACTCATGTCAAACGAATCGGCAGTGCTAAACGACGTTTCTACGTCCCCTCGCTTCACGCTCGTCACAGCTCCCACACTCGCCGTCTCCGTACCAAAGCCGGACGACCTATAGTAGCTCGTACACATCGCAAGCAGTACCCTTTCGAGCTGCTCCGGCAGCGTATCACAGTTTATGTACGTTAGTATCATATTCTCTACGCTCTCAAGCGTAAATTTGAGAATCTCATCACGCTCCGGCGATGAGATCCCAAGCAGCAGCTTTAGCTTTGAAAGACGATCATCTTCATTCATTGGCTCGTCCTCCCTTTATGCTTTATACTGTGACCGAGGTGCTGTAATGGAAAATAAGATCAGGCGTCAACGCCTTTGTTCCGTAGTCGAAGAACAGCGATACACCGTAATCGTTTGAAAGCGGTATCTTTTCAGGCTCCTTATACGGATAAATAACAGCCGGCTGCGCTACTGCGCCCTCGATCATGGCTATGATATGACATGTTGTTGTCTTTGTTTTTGTTGTCTCGACAGTTTCCGTCTTTGTCGGAAGATTAACGGATGAATACACTCTTACACCGTGGAAGATAGAAAAATCCTCGGCAGCTGTGTCAACATTCGCATTGTTTACGCCTCTGTCAAGGTAGCTTCTCGCCTTACCGTAGGTGACAGGATCGAGAATAAGCCTTATTAAATTGCGTGGTACACCTCTTACATAGTCGTTCTTCACCGTTTCGACGCTCTGTATCATCGTTTCCAGAATATCCTCGATAGCATCACCCTCGTCGATGTCTGCCGCTGTACCCTCGTCAAATGCAGCAGAAAAGAATGCTGTGTCAAGCTCCGCACTTACTGTGTCAACATGGTTATCAGCACGTCGAGCAAGTATATTTCCTATGCCGAATGCGTCGATGTCGAATTTTGCAGCCTCCTCTACGATCTCCTTGTGACAGTCGAGATTTACTGTTGTCGGCGGTGCTGTGATAGCGTCGCCCTTTTTGGCATTTCTCGCCGTGCCGTAGGTCTGGGATATGCTGTTCTTGAATCTCCTGTACTCGACTGAGCCGACTGCCGGGTTGCCCGTATAGGACTGAGATTTAAGCCCCGATGATAGTGACTCCTTCTGAATGTTTCCGATCACAAGACCGGAAAGCTCCGCAAGGTCTACCTTCGTAGCCCCTGACGAAATTAAAGATATTGCCTTTGTTCTTGCCATTGTAATTCACATTCCTTTCATTTTTGTTCTGTCACAGGATCACGGGGCCGTCTGCCCTTGACCTCTGTGACGTCTGTGTGCCGGACTGTGCCGGCTTTGCGCCCTTGATATCACCCGTCTGCTCCGTAAACAAATACGGCTTCGCCTTTCTGATCGGCTCAAGCAGACTGTCGATATCCGTTTTCAAATTGCCGTCATCATCAAGTTCGAGCTTGTCAAGCTCCATAAGTCCCATGACGTCAGCCGGGTCATGCACCTTACCGCCGAGCGCCAGCTTGAGCGCCGTACTCCGTCCGAGCTTCTTTATCTCCTCGTCATGCTTTGTCCGAAGCTCCGATACCGCCGTCTGTGCCTTGCCTACATCGTCCGCAAGCTTCGCAGGATCTCCGCTGCCGCCAAGCGCCTTGAGTGCCTCAGCTGCCGCCTTTAATGCGTTTTCCGCACTCGTCCTGCCTCCGACCGCTCCATTGTATTTCTCGGCAGGTACATAGCTTCCGTCGTTTCCTATTACTATGTCAACATCCTTACCATCCTTTCCCTTGCCCTTAAGTGCAGCTTCCACACGACTTGCAAGCTCTTCACCCATAAGACCTCTGATCCCCTCGTTTATCATTCTTTTTCTCCTTTCCTCCCGCTGTCTTTATCGTGACTTCCACACGCCTTGCGGTCCCGTCTTGTCGCCGGAACGGGTACGGCAATTTTTATATGAAAAAGACGCCGCCGTTTACCGGCAACGTCTTTTCTCATCGTATATTTTCTGTCCATCTGTATATGCTTTTATTTTTCCAAAGCCCATTGACGAATACGTATAAAAGGCGTATAATAGTAAATGTAGGGAGGTATTCAAAATGAAAAACGCATATCCCGTTATTATGACACAGGGGAAAGAGTTCATCGTAGTATTTGTACCTGATTTTAATATCAATACGCAGGGCAAAGA
Source organism: uncultured Oscillospiraceae bacterium (assembly GCA_964461815.1). Lineage (GTDB taxonomy): Bacteria > Bacillota > Clostridia > Oscillospirales > QAMX01 > JAAZBA01. Next base: position 23,818 of record CAYWVF010000018.1, read on the forward strand.
CATTCCGGATGCGATCGAGATGGCACGTGATGCAATCGGGCTTATGGGAATCGATATGCAGGACGACGGCGAAGCATTGCCGGAAGCGTCAAGCCTTGCAGGCGTTCAAGCCGGAGCACCATCCGACAGTATCGTTTCGCTGGTTGACGTTGATTTCGGAGAGTATCGCAGAAAAAACGACATGCGTACCGTGAAAAAGAATTGCACGATCCCCTCTTGGCTTAACTATGAAGCAGAAAGAGCAGGCGTGAATTTTTCCGCCGTCCTGCAAGCGGCACTCCTGTCCTACTTACAGGACAAAACCGAATTGCACATAACAAAAAGATAAATATAACCGCAGTCTTTGCATATAACAAAATCGCCGATCGGATTATCCGACCGACGATTTCTTTGTATTCTTTTCAAGTGCAGCATTAAAGCAGCCTTTCAAGAACTGCATCAAGTCCATACACTTTCACGTCAACGCCGCCTGCTTCTAATTCATTTTTATTGTATCTAAAATTTCATGATAAACCCGTCTCTTGCTCCTGTCAAATTCTGAATCATCCACGTTTTTTCTTTCCCTTTGCGCTCTCATTCTTACTACCCTCTCACTGCTCTTGTACGACTGTCCCAGCTTATCCGACAGCTCCTTTGACATCGACGCTGCGCTCTTTCCCTGGAGCAGTGCATAACAAAACGCCGATCGAATTGATCGACCGACGTTTATTCATATTCTTCATATGGGAATCCCATTTTGCCCTTGTTATTTCTCACTTTTTCTTACAAAGCTATATCCGTTAGGGCACTGTGTTGTCTTTTTTACCTCTATAGCTGCCTGATGATACCTGGGAACTCCGTCCGGAAACGCAGGACACTTTACATGTTCGGAGTCTATCAGATTAGCACAGTATTTACAGTTGTTTGCCTCTCCGTTTAAATGTCGAATCGGCACAGGTGAAAAGCTGCATCTGGCGCGAAACTTGTCATAATCCGACAAATACATGTATCCTTCCATTTGTTCTTCATACGTTTTTTTCTTTTTGTATTCTTCCCACGGCAGTACGTCCACCTCCAGATTATAATCGTAGGTGTACTTTGCTCTAAACTTATCGTAATCGGACAATGCTGCATACCACTTTTCACGTTCCTCTTTTGTTTCCAGCTTTTCGTACTCTTCCCACGTCATATTTCTTCCATCCATATTATGTTTTCCTCTTTCTTTATAATTTTAAATATGGTATTTCGCTCAAACAGGATTTCGTTTTCAAGCCTATTATATTTTCTCATATCTCGTCCGTTTTTGCTTTGGATTATCATCTGAATAGCCATTCTTTTATCATGTACACCCGTACTTGTTGAGGTATACGCCTCTTCTCTGACGATATTCCCTTCTTTATAACGCTCCCCAAAAGCTTCAACATCATCTATCATAAAGCCATCCAACGATCTGTATACAGTTCCAACATATTTCGGAAGCTTTTTCAGCACACGGTCTACCGCTTCTTTTATTTTTTTCTGCTCCTCATTCAAACCCACACCGTTTCTCAGACAGCCGTTCAGTTCATAGCTGATATTTGATTTTTTGTATAGATCGAGTGCATACACTTCCTCATCACTCAATACCGGATCTTCTTTTATTCTATCATCATCATCCGCAGCTGTCAATGCATGTTTTACGTACTTTTCCAGCCACTTCTCATACGTCACGTCCGGTGCGGCTTCGCTGTGTGCCGCTCTTTCCTCGTCCGGGACGTACTCTATTGTCGTTGAGCGGCAATTCGGATGCATCGGCGGATAGTTTACTCCGGCTTTCGCTTCGCTTATGCGAAATTTCTTACCGTCAAGGCTTCGGCAGATCTCACTTGTACGCTCATCCTCCGTCGCCATGAACTCATACCACTCTATACCTGCCGCCTTGTACGCTTCTATATCCGCCTGCCCTGCTATGTACATAACAAAACGTCGATCGAATTGATCGACCGACGTTTATTCCGGATGATATTTACATTTCAGGCAAGCTTCTTCCCGTCCTCTCACTTTATCTTGCTCTGCAAGAAAACGCATCGGCTCTCCTTCGGCGAAAAGAGATATCCAAACACACTTCATTTTCTTTATCAGTCATTTTTCCACCTCGACAATATCACAGCTCAGGCCATATTCTTTAAGCTTTTCTTCGGTGAGCTTTAGTGCTTCTTTCCACTCATTAACCATTTCGTTATCGGGTCGTTTTTCAATAAGAACTTGAAGATATATTTTCCACATTTTGAATTTTGTTTTTGCGTCTTCTATCATATATTCGTTGATATTATTAAAGTTTATGCATTCAATAACATCAACAAACATTTTCGTCTGTCTCAACGGGTACAGCCATATTCTGGTGTCAAACGCTCTTAAAAAGTGTTCTTCACATCCTCTTTTTATGCACTCTCTGCGAATATCGCCGACGCGCTTTTCTTCTGCTCGGTCCATCATTTCCATAGCCTCTTTTAATTCTTTAAACGTTCTTATTTCCCTCAACATCATCCATCACCATTTTCACATAGGTTTTATCAAGCTCAGCATCTTTAAAAATATTCGTTATAGTAAAAATCGCATCACGTTTCAGCAGGAATTCATATTCTGCATCTTGATACTGACCGGCAAATTGATTTATATACGCGCCACGGCCAGTGCCGTGCGGAATTTCAATATCAAAAACAACAGGCTTTGTTGTTGCAACAGGATTCCCATATAATGCCGTTGCACTCATAAACGCATTATCAGTATATTTTTTCCCGATCAGCTCACTTAATTCCTCAAAATCATTATTTAAATATAATATATCAAGAGCGTTTCGCTCTGCGCCGCGCTGTACAACGATAGATTTTTTTAAGACAAACGAACTAATGGCATCATCAATTAGTTTTACTTGATTTTTGACCGTATCAATATCGATATTTTTCTTTCCAGCATCCATACGCAGAAACGTATTTATATTTTCATAACCTATGGCGGCATATGAACGCAGTATCTCTTGAGCATCAGCAGAAAGGTTAGCACGCCATTTTTCATAATCGTCACAATAGAAAAACCGATTGGCTTTATCTCCGCTTTCGAACCGAGTAAATTCTTCTTTTATTCTACCATCATCATCCGCAGCTGTCAATGCATGTTTTACGTACTTTTCCAACCAATTCTCATACGTCACGTCCGGTGCGGCTTTGCTGTGTGCCGCTCTTTCCTCGTCCGGGACGTACTCTATTGTCGTTGAGCGGCAATTCGGATGCATCGGCGGATAGTTTACTCCGGCTTTCGCTTCGCTTATGCGAAATTTCTTACCGTCAAGGCTTCGGCAGATCTCACTTGTACGCTCATCCTCCGTCGCCATGAACTCATACCACTCTACACCTGCCGCCTTGTACGCTTCTATGTCTGCCTGCCCTGCTATGTACGCACTCTCTGTCCTTACTACCCTCTCACTGCTCTTGTACGACTGTCCCAGCTTATCCGACAGTTCCTTTGACATCGATGCTACACTCTTTCCCTGTATCAGACCCTGAGTCAGCACCTCACGCATATTAAATATAAGCGCTTCCTTGCTTCTCCACAGTCTATCCGAGAAATCCGCACCCGACCAAGGATAGCTTACCGCACGCTCCACACTGCCGGTGTCGATCTTCGCAAGCTCGTTGAAATATCCCGCTCTGCACTGTAGATCATAGCTCCTTTTGTAGTACTCCTCCTCGAAGCTTGCGGCAAACTCCGTCCTCAGCTCGTCAACAGCCCTTGCATACAGCTCGTTTAGCTCATGGTTTATCTGCCCGATCAGCGCCGACAAGCGTGTTATCGAGCTGTTGGCACTCAGCGCATCAAGCTGCGCCGTGAGCTTTTTCTTTACCTCCTCGTCAGTCTCAAGTCTTATCCGCTTAACATACTCCGACAGCTCACCTCTCCACTCCTGAAGCTCACGCCTATTCAGAAGCTTCACTGCGTTCTCGTAGGTCAGCCCGTATTTTCCTGCGTATTTGCCATAGAATGACGCTATATCGTTTTTTATCCGCTCTGCCGATTTACTGTACTCGTCAAACAATTTGAGCGTCAGACGCGCTCCCTTTGCGTTGCGCTCTGCTTCCCTTTCACGCTCACGCCAATACTCCGCATCATTTCTATTCTTCATGCTCTTCCGTTACAAGCCTGTCGTCAAACAGCCCCTCGCCGTATTCTCTCGCTGCCTCTTGTTTTTCCTCGTTGATCAGCTCAAGCTCATCCTCGACGCTATCGACCCACGGATGATTCTTAAGCTGCGTTTTCTTCGATATAATACCTGCACTGTTGCGGATGTTGGTTATAACGTCAGCCTCGTTTACAGGCATATCCATGTTGAATACTATGTCAAACTCATCACCTGTAAAGTCTCCCGCTCCCGATATCTGAAAATATACGTCAAGAAAAAGCTTAAGGCGCCCGAACATCTCCCGAAGCTCAGCCGCCAATGCTTCACAATCGCTTATCAGATCTGCATATCTGAAATTCAACGATGCTCCGCTGGCATTTCCCAGATTAGGATCCTTTGTATCTACCGCCATAGCGTAATCATACAGGTCATGCTTTCTCATCTCAAGTGTGGAGTTGACCGCATCAATGTTCAGCTCCGGCGCAAGCTTGTCCACTCCACCGTCCGAATCGACCTTTATTGCAAGATTCTCCTCCAGATCACGCACAAACTCCGCAAGATCAGCGCCGCCGTAGTTGCGGAGTATAAAAACAAACTTCGCAACGTCACGCAGTACGTCCGAGGTTATCGACGATTGATAATTGATGTCGTCTATTATCTCCTTTACGAAATAGTACAGCGGCAGCTCCTCCTCATTGTATTTCAGCCACACTATCGGCACTTCGTTCCAGTTGTACGCCTTATCTCCTACAGTGAAATGAGGCTGTGTCTCGCCATCCTCGCGAAATTCAAGTGAAGCCCCTGCATTGTCGCATATAAAATACTTTACTCCGCCCTTCCACCACAGCTCAGCATGGTGTACCGTGGTCTTTCTGCTTCCGACATATACTATCTGCTCATACACTCGTATAAAGGCGTCAAGCACCGTTCTCTCCGAGTCGTGCCATATCGGTACTACCTCGGACGTCGGAAGCCGCATAAATGCAATTTTTCCGTCATTAAAGTACGGCTGTAACCACGCTATACCGTTCTTTATCGCACCTTTTCCCATGCTTTTAATCTTCTTTCGAAAGCATGCGTCAAACAATTCGTTGAGAGCTCTTCCGTACGCTTCATTCTCCGTGTCCACCGTCCACGCCTTTGACAGAAGAAAGCTCGTCTTCTGCTCTATCAGCCTTCGCAGTACCGGATGCTCTATCTTCGTATTAGATCTCTTCGGATTGCTGTTTGTCTTTTTCTGCACCTCAGACCGATTCATGTAATAACGCTCGGATTCGAGTATTATTCTGTACTGCTCGCTGCATCGGAACTCACGTATCTCTTCACTTACGATCTGTGCAAGCGACATCGGCACACGCTCAGGATCCGAGAGTATCATATTTATCCTGTCCATGACCGTTATTCCCATAAGACTGTTCATTTTATCTTAGCACCTCTATCGAGCTTCCGCGGCGCATTCGCTCTATACTGTACCTCAGCGCCGCCATAGCATCATCCATAAATTCTACAGGCTCATCGACATATAAGCCTGTAGTGTTATCCTTTTTCCACTTCCACTGCTGTATTTCCTTTAGCACGTTCACGCACGAGGGGTGTATGTGTATTTTCCTGCCCTTGAGATAGTCGATCTGCGCTTTGACGCTGCCCGGCTCTTTATGCACCGCCCTCGCACGATATCCCGCTTTCTGCCACATTCGTATCCTGTCAGGCTCGGCACTGTCGCAAAACATCTCAACTCTCTTGTCTATGCCTCTCGCATTCGCAAGCGCTATGATCTCCTCCGTGTCCTTTTCGAATACATACAGCTCATTGCATATATACAGCTCTCCGTCCTTGAAGCCCACGCCGACGAGCGCATCAGCATGATTATAGCCGAAGTCCTGACCGTAATAGAACGAATCAAAGTGCGCTCTGTCCGTGCTGAAATCGTGACACTGAAAGCCTGTGAGTATAAGGCCGCCAAGCTCGCCCCATTCACCGAGGCCATAGATACGATAGCCCTCAGGGTCCTCTGTCCTCCTGCGCTCCATTCGCCTGTAATACGCAGGATCTATAAACCTGTTCATCTTGTACGTGCTGTGATGCGTCAGAGTATCGTCGCGCTGCATATCGAAAAAGCGTGACTTTATCCAATGGCTTGCGCTGACAGGGTTGAACGTAAACGTTATCTGGTAATATAAATTCGGATTTATGCTGCCGAGGTCGCCGCGCAGACGGTCATCCAGTATCTCTATGTCGTCACGCAGCAGCTCCGTCGCCTCCTCGCACCATATCCATACGAGCTTACCGCGCTTGAACGTGATTGACTTCACCTTTTCACGCTGTCCCTGATCCTTTACACCTCTGAATATGATCTGATTTCCCGTAAGCCTACACTCAAGCTTCAGCGGATTCATGTTTATCTTCCAGAACCTGTCCGCATATGCTCCGAATGTCCTGTATATAGCACCTTGCAGCTCCGCAAACGTGCTGTCTCTGTTCGTTTCCTCTACCTTACGCACAACAAGCAGATTCGCACCTGTATAAGCAGCGTCCGACAGCTTTATAATATAATCCTGAGCTATATTTACGCTCTTTCCGCTGCCTGCGCTGCCCTTTAGTACTCTGTACCGCCCTCGCCACTCGTTCACCGGTCTGAATACGGAGTTGAATTTAAGAGTCGAGTTGATCGTTACCTCTTCCATAGTCGTAGCTTATGTTGAGCGTCACAGGAGCGCTGCTCTCATCCTCGTCACGGAACATTCCCAGATGCTTGGCGCACATCTCCAACGCCTTCGTCTTGTCCGCAAAGCGCACCTCACGCTCTACAACGTCGCCGTCCTTGGTCGGTATCGTCTTCACCTTTATCACCGCTATCGCCGCCGTATCGTCACGGCTTGCATTCTCGTCTATCATCCCGCTTTCGGAATTTATAACATCAGTCGGATTCACAAACGCCAGCTTCCCAAGCTCCGCAAGCACACGATCCGCATTGATACCCGTGCGTGCCGATCTCTCCGCAAGCTTCTCGTCTATGTACGCTCTGATCGCAGGCTTTTTCAGATTCTCGCTTCCGATGCTGCCTGCGCTTCTCGCTGGATACCCGGCACGGATCGCCGCCTGTGTCGCATTCAGATCTATCAAATATTCCTCGCAAAACCGTTTCTGCTTCTCTTTCAGCTCTCTCATAAGCTCATTTCACCTCCCTTATTCATGTTCTTTTCCACTCTTGCAGCTCTATTACATACCTTTCGCGCGCACGCGCACGTGTGCAAGCACACGCACACGCGCGGCTTTCAGGTTTTTTCAGGTTCACGCCCTTTTTCAGACAAAAAAAACAGACGCAAACGAAACGTCTGTATTTTTTCATGCTACTATTCTACCACGCTCACAGCATGACATAACATGGTCAGTTTTTTCTTAACACACGTATTAATACGTGTTATAATATATACAGGAGGTGAGGCAGTGACATACGGCGAGCTTAAACGAAAGCTTAAAAGTCTTGGCTGCTATAAAGCATTAGAGGATACACGACATGAAATGTGGTACAGTCCAATAACAGGTAAGACATTTCCCGTCGGAAGACATAACTCTCAGGAGGTCGCTTCCGGCACACTCAAATCAATAAAGAGGGATTGGGGCTCGAATAACGCCCCGAGTCTCCTCACGTACTTGAAACGGAGGTTATTTTATGGCAAAATATGTATACCCGGCAGTGTTTACAGCCGAGGATAATGGGCTGTACTCGGTCAATTTTCCGGATATAGAGTGCTGCTATACAAGCGGCGAAGATCTTGCAGATGCGATAGACATGGCTGAGGACGTTTTAAATTTATGCCTCTGTCAGCTGGAGAACGGCAAAAAAGACATTCCCGCTCCGTCCGATCCAAGGAATATAAAAGTCGAGCAAAACGAGATCGTGACATACATCTCCTGCGATACGATAAAATACCGCAGGGAGCACGAAAACCGCTCCGTCAAAAAGACGCTCACCATACCGGCATGGATGAATGCAGCTGCCGAGGCTGAAAACATCAACTTCTCTGCTCTCCTGCAGGAGGCTATCATGGAAAAGCTTCAGCTTAAGTGATCTTCACAAGCCTTGCCACTGCGTCAAGTGCACGTGCATGCAGCCTGTAGACGTGCCGCACATCAGCATAGTGCATTCGCTCTGCGATCTCATCCCAACGCAGATACTCCAGATATCGAAGCTCAAGCAGCAGCCTTAATTTCGGCTCGCCTACACGCCCTATGAGCTTCGATATCTTTTTCTTTGCCTCGATCAGCTCGTCTATTATTTTGTCCAGTCTCTCCTCCTCCTCGATTATCCGTATCACTGCATTCTCTATCTTGCTTCTCTTCGGAGTACCTCCCGACCTCACCGCCTCAGTCCTGCTCGTTGCACTCTCTGCCAGGCCTCGCAGCTCCGCTATCTGCCAGCTCTTTGTCTCTATCTCACGATCCAGCCAATACGCCTGTGACAAATACTCCTTTATCGTCTCATTCATCGACACTTACCCCCTCTCGACCATAGTCGTCCGGGCTCATACAAATTTACGTATGAGCCTCTTTTCTTCTCTTCTTCTCACCTTGCACATATCGTATGTACTGACAGCTGCCAAATTCACCGTTTCCGCCGTTATATTCGCTCTTGTACAGCAGCGTCGAGCCGGACGGCGCTCTCAGCTCACGTCTCACAGGCTCTACCGTCTCACGGATCCTCGGCTTTTTTAGATTCCTTGACGCCGTATGCTTCTTTGCATCCTTCTCCTTCGGTGCTTGTGCTGCCAGATATTCAGCTACAGCCGTGTAGTCATCCTGATCTCGGAGCGGAGCATTGTCACAAAAGCCGTATTTCCACAGTCTTTTCACCGTTTCGTATGCGGCACTCTGTATTAGTAGATGATGATGCACTCTTACAGCCTCTCCGCCGTCCGGGTCTGTCTCGCTTGTCATACATATATACAAAAACGGTATATTTCCCTTAGCAAGCACATCCCTTACACGTCTCAGAAATCTCTCGGCATTCGTCTTCGCAAGACTGTAAACAGTCTGCTCTGTTCGCTCGGAGCGTTTTATAAGCTCATTGTATTGCTCGGTCGAGTATTCAAGCGTCACAAGCTTGTCCCCATGTCCGAAATTGCAATTGATAGATCTCGCCAGACGCTTTATATAATCTCTGTCATTCGCATCCTGCTTGCGCTGTATCGTCCCGGCACTTCTGCCGCTCCTCGGCTTGATGTTTCCTCCCACCTTGAACCTGGACTTCTCTATAAGCTTCTTCCCGTTAGGCTTCTCACACACGTACATCCTCGTCATCCACATTTTCACTCCCTCCGTTATCTCACTTCGTTCTAAACTTAGGCTTTTAACTCGCCCATAAGAACGCGCGCGCGTTCTTATTTTTTTCAGTCTCCAAAGACTGCTCTACCCTGCGCATAATTTTTTATGCACAGGGTACAAAAGTCTTTATCTTCTTAGCCAATCTATACGATCCTCTCTCGGCGCTTTCAGCGTTTTCGCATTTACATGTACGACCGCCGTATCTCCGGCGTCGCAGTCCCACATTTTACTCGCCTTCTCCATCGCCTCACGCGCACTGTATGCACGCTCTATCCGCTCGTAGCCGTACCACGGTCCATCGGACACGCATCTCACCTTATACTCGTTCATTTCTTTCTCACTTTCCTGCACTCGTCGCATAGCTTTCGTGTGATGAGACCTCCGTTGATATTTCTCGGTCTTTTAAATTCCTTGCCGCATTTGGCACAGTTTATATACTCACGTCCCTTTTGCTTTTCAAAGCCCTTGTGACTGCTCGCCTTCGCTCCGTCACGACACACGGGACACAGCTGAGCTCGGCTGTTCGTGATGATCTCGAAGTCGGCACCGCAGCGGCAGCATACCTTTGTCCTGCCCGTAGCCTTCATAACACGCTTCACCTCCGGAGGCGGAAGTGTGCCGTGCTCTACCGCTGAAACATATGCACCGTAGTGCAGCCCGTGACGCTTCGCCTCTACTGCGTATATATCAAGCTCGCTCAATTGTCTTTTCATATGCCACCTCCCGGCTGCGCTTGTTCATGCCTGTACAGCCATGCAGCTATTGCCTCGTAGCACTCGCCCGGACATCCGCCCAGCCTACGAATAGCAGGACAGATTTCGCAGAGTGGAGCATCTGCAATAGCTCTCGCCATCTGCTTTACCGTCATACCTCTCAGCCTGTCCGCGTTCGTCATTTTGCTTTTGCTCGATGTTGTAAGTGCATCGGCAGCCTCGAGCCTGCGTATTATCTCGTCATCGTCAAGCTCCTTTATGCCCTCGAAAAACCGTTCGAGCTCTATCACCCCGAATCTGATCAGCTGTCGGAACTGCTCCAACGCTTCAGCGTAGCTCGTACATGCGTAACGAGTGTGCCATACGTCCTCGCAGTCATCAGCGTTTACGAGCTGGACAGCTCCGTCTGATGTGATCTTAATTCCCTTTATTCCGTCCTTCTCGCAGTGTATAAACGGAGGCTCGTCCGATATCCACCAGAGATCACCAAAGCTTTTCATATTTCAAGCCTCTCTTTCCGTTTCTGTCGATTCGCTGTGCAGTTCTGCAATGTGGGCAAAGATAGCCCGCTTTCGGTATTTTCGCAAGTGCGGATATATTCCAGCTCCGCAGGCATTTCACACACTTAGCATACATCCCTCTCACGCTCCTCTGTCCCGCTCTGCCCGTGCAGCTCTACAGTCTCGTATTCCGCACCGCCTCTTATAGCTTCAAACAGCCTATCGCACAGCCTGTCTGCGCTTCGGCTTTCTATTAATGCTCCGCCAACGCAGAGCATTAATGTGAACACGCTCAGTATAAGCAGTATCATATGTACATCTCCCTTAATCATCAATGTATCTTATCTTCACGCCTTGAGCCTCAAGCCCCTTGAGGAATTTTTCGTATACGTCCGGGTTTGCCGAGAAATATCGGCTGGCGACCTCGCTCCACCTTTCGCGATATCGCTGCCTTGCATCCTCCGGGAGCTCCGTTACCTCTTTACCGTCGTAGAATATTTTGAACGTAAGCTTGCTGTTTCTTGCCATAACACCTTCTCCTTTCTTATTCTACATTTTATGCTGTTTACCGTTTGTCCTAGTCTACAAATGTTCTTTTGCGCTCGTCCCAGATACCGAAGTACTGCTCGTCTATGTAGATCGCCTTGTTCGCTCCGCATGGAACTATCTCCAGCTGAGGAGCATCACGCTCAAGCTCAATTCCCAGCGAAGACAGTGCGTCGAGGATCTCACTGCGTGTGTCACGCTGCGCTCTGCGTTTCCTCTCCGCACCCTCCAGCAGCTTAAACATGTTGTCGAGCTGCTGACGTGCCGTCTCCGCATGACGTCCGTTGTACTCCTCCCTGCGCCGCTTCACTCCGTCCTGCGTGATCTCTTCAACGGTTACTCTGATCTTCATTTTGCTTCCTCCAACAATTCAATTATCGTGCAGCCTAATATTTTCGATAACTTCACCAGTGTGCTCGCTCTTGGTGTCCTGCATCCTGTCTCCCACTGGCACACCGTATTTGCATTTACTCCGAGCATTTCCGCAAGCTCATATTGTTTCAGCCTTTTTGCCATGCGATATTGTCTTATCTTCATTTGTTTTGTCTCCTATTCTCAATTTGTGATTCTATTATAATTCTCATTCTGTGATTTGTCAAGTGTTTTTCTTGTATTTTTCACTTTTTGAGAATATTATTGATATATCACAGATTGTGAAGTATAATAACAACGAGGTAATAATTATGAGATTACGTGAATTAAGAGAACAAAAAGGATTAAATCAAAAAGAATTTGCTGCTCTGATCGGTGTTCCTGCCAACACATACAATCAATGGGAAAAAGAAAAACGTTCTCCGGACTACGAGATGCTTTCTCAAATCGCGAACTTCTACGATGTTTCCGTTGATTATCTTCTCGGGCGCACCGATAACCCGGAGCAAATGAGAATACCAGCCGAGGACGAACCATCAAAGCTTACGAAGCTTCAAGAAGCTTATGAGCAAGCCGATGAAAGCATCAAGCTTGCCGTAGACAAGCTGCTTGATTTATGATCCACCTGCACGAAGCCGCTGCTTCGTGCTTTTTTTTGCTTCACTCCGTCCTGCGTGATCTCTTCAACGGTTACTCTGATCTTCATTTTGCTTACATCTCCTTGTACAGCATTATTCTAGCACAGCTTTTTTTACTTTAAGTACAATTAATAGGTAAAAAAATAATATCATTCACCGAACGCCCATAAAGCTTCGCCATGCGAAGTGCTACATCAACAGTAGGTATTACACGCCCTTTTTCATAGCCAATCAAGGTGTTTTTGCTTATTTTTAATGCTTTTGCTGCCTCAGCTAGCGTCATATCAACGTTAACCCTCGCTGCTCTCATAGTTATCGTCATTTTATATCACCTCTTTTTTTGTACTTTAAGTACAGCATTATTCTAGCACAGCTTTTTAAAATTGTCAATACTAAAAGTACAAATATTTTTACTTTTTTCTTGACATCTTGCACCACATATGCGTATAATATTAATATACATGTACACAGGAGGCTACGCAGTTGGATAATAAGAAAATTTTATCAGCCAATCTACGAAAATACATGGAGCTAAACGGTAAAAGCCGCGAAGACATCAGCAAGGCATTAGGATATAGCTATTTTACAGTAACCTCATGGGTAAACGGAACAAAATATCCGAGAATGGATAAAATAACAGCGCTCGCCAATTACTTCGGTGTCAAGATTTCTGATTTAATAGAGGAAAATGAGCCTTATTCACACGAGCTGACCGACGATGAGATCGCAGCGAAATTTCATGTTGTGCCTTATGATATGTCACGCCTTAAGCCCGTTCCTGTCGTTGCCGGCATCCGTGCCGGGTTCGGCGGTATTGCATATGTGTTCGACGAGGATGATATCACCTACGAATACGCAGATGTCAAGAACCCCGACGATTACGTTTTTTTCAAGGTCTCCGGCGACAGCATGGAGCCCAGGATCTCCGCAGGTGACTATGCACTGATACACAAGCAGGAATACGCCAACGAAGGCGATATCATAGCTGCCGTGTACAACGGCGAGGAGGGCGCACTAAAGCAATATTTCACCAAAAATGGCATTGTAGTTCTTCACTCCTTTAACTCCACATACCTCGACATTGTGATTTCCGGTGCAGCCCTTGAGCAGTTCCGGATCATCGGCAAGCTTATAGAGATCAAGCGCAAGTTTTGATCGGTGTTATCTCTCCGCAGCCTCACGATCTGAAATATTTTTCATTTATCCAAACCATTTCTTATTGACAAACAGCTCAAAATTGAATATACTATAATTGCAGTTAAAACTGTTTATCTGTGGTGTATCTCAGCCGCAAATGAGAAAGTTATAAAGCGTGCTTCTCTTGGCACTAATCAAGAAAGTTAAAAGTGAGTGTTTCGCTGCTCCGAATGCGAACCTAACAGTAAGGACGGTTTTTACCGTCCTTTTTATTTTACATAGGAGATTCGAAATGGGATTAAAATTTTATGAGAACACTGATGATTCACTAAGTAAACGATGCAATGATTTTGTGTATCTTGAAGAACTTTGTAAAAAATACGCACCTTAAACAAAAGGAGTGAATATATGGAGATAAAGATCGCAGCAGCATATATACGTGTATCCGACGAGCGGCAGGATGAGTATTCCCCGGACAGCCAGCTCAAGCTTATTCGTGATTATGCGAAAAAGAACAGCTACTATGTACCGGATGAGTTTGTCTTCTTCGATGATGGTATTTCGGCGAAGTCGGCAAAAAGGCGTGATGAATTTAATCGGATGGTCGCAATGGCTAAGGAAAAAGAGCCGCCGTTTGAGAGTATATTCGTCTGGAAGTTTTCTCGCTTCGCCAGAAATCAAGAGGAAGCTATCGTTTACAAGTCGATGCTCAAGAGAAACGGTGTCGATGTGGTTTCCATCAGTGAGCCTATCATTGACGGTGCTTTCGGCACGCTGATCGAGCGCATTATTGAGTGGATGGATGAGTATTATCTTATCAATCTGTCTACCGAGGTCAGGCGCGGTATGATGGAGAAGTTTTCACGCGGCGAGATCGTCGCTCGTGCTCCACAGGGCTATGACGTTGTCGATGATAATTACGTACCGAGTGCAGATGCACCGCTCATACGCAGGATATTCGATATGTATATCTCCGGCATGGGACAGGCCGCAATCGCACGTGCTCTCAATGCAGAGGGTTACACGACTAAATTCGGCAATAAATTTGAGAACAGATCTATCGAGTATATCATCAACAACCCTGTCTATGTCGGCAAGCTGCGCTGGAGCTCCGGAGGCCGAACTGTGTCAAGAAGGAAATACGATGACTCCCGAATACTGATAATCGACGGCTCGCATGAACCTCTGATTGATATGGATACATGGAACAAAGCGCAGGAAATACAAGCAGCTGCAAAAATCAAGTATGCTAAGCACCGCCGTGAGACTACGCCCGATACTACATGGATGCTGAAAGGTTTAGTCAAATGCAGTAGCTGTGGTGCTACACTTACATATGTGTCTCAGAAATCGCCGTCTGCACAGTGCCATAAATACGCCAAAGGGCAATGTGACGAGTCGCACAGTGTCACTATACAGAAGCTCAACGACGCATTTGTAGAAGCGCTGGAATATTGCCTTACTATGGATGATTTTAATATCGTCTATGCCACGAGCAAGCCGAAGTCAGCCGCTGTGAAGTCGTTCGATAAGCTGATAGCCGTTGAGGAGCGCAAGCTTGAACGTGTTAAGGAAGCATACGAAAATGGTGTAGATACACTTGCAGAGTACCAGAAAAATAAACAACGTATCGTCGAAGCAATACGCCGTTTGGAAGATGAACGAGCTGCGGAAACAAAGGATGATCGTGCCGAGCGCATCAAGGATCTAAGATCGAGTATTCAGGAGATATTGATATCCATCAAAAGCCCCAACGTCCCGGAGTCCACAAAAAGAGATCTTCTCTGCACAGTAATCTCGCACGCAATCTTCAATAAAAAAACCCAATCCCTGAGCATTTATTTTTTACCGTAAGACTATACCCTTTTGAAGTCCGTCCCGCCGAATTGCGTTATTATCACTTTTGCAATCGCCGGGTTGGGATTTTTTATTTTTACCGGAAATTGAAGCTTCCTATCATATATCCACATACACTTTTCCTCCTTAATTTGCTTCAACAGACCACGGTGGCGGTGCGTCATTCCATGTCCAATGGTTATCCGACGTGATATCCGCATATGTCAGAGGACCGCATTTACTCACGTATTCCTTTACCGCTTCTTCACGAAGCAGCATATACTTTTTAAAATAAGCCAGTGCTTTCCTGTTATTCGGATACATATCAAGATACAATGCGCTATCTCTCACCGCAAAATCTGCCATCTGCACACGTCTGAGAAGGTTATCTTTTTCTGTCATTCTTTGTATCATTGCAGCACCCCTCCTTTCCTAAAAAAGGCAGATCGAGCTGTTTAAATATCGTACCCCTTGTAAGTGCTATGTCTGCATCGTACAGCTCCTCGAACTCCTGTTCCGGAGTATATACCATGGCAATAGAGCAACCCTGAAGCGAGCATTTGTCGTTTTCCATTATATACGTTATCCTTTCTTTCATATTTACATTCAATTACCCTCTTTACTCGAGCGACTAAATGTGCTATGATATATTATGTGAGAATATCGTACTTGTGAAAAGTAACGATTTATAGTAATCTAAAAGGGAATAAAGTATGTATAATGGAATTATTGTAGTAGATAAGCCCTCCGGAATTTCATCGCACACTGTTATAAACAAGCTTCGCAGAATACTGGATCAGAAAAAGATCGGTCATGGCGGCACGCTTGACCCACTTGCTACAGGCGTATTACCAATATTCGCCGGCAGTGCCACGCATGTCACCGAGTTCGTTCAGAACAGCAACAAGGAATACCTTGTGAAAATGAAGCTTGGTATAGTGACAGACACTCAGGATATTACAGGAGCAATACTTGAAACGCACGAGGTCAAATGTACGAAGGACGATGTATTGGAGACGATAAAATCATTTAAAGGAATACAGGAGCAGCTACCTCCAATGTATTCTGCCGTGCAAAAAAACGGTACACGTCTCTACAAGCTTGCACGTGAGGGTGTTGAGGTCGAGCGTGATAAACGCGAGATCAATATTTACGATATCGCGCTGACTGACTCCGATAGCAACACAAACGAGTATACTCTGGATGTCAAGTGTTCTAAAGGGACATACGTGCGAACTCTTTGCGCCGATATCGGTTCGGCTCTTGGCTGCGGTGCTACCGTAACTGCACTCAGGCGTATAAAAAACGGTGATTTTACACTTGACAACGCCTATACTCTGGAAGAACTACAGGAACATGCGGAGAATGGCACTCTTGAAGGTCTGTTTTCATCTGCCGACATGTTTTTTATGGATATGCCTGCCATAAAACTCAACGAAAAGGGCGAACATCGTCTAAAAAACGGTGCTCCCGTATATCTTACAAGGTTTGCACCCGGAAAATATCGTGTTTATGGGCATACACTTGGCTTTATGGGTTTGGGCGAAATACGTGAGACCGACAGACGTCCTGAGCTGTGGCTGACGAACGGACTGTGGATATAGAATAAGAGGTAAATTTGATGCAAAATAAAGTAGCTGTTGCACTGGGCTTTTTTGACGGCGTACACAAAGGACACATAGAGGTTTGCCGCCTTGCACGTGAATATGCAGCCGCAACAAATACTGTGGTTGTTGCAGTAACATTCGACGAGCATCCTGCATCAGTAGTAACAGGCATAAAAACGCCACAGCTTTGCAATGCTTACGACCGTGAGCGACTGCTGAAAACTGTGGCAGGAGTAGATGAAGTCATAATGCTCCCATTTCGTGAGCTTATGAACATGGAGTCAGAGGTATTTATCGAGCAGATCCTGCATGAGAGATTGAACGTAGGCTTCGTATCCTGCGGAAGCGATTATCACTTCGGCAGAGGAGGAAGAGGCGACGTAAACACTTTAAAATCAAGCTGTACAAAGCTTGGTATAAGCTTCGAGGTAGCTGATGAGCTGAATGACGGTCATGGTAAAATAAGCTCATCACGTATCAGACAGCTCATTCTCGACGGGAAAATGGAAGATGCTGAGCTGATGCTGTCTCATCCGCATTCATTTTCAGGTGAAGTGATCCACGGCAAGGCACTCGGACGCAAGCTCAACAGTCCGACCATGAATATAAAAATGGAGGATATAGCCATTCCTCCTATTGGTGTATACGCATCCTATATTACTGTCAGAGGGATCAGATACCGTTCGGTCACAAATATCGATCGTACCGGGCTTTCCGAAACATACGCATTCGGCGACACGGGAGACGTTTATGGAATGACTGCCACATGTGAGCTCATAAAGCATATGCGTGGGATGATCGATTTCAGTTCTCTCGACGATCTAAAATCGCAGATCAGCCGTGACCGAGATGCGGCAGCAGCGTGTCTCAGAGCATATGAAGCGAAATAAACCGAAGCTGTGACTGAAAGAAACCGAAAAAAACACATAAAAAAACCGATAGGATCGGACAAACGTCCGATTCTATCGGTTTTCTATTTACCGTAATCAGAGTCTCTATATATTACAGACCAGAGTCTTCAACATGGATCGTTCTTACGCCATTGGCACTTGCAGCTGCCTTTGCAGGTGCAGCCTTGATATCCTTGCCACGTGTCTCGAAGAACTTTGTTGCGACCTGCGGGAACAATGCATAGCTGAGAACATCCTCTTCAGACTTTGCAATACCCTTTGTTTCCTCAACATATTTCGGGATCTCATTTCCGATAAGGTCAGCAGGACGGCATGTTATGACCTTTTCGTCGCCGATAGCCATCTTGCGTACTTCTTCATTTACGGGAGCCGGCAATGCACCGTACTCGCCTTTAAGAAGACCCTTGGATTCCTTTGTGAATACCTTATAGCGCTGTCCGGAAATAACATTGAGAACAGCCTGTGAGCCAACGATCTGGCTTGTAGGTGTTACGAGAGGAGGATAACCGAAGTCTTCACGTACACGGGGGATCTCCTTGAGCACCTCGTAATACTTATCCTCTGCCTTAGCCTGCTTGAGCTGAGAAATGAGGTTTGAAAGCATTCCGCCAGGTACCTGATAGAGGAGTGTGTTCGTATCAACATTAAGAACCTTAGGATCGAGATCGCCGGAAGCCTTAAGCTTTTCTGCAACTGTACGGAAATGTGCAGCAGCCTTGCTCATAAGCTCAAGATCATAGCCTGTGTCACGGTCTGTACCCTTAAGCGTTGCTACGAGAGATTCTGTAGCAGGCTGAGATGTACCGTTAGCTAACGGAGACAGCGCACAGTCAACAATATCAACACCTGCTTCGGATGCCATGAGGTATGTCATGTCACCTGTGCCGGTTGTGTTATGTGTATGAAGATGGATCGGAAGTGATACATTTTCCTTGAGCTTCTTAACGAGCGAATATGCACTGTACGGGAGAAGCAGGTTTGCCATATCCTTAATGCATATAACATCTGCGCCCATTTTTTCAAGCTTCATTGCAAGCTTTACGAAATAGTCCTCGTTATGAACGGGGCTGATCGTGTAGCTGATAGCAGCTTCACAGATTCCGCCGTACTCTTTAACGAATTTCATAGCAGCTTCCATATTTCTTGTATCATTGAGTGCGTCGAAAATACGAACTACATCGATACCGTTGAGGATCGACTTCTTGCAGAACTGCTCAACTACATCATCTGCATAATGCTTGTAGCCGAGGATATTCTGTCCGCGGAGAAGCATCTGAAGCTTTGTATTCGGCATAGCCTTCTTTAATGTACGCAGTCTCTCCCACGGATCCTCATTGAGGAATCTCATACAGGAGTCAAATGTTGCACCGCCCCAGCATTCAAGTGACCAGTAACCGATCTTGTCAAGCATCTCACATGCGGGAAGCATATCTTCTGTACGCATTCTTGTTGCAGCCTGCGACTGATGTGCGTCGCGGAGGATCGTATCAGTTATTTTAAGAGGGTTTTTTGACATATTTTTATTCCTTTCACACGATATTTGGCTCGGTCAACCAATTAACCGAACAGTGCGATAAGTACACCGGCAGCGATAGCTGAACCGATAACGCCGGCAACGTTCGGACCCATAGCATGCATGAGCAGGAAGTTTCCGGGGTTTTCCTTCTGACCCACAGTCTGAGAAACACGTGCAGCCATAGGAACAGCAGATACACCGGCAGAGCCGATAAGCGGATTTATCTTTTCCTTCAGGAACAGGTTCATGAACTTTGCAAGGAGAACGCCGCCTGCTGTACCGAGACCAAATGCTACAACACCCATAGCGATAATCTTAAGTGTATCGAGACTCAGGAACGTGGAGGCTGTAGCTGTAGCACCGACGGAGATTCCAAGGAATATTGTTACGATATTCATAAGCTCGTTCTGAGCTGTCTTTGAAAGTCTGTCGCAAACGCCTGTTTCCTTGAAGAGGTTACCGAGCATAAGAGCACCTACCAGCGGAGCAGCTGACGGAACGAGGAATGCTACGAATATTGTAACGATAAACGGGAATATGATCTTTTCTCTCTTTGATACCGGGCGGAGCTCACGCATTACAATCTGACGCTCAGCCTTTGTTGTGAGAGCCTTCATTATCGGAGGCTGGATAACCGGAACGAGTGCCATATAGGAATAAGCGGCAACTGCGATCGGGCCAAGGAGCTCAGGTGCGAGCTTTGTTGTAACGTAAATAGCTGTCGGACCGTCAGCGCCGCCGATGATACCGATCGAGCTTGCCTGCATAGATGTAAATCCGAGCAGCCTAGCGCCAACGTATGTAGCAAAGATACCGAGCTGAGCAGCTGCACCGAGGAGCAGGCTCTTCGGATTGGCGATCAGCGGACCGAAGTCTGTCATAGCGCCAACGCCCATGAATATAAGACATGGATAAATACCGAGCTTTACGCCGAGGTAGAGGTAGTCGATGAGACCGGGGGTAACATCACCGCCGCCGAACAGATCCCAATGAACATGTCCGTCTGCGAACAATACTTCGTGGTACATTTCAGCGCCGGGAAGGTTCGTAAGAAGCATACCGAATGAGATTGGGAGAAGGAGCAACGGCTCAAACTTTTTAACGATCGCAAGATATGCAAGTACCAATGCAACAACGATCATAATGAGAGTTTTCGGATCCGTTGCGATAAGATAAAATCCTGTCTGCTTTAAAAAATTTAAAATTACTTCCACAGTGAAACCAAACCTTTCTATATTTTTTCTCTGTGTATTTGCCGGGTAAAGGGTAAATTAACCAATAACACAAAGGAGTGCTCCGGATTCAACCGTTGAACCCTTGGAAGTACCAACAGCTGTGATCGTACCGTCACACGGAGACATGATCTCGTTTTCCATCTTCATAGCTTCGAGTATCATAAGGACATCGCCCTTCTTGACTGCGCTGCCTACTGCAACGTTTACTGCAAGGATAGTGCCGGGCATCGGGCTTGTGATCTTTTCGCCGCCTGCCGGTGCTGCTGCAACAGGTGCTGCTGCAACAGGTGCTGCTGCAACAGGTGCTGCTGCGGGAGCTGCGGAGGGTGTGTATTCGCCTGCGAGTTCGATTTCTACTTCATACTTTGTACCGTTTACGATAACGTTATACTTTTTCATAATTAATCTCCTTAAATTTTAAAGAAAAATTTGTGCCGTACGGCAGCGTCTGTAATGCTTTTTAAGCATTAGACTCTCTTTATCGACTTGATTCTGAATGAATCTGTTGACTCGCCAAGCTCCTCGGCGATTGCTGCGGAAATTGCTGCTGCAAGCTCAGCGCGGTTAGCAATAGGTGCTGCTGCAACAGGTGCTGCTACAGGGGCTGCCTGGGGCTGTGTTTCTGCTTTTGAGGATGTAAGCGTGCATACCTTGCTCATTATAATACATAGGAATACGATGCAGATCAGTCCAATAAAGACTATACCCATGCCCATAACGCATACAAAAGTGTTTGAAAGCTCCATAACTCCGTTGCCTCCTTTCCTTATGTCTGGATAAATGTATTGCAATGTATAGCGCAGAATATATAGATTTACACTATGCTATTCAATGCCAATACACGAAAGCTTTTGAAAAACGCTTCACGTATAGTGTACCATCTTTTTAGAGAATTTTGCAATCAAAAATTGCAAAATTCACATTTTGTTTACATTTATTTTCCATAATAAGTAAATACAACTTAAAAAGTGAATTTTCTCCTTCATTATTGGCAAGAAATACTTTTTCTATTGCAGTATTGCAAAAGCTCTCGATATACATTCCATTCAAAAGAAAAGAGACTATGCATTAGCACAGTCTCCCTGTTTTAATTAAGCTCTGCCTTAAATGTTACGAAATCCGCAGGATCGAGTGCTTCGCCTTCATAAAGTATCTCAAAATGGAGATGTGGGCCTGTAGAATTACCGGTAGAACCCAATGCGGCGATGACATCACCCTGGACTACATGGTCTCCCTCTTTCACGTAGAGCTTGCTGTTGTGGGCGTAATATGTCTGGTAGCCGTTTTCGTGATCTATTATTATCATCTTACCGTAGCCGCCGACTCCAGAGCCTGCAAAGGTCACTGTTCCGCTATCGGAAGCGAGTATCGGCTCTCCTGTCTTTCCTGCCAGGTCTACACCTGTATGCTTCGACCAGTGACGCCAGCCGAAGCCACTTGTTACCTTACGGATATTCTCCACAGGAGTTACAAATTCACCTGTAGCACGCCAATAAGGTATCTCCTTTGTGCCCTGAACATATATCTCGTCCTTTTTCTCTAGGAGTACATTCTCCTTGAGCACTTCTATATTGGCAAGCACACCGTTTTCGTATGTAGCATTTGTTGTGATCTCAGATCTTCCGTTTCGACCATCCTGTATTTTTTCACTGTAATCAAGATATTTCGTATCGTCGTATTTTATAACGACCTCGTACTCGACTACCTCTGTTTTTGTCTCGGTATGCTCAGAAATCACGGACAATAACGGCTTTCCCGATTCGTCACGTGCATTTATAAGAGCATTTGTCAGCTCATCGGCTGTCATCTTCAATGATGTAGCAGCTTCTTTTCTCGTAAGAGTTATCTCTGTCGAGATAGTCGGAGCAGATCCGAAGCCCATATTGTAATGAGTGAGTATACGATCAAGCACCTTTTCATACTCGTTTGTACTTTCTATCGCACCTATCTCCACGCCGCCTACGGAAACAACGTATAACGGCTCAATAACATCCGACTGTACCATAAGAGATGATGATATATCCTTTGTTATATCATTGTTTCTTACAAAGCCTCTGCTGTACTGTACGCCCTCAAGCTCATATGTCTCGCCGAGCACTGCGGAAATATGCTCCTCAACAACAGCTACCTGCTCACTTGCTGCGTTTATATCGTCCGTATATCCTACGACTTGACCGTCAAGTGTAACTCGCAGTGCAAGTGTAAATTCGCTCGTCACTATCGCCAGCATTATTATCATGCTTGCCGTAAGCATCCAGGCAACTCGCTTCATCAGCTTCATAAAGCCCGGCTTTACGCATACAACTGTTCCTATTCGGCATCCGTTGGAGCCCTTTACAATTATTCCATCTATTGCGTTTTTCACAGGTTCGCTCAGAAGCACAGCTTTTTCTATTATATTCTGCTTTTTAACTTCGCTATCCATTAGAAAACCTCTCAAAGTTTTGTTTCAGTTAAGTATCGAAATATTACAAAACGGTAACAACTGTTTACAGTGTACTACATTTTTTGTAATCTGTCAACTCTTTTTTTGTCGAACGAATTATTTTGCACAAAATTTACAAATTGCACAATACTTATTTGTAATCCAAATAATTAAAAATGATGTTGTTTTACGCTGTTTTTTAATGTATAATATCATATATGATTTATTTATAAAGGAATAGCCTATGACGATACATTATTTTGATAATGCGGCAACGACGCAGGTAATACCGCAGGCTGCCGCTATTGCATATGAAATGATGACGGGGAGCTACGGTAATCCCTCCAGTCTTCACAGATTCGGCGTGAATGCCGCTAAAAGCGTAAAACATTCACGTGAGATCATCGCAAATATCATAAATTGTGCTCCCGACGAGCTTCATTTCACCTCAGGCGGTACGGAATCGAACAACACAGCCCTATTTGGTGCTTCAAAGCTTATCAAGCGCAAGGGAATGCACATAATTACATCCGAAACAGAGCATCATGCCATTCTCAATCCTTTAAAAGAGCTTGAGTCACTTGGCTTTGAGGTCACAAGAATAAAGCCTCGTCCCGACGGTGCGTTTGACCTTGATGCATTCAGAAGCTCGATCAGACCGGACACCATGCTCGTTTCGGTTATGCTTGTAAACAATGAATCGGGAGTTATAAACGATGTTGCAAGCATACGCAGCATTTTAAAGGAAAATAATTGCCGTGCTCTTATCCATACCGATGCGGTTCAGGCGCTGTTCAAGACACCGATAGATGTTAAAAAGCTTGACGTCGATATGCTGTCACTTTCCGGGCATAAGATCAACGCTCCAAAGGGTATCGGTGCTTTATATATGCGACGTGGGCTGAGGCTTCCGCCTCTTATATACGGTGGTGGGCAGGAAAGCGGTATACGTTCCGGTACAGAGCCCACTCCGCTCATTGCAGCCTTCGGAGCTGCATGTACCGACGGTCTGAATGATTTTGAGGGTGGAGTGATGAGAGTACATGCTTTGCGCGACCGCATCGTATCTCAAATACGTGAGACCGTTCCCGATATCCATTTCAACTTCACCGAGAACTGCATTCCCCACATACTCAACATTTCGCTGCCGGGGTGTCCGTCCGAGGTGACTATGAGAATACTCGAAAGCATGGACGTATATGTTTCTGCCGGCTCGGCGTGCTCCAGAGGAAGAAAAAGCCACGTACTCACTGCCTGTGGGATCGAGCCGAAATATATCGATAGTGCAATAAGAATAAGTATATCAAGGCATAACACCGAGGAGGATGCGGATGTTCTCTGCGAAGCACTCAAGCGTGCGTATGCCAGACTTCACAGATAAATAAATATAACGATGGAAGGTTACAATATGGATGAGATGATACTCCTCAAATGCGGAGAGCTTGTACTTAAGGGCTTGAATCGTTCTAAGTTTGAAGAACGGCTCATGAAAACGGTACGCTACAGACTGAGACCGTGCGGTGAATTTCGAATGTACTCAATGCAGTCCACTATATATGTCGAGCCGAAGGCAGGATTTGATACCGATCGTGCGATGGAAATGCTCCGCAAGGTATTCGGCATTGTTTCGATCTGCCGCTCATACGTCTGCGAAAAAAATCTTGAGAGCATCAAGCATTTTGCTCCTATCTGCTTTGCCGACGCACTCTCATCAGTCTCCACATTTAAGGTACAAGCAAAGCGTTCCGACAAGAAATTCGAATACGACTCAATGGAGATCATGCGTGAGGTCGGCGGTGCAGTACTGGACAAATTCCCCACTCTTTCCGTTGACGTAAAAGCTCCGCAGCTCACATTGTTTGTTGAAATACGTGACAAAAATGCATATCTTCATCTTGAGCCTGTCGAGGGTGCAGGAGGTCTTCCCTGCGGTATCAACGGGAAATCCAGCATTCTGATATCCGGAGGTATCGACAGCCCTGTTGCAGCTTACCTTATGGCACGCAGAGGACTTGAGCTTCACGCAGTCCACTTCTTCTCATATCCTTATACATCTGAGCAGGCAAAGGAAAAGGTCTATGAGCTTCTGCGTATCGTATCCGAATACGCAGGCAGGATATATCTGCAGGTCGTACCCTTTACGGATATTCAGGAGCAAATACGTGACAACTGCCCCGAGGAGCTGTTCACGCTTATAATGCGTAGGTTTATGATGCGTATCTCCTGCCGTCTTGCACGTGATGTAAGATCGGATGCATTAATCACCGGCGAAAGCCTCGGTCAGGTGGCAAGTCAGACACTGCTTGCACTTGCATCTACCGATGCGGTCTGTGATATGCCTGTATTCCGTCCCGTGATCGGACTTGACAAAAAGGATATCACAGTTATTGCTCGTTCCATAGGCACATTTGAAACGTCTATTTTACCTTACGAGGACTGCTGTACTGTATTCACGCCGAAGCATCCGAAAACAAAGCCTATGATATCGGAGCTTGAAGCAGCCGAGCGTGCTCTCGATATAGACAAGCTCGTCGAGGACGCTATAAACGGAGTAGAAAACATAGCCATCACACCCAACGGTGCTGAGGTGATAAACAAGGGAGAGAATGACAAATGAGTATAAATAATGATCTTGTACAGCTTCTAAGTGAGCGCCTTCTTACAATATCCACTGCCGAATCATGTACGGGCGGTCTGATATCAAAGCTTTTGACCGATGTTCCGGGCTCGTCCTCTGTATTTATGGGCAGCGTATGCACATATTCAAACAAAGCTAAGACAGATATACTTAATGTAAAGGAAGATGATCTTCTCACCTACGGTGCTGTGAGTGAGCCTGTCGCACTTCAAATGGCACGTGGTGCAAAACGTCTGTTCGGTACAGATATTACGATCTCCACAACAGGTATAGCCGGGCCTTCCAGTGATGAAACAAAGAAGCCTGTAGGTTTAGTATACATTGCCGTTGCGGTAAATGAGGGTAGATATATCACACGTGAGCTGCATCTCAGCGGCAGTCGTGAGGAAATACGAAATGCAACTGCCGACGCTGCAATAGCTCTTGCAATGGAAGTAGCAGAGGGACTTTAAGTATGAGTATAGCCGCACCGAATTACAAGAGAACCAAATTTGCATGCTACAGCGCATATTTTACCATGTCATCTATTTTCAGCCTGCCTCCGTTGCTTTTTGTAACGCTTCGTGAGATGTACGGCATTTCATATACGCTTCTCGGCACGCTCATTTTAACGAATTTTCTCACTCAAATGACTATTGATCTGATCTTCACATTATTCTCAAAGCATTTCAATATATCGAAGGTCATAAAGATCATGCCGCTGATCACATCAGCAGGATTATTTATCTATGCTATTATCCCATCACTGTTTCCCTCTCATGCCTATATCGGGCTCATAACAGGAACTATCATATTTTCCGTAGCCGCAGGTCTTTCCGAGGTTCTTTTAAGTCCCGTGATCGCTGCGATACCCTCCGATAATCCGCAAAAGGATATGAGTCTTCTCCACTCGCTGTACGCATTCGGAGTATTTACCGTAGTAGTTATCACTACGATTTTCTTCAAGCTGTTCGGCACTGAAAACTGGGCATATCTGACCATGTTTTTTGCCGTTCTGCCTATCATTGCATCCGTACTGTTTGCTCTCTCTCCGATGCCCGACATGAGTACATCGGAAAGCAGCTCCGATTCCGGCAGCACAAGAAAAAGAACTGTCGGTCTTGCACTTTGCACGGCATGTATTTTCTTCGGAAGCTGTGCCGAAAATGTAATGTCCAACTGGATCTCCGGATACATGGAAAATGCTTTGCATATAGATAAGGCACTCGGCGACATCCTCGGTATGGCGATGTTTGCTATTCTTCTCGGTATCACAAGAATATCCTATGCGAAATACGGCAAAAACATTTGCACTGTACTTCTGGTAGGTATGATCGGTGCTGCTGTCTGCTATCTTGCCGCAGGTCTTTCGTCAAGCACGATAGTTGCATTCATTGCATGTATCTTTACAGGTATGTTTACATCCATGCTGTGGCCGGGAACGTTGATAATGATGGAGGAAAACATACCCGGTGCAGGAGTAGCTGCGTATGCTCTCATGGCGTCAGGCGGCGACCTTGGAGCTTCGGTAGCTCCACAGCTTATGGGAATAATCGTAGACAGCGTATCTGCAAGTGATTTTGCCGCAAGGCTCAGTGTCTCCACGCAGCTCTCTGTCGAACAGATCGGTATGAAGTCGGGAATGCTCATAAGTGCTTTGTTCCCCATAATCGGCGCTGTACTGCTTATTTTTGTAATCAGATATTTTAAACGTTCAAGGGTATAAGCATTCATATCAATAAAAGCTCTTTCATTTTGCGAAATGAGAGAGCTTTTTATCTTTTTCACTCGAAAAAGTTACTGTTTATAACAACACCTTATTCTTACCTTTTCGCTTTTTATTCCACAATATACCATAAAAAGCTCATTATTTCCGGCAATAATTGCCATTGAACGAACGTCTCTTGTATGCTATAATACAAGATGTGGAAATAGCTTTTGCGGAGGTGTTTTTATGAAGCACATAGTATCATTTTCAGATCTTGCAGATATGATATCCGATCCTGCGGTGATAATACGCGGTGAAACGATAGTTTATATAAATCCATCCGCAAAAAGCACTTTTACATCATTTCGTGTCGGAGACAGCATCTGTCATCTTCTCTCGCTTCCGCTCATGTCTATAGAAACGATCGGAGATGCAGCATACCCCTTTGCATATAATGGCAGCAGCTTCAGCATATACACCGCTATCTTCAACAGTGAAACTATCATTATTTTCAAGAAAAATATCAACGCAAAATACTCAGATGTATTTCTCCACCCTCAAACAGCATTAAGCATCACATCACAGCTCAGAGATTTTCTGTCTCTTTCCTTTATATCCTTTGCAAATCTCGGCAGAATGATGGATGAGCAGGAAAAACAGAAATTTGGTGAGCCGCTGAGCATTATGCGTAGGAGCTTATACCAAAAGCTAAATCTTGTCAACCATCTCGACTTGCTTGCACATGCTTTCAGCAATAAGCTTAAGCTGAATTGTGCTCCCATTGATATTGCATCAAGGCTTACTACCATTACCGACTGCATACGTACTCTTCTCGACGGCTCTGGAATATCCGTAAAATTCAAAAGCAACGTCGGAACAGGATTTATTGTGATCGCCGACATGCCGAAGCTGGAAACTGCGCTGTTATGCGCTGTTTCAAACGCTATAAAATATTCCCCCTCGAACGGTAATGTTGATATAACATTATCATCGGATATGAACAATGTATTTTTGCACATTGAAGACAATGGGCAGGGCATATCCGATACATCGGGAGTAAATATACGCAGGAAATTTTCTGTACCGTCTGTTCTTTCCAATCCGAAAGCCGGTGCAGGCTTCGGTATCTCCGTGATAGACGAAATAGCAGCTCTTCACAGTGGCTCACTTGATATCAAGAGTGTACCGGGTAGCGGCACTGTAATAACAATCGTTATTCCGCACGCTTCATTTATTACAAGCAGCGGTCATACGGATCATGTAAAACCTATCACTCAAGATCCGTCAAAAACCATATTGGTCGAGCTGTCCGATGTACTGCAAAGCAGCAAATACAAACTGTGATAAAAATGTTGACATCTCGGTAAAGATGTAGTAAAATAAATTGGAATGCTTTTATAAGTTAATGCTATGCTCCGAGCTGTAGTAAGCAGTCTAAAGCATAGCATCTGTTTCGCAAAGCAGCTTTTTCCCTATGGATACACGTAAACGTATTGTTTTCATAGGTTCGCTGTTTGCCGAAATCGTAAGTGATATATCATAATATGCGCCCGTAGCTCAGCAGGATAGAGCGTTCGCCTCCTAAGGTCTTGCTCTATCCGCTTGATACGCGAGGGAAACTGCGAAAACGCGAGAAAAACGCCGATTTCGCGACCTTGCCTGAATCTCTCCGGAGATTTGGCACCCTGTTTGGTACCCTTTGGTGTCTTTTCGGGAAAATGTAAGGGAT
>CAYWVF010000019.1:0-48707 GCA_964461815.1 uncultured Oscillospiraceae bacterium
AAAGCCGGGGTATTGAGCAGCTCGGTCAAATGCCACCATGTGCACCCCAAGCACTGCCACCGGCAATGTTACAGCCAGCAGCAGCCAGCCGCACACGCGGCAGCCGCGGTACTGGGCGGCAGGGGTCACGCCGCCGCGGAAAAGCTGGTGCAGCAGCCACAGGCGCAGGCCGCTTAGGGTCAGGTAATAAAAGGCCGAAGCACCAAACCAGGCCGAGCGGAACCAGATGCCCGCCGCCGCCTTAAAAACCGAATAGCCCAGGCTGATGCCCAGCCCCAGCAGCACCTTGCCCCGGGCGTGGAAGGTACGATCCTTGCGCCAGCGGCAAAGCAGCGGCACAGTGCTGCCCCAGGCCCGCAGGCGGCGCAGTGTTTTGGTCAGCCACACCACAAAAACCACCAGTGCATAGGTGGCAAAGGCATACACCCCATAGGCCAGGGGTGTTTGGTCCATGCGGCGCACAAACACCGCTGCCAGCAAAAAGGCCGCGGCCGCGCAAAGCGGCAGCACCACCGCGCCGGGGGGCTGCACCCAGCGTGCCAGCAGGGTTTTGGCCTTTTGGGTCATCTCTTTCATCCTGTTCATAGCAAATCGTGCTGAATGGGGGTGGCAAACAGCTTCTGGGCCTCCCCGCGGTCTTCGGTTTGGCCCAGCGCCCACATCAGCTTGGTCACAACCGCCTCGGGGGTCATGTCGCGGGCCTCCAGCACGCCGGGCAGTTCTTTGGCCAGGCGGCCCACCTCGTAAACACCAAGGTCACTGCCCTCGTGCTGCACCTGGGTGGAAAACACCGCAATGCGCCCGCTGGCGGTCCAGTCGGCAACGGCCTTCAGCATGGCGCCATCCTGGCTGTCGGGCAGCCCGCCCACGCCAAAACCTTCCACCACCACAGCACGGAACATGGGCTTCAAAAAGCCGAATATCTCGGCCCGAATGCCCGGCACCAGCCGCAGCACAAACACACGGGGGTCCAGACGGGTGTAAAACTGCACCGGCGGCAGGTCGGCCGGCCTGGGCATAAAGGGGATCAGGCGGGAATCGCGGAAAACGGCCGTTTCAGGGTAATCGATGCTGGCAAAGGCATTGAAGCTTTTGCTGCGCACCTTGCGGGCACGGGTGCCCAAAATCACCTTGTTGTCAAACACGATCTGCACGCCCCACGCCCCCGGGGCACTGGCGTAGGCAAAGGCCCGCAGCAGGTTGTTGCGGGCGTCGGTATCCCGGTTGTAAATGGATTTTTGGCTGCCGGTAAGCACAATGGGCTTGGCTGGATTTTGTATCAGATAGCTGAGGGCCGAGGCGGTGTAGGCCATGGTGTCGGTGCCGTGGGTGATCACAAAGCCGTCGTAGCTGTTGTAGTGCTCCCGCACGGCCTCCACCATCTTGACCCAGTGCTCCGGCCCCACATTGGTGGAATCCAGGTTGAACAGAAACAGCGTTTCAATACAGCAAAGCTCGGCCAGTTCGGGCACAAAGTCCAGCAGTTCGCCGGGGGTGATGGCCGGCGCAAGGCCGCCCTGCTGGTTTGGGCGGCAGGCAATGGTGCCGCCTGTGGCCAAAAGAAGGATCTTTTTCATATAAGGAGTCCTCGTTTCGATTTTGTTCCATGTTAAGTTTACCATCTATGGGCCGCAATGGCAAGAAAGGCCCTGACGGGTTTGACAGCCCCCTTTGGGCGGGGGTATACTGGGTAAAGATCATTCTGCCAAGGAGGCTGCCATGGCCAACATCATTGAAATTACCGATTTTGCCGCGCCCGAGCTGGATCTGTTTGCCCGCCTGACCGAGGCCCAGCTGCGCAACCGCCTGGAGCCGGAAAAGGGCATTTTTATTGCCGAAAGCCCCAAGGTCATCCGGCTGGCACTGGCCGCCGGCCACCAGCCCCTGGCCCTGCTGATGGAACGCCACCACATCACCGGCCAGGCCGCCGATATTGTGGCCCGCTGCGGCGATATTCCTTTGTATACCGCCGACCGCGAGGTGCTGGCCCGCCTGACCGGCTATGAGCTGACCCGCGGGGTGCTGTGCGCCCTGCGCCGCCCGCCCCTGCCCACGGTGCAGCAGCTTTGCCAAAACGCCCACCGCGTAGCCGTGCTGGAAGGCATTGCCGATTCCACCAATGTGGGGGCCATCATGCGCTCGGCCGCCGCCCTGAACCTTGACGCAGTGCTGCTGACGCCCACCTGCTGCGACCCCCTG
This sequence comes from uncultured Oscillospiraceae bacterium, assembly GCA_964461815.1. Lineage (GTDB taxonomy): Bacteria > Bacillota > Clostridia > Oscillospirales > QAMX01 > JAAZBA01. The sequence goes on from CAYWVF010000019.1 coordinate 2,200, forward strand.
TGCCGCCGTGCGGTGCGGGTCAGCATGGGTACGGTGTTCCAGGTGCCCTGGACCCGCATTGGCGAAACACCCGACCAGTGGCCCCACCCGGGCATGGAACAGCTGCGCCAGCTGGGCTTCAAAACGGCCGCCATGGCCCTCACCGACCGCTCCATCAGCATGGAGGACCCCCGCCTGCCCCAAGAGGAACGGCTGGCCATTGTGCTGGGCACCGAGGGGGATGGCCTTGTCCACCAGACCATTGCCGACTGCGACTACACCGTACGCATCCCCATGAGCCACGGGGTGGATTCGCTGAACGTGGCCGCCGCCAGTGCCGTGGCCTTCTGGCAGTTGCGCCGCCGCTGAGGCGGGTGGCAGCACACACTGTTTTAACCCTTTAACAGCAAAAAAGCCACCCTTGCAGGTGGCTTTTGTTTTGGCGGAGATGGTGGGATCACGACGGGCCTCATTTTTGCCGTTGGCAAAAATATAGGATGCGGCAGAAGTATCTGCCGCCCACAGCCCACTGGGCTGTGGATCAGTTATATCGAATCCCTTTTTTATGCAAAACAAAAAAGCCACCCTTGCAGGTGGCTTTTGTTTTGGCGGAGATGGTGGGATTCGAACCCACGTGCCCGGTTAAGGACAAAACGATTTCGAGTCGTTCTCGTTACGACCACTTCGATACATCTCCGTATAAGGCGGATGTTCTCAAGGGAACGAAAAATATTATATCAGACAACATGGGGGATAGTCAATCTTTTTTGCGGAAAATGCAAAATTTTTAGTTGACAAACTTTTCTAGGTGTGGTATTATATCTAAGCTATCTAATGCGCTTGTAGCTCAGCTGGATAGAGTGACTGGCTACGAACCAGTAGGTCAGGGGTTCGAGTCCCTTCAAGCGCGCCATGGCAAAGAAGCTGTATGTATTTACAGCTTCTTTTTTCTCTAAAAAACCAAGCTCACCGATCAATAGAACGGTGAGCTTGAACTATATTCGAAGAATTATTCGATAACGATCAGAGCCAGCTTGTACAGGATCTGACGAAGCTTCTTCTTGAACTCATCATCGTTACAAAGACGTGTGACTGTCCATGTACGCTCAGACACTGCTGCGAGGTTCTCCATAATAAAGTTGATCTCCTGCTCGTAGGTGCATTCCCATGAACAGAGCTGACCGCCGAGAACGGCATCCGTAGGTGCTACGTTGATCGGATTGAGTAATGCAACGGAGTTAGGCCACCAGTGCTGCCAGTTGTATACGTTCCACGCCATAATGTCATATGGGTTCCAACGAAGTCCGGCACCCGGTACGATGTAAAGAGGCTGCCATGAGCAGTTTATGATATTGAAGCCCTCGTCGAGCAGCTCATATGCCATATGATAATGAGACTCCCATGCAATGACGATCGTTTCCTTAGGTACTCTTTCGGCACCCTTTACAGGGAAGCCTTCCCAAACTATAGGAACCTTACCGTTATCAAGTATGCACTGAGCGACACGTCCGATAAAATCACTGTACAGCTCATATTCGTCCTCGATATTGTTATCCTTCATGTACTGAACGCAGTCTTCGCACTCATTCCATGCGCCTATGTTAGCTTCATCACCGCCGATATGGATATACGGTGATTCAGGGAACATCTCTATGACCTCTTTCATCAGTGCAGCTACACCCTCCATAGCCTTGGGATTTCCTGCACAGATGATATTGCCGCTGTCGATAACTGAGCCGCTTTCAGTAACTATAGTCGTTTTGCAGCCATCCTTGAAGTTGTTGCCGAAAACTTCGGGATAAGCTGAAATGAGTGATCTGGCGTGACCGGGAGCTTCAACCTCGGGAACGAGAATAACATTACGCTCTGCTGCATACTTGCGGATCGCTTCGATCTCCTCAAATGTGTAGCACTTACCCTTTGTTGAAATGTTGGGAAATATCCTGGAGGGAAGAGAATATATCTGGTCATCGATAAAATGAAGGTGCAGATACTTGATCTTATAGTAGAAGCATACGTCTATGTATCTGAAAATAGTATGTATCGGATGCCAGAGACGTGCAAGGTCTACCATGAGACCTCTGTAGTCCTTGTCGGGATAGTCATCGATGCGAAGCTTCTGAACGGACAATTTACCGCTATCAACAGATATGAGCTGAAGTGCTGTAGCAAGTCCGTACAGTATACCCTCGTCATCGGATGCGGAGATTTTAATACCGCACGTAGTATCAAACACGTAGCCGGGGCTTTTCACACTGATATCGTAAACGAGCTCAATGCCGCCACAGGCTGATGCAGGCTCAACATCGTTGATTTTTTTGAAATAATCCTTAAATACATCGATATAACCGTTCCATGCTTCGTGCTTTGTGCAGATAGCACAGCTTGCCAACACTTTTACATCATCATACACCTTTGCCGATTTGGCTACCGGGATAAGAGGTATGTTTATAAGCTGTAGATCTCTTGTCATATGAATACTCCTTTATATATTATTTTATGATAACTTCATGACCTGTTGCAGCAGATTCATAGATCGCATCGAGGATCTTCATGAGTACTACGCCGTCCTCGGCAGGACTTATACATGTTGCTTCCTTATTTACACAGTTTATAAAGTGAGCTATCTCGTTTTCGAATAATCCCTCGAAGCTAAGTGCAGTGCTTGTGTATGAGGCTACATTTACAAGATAGCCGTTGAGCGTAGTGAACAGCTCAAGCTCTGGGGAGAGCTTAAGTCCACCCTTTGTTCCGAAGAGCTCGAGATCACCTACATTATCTTTTACATTTAAGTCAAAGCTTGCTTCAACGCTGAGTACAGCTCCGTTGTCAAAACGAATCATTGCAGCTGCAAAATCCTCAACATTAAAATCGTAGTCACCGGTGCGAGTCGTAGCGGCGTAGTCTTTGCTTGTGCTTTTGACCTCAGGACGGCAGCCAAGCTTATTTGAGGTCACACCGAATACGGAAACAGGTAAATGATTTCCCATGAGGTAGCGTGCAAGGTCGATCACGTGTACGCCGAGATCGATGAGCGGACCGCCGCCGGAGTAGTTTTTATCTCCAAACCATCCACCGGGGAAACCGTGTCTGCGAAGGTACGTAGCTTTTGCGTAATAAATGTCACCTACATTACCGCCGTCTATGAAGTCACGTGCTACACGACAGTCATTGCCATAGCGGCGAACAAAGCCGATCATGAGAAGTCTGCCGTTACGCTTTGCAGCCTCCTGCATCGCAGCAGCCTCAGCAGCGTTCATAGCCATAGGCTTTTCACAGATAACATCCTTTCCTGCATTGAGAGCGGCAATAGTGGCAGGAGCGTGAGCTGCATTCCATGTGCATACGCTCACAACATCGATTTCAGGATCTTTAAGCATTTCATTGTAGTCGGTATATACCCTTTCCTTGGGAACATTATACTTTTCTGCCTGCTTGAGAGCTTTTTCTTTATCAATATCGCAAAGTGCATATAGCTCGACCTTTTCCGGCATGGCAAGATAGCCGGAAATGTGTACATTACTGATTCCACCTGTGCCGATAACGGCAGCCTTTAGTTTTTTCATGGCACAAAGCTCCTTTTATTTAATAGAATTGAAGTTTTTCAGAATAATATCACCGTCGTCACTGCATGTTTTTACAATATCTACTCCGAGAACAGCTTTTTCGGGATACGGATTCTCGACCTCGATCTTAAATACCGTATCGTTGCCATCCTGAACAGGCAGTGCAACGTATACGACCTCGGTGAGAAGTGAGTCTATCTTATATGCATCACTCTCAGCTACGTCGAAGACTTCGCTTACTTCGCCATAATATGAACGATCCCAATTTCTATTCTTATTTGTTATATTAAGACCGTATATAATGGGGATGTCAAGTGTCGTGCCGTCATCATAGCGTACAACGTATTTACCTACTGTATCCATATCAAGCTGCATGGGCAGACTGCTGATGTATACATATTTGCGGAGGATAGTCGTTGTATGAGTGATCTCGAAGTGAGGCTTTTTCATCGTTTCGCGGTTTTTGTAAAGGAAAAGCTCTTCAAAGCACTCCCTGATATATTCGGGATATTTTGCATCATCATACTGCTCATTCCAGAAGAGCTGGATGCCGTAAACGAGCGAAAGGAGAACATGATTACGCTGTAATGTGTCTTCCTCAAGGCTTGACCAGTGAGACGGAGCACCACCCTTGGCACCGGCTTTGAGTCTGCGGTTCCAGTCGAGGAAGGCGTACGGGACGAAGTTGCCGTAAACCATTTCAATACCACGCTTGAGATATTCATCATCGAAATATTCCTGAATGGAGTAATACCAGTGATGAGCGATTATATCCTTTGGAATGAGGTCGATAGCCTTGAATGTTGCAGGACGGACGATCTCAACTGAGCCGTCTTTGTGACGAACACGAAGCTCGCTACCGCCATAGTGCTTACCGCTTTGGGAAATAGCGTCGATGAGCTTCTCCGACCAGAGCATTGTACGAATGCCGCGCTCTGCAAGAAAATCGTGAAGCTTTATTATATCATCGGCATAGATGTTCTCGGCAGGCTTGCCTTTACACTTATCGCATATACCGATGGAATAGTATTCGTCGTGACCGATATGCATTATTTTCGGCTTGAATACGTCTATTACCTCTTCAAACAGGTCAAATACAAGCTCATACGAAGCAGGATTTGACGGACAGTATACATCGGGCCATGCATCGTCCTGACGTTCTGCGAGGTCACGGTGAGCCATCAGAAGATAGTCTGCGTGGCTGAGTGTCGGCATTTCCGGTATTACCTCAAAGCCTCGATCCTCGCAGTATTTGATAAGACCGCGAACAACATCCTGCTTCAGCCATAAGCCGCCGCCGTTTTCAAAGTGGATGGAGTTTTTAGCCCACGGATATGTTTTATTCTGGATCTCATTTGCACGATCCGGATATTTATTCATTTCCTTACAGAACTCGATCCACGACTCATTGATCTCGGGGTGTGATTTGTATTCCATAGCACCGCCGACCTCAATGATGATTTTGTTATATCGGAAGTATGCAAGCATATCGACTGTTTTATAGAAGGATTCAAGATCATTCGGAGCAGGCATATATACCTTTAAGCCTCTGAATGGACAGCGAGGAATGTTATAAATGAGTCCTTTAGGGATGAGTGAATCGTTATAATATGACTGAGCAAGGATCGTATTGGCACCTGCCATAAGACCTGACATTGTGTCGGAGTAGACCTTGATCACCTCTGAGGATGTGTCTACGATATATGAATCCTCAACGCCGGAATATTCAACTCCGAATACCTCGGAGAGCTTGTCCTTTACAGCGTCATTTACAGATGAAAACTCTACAGAAGTAAAATATGCATCGTTTGAAGTCTGTACCTTGGCAATGACCTCACGAAGAGGAATATTATCAATAAGACTGTATGCCTTGGCAGACAACGCACCCAAACCGTTCAGGTTAGAATAGGTGTTGATTTTTTCAAGCATGTTGATTTGAAACCTCCTTACTATGATTATGTTCAGTATATCATAATGAGCGTGTAAATGCAATTTATTTTTGTATATTTTGTGTTTGAATTTTGAGAAATTTACAGTATCGGCTCGATGCAACGCAAATGATGCAGACAGGGAGAGCATAATTTTGATATGAGCGATATATACAATAAAAATTCAAAAAACCGAATAATATAAGATATTTTTGCATCTTTACAATTAAAGCCGAATATGATATCATATCTATGTAAATATTAAACCAGAGGTCTGTTATGAGTAATTCAAAGCTTCTTAATGCGATAAATGTTAATTACTTTTACTTTTTCAGCTTTACCGACTATTATTTTGGTAAGGCTTATTTGCGTTTATCTCGTAGGGTGGCTTAAAGGATAAAAGACCGAAAAAAGGTTAAAAGCTGAGAAATGCCCCTGCGGTAAACGCCGCAGGGGTTTATTTTTTAGAAGCTGTACGAACAAATAATTTTCAGAATAAAGGAAGATTGGAAAAATGGTAGTAGTATTAAAAGAAAATTACAACAAAAATCAACTCGGTACGCTGGTAGAATGGTTAACAAGTCTCAATATTGAGGTGCATAAGACAGAGGGTCAGCATCACACTATTCTGGGACTGGTAGGAGACACGTCGGTAGTAGATATCGATCTTGTAAAGGCACTTGATATCGTCGATGAGGTAAAGCGTATCCAGGAGCCGTATAAAAATGCAAACAGAAAGTTTCATCCCGAGGACAGCGTGATAGTCATAGACGAGTCGCAAAATATAAAGATCGGCGGCGGACATTTCCAGATGATCGCAGGGCCGTGCTCTGTTGAGTCTGAGGAGCAGATACTCAGCATTGCGGAGAGCGTCAAAAAATCAGGCGCTACCATATTGAGAGGCGGAGCCTTTAAGCCACGCACCTCGCCGTATGCGTTCCAGGGACTGCGTGGTGACGGTATAAAGCTGCTGCTCGAAGCTAAGAAGGTCACGGGTATGCCAATCGTTACGGAAATAATGGATCTGTCACAGCTTCCACTGTTCGATGATGTCGATATCATTCAGGTAGGCGCAAGAAATATGCAGAATTTCGAGCTTTTAAAGACGCTCGGACATACAAACAAGCCGATCCTTCTCAAACGCGGACTTTCAAGCACGTTGCAGGAGCTGCTTATGAGTGCGGAATACATAATGGCAGGCGGCAATGACAAGGTTATACTTTGTGAACGCGGAATACGTACATTTGAAACGTATACGAGAAATACGCTTGATATATCTGCGATCCCGGCACTTAAAACACTTTCACATTTACCTGTTATTGTAGATCCCAGCCACGCTACCGGCATTTCGAAGATGGTAATGCCGATGGCACTTGCAAGCACTGCCGCAGGAGCTGACGGACTTATCATTGAGGTGCATAATGACCCACCGCATGCACTGTGCGACGGTCCGCAGTCATTGACACCGGAAGCATTCGACAAGGTGGCGGAAGCGGTCAGAAACGTCAGACCGTATTCGATGAATATGCTGAAGTAGGAGGAGTATAAGATGAAAATAGCTGTTATAGGACTTGGACTCATAGGCGGTTCGATCGCTAAATCCATAAGACTCAATACCGAGCATGAGGTATACGGATATGATATACAGAAGAGTGTCCTGCTAAAGGCAAAGCTTCTGAAAGCAATAGATGATGAATTGACGGATGATATACTTGCGGAATGCGAAGCTGTGATAGTTGCTCTCTATCCCGCTGCAACTATCGAATATATAAAGGCTAATGCAGAAAAGATAAAAAAGGGAGCAATGGTCATTGATTGCTGCGGAATAAAAAGGATCGTATGTGATGCATTGGTTCCGATCTCAAAGGAGCATGGCTTCACCTTCATCGGGGGACATCCCATGGCAGGTATCGAAAAATCCGGCTTTGAAAATTCCAATCCGGATATGTTCAGTAAAGCATCCATGATACTTACACCCGATAAGGATATGGATATTGCAACTATCGAAAAAGCAAAAAAACTGTTCTTGTCGATCGGCTTCGGTTATATAACGATCCGCACACCGGAGGAACATGACAGAGTTATCGCATATACCTCTCAGCTGGCACATGTGCTTTCAAGTGCATATATCAAGAGTCCCACAGCACCGTATCATAAGGGCATTTCGGCAGGAAGCTTTAAGGATATGACACGTGTAGCGACACTTAATCCCGAAATGTGGACAGAGCTGTTTTTTATAAATAAGGATTACCTTATTACGGAGATCGATTCTCTGGCAAATCGTTTGATGGAGTATTCGGCTGCACTGAAAACAAATGATGAAGATTCAATGTCAAGACTTCTCAATGACGGTGTTATAATGAAGTCGATGTGCGATAGAAAAGAGGAAGAATAATGGATATGAAGCTTGTCAGAGTCAATACGGAAGCACCATACGATGTGGAAATAGGACACGGTATACTGAGTGAATGTGGAAAACGCATACGTGAGAGGACAAAGGCTCTGTCTGCTGCTGTGATAGCAGATGAAAATGTATCGAGACTGTATGGAGATATCGTAAAAAAATCACTCGAGGAGGCGGACTTCAGAGTAGTCACATATACATTTAAACCGGGCGAGGATAATAAGTCGATGAATACGGTGTGTGATATATTGGAATTTCTCGCAGCTGAAAAATTGACACGCAGTGATATTGTCGTAGCACTCGGAGGCGGTATAGCAGGTGACATGGCAGGCTTTTGTGCATCGTCCTATCTGCGTGGCATCGATTTTGTACAGCTCCCGACGACACTCCTTGCAGCGGTGGATTCCTCGGTAGGAGGGAAAACGGGAGTCAATCTCAGAGCGGGTAAAAATCTGGCAGGTGCATTTCATCAGCCCATTTATGTACTGTGTGATTGTGATTGCTTTGATACGCTTCCATATGATATACTTACAGATGGGATATCGGAAAGCATAAAATACGGAGTGATATTTGATCGAGAGCTGTTTTATAAATTAAAGAACGGCGACATTAAGGAACATATAATGGAGATAGTGGCAAGATGTGTGCAGCTCAAGGCTGATGTAGTAGAGCGTGACACGCTCGATAAGGGTGAACGGCAGCTTCTGAATCTGGGACATACGTTCGGACATGCTATTGAAAAATGCTCGAATTACTCGATAAGCCACGGCCATGCAGTAGCTATCGGAATGGTTTATGCCGCTCGTGCTGCTCTTAAGCTGGGAATACTTGATGATGCGAATGCGGTCGATGAGATAATAGAGGTGCTGAAAAAGTACTCATTGCCTATATCGACCGATATAGAGCGTGAAAAGCTTCTCAATGTGATGCTCAATGATAAAAAACGCTCCGGAGACAGTATTAATTTGGTGCTGCCTGAGTCGATAGGCCATTCAATACTGAAAAATGTGCATATATCACAGCTGAAAGAGGTGTTTTGAGTTGCAATATATTATCGATCCGATAAAGCTGAGAGGTGAGGTCACGGCGATGATCTCAAAGTCGGATGCCCACAGAGTACTGATAAGTGCATTCCTTGCCGGAATGGATATCCCGAGATATTCCGAAAGGTTCGAAAATGTGTCGGATGATATAAATGTTACTCTGCGGTGTATCGAGGACTTGATGTACGATCATGATCTCAATTGCGGAGAAAGCGGCTCCACTCTGAGATTTCTCATACCTGTATCGGCAGCTATCGGTGCAGATACAACATTTTACGGCTCGGGTCGTCTGCCTCAGAGACCGCTTAAGCCGCTGCTTGATGTTATGAAGGGCTGCTCTTTTCGAGTGGACAGTGATAAGGAAGGCGACAATCTGCCGCTTAAGGTACATGGAAAGCTGGAGGGCGGACTGTATGAGCTGCCGGGGAATATAAGCTCACAGTATATTACAGGCTTACTTATGGCTTTGCCGATAGTCAAGAATGACAGCGAGATCAGGCTGACGACAAAGCTTGAATCGTCAGGCTACGTTGAGATGACGATAAAAACGCTTGAAAGGTTCGGAATAACGATAGAAAAAACGAAGCTTGGATATAAAATACCGGGAAACCAGAAATACAGAGCCGTATCGGATTTGAATGTCGAGGGTGACTGGTCGAATGCTGCGATCTTCCTGTGTGCAGGTGCGATAGGTGATGAAATCACGGTCAAAGGCTTGGATATGAGCTCGGCACAGAGTGACAGAGCGATAGTTGAGCTTCTCAAAAGCATCGGAGCAGAGGTCGAGATCAATGGTGACAGCGTGAGCGTGAGAAAAAATAAGCTTAAAGCTACCGAGATCGATGTTTCACAGTTCCCCGATCTGTTTCCGGCGCTTGCGGTCACACTTTGTGCGGTCGATGGTGTGAGTATCCTCAAAAACGCATCAAGACTGAGACTGAAGGAGAGCGACAGGATAGCATCTACGGCAAAGCTCATAAATGATCTCGGAGGCAAGGCAGAGGAAAAGCCGGATTCTCTTATAATACACGGCTGCGGTAGGCTGAATGGCGGTACGGTAGATGCAGTCGGCGATCACAGAATAGTGATGGCATCGGCTCTTGCGTCGGTGATAAGCGAAGCTCCTGTTATTGTCAACGGTGCGGAGGCTATAAATAAGTCATACTCATCGTTTGTTGATGATTTTAGAACGCTGGGAGGAAGAATAGATGTCAAATAGCATAGGTGAAAAGGTGAAGCTTACCATATTCGGCGAATCGCATGGAGATGGTATAGGTATGGTGCTTGACGGACTGCCTGCCGGTGAGAAGATCGACATGGAAGAGGTGCAGCGTTTTATGGCAAGGCGTATGGGCGGCAAGAAGTATTCCACACCCAGAGCCGAGCCTGATATCTCGAGAATAATATCGGGATATCTTAACGGAGTCACTACAGGCTCACCCTTGTGTGCGCTTATTGAGAATACGAACAAGCGTTCTCAGGATTATGAAAACATTATGGATATTCCGAGACCGTCACATGCCGACTATCCTGCATTCGTAAAGTATTCGGGTAATAATGATGCACGTGGTGGAGGCCATTTTTCAGGACGCTTAACAGCACCGTTATGCACGGCAGGTGCGATATGTATGCAGATACTTCGACGCAAGGGTATATATATAGGAGCGCACATCGCTTCGATAGCCGGAGTTTGTGATGACACGATAGACCCTGCAAATGTAACGTGGGATAAAATAGAGACGGCAGTTTCCTCATCCTTCCCTGTACTGAACAGTGCCAAAGGAGAGCAGATGATAGAAAAAATTATGGAAGCATCGTCGGAGCTTGATTCGGTAGGCGGCATAGTCGAATGTGTAGTACTGGGCGTAGAGCCGGGCTACGGTGAGCCGTGGTTTGATGGAATAGAGAATAGGCTCGCATCGGCTGTGTTCGGCATCGGAGCGGTACGCGGGATAGAATTCGGCTGTGGCTTTGAAGCGGCGAATATGCGTGGAAGCAAGCATAATGACGCATATGTTATAGAGAATGGAAAGGTCAAAACAAAGACAAATAATCACGGCGGTGTGCTCGGAGGTATTTCAAGCGGTATGCCGATCGTGTTCAGAGTAGCATTCAAGCCGACACCGTCGATAGCTATGCGGCAGGAAAGCGTGAGCTTAAAAGAAATGAAAAATGCTGCTATTGAGATCAAGGGACGTCATGACCCGTGTATCGTACCGAGGGCAGTACCTTGTGTGGAAGCTGCGGCAGCTGTAGTTATGCTGGATATTATAAACGGAGGGAAATAAAATGGCAGAGAAGAAGACGGATCTCACGGAGATACGTGAAAGAATAAATGTGATAGATGATAAGCTGCTTGAGCTGTTTATCGAGAGAATGACTACTGTCAGAGATGTGGCAGAGTACAAGCGTGATAATAACATGCCGATATTCCATCCGGGACGTGAGCGTGCTATTTTGGAGCGTGTAAGTGAAAAAGCGGGAGATGAGCTCGAGGATTACGTGAGAGTGCTGTATTCTACGATGTTTGATCTCAGCCGTTCATACCAGTCACGTATGCTTGGACTCAATAGAGGTGATCTATCCGAAAAGATCAAGACAGCACTTGAGAACACGCCGAAGATGTTTCCAAAAAAAGGCGTAATTGCATGTCAAGGTGTTGAGGGAGCATATTCTCAGCAAGCATGTGACAGGCTTTTCAGTGCCGCAAACATTATGTACTTTAAAAAATTTGAGGGAGTATTCAATGCTGTCGAACAGGGTCTGTGTAAGTATGGTATCCTGCCTATAGAAAACAGTACACACGGCTCTGTGAATGAAGTTTACGACCTGATGAAGCACTTTAATTTTTATATAGTAAAGAGCTTGAAGCTTAAGATAGATCATGCACTGCTTGCAAAGGCAGGTACAAGACCTGAGGATATAACGGAAATATTTTCTCATAGCCAGGCTATCGGTCAGTGCTCGGAGTATCTGAAAAAATTCCCGAATGCAAAGATCACAGTGTGTGAAAATACAGCGGCGGCAGCAAAGGCTGTTTCCGAAAGTGACAGAACGGATATCGCAAGCATATCCTCACCTGTTTGCGCTCAGCATTACGGTCTTAAGGTACTCGCAAGCTGTATTCAGAACAGTGATGCTAACTTTACACGCTTTATATGCATATCGAAAAATCTTGAGATATATCCCGGAGCCGAGAAGATCAGCCTGATGCTGTCAACAAGGCATACACCGGGCGCACTTTACAGCCTTATCTCAAAATTCAGCGTGCTCGGGTTGAATCTTACAAAGCTTGAAAGCCGTCCGATACCGGGAAGCGACTTTGAATTTATGTTCTACTTTGATATGGAAGCCAGCGTATATTCCGAGGCTGTACTGTCATTGCTCGATGAGCTGTCGGGCGGACCGGATCAGTTTGTATTCCTCGGAAGCTATTCGGAGGTCTGAGTATGAAGTGTGCTCTTATAGGTGAGAGGCTTGGTCATAGCTATTCAAAGCTGATACATGAGGCTTTCGGAGCATATGACTACGATCTTGTAAGTATGCCTCTTGAAAAGGTTGCGGATTTTGTAAAGAATAATGAATACGGAGGACTTAATGTCACAATACCGTACAAAAAAACAGTGATACCGTGCTGCGATTATATCTCTCCGCAGGCACAGAAGATCGGAAGCGTCAATACTATAGTGTATAAGGATAACAGGCTGGAGGGTCACAATACGGATTATTTCGGCTTCTCGCTCATGGCAAAGCGCGCAGGTATAAGCTTTGCCGGAAAGAAAGTAGTCATTCTCGGTACAGGCGGTACATCGCTGACTGCACAGGCTGTTACGGCTGATGAGGGAGCAAGTGAAATAGTTGTCGTATCGAGGACGGGTAAGGTCAATTACAGTGATCTTTCAAGTGTATGCGATTTTGATATTGTAATAAATACCACGCCTGTCGGAATGTATCCTAAAAACGGTGAACAGCCGATAAAGCTGGACATGTTCCAGAACTGCTCGGGTGTTATCGATGTGATATATAATCCTCTCAGGACAGAACTTATACTGGATGCTATGCAAAGAAACATTCCATGTACAGGCGGACTGTATATGCTTGTGGCTCAGGCTGCGATGGCGTATGAGCTCTTTACAGGTAAAGCACTTGAGGCTGGAATGATAGACAAGGTGTTTAGTGAGCTTGAAGCCTCGGTTGAAAATATCGTGCTGATAGGTATGCCGGGCAGCGGAAAAAGCTCTGTAGGACGTGAAGTGGCAAATAGACTGAAAAGAGTATTCGTTGATTGCGATAATGAGATAGAAAAGAATGAAAATATGACTATCCCGGAGATATTTGCAGCAAAGGGTGAAGCGTATTTCAGAGAAGCCGAGAAAAAGGTGATGAGAGATTTCGGTAAGGAAAAGTCGCTCGTCATTGCTACAGGCGGAGGAGCTGTGCTGTTCGATGAGAACTATCACTCTCTGAAGCAGAACGGAAGAATATATCTCATAGATCGTCCGACGGATATGCTTGCCACAAAGGGCAGACCATTGTCTAAAGATAGGACAACGGTTGAGAAGCTATATAAGACGAGAAAGCCGCTGTATGATAGTTGGTGCGACGAACGTGTCGAAAATACTGCGTCCATCGGAGCTGCGGTAAAAAAAATAATAAAATGATATAAAAAGAGATTTGCCTATTGACAAATCTCTTTTTATATGATAATATATGAACAGATAAACATATGAAAGGATGAACATTTGAATATGCAAGGACAGGATAAGAATGAGTTTCTGGCTGCACATGAGGACGTGGTACGAAAAGTATTGGATGATATGCCGCCGGACGAGACTCTTTATGATTTGGCAGAGCTGTTCAAGATATTCGGAGATACCACAAGGATAAAGATCCTTTATGCGTTGTTTGAAGCGGAGCTTTGTGTTGGCGATATAGCGCAGCTTTTGGGTGTGAGTCAGACGGCTGTATCACATCAGCTGAGAGTATTGAAAGCAAATAAGCTCGTTAAGGGACGCAAAGAGGGAAAAATCGTATTTTACTCGCTGTCGGATCAGCATGTATGGAGTATTATAGACCAGGGAATGGAACATGTGGAGGAATGATCGAATGAAAAAGGTATATAAGCTTGAAAATCTGGATTGTGCAAATTGTGCGGCAAAGATGGAGGCTGCAATAAAGAAAATAGACGGCGTTGAGGACGCGAGCATGAGCTTTATGACTCAAAAGCTTACGATCAAAGCAGACGAGAGCAGGATCGATGAGATAATGAAGGAAGCTGTAAAGGTTTGCAAAAAAATAGAGCCGGATTGCACGATCCTGCTGTAGACAGATAGCGGATATGACAAAGAAACAGAAAAAGATGCTTGTACGCATCATTGTCGGATTAGTTATATTTGCCGTGGCGATGCTCCTGCCGTTAGAAGGAATGCTTAGATTTATAATATTTTTGATCCCGTATGGCATCGTCGGCTGGGATGTTTTATGGCGTGCGATAAGAAATATTGCTCATGGTCAGGTGTTTGATGAGAACTTCCTGATGGCAATCGCAACTATAGGTGCGATGTGCATAGGCGAGTATCCTGAGGGCGCAGCTGTAATGCTGTTCTATCAGGTAGGTGAGCTTTTTCAGGACTATGCCGTCAATAAATCCAGACGTTCTATAGCGGAGCTTATGGATATTCGCCCTGATCATGCAAATGTTGAGCGTAACGGAGAGCTTGAAGAGGTAGATCCGGAAGAGGTCGAGGTCGGAGAGACGATCGTTATCAAAGCAGGAGAGCGTATACCGCTCGACGGAGTTATAACAGAGGGACATTCAATGCTTGACACGTCCTCACTTACAGGTGAATCTGTGCCCAGAGAGGTCGGCGAAGAGGATGATGTTATCAGCGGATGTATAAACATAAACGGAACGCTCAGAGTAAGAGTTACAAAGGAGTTCGGAGAATCTACAGTCTCCAGAATACTTGAGCTTGTGGAAAACTCAAGCTCGGTAAAGGCAAAGGCAGAAAACTTTATCACGAAATTTGCACGGTATTACACTCCGTGCGTAGTTATTGCAGCAGCATTACTTGCATTGATACCTCCGCTTATATTCTCGGGAAGCTGGAGTGAGTGGATAAACAGAGCACTGATATTTCTTGTAATATCCTGCCCGTGTGCGCTGGTGATATCTGTACCGTTGAGCTTTTTCGGCGGTATCGGCGGCGCATCAAAGCATGGTATACTTGTAAAGGGCGGAAATTATCTTGAGGTGCTTGCAAATACGGAAACGGTCGTTTTTGATAAAACGGGTACACTCACGAAGGGTGTATTCAATGTAACTGCTATACATCCGGAAAAGCTTACTGAGGGAGATCTTCTTGAGATAACCGCAATGGCTGAGAATTACAGCGATCATCCGATATCTAATTCCATAAAGGCTGCGTATGAAAAGGAGCTTGACACCTCCGAGATCACGTATTCTGAGGAGGTCGCAGGCAAGGGCGTTAAGGCGATCGTCGGAGGACGCACGATACATGCAGGAAACCATAAGCTTATGGACGAGATAAATGTTCCTTACAAAGCATGTCATCGCACGGGTACTATCGTACATACGGCTATAGATGGAGAGTACATGGGACATATAGTAATATCCGATGAGCTTAAGAATGACGCAAAGGATGCTATAGGACAGCTCAGGGAGCTTGGCGTGAAAAAAACCGTGATGCTGACAGGCGATTCCCGTGAGGTAGGCGAGAGCGTATCAAAGGAGCTCGGAATAGACGAGGTATATGCACAGCTCCTGCCTGCGGATAAGGTGGAAAAGGTCACGGAGCTTATCAAGAATACAAGCAAAAATGGAAAACTGATATTTGTAGGAGACGGGATAAATGATGCACCTGTGCTTGCGAGAGCAGATGTAGGTATAGCGATGGGTGCGATCGGTTCGGATGCAGCAATTGAGGCAGCTGATGTCGTACTGATGGACGACAAGCCGTCAAAGATTGCGCTTGCGATAAAGATAGCACGAAAGACACTGAGGATTGTATATCAGAATATCGTATTTGCATTGGCTGTGAAAGCGATAGTACTGATAATGGGCGCTATGGGATATGCGAATATGTGGTTTGCGGTATTCGCAGATGTTGGAGTCGCAGTGCTTGCGATATTAAATGCAATGCGTGCGCTTAAGGTTGAGGAATAGTGTAAAACTGAGAAAGAGCGGCATGATTCAGATCATGCCGCTCTTTAATATATTGATTTTTACAGATCAAACATTTTAATAGCATTGCCACGTGCTATTTTCTCGAATTTTTCATCCGATAGCTTGTTTTCCGCACGAAATCGCTTCAGCATTTCGGCGGTTTTGGGACGTTGCGATACTGTACATATATCTGTACCGAAGAAGAGCTTATCTGCAAATTCGTTTAGAAATACTACAGCATTTTCTTCATCACGTGCAAGAGCGTTATATCCACTGCCAGCGGATAGCTCTGCATACAGATTCGGATATTCACGAAGCATTTTTTGCAGCTCACCCTCGGCAATAAGCGGATAATTCGGATATCCGAATATATCGTTGGGATCACGCAGCTGTGAGATCTCAGCCCAAAAGGACGGACCGTGACCTATGAATTTAAGTCTCGAGAATCTTTCAAGACACCGACGGAGTCCTGGCATACCCGGCTTATCATATATACCGTAGTAGCGATCCTTGGCACCTGTCATATCAAAGATCAGAGGAAGCTCTGCCTCTTCTACACACTTCAGTAGATTTTGCATTCTGGCATCCTCCCATGGCAGGTTTGGCATGACTTCACCGATACCAATACAGCTGAGCTTTTTATAATGCTCGAGAAGTATGCCGAGAGGAGCGTCTGAGCTGTTTGTCAAAGCACGTGGATCGACATTACAGAACGCCTTGAATCTGCCATCCGACATACTTGCCATATCTATGACCTCGCCTACGGACTGCGGTACATAAAGCTCAGGTCCGAGCACGGGAAGAATAAAGGACAGCTCTATCTCAAGCTCGTTTTGTACATCGGAAAGCTGTTCCGGAGTGATGAACAGCTTTCCACCGAATTCTGTAGGGTACAGATATTTATAACAATGAGCGTGAACGTCTATAAACATAGCTTTATACTCTGTCAAACCAGACACCCGGATTTTGCAGTGCCTTGAAGCCGAGCTCACGTATCGCAATGACTGCTAATGTTTCCTCGTACGGAGCCTTGATGTCTCCTGTTTCAAAAAAGTCGATGAGCTCATGCACAAAGTTGGGGAAATAGTCTGAGCACTCATTGATAAGAACATGCTCACCATCGTCGTAGGAGAGTGCCATGTTGAAGGAGCACTGACCACCGAAGTGACCCATTGTAGCATAACGACCGCCGGAAAACTCAATAACAAGTGCCGGAGCCGTCATATCACCTACCGCCATAACTCGTGTAAAATCAGGCCCGAAAAGTGATACGAGCATCTCGATCTGATGTATGGAATATATATCATAGCTGTTAGGACCACGTGAGCTTATGACCTTGAGTCCTTCACGCTTGACATTTTGCAGCTCTGTTGAGAATCTGAGCGCAGAGGTCGAGAACATGGGCGTGTTACCCTCGTTAGCCATATCGATAAGCATACGTGCTGCCTTGGCATCTGTTGCGAACGTCTTGTCAACATATGTTCTCTTGCCTGACTTGAACGCATCACGGCAAAGCTCGGGATGCATTTCGGGATTGTTTGGAGAGAGCACCATGATCACATCGCTCTTCTCTACGACCTCTGCCGCATCACGGCAAAGCTCGATATTATGCTCAGCACACCACATCACACTGTTTTTCGTACATTCACCGTTAGGCCTGGGATTGCTTTCACTGAGACTGCCCCAGGCATAGCAGATCTGATATTCTCCGCCTGTCTCATCAAGAAGCCAGCGGGGAAGATTATTGGCATGCCAGTTGTCAAGATAATGATCTATCAATCCTATTTTTTTCATAACGGTATCTCCTTTATGAAATTAAAGTACAACCTCACGGTCGGAGTCGGAGGAATCGTACAGAGCCTGCATGATCCTTGATGTCTTGATAGCGTAATCGATATGAGACGGAAGCTTTTCGCCTGTCTGGACGCAGCGGATGAATGCGTCTATTTCGTTCTGGAAGTGAGGTGTTGACTTGAACTTTGGTGCGATCTCAGCAAGGCCGCCGTTCATTGTTGTATATACCTTGAAATCTCCGCCGTACTGGAGACGAATGCCTGCCTTTGTTCCGAGAAAATCGATATATGTATCGGAAACGCCGATGTTCTGAGCCCATGCGCCGTTAAGAGAAATGGTAGCACCCTCTGTACGGATGAGTCCTGTTACGAAGTCGTCAACATCGTATGTGCCGTTGAGATCCTTTGTATTCTCAGACCACATATCATTGTAAACATATTCGTCCATCTTAACTCCAAGCTTGGAATATGCTTTACCGGAAACTGCCTTAGGTGTGGGATCGCCGAGACAATACATGATAATATCAAGGTAATGTACGCCCCAGTCGATGAGAGCGCCACCGCCTGCGATAGCCTTTGTTGTAAATGCGCCGCCGAGTCCGGGGATGGAGCGGTGAGCACGGAAGCTTGCGTATACGTGATAAACCTCACCGAGGTCGCCATTGTCGATCATTTCTTTGATCTTATTTACGTTTGTGTTGAAGCGGTTAACTACGCCGATGTTGAGCGTGTTGCCTGTCTCATGCTGAACCTTGAGCATCTCCTCAGCCTCGGAAAGAACTCTTGCAGCCGGCTTCTCGCAGAGAACCTGCTTTCCTGCACGAAGTGCATCGATGGAAATTACGGAATGCATAAGATTAGGTGTGCAAACGCTGACAGCATCGATCTCGGGATCAGCGAGGATCACCTTATAATCTGTAACTGCCTTGCCGCAGCCGTTTTTTTCAACAGCCGCTTTGGCACGCTCGGGGATTATATCGCAGAAATAGACGATCTCTGCATCTTTGTTAGCCATATAAGCAGGGATGTGAGATGAAGTTGCAATGCTGCCGCAGCCTATGATACCGACTTTTACCTTTGCCATAGTAATAACTCCTTTTATATTTTTAATTATATTTGTGACGATATTCACCGGGGGAAACCCCTGTGACACGTTTGAACGCACGTGAAAAGGCATGTATGCTGTCATATCCGCATAGCTCGGCGGTTTTTGTAACCGTTTCACCTCTGCGGAGATACTCCTGCGCTCGCTCAAAGCGATGACGTGTGTGATATGCGTGAAGACTTTCTCCCGTGATCTCGGAAAATTTCTTCGCAAGATGAGTATAGCTGTAGCCGAAGACAGTCGTAAGATCGGACAAAGAGCCAATATGACATGAATTGTTATCGATGTAATTTATGATCTTATATACGAGCTGCTCATCGACCGCGCGAGTGTCTGACATATGATATGAGCGTACAACGGACTGACTGAGAAAACGGCATGACAGGCTTATGACCTCCTGTACAGCGCTTTCGAAAAGTAGCTTTCCCGGTGCATCATCGGAATCCACTTCACTGAACATACGGATAAATGCGTCTCCGAGTGGCTCGGCTTTTATCGCAGGAGTAGTGCAGCGATTTTCAAGAAAATCACGTATCGAAGCTACATCCTCCGAAAGCTGCGATGCAAAATCAAAGCCGATATAGAAAAAACGAAGACGTTCGTTAAAAGTATATATTGCGTGAGCCTCTCCAAGCTTGCTGAAAAACAGCATACCGGGATGCATTGGATATGTTTTGTTCCCGATAAGCGTTTCGCCTACTCCGGATACCACAAACGTCAGCTCATGTACACGCTGTATATGTCGATCACCGATATAACCGGGATCACAGTAAAGATCACCGACTTGAAACAGATCGTATGATCCTACGTTGCGTGGATCTCCGTATATGTTGTCAAAATGAAACCGTGCTCTGTTATCTAACATATCTATCACCATTATAATATTGACTGTTTCAAAAGTATTTGATAGTTTTAACAAATGTGTTGTCTAAAATACGGTTTCAGAGCATATCTGAAACCGTATTTTTGTAGTAAACGTTTAAATGTTGAGTGCAGCATCAAGGTTTGCACGGATAGCGTGGATAAATTCCTCACTTGAAACCACGGTCTTCGTATCAAGAGTAGATAAGGCTGCAAGGTCGCCTGTCATAGTTCCCTGCTTGATAGTTGTGATACATGCATTTTCAAGCTTATCGGCGAAGTCGCAAAGCTCGGAGATACTGTCAAGCTCACCGCGCTTACGGAGCGCACCTGTCCATGCAAATATGGTGGCAACGGAGTTGGAGCTTGTGCGTTCACCGCGAAGATGCTTGTAGTAGTGACGTTGGATAGTGCCGTGAGCAGCCTCATATTCATAAGCACCGGAGGGACTTACGAGCACAGAGGTCATCATAGCGAGACTTCCGAAGGCTGTAGCAAGCATATCGGACATAACATCACCGTCGTAGTTTTTACATGCCCAGATGAAGCCACCCTCGGAGCGGATAACACGTGCTACGGCATCATCAATGAGCGTATAGAAATATGTAATGCCACGCTCTGCGAAGCGTGCTTTATACTCTGTTTCGTATATTTCCGCAAAAATGTCCTTAAAGTTATGGTCGTACGTTTTTGAAATCGTATCCTTAGATGCAAACCAAAGATCCTCACCTGCGTCGAGTGCAAACTCGAAGCATGCACGTGCAAAGCTTGCTATGCTGGAGTCGAGATTATGCGTACCCTGAATAATGCCGTCACCCTTGAAATCGTGTATGAGCTTTTTCGTTTGTGTACCATCGGGAGCGGTTACAAGCAGCTCGGCTTTGGAACCGGCTTCAACCTTAAGCTCACTTGCCTTGTAAACATCACCGTATGCATGACGTGCGATGGTAATAGGCTTTTTCCATGTGGGAATGTATGACGGAATGCAGTCGACTACAATAGGCTTACGGAAAACCGTACCGTCGAGCAGCGCACGGATAGTACCGTTAGGACTTTTCCACATTTCTTTCAACTTATATTCATCCATACGAGCTGCATTTGGAGTGATCGTGGCACATTTGACGGCAACACCGTATTTTTTTGTAGCAAGAGCACTGTCGATCGTGACCTGATCGTCAGTTTCATTTCTGTTTTCAAGTCCGAGATCATAATACTCGGTTTTGAGGTCGATATATGGCAGCAGAAGCTCGTCTTTAATAAGCTTCCACAGTATTCTTGTCATTTCGTCGCCATCCATCTCAACGAGAGGCGTAGTCATGCGGATCTTTGTCATGCCGATTCTCCTTAAACTTTTATTAATGAGAGTATACAATAATTACAGCGAATTTTCAATAGGAAACACGTATAATATTCAGCCGAAAAGCATGGTCAAATTGTATACCGGTATACATATCGGCTTCTATCCCTCAAACAGATCATATGCTTCAAGAATATACTTTGCCGTTTCGTAAAGCAGCTCCTCATGCTTTCGGAAAATATTTAGTGAATTGGGATCATACAGCCGATCATCGTGAGAGGATCTGCGTCTGTTGCCGAGCCAGTAATTGCCGGAACGAAGGGTGGAATCACATTCGAGTGTGAAGCAGCCGCTGTAGCCTGAGTCAATAAGACCGTGCATCACGTCATCTATTGCCATAGTGCCGAGGAAAGGAGCTATATGCTCGTCGAGAGTACCGCGGTTATCGTTGAAGTGTATAGCACACAGACGATCACCGAGTGCTATAAGATCCTCGTATTGATGGTTTTCTATATTCGCATGACCTGTATCCCAGCACGCACCGACAAGCGGATTTTTAGTATATTCGCAAAATTCACGCATATCCTCGCCGGTGTAGAAAAAGTATTCTCCACCTGCATTGACCTTGGCGCTGTTTTCTATCAGCAGCTTGACGCCGTATTTCTCCATTGTGGGGAAGAGCAGCTCGAGGGCTTCAAGATTCTTTTTGTAATATTCATCCTTACCGATCCCTTTTTCCACACCTGTATGGAATACGGTGTTGTCTATTCCGAGTATTGAGCATGCCTCTATCGTGCGAATGGTGGATTCGATGAGAAGATCAAAATTATCGTCCTTTTTCATGGGGTTACCGCCCGGAGCATGAGATTGCACGAAGCTTATTCCGAGACTGTCGGCAAAATAACGAAGCCTTTTCATGTGTTCTCGCCAATCATCTGCCATGAGGAATGAATCCTTATTGTTAGCTTGATAGAAGCTCATATCGATATAGCGAAAGCCGGCACGATGAAGTTCAAAAACCTTTTCTTCCTCTGTTTTACATATGCGATCAAGATCGCCGGTCGTTGTGGCAAGTTTCATAGTATGATCTCCTTTTTCAAATGGTGAGTATATTATCTCACAGTATTTGGAGATTTGCAACCATTTTTCACGAAAAATGTCAACCATACTTGTTTTTACAGCGGTTAAGTAAATTATACTCGGTAATACTAAAATAGAGAAAAAACAAAGGAAAGGGATCAAAAGGATGAAAGCTGTAATAATGGCAGGCGGCGAGGGAAGAAGACTTCGACCGATGACATGCAACTATCCGAAGCCTATGGCAAGACTGTTCGACAGACCTGTAATGGAGTACATCGTAAAGCTTTTAAAAAAGCATGGTATAACTGATATAGCGGTAACACTACAGTATATGCCGAAGATGATAGAGGATCATTTCGGCGACGGCTCGGAGTACGGAGTGTCGATACGATATTACAGGGAGGAGTGTCCACTCGGAACTGCCGGAAGTGTAGCTCAGTGTGCAGACTTCCTTGATGAGGATTTTATTGTTATCAGCGGAGATGCAGTGTGCGATTTCGACTTGAATGCTGTGATAGAATTTCATAAGAGAAATAACGCCGATGTGACACTTGCACTGTATAAGCATCCGACGCCGCTTGAGTACGGTCTTGTAATGACAGATGAGAGCGGACGAGTTGAGCGTTTTATAGAAAAGCCTACGTGGGGAGAGGTGTTCACAGATACGGTGAATACAGGAATATACGTATTATCCCCAAAGGTACTGGACGCTATCCCCAAAAGAGAAAAATACGATTTTGCATGTGATCTCTTTCCGAGACTGAAGGATGAGAATGCAAGGCTCTACGGATTTATCGCAGATGGCTACTGGTGCGACATAGGTGAATGTGAAGCTATGCTGGAATGTACGAGGGACGTGCTTGATGGCAAGGTAAAGCTCGACATACCGGCGAAGAGGATACGTGAGGGAATATATTCCGCATCAAGATTGGAGCATGATATAAAGCTTATCCCTCCGTGCTATATTGGCAGCAATGTAACTATGGAAAAGGGTGTACAGCTTGGCCCGTATGCTGTGATCGGAGAGGGAAGTGTGCTAGGTAAAAGCGCTGTAGTAGAGAGAAGCATATGCGATGGCGGAAAGCTTATGCGTGAGGCAGAGCTGTTCGGCTCCATAGTATGCAGAAATGCTGTGATCGGCAACGGAGCAGGCTTAGGCGAGGGTACAGTGATAGGTGAGAATGCCAGAATAGGAGATCACTGCGTGGTTTTTGAGGGCGTTCGCATATGGCCTGATAAATTTACACAGGATGGAGAAAGAATAAGATACAGTATACTCCCCGGAACGGCAAGACATTACACGGGAATAGGGGAGGACGGTGTGATACGTGGCGAGATCAACATAGATCTGTCTCCCGAAGCATGTGTTATGATAGGCAATGCGCTCGGCACACGTGCCGGACGAGGTCAAAAGGTGCTGGTGGGATGTGATGGCGAAAATGCGAGCTGTATGGCTATAGATGCGATAAGAGCCGGTGTACGTACATCCGGTGCGGTGTGTGCTCAGAGCGATTCCTCGTTTGCATCGGAGCTTATGTTTGCATCATCGCTTATAGGCGCAAGATATTCGGTGTTTGCAAGACTTGAAAGCAACGGTATAAGTATAAGGTTGTTCGGTTCGGATGGAATGAAGCTTGAAAATGCAGAACGGCGTAAGATAGAGGGTGCTGTAAGTCGAGGTGATTGTACACGCGCGGACAGCATGGGAGTGGGTGATGTGGAATATATCAGCGGCATAGGAACGATGTATGCGTCATCGGCTTTAGTATATGGCTCGGCACGTGGAAGATCGGTAAGCCTTGCACACGAGGGGGATAAGAACTCGGCACAGGCTGCGCTTTACAGAGCTCTCGAAGAGATGGGAATGCAGATATGTGAATATGCGGTAGGTATTCCGTTCTTTGATGTGGACGATGACGGACTTGAGCTTATAGCGGTCGATGAAAAAAGGCGTAATATCGATAACGATCATACAGAGGCGATAGCTGTATTATGTGCGTTGAGGCTGTATGATACGGTAGCTGTACAGTATTCAGCTTCGTCGGTGCTTGATATGATAGCGACAAGAGAGGGCAGGGCGCTCAAGCGTATTGGAAAAGACGGAGCATCGGCACTGAAGCTGTATCACACGGAACGCTATTTGTGGGATGCTGTTGCAAGAGCGTCGTTTATATGTGCGTATATGGCAAGAGAGGGAGTTATGCTGAGTGAGCTTTATGATGAGATACCGAGCTTCTGGAAGAAAAATGCAGAGCTGCCGTTGGAGTCGGACAGAGGTTATATAATGCGTGCGCTCAAGGATGAGATGAAGGAGCTTTCACCTGAGCTGTGTGAGGGGATGAAATTTGTGTTGGAGGAAGGCTATATCCATATATATCCATGCAGCAACAGACAGGCGATCAGGATAATAGCGGAGTCGGGAAAAGAAGAATATGCCGATGAGCTGTGTACGAGATTTGAAAAAAGCGCACAAAGGCTTGATAGGAAAGCACAGAGGAGCGTCAAATAAAAATTAGTTAAAAATACCGTATACAAACAGATGTATGTGTGGTATAATAGTAATAATGATTTAGCGCTGTGAGGAAAGATTGTCTTATAGCGAACGTGACGCGCATTTGTTTTTTTATTGCAGGATTGTGAATGCGGCTTACGCATGCGATTACGGATGACAGCAGAAGATAGAGATTCTTCTGTACCGCGAAGATGCAGCTTTGCCGCATTCTCTTAGTTTATTGCACGCTGAAATGGATTTCCGGCGTGTACATAGTCGTGCTTTTCTGTATGAAGAGCAGATCACGAACTGAATTAGATTGTATTTTGTAGAAAGAGGAAATTTTGTGGCAGAAAAATTAAAAATAATACCGCTTGGAGGACTTAATGAGATAGGTAAGAATATGACGGTATTCGAATACGGAAATGACATGATAGTAGTAGACTGCGGCATGACGTTTCCTGATGAGGAGATGCTCGGAGTAGATCTTGTTATACCGGATATCACCTATCTTGAAAAAAATAAGAGCAAGGTTCGTGCGATCTTTTTAACGCACGGACATGAGGATCATATAGGCGCACTGCCTTATGTACTGAAAAGTGTAAATGCTCCCGTATATTCCACAAGGCTGACGCTCGGTATAGTCGAAACGAGGCTTATGGAGCATGGAGTGCTTGATAAAGCAAAGCTTGTAAAGGTCAATGCAGGAGATGTAGTGGAAGCAGGCTGCTTTAATGTAGAGCTTATAAGAACGAACCACAGTATGCCCGATTCCGTAGCACTTGCGATCAACACACCGCTCGGTGCGGTTATCGTTACGGGTGACTTTAAGATAGACCCGACACCTGTAGCGGGAAAGATGATGGATCTTACGAGACTAGGCGAGTATGGCGAGAGCGGTGTGCTGCTCCTTATGTCGGACTCAACTAACGTAGAGCGTCCGGGATATACGATGTCCGAGAGAAAGGTCGGAGAATCCTTTGATTATTGGTTCAAGGGCTGCGAAAAACGCATAATAATAGCATCATTTGCATCAAATGTTCACAGAATACAGCAGATTATCGATTGTGCGGTAAAATACGGCAGAAAGGTAGCCGTTTCCGGTAGAAGCATGGATACTATAATAGGAGTAGCCATGAATTTAGGCTATTTGAATGTGCCGGAGAATATTTTCGTAGACATTGCGAGTGTAAATAAGCATCCGAAGCATAAGGTTGTAATAATAACCACAGGCAGTCAGGGCGAACCGATGTCGGCTCTTTACAGAATGGCATTTTCGGGTCACAAGCAGGTGGAGATAGGAGCCGGAGACAGAGTTATCATAGCGGCAACTCCTATTCCCGGAAATGAAAAGTCCGTATATAGGATGATAAACGAGCTGTTCAGCAAGGGTGCTGAGGTAGTGTATGAGCGTATGGCTGAGGTACATGCCTCGGGTCATGCCTGTCAGGAAGAGCTGAAGATAGTTCTTGCACTCACGAAGCCTAAATATTTTATGCCCGTACACGGTGAGTACAGGCATTTGAAGGCACATGCAGGTATAGCCCAGTATATGGGCATCGACCCCAAGAATATATTTATAAGTGATGTAGGAAAGGTGCTTGAAATAACGAAGTCTACAGCTAAGTTTAACGGTACAGTCCCATCGGGAAAGATACTTGTTGACGGACTGAGCGTAGGTGATGTGGGAAGCGTAGTATTACGTGACAGAAAGCATCTCGCACAGGATGGTCTTATAGTGATCGTGGTAACGCTTTCCGGAAGTGACGGAAGTGTTACGGCAGGACCGGATATAGTCACACGTGGATTTGTATATGTAAAGGAAGCGGACACACTGATGGAGGAGATGCGGCAGGCTGCATGTCGTACAATGGATAAGTGTCAGATGGATCAGGTAACGGACTGGTCAACGATCAAGTCAATGCTGAAAAACGATATGACGCATTTTCTGTACCAGAAAACAAAGCGCAGTCCAATGATATTGCCTGTGATAATGGAAAACTAGTACGCATATTGCGTACTAGTTTTTACCGATATCCGCATATAGTACGGATAATCTTCGAAGCAGCGGATACAGCAGCATACCGGCAAGCGGTGCAAAGATCACTCTTACAGGTATCTTTGCAAGGAGTATAGGCAGATATGCCTGATCGTAGAGTATATTCATCCAGATAGGATTGAGACCGAGATCCACAACGAGCGTAACAACGGATACTGCGAGGATGCATCTTTTAAGCGTTACCGGCTTTTTGTAAAGAAGCAGACCGTAGAGAAGCCCTCTTACAGCTGCGGATGCGGTGAACATGGGAGTGAATACAAGACCGGCTGAGTTGATAAACATGCCGAGTATATCTCCGACTACACATGCGATCGCAGCATAAAACGGTCCGAACAGAAGTCCTCCGAGCGCATGAGGTATATATTGCAGACTCAGTCTGTCAAGGTTGCCGGGAAGCATATATGAGAAGAATCTTGTAAAAACTACATCCAGTGCAACGAGAAGAGAGATAGTCGTAAGTATTTTGACCTTTTTCATCATGAGCAGAGCGGCTTTGCAGAGCAAAGCATCCTCCTTATATTTATTGAATTTACGGAATTTTTTCATTGAAATATCTGTCGATTTATGTTAACATATTTTTTGAAGAGTTGCAATGTCAATAGCGACTAAAAAGATAAAGTGAAGAACAAATTATTCCGAAAGGGGGCGTATTATGATGCGCGTCATAACCGAATATATAATTAATACGCCGACTATGGAGCTTAATTGTAATAGGACGTGCTTGAAGCCGGATTACGGAGGGCGAGACGAGCGTTTGTGATACATATATGAATGGTGAAAAAAATAATTTTAGTTAGGAGAAGTACTGATGTCAGGACATTCTAAATGGAATAA
Source organism: uncultured Oscillospiraceae bacterium (assembly GCA_964461815.1). GTDB lineage: Bacteria > Bacillota > Clostridia > Oscillospirales > QAMX01 > JAAZBA01. Next base: position 29,826 of record CAYWVF010000019.1, read on the forward strand.
TATAAAAAGAAAAAAGGAGTTTGCAGACTCCAAGCGTGCGAAGATATTTACAAAAATCGGCCGTGAGATCATGATAGCCGCTCGTGAGGGCGGTGCAAACCCGGAATCCAACAGTAAGCTGCGTGACGTTATTGCAAAGGCAAAGGCAAACAACGTACCGAATGATAATATTTCACGTATGCTGGCAAAGGCATCCGGTGAAAACGGTGCAAACTATGAATACATGAATTATGAAGGCTACGGCCCTGCGGGTATTGCGGTGATCGTAGAGACGATGACAGATAACAAGAACCGTACAGCCGGTGACGTGCGCCATTATTTCGACAAGTACGGCGGAAACCTCGGAGCAAACGGCTGTGTGTCATGGCAGTTTGATAAGAAGGGCGTGCTCGTAATAGATCGTGAGGATCGAGACGAGGATGAATTTATGATGACAGCTCTCGAATGTGGCGCCGATGACATTCTTGCAGAGGACGACGTATTTACCGTGTATACCGATCCGAATACGTTCAGCGATGTTCGTGAGGCAATGGAAAAGGAAGGCTTTGAATTTCTGTCTGCCGAGGTCGAAATGGTACCGCAGAACTATGTAAAGCTGACAAATGAGGATGATATAAAGAATATGGAAAAGCTCATAGATATGCTGGAGGATAATGATGATGTGCAAAGCATCTGGCATAACTGGGAGCAGGAAGACGACGAATAAAAATGAAAAAAAGCAATCTGTCTTGTTAGGTCGGGATGGATTGCTTTTCTTATATCTTATGGCAGATTTATATCAGGTCTTTAATATATTTTTGCCAAATTCGGTATTGCTTGGGTCATATATTCGTTGACATGGGAGAGCGGCTGTGATAAACTATTAATAATAATCGGAAGCCGCACGGTATATTTTTGATTTCAGGCGGCAGATACGTTTATCATATGAAAATACGGTTATAAAGAATATTATATATGTACCTGTATAAACGGTTGAAAGATACGGAGGGACAATAATTGTCTATAGAATTTGTAAGCGAAGCTACGCTGAAAGAGTATGAAGAATTTGTAATGAGCCATCCTAAGGGACATTTTATGCAGTCCAGAACATGGGGCTATGTCAAGGATAATTGGAAATGGGAGGGTATCATAAGCCGTGGCAGCAACGGAAAAATACGAGGCACGATGGCTGTTTTGATCCGAAAGCTGCCGATAGTTCCGCTTACGCTGATGTACGCAGGACGAGCACCTGTTTGCGATATCCATGACAAGGAGGTACTGACCGAGCTTACAGAGGGTGCGAAGAAGCTTGCGAAAAAATACAGATCCTACGAGCTGAAAATCGATCCGGATGTATTATCGTCCGATGATGAGTTTATAAAGCTTATGACAGAGCTTGGCTACAATTCGTCCGACAGCGGTAAGAATTTCGATGCGGTACAGCCGAGATATGTATTCAGACTCAATGTCGAGGGTAAGAGCGAGGAGGAGGTAATGTCGCTGTTCCACTCGAAGACGAGATACAATATCCGTCTTGCTGAAAGAAAGGGCGTTGAAGTCAAGCTGTGCGGTAAGGAAATGACTGAGAAATTTGCACAAATCATGCTTGAAACAGGTCTTCGTGACGGCTTTGTAGTTAGAAAGGCTCCGTATTTTGATAAGATACTCGATAAGCTGGGAGAAAATGCGAGACTGTATATGGCATTCCATGAGGGTGAGGCGATAGCGGGAACGCTTGCAATTTACTATGGCGATAAGGTATGGTATCTCTACGGCGCATCATCGAATGAGTCGAGAAATGTAATGCCGAACTATCTGCTTCAGTGGAATATGATACAGTGGGCAATAGAGAAAAAGTGCAGGATATACGATTTCAGAGGCGTCTCGGGCGATATCAGTGAGGACAATCCGTTATACGGACTGTACCGCTTTAAGAAGGGCTTCAACGGTGATTTTACGGAATTTGTTGCCGAGATGAACTTTATATTTAACAAGCCGATCTATGCATCGGTAAATTACGCTCAGCGTGTATACAGAAAGCTTCGCAGAGCAAGATTTTTAAAACAGGCGTCATCAAAATAAAAATATACGGGATGGTGCGGTCGTATGAAGGGATATATAATCGAGAAGGACAAGCTGAAAAATAATATAGAAGCAGTAAAAAAACGTGCAGACGGTAAGGTTGTTTATGCAGTCGTCAAGGGAAACGGCTATGGATTGGATTTCGTGAGGTTTGCGAGGTTCCTGCGTGATTACGGAATAGATAAATTCGCCGTGACCGAGCCGTCCGACGCTGTGCGGTTGAGAATGGCAGGCTTTATAGATGAGGAGATACTCGTCATGCGTTCCGTCTACGATGAAAAGGACGTGGATGACATAATCGAATCACGTGCGGTAGCTACGATAGGCTCATATAATGATGCTGTCCTGCTCAGCGGCATAGCCGAGAAGCACGGAGAAGTGGTCGATGCTCACATAAAGATCGATGTAGGCATGGGACGCTACGGTTTTCTTCCGTCGGAATTCGACAAAATATCATCTGTTTTTAAATTTTTCGCAAAGATCAATGTAACGGGAGTATATTCGCATTTGCCGTGTGCATTCGCAAATGCAAAGAAAACGCAGGCACAGATAGATCTGTTTACGGAAACGGTAAAACGTCTGCGTGAAGCAGGCTTGAATCCGGGATGCGTGCATATTGCAAATTCATCCGCACTGTTTGGTAAGTATGATCTGTCGGGAACAGATGCGGTAAGGATCGGCTCTGCGTTTACAGGCAGACTCATATCGAGAGGCGGTACGGGGCTTGCTCCGGTAGGCTACGGACGCTGTGAGGTAGCTGAGATACGCTGGCTGCCGGAGGGCCATACCACAGGCTACGGCAGTGCATATGTGGCAAAGAAGCCCACGAGAGTGGCGGTGATACCGCTTGGATATGCGGATGGATTTACTATCTCACGTGAAAGAGACTTGTTCAGATTCAGGGATAAGCTCAGATATATTCTTTCGGATGTGAAGCTTCTGCTGAAAAGAAAAAAGCTTTATGTCACGATAAACGGCAAAAAAGCACCTGTACTGGGTCATGTCGGCATGGTACACACTACAGTTGATGTAACGGATATACCGTGTGAATGCGGTGATGATGCTATATTTGAGATAAGTCCGCTTTATGCAGGCGAGATATTGGAGCGTATATATGAGTGACGCTCCACTGGTGGCTATGCTGAGAGCGTACTCGGAGGAGAACACGCTTCGATTGCATATGCCGGGTCATAAGGGCAAGCCGTTACCGTTGGAGCTTGATAAATATATCACGAAAATTGATTTTACAGAGCTGTCACGCACGGGAAATCTCTACAGCGGAGGCGGAGCGATAGGTGAAGCCGAGAGACTGTGTGCAGAGCTTTACGGTGCGACGGAATGCGTATTCATGACCAATGGCTCAACCGGCGGAATGCAGGCGGTGCTTGCATATTTCTGCCGTGGAAAACGTCTTCTAAGTGACAGAAGCGCTCATAAATGTGTGACCGCAGCGACTGCTCTTTATGATATAGATATCGATTACATTCAGCCGAGACTATCGCCGGACGGCTGCTTTGCACTGGGATTTGACACGGATAAGCTTGAAAATATGCTGAAGAGCGGCAAATACACTGCGTTTTGCGTTACCAGCCCTACATATTACGGTGTAAGACTGAATATAGGTGAAATAGCGGAGGTGTGCCATAGATATGGTACAAAGCTCATTGTTGACAGCGCACACGGAGCACATTTCCCTGCATTGTCTATAACGTCGGCTATAGAGGAGGGCGCAGATGCAGCTGTAGTTTCTATGCATAAGACTGCATCGGCACTTGGACAGGCGGCTATTGTGCTGACCTCGGATAAGGCTGACGGAATACGAAGCTTCGCAGGACTGACCTGTACCTCAAGTCCGTCATATGCTGTAATGGCATCGATAGATGCGGCAAGGTGGAGTCTTGAGCATGAAAAAGAAAAATATATACTTGCGGCAAAGCGAACCTCGGAGCTGAGAGCGTATATAGAAAAAAGAACAAAGCTGCGCTGTCCGTACAGGGGTGCCTTTCCCGACCCATGCAGACTTGTGATAGATACGTCTTGTTTGGGTATAGGCGGCTATGAGGCATATGATATATTGGAAAAATACGGCTGCGTATGCGAGATGGCAGACGTGTGCAGTGTGGTCATGATAATAACAGGCGAGGATGATGAGAATGATTTCGAACGCCTGAGAGAAGCACTGACCGTGCTGAGCTGGTGTGAGGGCAAATATGTAAAGCGTGTGATAAGCCGTGAAGCTATGCCGCAGCGTGTGTGCTCAGTCCGTGAAGCAATGCTTTCGGAGCGTGAACCGATACAGCTTGCAGACAGTATAGGTCGTACTGCGGCAGAGAATATTACAGTATACCCTCCGGGTGCTATTATTTTCGGTGCAGGAGAAAAAATTGACAAAATAGGCATTGAAATTTTGCTCGAAAATGGGTATAATAGTAACAGGGTAGTTTATGTATTAAAATAGATCAGAAGGAGGATTTTTCTTATGAAGATGATATTTGCTATAATAAACCAGGATGATGCAAACTTGGTAACAAACGGACTTATGCATGAGGGATATTCCGTAACTAAGCTGTCAACAACAGGCGGATTCCTCAGAGCGGGAAATACGACAATTCTTGTCGGTATCGATGATGATAAGGTTCAGGAAGTAATAGGTATAATTAAGAAGCATTCACACAGCCGCAGACAGGTCATACCGACTACATCCGAGCTCGGCATGGGCTTCTATCCGTCAATGCCGGTAGAAGTAACGGTAGGCGGCGCTACGATATTTGTACTTGATGTAGATCACTTTGAAAGAGTCTGATAAATATAAAAAATGGCCGAGCTGCTGTATATTTGTCGGTGGTGCAGATGAAGAGGATCGATTGAATGCAGCATTAAATGCCGCCGCAGGCTTGATCGAGGAGCACGGAGGGGACGGTAATGCTGTCAGACGAGTCGAAGAGCGCATACATCCCGATGTAATGATACTCGACAGTGACGGTGCTACGATAAAGATCGACAGTGTAAGAGCACTGAAAAGCGATGTCTATGCTATGCCTCGTGAGGGCGGAGCAAAGGTATATATTATCTCAAATGCCGAGAAAATGACGGCACAGGCACAGTCTTCACTGCTTTTGGTGATAGAAGAGCCGCCGCCGAATGTATACTTTATACTTACTACGGAAAATACACAGCTGATATTGCAGACTATTATGTCAAGATGTACGCTGTTTAGGCTCCAAGGCGCAAACAAGACTCAAGCTGATGCACCCGATGAAGCATCTGTGGAGCTTGCAGCTCTATTTGCGGAGCTTATGTGCAAAAAGAGCGAGTATGAGATAGTACGCTTCATCTGGAAAAACCAAAAGCTCAGTAAGAATGAAGCAACATCTGTTTTGACAGTGCTGCTTATGATGCTCAGAAACGCTGCAATGATAAAATCCGGGACAAAGGAGTTGATAACTCCTGAGTTATTAACTTCTGAGTTATCGAAAAAAAGAGAAGCAGTGGATAAGCTTGCGTCATCGCTTAAGCTTGATGAGATATGTACTTATATGAATATTCTTATCGACAAGCTCAGACTGCTCGAGAGAAATGTATCTCCGGCACATGCTTTAAGTGCGATACCGGCAGAGTTTTTTAATATGTAAAGGAAATGAGGAAACCATATTTTGATTGAAATAGTAGGAGTAAGATTCAAAAGGGTAGGAAAGATATATTATTTCGATCCTGTCGGAATCAAGCTTGCCGTCGGTGAGAAAGCCGTAGTCGAAACCTCAAGAGGTATCGAAATAGGTGAGGTCGCGATAGCGAACAGAGAGGTAGATGAGAGCGAGGTTGTGTCGCCGCTCAGACCTGTGCTTCGAGCAGCTACAACGGAAGATCTCGAGACGGAAAAAGCTAATCTTGAAAAAGCAAAGGATGCATTAAAGATCTGTGAGGAGCGAATAGCACGTCATGGTCTTGATATGCAGCTGGTAGATGCGGAATATACCTTCGATGGAAGTAAGATACTGTTCTACTTTACAAGTGAAGGCAGAGTGGACTTCCGAGATCTTGTAAAGGATCTCGCAGGAGTGTTCAAAATGCGTATAGAGCTGCGGCAGATAGGCGTTCGTGATGAAGCAAAGCTCTGCGGAGGTCTTGGAATATGTGGCAGACCGTTTTGCTGTGCGACATTTCTGGATGACTTTCAGCCTGTGTCGATAAAAATGGCAAAGGAGCAGAATTTATCTCTGAATCCTACGAAGATCTCCGGCACATGCGGCAGATTGATGTGCTGTTTAAAGTACGAGCAGGAGGCATATGAGGATCTGCTCAAGAATACACCGCCCGTTGATTCAAAGGTAATGACACCTGAGGGTGAGGGTACGGTGGTAGAGGTAAATCTTCTGCGAGGTATATGCAAGGTTGCACTTGCAAAAAATGAAGATATGCCGAAGAGCTTCCATAAGAGTGAATGCAAGCTGCTAAAGGGTCACGGAAAGCCGAGACGAAGCGAAGAAGCGGAGACTGAGGAGCAGTAGCAGCATGAAGTAAAAAACTGTGCCGATTTCACGAGCACAGTGAAATTATATTATCAAATTTGTATACAAATACAGAATAAGAGGTGTAATAAGATGAAAAGCTTGATCAATGAACGTGCTAAAAAGCTACTCTGCATGTTCCTGACATTACTTATGGTGCTTATGGTATCTCCGATCACAGGTCTGGTCGCTGATGCAACGTATTATGATGTAAAGTCATCAAGTCTTACAGTAGGTACTGTTTTGACAAATGATGATATACTCTATATCAACGGCTCATTTGATGGTTATATTATGTATATATTGTCGACAAGTGGTAGTGCGACGGACAAGAGTTGTTCGGCATATGGTACGAGCTTTAAAATAAGTGATATCGGCTATACCGAAGAAGGTAAAACCATAGTAGGCTATGAGGTCAAAAAAATCGAAACGACCTCCGGCAGCTATTCTACGGAAATAACGTTACAGGCTAAGACTGCCGAGTATAGCATTACATATGAGCTTGATGGTGGAGACAATAATTCTTTAAATCCGGAAACTTATACGAGCGAAGACGTCAGTACCGAAGCCTTAACACTTGCAGATCCGACAAAAGCCGGATATAGCTTCGTCAAGTGGGTAGAGCTTACGGGCGATGGAGCAATAGACACAACAGGTATACCGGTAGGCTCAACCGGTGATAAGACGTTCAAGGCGATATGGTCTGATCCTATAGAATATACGATATCGTATCACAATGTGGACGGAATTACAGGTACAAATACAAACCCGGTAAAATATACTGTAAATTCTGAAACCATTAATTTGTCTTTCCTTTCAAAACCGGGCTATAGCTTCACACATTGGTCCAGTGATTCGAACGGAAACATCACATGCAATAGTATACCGAAAGGCTCGACCGGAAATAAGAATTTATATGCCAACTGGACACCGGTCTCATATAAATTGTCATACGATCTCAATGCGAGCTCGGATACAGTAACTCCTGCAAGCATTACAGGTACTGAGTTTACTTGTGAAACAACAGAAGCAATACTGGTCGACACGATACCGATGAGAACAGGCTATACCTTTGGTGGCTGGTATAGTAATGCAGCAGGTACAGGCAATGAAATAGAGAATGATGCCGATCTGAAAGCTCTGGCAACATCCGGAACAGAGTCTACAATAATATTATATGCGAAGTGGTTAGGCTCGAATTATACGATAAACTACGATCTCAATGCAGGCTCGGATGCTGTAAGTCCGTCAAGCATAACAGCTACAACGTTTAATTATTCCGATGCATCTATTGCATTGACATCAACGACACCGACAAGAGCAGGCTACACCTTTGGCGGTTGGTACAGTGATAGCAGCTGCACAGGCAGTGCGATTGCAAATACAGCTACCGCAATAAAGGGCTTGACATATGTAGACAAGGCAACTACGGTATATGCAAAGTGGACGCCGATCACATATAAGATAAACTATGACCTCAATGCAGGCTCGGATATAGTAACTCCTGAAAGCATAACAGCTACAACGTTTAATTATTCCGATGCATCTATTGCATTGACAACGACGACACCGACAAGAACAGGCTATGCCTTTGGCGGTTGGTACAGCAATGCAGCAGGTACAGGCAGTAAGATAGAGACAGCTACGGCAATAAAGGGCTTATCGTACAATAGCAGTAATGAGACTACTGTATATGCGAAGTGGACTCCGGCAGATTATACGATAACATATAACAATGTGGATGGAATCACCAACCCGAATCCTACAGGCTACAAAGTAAATGAATTGCCTATCACATTGCAGAGCGTATCGAAGAACGGCTATACCTTTGACGGTTGGTATGATAATCAGTATTTATGGAATGATCCGATAACCGGAATAGCAATCGGGTCATCAGGAAATAAAGAATTTTGGGCGAAGTGGACACCTGTTCAGTATGATATCGTATACGAGCTTGATAATGGTACAAATAATCCCGAAAATCCTGCGAAGTATACTATAGAGAGCACTGTTGTACTGAAAGCTCCGACAAAGAGCGGATATACGTTCGTTGAGTGGCAGGAGAACGGCATAGCTTCGACAGGTATTGTAAAAGGCTCGACAGGTACTAAGACGTTTACGGCGATATGGCAGGAAAATACCGTTCCTGTAGAACCGATCCCCGAGCCGATCGTATATTACAACATAACATACGTTCTCAACGGCGGTATCAATAATGAGAATAACCCGGCAAGCTATACTAAGGATGACGAGATCATACTTGCTGCTCCGATAAAGGATGGTTATACATTCGTTGGTTGGTATGCGGATGCAGATCTTACGATCCCGGTGAGAGCACCTCATATAGCAAAGGGCTCTACAGGCGACAAGACATTTTATGCTAAATGGAGTATGAATGTAGTTCCTGTAATGAAAGAGAACAACAATAATGGCTATAAGCTCGCATCACTTCTGACAAGCAAGCAGATCGGTGCATACATCAGCGGATATACCGACGGTACAGTACGTCCTGACGGTAATATGACAAGAGCGGAAGCTGCGGCTGTTATGTCAAGACTTCATAAGGACTTTGGCGAGTCACACTTCTATATGCCTGATTATGACGATGTTTCGTATACAGACTGGTATGCAAAATATGTAGGCTTTATCCAGAAAAAGGGTATTGCCGATGTGCAGAGCGGAGACTTCAGACCAAACGAGTATATCACACGTGCCGAATTCTGTACGATGCTTGCAAAGCTTCTCGGAGTATCATCCGATAACCCTGTAGCGTTTGCAGATGTGGTTGACAACAGTGCGGCGAAATATATTCAGGCTCTCTACGAGCTTGGCTATATCGGAGGATATCCAAACGGTGAGTTCAGACCGGACAACAGCATTACACGAGCTGAGGTCGTGAAGATCGTGAATCTCGCAATAGGACGTACAGGTGATGGTTCGGGTATCAGAAATCCTTACTCGGATCTTGACAAGTCACACTGGGCATACGGTGAGATATTGAAGGCTTCAATAAAGTGGTAACACAGCTGAAATAACGGTAAAAAGTAGCAAATAAGCGAAGAAACCTAAGAGTTTCTTCGCTTATTCTCATATATATGAGTCATAATACAGCAGAAGCAGTGTATAGATCGGAGCATGGATGACTTTCGGAAATTTAAGATATTTGTCAGTAATTTATTGAGTAATATTTTATATTCGTACAGTATAATAATGGCAATATTCCGAAGAGATACCAAGGGGAGAAAATACAGTAATGGAATGGCTGCTGAAATTAAATGAAGCTATAGCTGCGGCATTTTCACTGTGCTATGCTTATCAGCTTATATATTTGCTAGTATCACTTTTCAAACGAGTTGACAGAGACAGCTCGGAAGAAACAGTGCTACATCGCTATGCAGTGCTGATATCCGCCAGAAATGAAGAAAATGTGCTGCCATGCCTAATAAAGAGCATACAGGATCAGGATTATCCATCTGAGCTGGTGGATATTTACGTAGTAGCGGATAATTGTACGGATAATACAGCAAATTCCGCAAGAGATGCAGGCGCGATAGTGTATGAGCGATGCGATAAAAAGCATATAGGAAAGGGCTATGCGCTGAAATATCTGTGGGCTGAGCTTCCAAAGCATAAATATGACGGTTATTTTGTGCTCGATGCAGATAATATACTGGATAGAGCGTACGTAAGCGAGATGAATAAGACCTTTTCAAAAGGGTACAAGATTGTAACAAGCTACCGTAATTCGAAAAATTTCGGTGAAAACTGGATATCGGCAGCGTATTCGATATACTTTATGCGTGAATCACGTTTCCTTAACGAAGCAAGAATGACACTCGGAGTGAGCTGTTGTATTTCGGGAACAGGTTTTCTTGTGCATCACGAGATATTTGACAGAAGCAACGGCTGGAATTGGTTTTCACTAAGCGAGGACACGGAGTTTACATTATCAAGCGTCATAGAAGGCGAGAGGATAGCGTATTGTCCGACTGCGATGCTTTACGACGAGCAGCCTGTCTCCTTCGTGCAATCAATAAGACAGAGGCTTAGGTGGGCAAAGGGCTCGATACAGGCGTACAGACTTAAAGGCGCAGACCTTATAAAACGGTTACTGAAAACAGGTGATTTTGCATGCTTTGATATGGCAATGGCGATAATTCCTGCGATAATTGTGTCGTTTTTGAGTATGTTTATTAGCTTTGGCGGATTTATTTGGGCAGTAGTCACACCTAAGCACGATATGATAAAGATTGTAGAAGCAGTCTTGGGGTCACTTGGAGGTGCATACATAATATTCCTGCTTCTCGGAGCTGTGACGGTGATAGGTGAGTGGAGAAATATCCACTGCGTATGGTATAAAAAGATCATGTATTCGTTTGCATTTCCTTTATTTATGATAACATGCATACCCATAGCGATCGCTGCGATATTTATGAAGGTGGAGTGGAAGCCGATAAAGCATCATGCGGCAAAGTCGCTGGAGGATATAATCAATTAAAAAACATAAGCTCCCCGATAAATCTATCGGGGAGCTTATTTGCAATTTTTTTTCGTATCACTCAGTCTGCTGACAGATGTATTTGTTATTCCTTGGAACGAAGACCCATTACATCATCAACAGGTGTTGATATCAATATACCCTTATACGGTGTATTGATACCTGCGCTGTGACTGATAGCCTGCATGACTTCTTTCTTTATATCATGGGGAACGAGTATCATAATTATTTCTTTTTCAGGCTGCAAAGTGCCGCCGAAGAACTTTTCGGCATCTTCACCGGCTATGCTTCTGCTGTGAAGAACTGTACCGCCGGAAGCTCCGGCACTTTTTGCGGCTGTCATAACAACATCCATACCGCCCTGCTCGACGATTACAGATACAAGATCATATTTTGTAGGACTGCTCACCTTGTATTCCTTCCTTTCCGATGTGCTTTCATTGTGGGCTAATGCCTTGGGCAGCCAAAGACCGGCTCCGGATACGGGAATCGTAAATATTATACCGTTTCCTGGGTTTTTGAGCTGCATTTTGTATGCAATGTCAAACATTACATCATGTGATTTGCTTTTGAGAACAGGTGTCACAAGGACATCTTTACGTGTTTCTCCGATACCGAGATAATCAAGTATCTCAGAGCTTGCCGTACCGGAGCCGAGTGCAACGAAGTTAATATGCATGTTTGTACTTTTGCATATCTCAGCAACAGCTGCTCCCTTGCCTCTATCGACTATCGTTATCATTATCTGCATATCAGGTGCAGTTTCTTTACTCATATTAAGCGATGCCTGTGTTATCAGGCGTCCTCCTTTCCAGTACTTTAAGATTGATTTTAGTTATCGGATTCATCCTCGTAGTCGATGACTTCGTCATCAAGTACAGGCTCGGATGTATCCGCATGGAGCATTTTCTTTGTTTTACGCTTGTACGAAAGTCCCATAAACTGAATGGTTATCAGCGGAGTAAGTGCAACCATCGCAACGATACCGAATGCATCGGTGAGAATGTTTCCACCCAATGCTTCACAGGCACCCATTGCAAACGGAAGCAGGAATGTCGCTGTCATAGGACCGCTGGCAACGCCACCGCTATCGAATGCTATACCGGTGAATATAGGATCAACGAAGAAGGTAAGTATGAGTGCGATAGCATATCCCGGAACGAGGAACCAGTAGATCGATATGCCTGTAAGTATTCTGAGCATAGCGATACCGATAGAGATAGCAACGCCTATTGATAAGCTCTGCTTCATTGCAGACTGAGGAATAGCACCTGCGGTCACTTCTTCAACCTGTGCATTGAGAACATGAACGGCAGGCTCTGCGGCTACGATAAAGTAACCCATTATCATACCTATCGGTATTAGAATCCAGCTGTACTTTGTCAATGCCAATTGCTCACCGATATAGTTACCGGCAGGCATGAAGCCTATATTAACACCTGTAAGGAACATAACAAGACCGATATATGTGTATACCATACCGATACAGAAACGGATAAGCTCTCTGCGACGGAATTGATGCGTAAATATCTGGAAGATGGCGAAAAATGCGATGATCGGGAAAAGCGATATGGCTACTTCCTTAATATATGTTGGGAAGCCGGCAGCAAATTGATCCGCAACGTCCTTTGTCGTATATATCCTTGCGATCTCTATAGGCGTATAATTCGCAGTAGAGGGATTATATACTATACCGAGCAGGAGAACAGCGAGGATCGGACCGATGCTGCAAAGTGCAACGAGACCGAAGCTATCGTCCTTGGAATCCTTATTGATACCTACGGCTGCCATACCGGTACCGAGAGCAAGAATAAACGGTACGGTTATAGGACCTGTAGTAACACCGCCGCTGTCAAAGGCAACGGCAATAAAATCATTTGGAGTAAAGATAGATAGTATGAATACTATAATATAAAAGCCCATAAGCATGTATGACAGCTTAAGCTTAAAAGTCGTACGTAGCATGGCAATAGCAAGGAATACACCTACGCCTATTGCGACTGTGAGTATGATTACCAAATCGGGTATGGCAGGAACTTGATGAGCAAGCACCTGTAGGTCAGGCTCTGCTATTGTGATGATTATACCTATGACAAGAAAAATTATACACTTGAGCCAATTCCTTTTTGCTTTAGTAAGCTTTGTACCGATACCGTCACCCATAGGAAGCATGGCGATTTCAGCTCCCAAGGTGAAAAAACCCATTCCGATAATTAGAAGAAATGCGCCTACCAGAAATAACATTATAGTACCGATCGGCATTGGTGTCAAGGTTATGCTTAAAATTAACACGATCGCAGTGATCGGCACAACGGATGTAAGTGATTCAATGATTTTCGCTTTTAATTCTTTGTTCATACGCATTGCAGCTCACGTGAAATGTTGTGAGCATTATAAGATCCCCCTTTCAAGTTTTGACTTAAAAAATTTTTTCACACCGCTCCTCTCTCCAATAAATATTTTACCAAAATATTGTAAGCGATTCAACAAGAACAACGTAAAAAAAGTATAAAAATTTTTAGGGATGATTGACAAAGGAAAAAAATACTATATGCCAAGCAGAATATTTGTAATGTGATTTGTTAAATATCACGTAGCATAAATATCAGGTGACGGAAACCGTCACGAAATGTACGCAAATGACTTCTGCCATTGCGTGCATCACGACGAAAATGTATAGGTATTTCCGATATATCAGCACCTGAGCGTGCAAAAGCACCTATCATCTCACTTGCGAACTCCATTCCCGAACATTTCAGGTCCAGCTTTCTGGCATATGCAGTATCAAAGCCACGAAGCCCACAGTGGAAATCACCTAGCTTTACCTTGTAGATGACAGCTCCAACAAATGAAAGAAACGGAACACCAAAGTATTTATGAAGAAACGGCATAGCACCATTTTCCATGTCGCTATTGAATCTGTTACCCATAACAAGCTCGTGACCTGAGCGCAGCTCGTCGATGAATCGTTCGAGATGGAGAAAATCATAGCTCATATCACAGTCGCCCATGATAATGTATTTCCCCTCTGCCGCATTTATACCTCCGATAAGAGCGTTACCGTAGCCCTTTTCGCTGACAGAGATAACCCTTGCACCCATAGAACGGGCAATATCCGCAGAGTGATCGGTGCTGCCGTTGTCTGATATCAGGATCTCGGTGCTGATACCACTGTTATTTGCAAACGATGCGGCTTCACGTATACAGGTGGCGATCGTTTTTTCTTCATTTAAGCATGGCATCAGGATCGTCAATTCAATGTTTGTGCTTTTTATGATCGTCCCTCCTCGTCTTTTTACCGAATATGCTGAGATCGATGCACAGCATGATCGCAGAAAGAGCTGCGACGATAGTCGAAAGCTGCGCTCGATATGTGAATATAGAGTGATCTTGCGAGTGCGGAGACAGAATGATATATCGACCAAATGGAATAAGCCCGATCACAAAAATAAGGATAGGTATCGAAAGGTCGCAGTCACGCCTTCGAAACATATATATAAATCCCAAAATGGCAAGAATATATACTATTACAACTGTAAAAACACCTGTATATGTCTTCGTAAAGCTTAAAAATACGAGCTTTGTCACATTCAAGGTCAGTGCGGATATGACTGTACGGTAAGGAGCGTCGGTGGGATCATATGAGATACGAATAGATGCGTGGTCAAGAATACTGCCGATGCTTTCCGCACTTGAGACGATCGATGATATGCCCCATTTCAAAGCAAACATACTCGCATATGATACGAGCCATAGGATGATACACTTGACGCACAGGATGATATTTTCTTTTAAGCAAGTGTTTTTCCCTTTCAGTCCTCGTGCGGATAGGAGCAATACGAGCGGAAGAGAAAGTGTAAGTGTCTCTGCGGTAAGAAAATCAAAAAAGCATATGGCAACGCCTATAGATATAAACGCATATGGTATGTACTTTCGGTGCTCATCGGTGTCAAGCCATAATATGACTATGGACGCTATCAGCATAAGCATTCCGGAGGATATATACTCAATACAAAACGGCATAAGATACGCTCTTGTAAGCACTAAGCCGATCATAAGGAATACCATGATGGGAGTGCAGCTCCTTTTTACGAGCATACGACATAATATTGCCGTAAGAATGATGAATATTATGAGATTCAGTATATATATGCCTCTGATATCCATAAAAAGCATGAAAAACCTGAGAAATAATACTGTTCCATGCCAATATCTCGAATAGCTCACGGTAGGGGATATATCGTTTTCCGCAATTTCGATTAGCTTTTCCGGTTGATACTCTGTTCCCTTAGTATACATGGAAGAGATCACCGAGGTGAACGGAGCAGAGCTGTCGAGCTGATATGCGATCTCAAGCAAATTGATATCAGCATACCTGTCCAGCGTAAAGCCGTTTGGTTCGACTAAAGCCGGAGCGGAATTGTCGAGCTCGATGAAAAACTCCATTGAAGAAATAAAGTTGTCTTTTATCGCTTTGGTGGGTATCATTGCAGAGGCGGTGAGTATTCCTACGAGAACAGCGGCAGTAAATATGAACGTCAGTAAGCCGACAGATATTTTCTTTATCATAATTCAACTGCTTTCAGCTCAAGGGGCTCAAGCTCTATGTCAAGCTTTTTGGACGGAGTTTCGATCTTTACCTGTGTATTGAAATCAAAGTCCGTGTTGAGAAGATAGACCTTGTATGAGCCGTCACCGATATCATAAACTGCAAAACGAAGCTTATCACCACCGAGGACACGTATATCACTTGATCTGTGACATGCACTCAGTATTTCTCTGACAATGGCACGATAAAGCGGATATACACTGCCGAGACCGGGGTAGTCGAGAGTCGTGAGCAATATAGCTGTACCTGAACCGAGACGGTTTTCTATGAGTGCATTTTTATCACACGGAGCATCGGCAAAGAATGTGTCACTTATATATGCTGCCTGAACGCCTGTAGTCAGCTTAGTATCGATATATCGGATCTGACCGGAGGAATAGACAGGATCAACGGTCTTATCTGTCGTTCCCGGGTACATGATCTCGGGGATAAGACTGTTTTTTTCAAATTTGATACCATAGTTGTTTGAAATGGTATTACCTGTGAAGGTGCATCCGAGAAGGTTTGAAAAATCTCCGCCGTTGATAGGCTCATATTTGCCGTCTCGTGAGGTGCTTGTATTGAGATGAGCGGCAGTAATAAAGAGCTTACCTCCGTTTTCTACATATTTTTCCAGATTTGCATAAATGGCATCGGTCATCGTATTCCAACCAACGAAAATGAGGTAATCATACCTTGACATGACCTCGTAGGATGAAACCGCAGGGATAATATCATACATTCCGTAAGCCGGAAGAGCACTGTAGTCACGTTCACCGTAGTTCGCAGGGTCGCTCCAGCTGCGCTTGGTGCCGATCTCATCGAAAATACGCCATGAATGCTCGGCAGGACCGTAGCTCCATTCGGGACGATCAAATTGACTCCAGGCAGAGCTTGCACCCCATACGCCGTAGGAGTCAAGATTGCCCTGTATGAATGCGACTTTGACCTTCGGACCGCCTGTCGGACGTGCATCCTCCTTGATACGCTTCGCACACTCGACAAGCACATCACGGTACTGCTCGCAGAATTCGTGTTCTTTTGTATAGTGATAGCCGAAGGAGAGCAGCTCTTCGTCACCGCTTTCAAGACAGAATGCATTCGAGCCTGCCATGTAAGCGTAACGATATGCAAGCTGAAGCCTTTTCTGCTTTGTAATATCATCATGACGTACACCGCCGTACCATTCATGTGCAATATAAGTACCCCACATACGAGAAGCATACGCTCTTGCAGTACCACGCAGTGACGATACGATGATCTCCGGGTTTCCGCACATAAGCTCGCACATCGGAATAGTGACACCGGCTTCCATATTGTAGCTGTTAAGTGCTGTAGCCTCAACTGAAATAATGTCATCAATGCCGAGCTTCCGATCTATGTCGATTAGGTGAGACACTGCTTTTATATAGTTATCCTTCGCCTGCTGCATATTTGCGGCATCCTGCGGAGGCATCGCTTCATGTGCGGGAATAAAGTAGCCCGGAAGCTTACAGCAAAAGGAGCTGCCTACCTCACCGATCATATCACCTATGAAGTATTTGCCTGCTATTTCCTTGATTTTTTTTACGATTTCGGGAGTAAGCTGAGACTCCATTCCCTTCGGAGCATGCTGAATGGTATAAAGGAAAATGAAGTATATCTCGTTTTCGGCAAGAAATTTAGCCCAGTCATAGAAATATTCCTCGGGTACAGGCTCGTTATTTGTTCTGATGGTTACGAAATTCATACCGAGATCTATGCAGCGTTCACGGATCTCCTTGATTATTTCCGCAGGCTCAAAGGAATGCTCACCGATATGTACACCCGATATAATAAAATCACGTTCGTAGCGCATAATCCACCTCAAAATGAATCAAATTACATAAACATCGCCGTCTGCTTCGGTGCCGTTCATTGTAACACCAAGCTCATCTATCCAAGCTCTGACCTCAAGTGTTTTCCATGGACCTGTGCCGGGGCCGTTGCCTGCATCGTTTACCCAAAGCCAGTCGGGGGCTGTCCACATACAGACCTGCGGAGCACAAAGCTCATAAACACGCTTACCGACTCCGTTTTGACCATGGTGAGCCATCTGAACTATATCGCATTTGAGCTCGCTGCCGTACATGTCGGCAAGTCGATCACCTGAATTTATTCCGAGATCACCTAAGAATAAAGTTTTCTTGCCGTTGGGGAATACGATACGAAAAACTATGGATGTGTCGTTGATAGGGGACAGCTCTGTCTTTGGATCGTAATCGAGATAGTCGGAGCAGTCCTTGAGTATTTCAATCTTCATGCCGTCGATATCGTAGACATTTCCCTGAACAGGTGTGATAACAAGACCCTTGTAGTCGGAAATTTCGGAAAAGAATCTGTCTGTTGCCGGCTTACAGTAGTCCTCGGCAATGTTGAGCCAGTCCTGAGGAGGAAAGTTATAGCAGATAGATTGTATTTCGATCCCATCGGGGTTCTTGATAAGCTCCAGTAAAGCGAGAGTATGGTCGTCATGACAGTGTGTCAAGAAAAGCATATCGACCTTACCGCCAAGAGATCTTACCATGCTGCGAAGATGATCCGCATCGGCAGCCGTACCGCCGTCGATAAGAAAAACATGACCGTTTGGAGTCGTGATAATATATGACATCATTTGAGTATGCGACTGGTTCGAAAGCTGGATAAGCTTGTATCCGCCGAGATCGATATTGAAAGTTTTCATATTAGCCTCCTACTGTGTATAAAAAGTATTTAACTTGTGTATGTCGTGTTAAAAGTAAAGTATAAAGAGAAAAGCATATCTGTTAAACAGATATGCTTTTCTCCTGGTGCCGGTGGCGGGGGTCGAACCCGCACGGTATCGCTACCACTGGATTTTGAGTCCAGCACGTCTGCCAATTCCATCATTCCGGCATATTCGTTGCCGGCGGACACGGGCGCTGAGCCATACTGCCGACAACGGTTATTGTATCATATTAAGCTTGAAAATGCAATAGCATTTGTGATTTTTCCGAGATTTTATCCCTTGATGCTCTGCTTCTTCACCTGAGCTTCTGATGCTTCTGTCAGGGTGAAAACGAACTCGCAATACTCGCCGTAGGTGCTCTTTACCCAGATCTCCTCGTTGTGAGCATCCATAATGGTTTTCGAGATGTACAGACCGAGTCCGAGCCCACTCTTATCAAGGCTGCGGCTCTTGTCGCTCTTATAGAAGCGGTCGAATACGAAGGGCAGATCCTCCTTTGTGA
>CAYWVF010000019.1:48717-52257 GCA_964461815.1 uncultured Oscillospiraceae bacterium
CGTTGTAGACCGAGACGAATATTTTCTTGTCCCTGCGCATTATTGAGATGCGGTATTTTCCGGTATCACGTGCAAATTTAACTCCGTTGTCGCAGAGATTATACAGAATTTGATATATCGCATCATGATCGGCGTATGCGTAGATGCTTTCGTCGCTTGTTTCAAACTCCACGTCAAGCTTTTTGGCATCTATCTTCTGCTCGAAGGATATGAGTATCTGTCGTGCCATTTCGCATATATCGAAGGGCGCCATGTTGAACTTTCGCTCTCCTGCCTCTATTCTCGAAATGTCGAGCAGGGTAGAGACGAGCCTGGACAGACGTTTGACCTCGCTTGCCACTACGTTCAGGTAATATTCGTGCTTTTCGGGAGGTATCGTTCCGTCGAGTATGCCCTCGATAAAGCCGGAGATGGTCGTCATCGGCGTACGCAGATCGTGAGATACGTTTGCAAGGAAGGTGCGGCGCATCTCCTCGAGTCGCGCGAGCGACTCCGCCATTGAGTTGAACGCCACGGCAAGCTCTGCGACCTCGTCGTGGCCTATTGCCGGGACTCGCACGTCGAATTTTCCCTGAGCGAAGCTCCTTGCCGCCTTGTTCATTGTTCTGAGCGGCCCTATCGTCCTCTCACTTAGGAAGTATATCGCGATGAGTGCGGCGAACAGCACCCACAAGCTTGCGGTTATGATGGTGTTTATCATCATATGTATCATGTTGTTGAGCTGCTCGTCCGAGTAGCAGGCGTACACGAGGCATATCGACTCTCCGTCGGGGGAATCTATCGAGATTCCGTTTATTAGATACGGGGTGGAGAATATTCCGCCAAGCGTATCCCTTTGATCGAAGTCGGACTCCTTCGTTTTCTCAACGACATCGCTCGGCAGGGTGTATCCGATTATATCGTTTACGCGGCTGTCGGCTATAAGCACGTTTCCGTCTCCGTCGGCGATGATGAAAAGGAGCTCGTCCTCGTAGCGTGAGATCATGGATATCTCGCGCCAAAGTGCGCCGCCGCGGATAAACGCGTTCAGGTCGGTTTTAGAGGTGATGCTGTACCTCTCGGTGATTACGCTTTGCACCGAGCTTATCGCGTTTTCGATCGTGTCGCTTTTTAAGCTTGTAGAGTAGTTCATCATCATGGTAGATATAATACTTGCGAGCAGGGTAAAGCTCACAAGTATTATAAGCATGAAGGTGACCATGTATTTGGTAAATACACTTTTAAACATATTCGGCTACCGTTTCCTATCTTTGGGGGATATCGGAGGGTGCAGGGCACCGCTCCGTGCGTTTTCTTTTAAAAACCGGCAGAAAGCGTCTGTTTCTGCCGGAATTAAGTTTTATTGAAGTATTTCGAATTTGTAGCCTACGCCCAATACTGTTTTAATTATCCAATTTTCAGAAACTCCATAAAGCTTTTCGATCAAGCGCTTGACGTGCACGTCGACGGTGCGCGAGTCTCCGAGATAATCGAAGCCCCAAACCTTGTCGAGAAGCTGATCTCTTGTGAATACTCGGTTGTAATTGGACGCGAGGAAGTAGAGAAGCTCGAGCTCCTTCGGGGGGATATCAACGGGCTTACCCTTGAGCTTCAGCTCGTATTTCTGAAGGCTTATCTCTATATTATCGAACTTTATGACCTCGTCGTCGTTCTGGTTGTCGTGAGCAGCGTATCTTCTCAGTACAGCCTTGACTCTCGCGAACAGCTCCTTCATATCGAAGGGCTTTACAACGAAGTCGTCGGCTCCCATCTCAAGTCCGAGCACCTTGTCAAAGACGTCGCCCTTGGCTGTTATCATTATTACGGGTTTAGAGGATATCTCGCGTATCTCGCGGCATACCTGCCAGCCATCCTTTTTCGGCAGCATTATGTCAAGCAGGACAAGATCCGGCTCGTACATCTTGAAATAGCTTATTCCTTCCGCTCCGTCGTGAGCTGTTTTGACCTCGTATCCTTCGTTCTCGAGATAGAGCTTTAATAGGTCACAGATGCTTACTTCATCATCGACAACCAATATTCTTGTTCCCATATCGCCACCTCCGGTAATTGTTAAGATTGATAAATATTGCTTAACTTCATAATATCATATGGTAGGGTGCATTATGTTAACAAATTGTAAATTATGGTCTATTAGGATCGCTCGGAAAAAGCGCCGGAGAGCGTATAAAGTATTGACAAAACGTGGAGAATGACCTATAATTGACACGTACGGAATTTTATTTCTTAAAATCCCTAAAAGCTTCTCGCGGTCTTGCGACCGCCGTGTCAATTGACGGCATCGCAAAAATGCCCTTGCGAGCACGCATTATTTGCTCCCGGTAGAATTTACTCGAGCAATTGAGTTTGCGTGACACAATTACGCAGGATATGATCTCTCAAAAGCCTCCCTTGCCTAAAGGGAGGGGGACCGCCGCAGGCGGTGGAGGAATAATCACAAGGAAATCTCAAGGCGGAACTTTACGGTTATATGGCTGAATAAAAGTGAGATAAACCGTAATTTTGAGGAAATTTGCAGATATATAATATCGTAAAGAATCCTTCGTCAGTCAGAGCATCACAACACATCGTATAAAAAATAAGGAGAATATACATATATGAAATTAGGTATCGTCGGCTTGCCGAACGTCGGAAAAAGCACACTTTTCAATGCAATCACAAGTGCGGGAGCAGAAACCGCAAACTATCCCTTCTGCACGATAGAGCCGAACGTCGGCACGGTGGCTGTTCCGGACAAAAGGATGGACGTGCTTGCCGAAATGTACAATCCGGAGAAGTACACTCCTGCCGTTATCGAATTTGTCGATATCGCCGGACTTGTAAAGGGTGCTTCGCACGGTGAGGGCTTGGGAAACAAGTTTCTTTCTCACATCCGCGAGGTGGATGCGATAATCCACGTTGTAAGATGCTTTGAAAACAGCGATATAATCCACGTGGACGGCTCGGTTGACGCTATGCGCGACCTTGAGGTAATCAACACCGAGCTTATAATATCCGATATGGAGCTGCTTGAGCGCCGCATGGATAAGACAAGAAAGCTGATGAAAGGCGACAAGTCGCTCGAGCATGAGCTTGCTGTACTTCAAAAGGTAATGACTGCACTTGAGGACGGAGTATCGGCTCGAGCTGTCGAGCTTGACGAGGATGAGGAGAAGTTCCTCGCCGACGTACCGCTTCTCAGCCGCAAGCCGGTGATATACGCCGCAAACATTGGCGAGGATGATATCGGCGGAGATATGTCGCAAAACGAAGCCTACGCAAAGCTCAGCGCGTATGCGGAGTCGGAGGGCGCCGAGATCATGCCGATATGTGCCGGAATCGAGGCGGAGATCGCAGAGCTTGAGCCGGATGAAAAGAAGGTATTCCTTGCCGACCTCGGACTCGAGGAGAGCGGACTTGACCGACTCATCAAAAAGAGCTACAAGCTGCTCGGACTTATAAGCTATCTCACCGCCGGCCCGAAGGAGGTTCGTGCTTGGACTATCAAAAACGGTACGAAGGCACCTGCTGCAGCAGGAAAGATCCACTCCGATTTCGAGCGTG